>NZ_JBHTYZ010000003.1:0-559024 GCF_042790515.1 Brevibacterium sp. NPDC056726 | reverse complement strand
GTCTTACCAGAAAAAATTTTCTGGCATCACATTGTTCAAACAAACACGCTATTGGATTCTCAAACCACAAACACACACCCAACCATCACACGAAACATTTTCCGCGTGATCAACCGGGGGCATCCACAGGATTTGGTACTCTTCGCCTTGCGGCCCGCCGTACCAGCGGATCTCTACTCTACAGTGTCTCATCGATGTCCGCAACCCGGAGTTCACCTCCGCGTCACTTGGATCGAAATCCATCTGAAGCGTTCGCTGTGGCCCATTGGGCCGGCAGCTCGATCTACTCTACACCACCGGGATCGGCGCCCACAAGGGGCAGAATGCCGTTCGGAGGGTGATCTCGCTCACCGCTCCAACGAGCCCCCGCACCTCGCGGGATTCCGGCGGTCCAGCGTCCTCAGGCGACCGGCTCGATGAGGGCCGGGGAGTCGTTGCGGACGTTGCCGACGGCCTTGCCGACCCGGTGCTTCGTCACGCTCGCGGGATCGACCTGGGCGAGCGTGGCCGCCAGCAGGTCGGGGACCTCGCCGCTCGGCAGCGCCGGATTCATCCAGTCGTCGATGTGGTCACGACCGAGGAACACCGGCATCCGGTCGTGGACGTCGCGGAGATGACCGGCCGATTCCATCGTGAGGATCGACGTCGACACGAGCCAGGAGTCGTCGGGCTGCTTCCAGAACTCGAAGAGCCCCGCCATGAAGAGCGGGTCCTGGCCTGCCGCCGACATCATCCACGGCTGCTTGCCGTCCTCGGTGACCTCCCACTCGTAGTAGCCCGGGATGGGAAGGGCACACCGCCGGCGCTTGATCGCCTGCCGGAACATCGGCTTCTCGAGCACCGTCTCCGAGCGCGCGTTGAAGGCCTTGAACCCGATCGCCCGGTCCTTCGCCCAGCTGGGCACGAGTCCCCACGACGCCGCTTCGAGGCGGCGGGTGAGCTGTCCGTCGTCGTCGAGGCGCTCGACGACGATGGGGATGTCGGCACCCGGAGGAACGTTGTACCGCGGGGTGTAGTCGTAGGAGACGACGTCGAGGCGGAGCTCGTCGGCGAGGTCCGCCGGGTCAGATGACAGGTTGAGTCGACCGCACATGCGCCAATCCTCTCACTTCACTACACTGTCGACAATGGCGCCGGAGAAGAGCACAGCGGTACGGTTCGATCCCATCGAGGAGTCACGGAAGCAGTGGCTCGCGCACGGCTGGGATGAGGCCGCGGACGGCATGAACACCGTCATCTCCGTGATGCGCGTCCACCAGCTCTTCCTCGCGATGGTCGACGCCGCGCTCAAGCCCTTCTCCCTGACGTTCTCGCGCTACGAGGTGCTCACTCTGCTCTCGTTCACGAAGTCCGGCACCCTGCCGATGTCGAAGATCTCCGCGCGCCTCCAGGTCCACGCGACGTCGACGACGAACTCCGTCGATCGCCTCGAGAAGGCCGGCCTCGTCCGTCGCCGCAGCCATCCCGACGACCGCCGGACCACGCTCGTCGACCTCACCGAGGCCGGTCGCGAGCTCGCCGCCCGCGCCACCTCGGCGCTCAATGACGAGGTCTTCACGTCCCCTGCCGTCTCCGGCACCGATGGAGGCGAGCTCCTCCCCCACCTCGAGGCGCTGCGGGTGCGCCTCGAAGACCCCGCCTGATTCGCCTGCTGCACTCCTGAGTCCACCGAGCTCCGGAACTCTGCCCGACTCCGGAACTCTGCCCGGCTCCGGAACTCTGCCTGACACCAGAACTCTGCCGGGACTCCCCCACCGCCCTCCCGGACCGCGCTCTGCTCTCCGCTCTCTGCTCTCCGCTCACCACCAGGTGAGAGCGGCCTCGGGGCAATTAGTTGGACGTCCTAGTAAATTCTCCGTATCCTGATGACAATGCCGTGCCCGTGATCGCGGTCACCCCGCCCACCCCGCACGAGCGCACCACCGCTCACCCGTCATCCTGGAGGAACCATGTCCCGCAGCACTGTGACTGCCCTGCCGTTCGGCCTCACCGAGGAGCAGCAGACGATCTCTGCCATGGTCCGCGACTTCGCCGACACGGAGATCGCCCCCTACGCACTCGACTGGGATGCCAACCACCACTTCCCCGTCGACGTCATCAGGAAGTCGGCGGAACTCGGCATGGGCGGCATCTACGTCCGTGAGGAGTCCGGCGGCACCGGGATGGGCCGGATGGATGCGGCCCTGATCTTCGAGGCGATGTCGACCGGCTGCCCGTCGGTGGCCGCCTACATCTCGATCCACAACATGGTCGCGTGGATGATCGACAAGTACGGCAATGAGGAGCAGAAGGAGAGGTACCTCCTCCCGCTCGTCTCGATGGAGCACCTCGGCAGCTACTGCCTCACCGAACCCAACGCCGGCTCCGATGCCGGTGCCCTGCGCACCTCGGCGCGCGAGGACGGCGACCACTTCGTCCTCAACGGCGTCAAGCAGTTCATCTCCGGCGCCGGGTCGACCGACACCTACCTCGTCATGGCCCGCACCGGGCAGGACGGCGCCCGCGGGATCTCCGCGTTCATCCTCGAGAAGGGGATGGAGGGACTGAGCTTCGGTGTCAACGAGCAGAAGATGGGCTGGCGCGCCCAGCCGACCCGCCAGGTCATCATGGAGAACGTCCGAGTGCCGAAGGAGAACATGCTCGGCGACCTCGGTCAGGGCTTCAAGATCGCGATGTCCGGCCTCGACGGCGGCCGCCTCAACATCGGGGCGTGCTCGCTCGGCGGCGGGCAGTCCGCGCTCGAGAAGGCCATCGACTACATGGGCGAGCGCCAGGCCTTCGGCACCGAGCTCACCGGCTTCCAGGCGCTGCGCTTCGAGGTCGCGGAGATGCAGACGAAGCTCGAAGCCGCACGCTCCCTCCTGTGGCGGGCCGCGAACGCCTACGACGCGGGCGACCCGAACACGTCCCTGCTCTCGGCGATGGCGAAGCTCACCGCCACCGACACCGGCTTCGACGTCGCCAATCGGGCCCTCCAGCTCCACGGCGGCTACGGGTATCTGACAGAGTATGGGATTGAGAAGCTGGTTCGCGACCTGCGCGTCCACCAGATTCTGGAAGGCACCAACGAAATCATGCGCGTGATCATCTCGCGCAAGAGCACAGGAGTGGGCTGATATGACGACAGAGAATCCGAGCATCATCGCCACAGCGTCCGGCGGCCTCGGACGGATCGAACTCAACCGGCCGAAGCTGATCAACGCGCTCAGCCTCGACATGGTCGCCGGCATCGATGACGCCCTGCGCAGCTGGTACGACGACGACACCGTGACCACCGTGCTCGTCACCGGCCGCGGCGAGCGCGGTCTGTGCGCCGGCGGGGACATCAAAGCCGTCTACACCGACATCGTCGAGGGCACGGGCGAGAACGCGAAGTTCTGGAACCGCGAGTACCGGATGAACGCCGCGATCGCCGAGTACCCGAAGCCCTACGTCGTCATCATGAACGGCATCACGATGGGCGGCGGCGTCGGGATCTCCGGGCACGGCTCCGAGCGCATCGTCACGGACTCGACGAAGGTCGGGATGCCCGAGACCGGCATCGGACTCTTCCCCGACGTCGGCGGCACCTACCTGCTCGCGCGCGCTCCCGGCGAGCTCGGCACGCACCTGGCGCTGACCGGCACCGCGGTGGGCCCGGGCGCGGCGCTGGCCCTCGACCTCGCCGACCACTACGTCCCCGAAGCCGACCTCCCCGCCCTCATCGCCGACCTCGAAGCCGGGGAGGACGTCGACACCGTCGTCTCCCGCTATGCCGCGGACGCCCCGGCCGATGACCTCGCCGAGGCGGCCGCCTGGATCGACGAGTGCTACACCGGAGATGACATCGAGGACATCCTCGCCCGCCTCGAGGCCCATGCGAACCCCGAGGCGAACGCGGCTGCCGCCCTCATCCGGACGAAGGCCCCCACCTCGGTGAAGGTGACCCTGGCCGCCCTGCGGCGGGCCGCGGACATGACGCTCGCCGAGGTGCTCGAACAGGACTACCGCATCGCCGTCGAGATGACGCGCCGCCCCGATCTGCGCGAGGGCATCCGCGCGCAGGTCATCGACAAGGACCGCAGCCCCCAGTGGTCGCCGGCCTCCCTCAGCGAGGTCGACGACGCCACCGTGACCGCCATCCTCACCACCGAGCAGACAGACAAGGTGTTCTCATGAGCGACTACGCAACCATCCTCACCTCCGTCGACGACGGAGTCGCGACGATCACGATCAACCGGCCCAAGGCGCTCAACGCGCTCAACCTCCAGGTCCTCACCGACATCACCGATGCGGCGACCGGGTTCGACGCCGATGACGCGGTGCGCGCGATCATCATCACCGGCAGCGAGAAGGCGTTCGCGGCCGGCGCGGACATCAAGGAGATGTCCGAACTCGACTTCGCCACCGCCTACCGCGCCGACTGGTTCGCCGGCTGGGAGCGCCTGACGAACGTCCGCAAGCCGATCATCACCGCCGTCAGCGGCTACGCCCTCGGCGGAGGCTGCGAGGTCGCGATGATGGGCGACATCCTCATCGCCGCGACGACGGCGAAGTTCGGCCAGCCCGAGATCAACCTCGGCGTGCTCCCGGGCATGGGCGGGTCCCAGCGCCTGACCCGGGCGGTCGGCAAGGCGAAGGCGATGGACATGTGCCTGACCGGGCGGATGATGGACGCCGAGGAGGCCGAGCGCTCAGGCCTCGTCGCCCGCGTCGTCGCCCCCGAGGAACTCCTGTCGACGGCGAACGAGATCGCCCGCACGATCGCCGGGAAGTCCCTCATCGCCTCGGCGATGGTCAAGGAGGCGATCAACGTCGCCTTCGACACGACGCTCGAGCAGGGCCTGCGCTACGAGCGCCGCCTCTTCCACTCGGTGCTCGCGACGAACGACCAGACCGAGGGCATGGCCGCCTTCGTCGAGAAGCGGGATCCGAACTTCACCGACTCCTGACCGAGGGCGACCGCGAAGCGGGGGCGCAGCCGAATCATCGGCCGCGCCCCCGCTTTCTGCTCCCCTCGCACCGATTTTTAACATTCGTTCAGTTAGAGTGGTGCTGTTCGCAAATCCAAGGAGGCATCGTGAACCCCATTGACTCTCTCGACCTGAGGCTGCGCCTTCCGGTCTTCGGCTCCCCGATGTTCATCGCATCGGGCCCCGAACTCGTCACCGCCCAGTGCCAGGCCGGCATCGTCGGGGCGTTCCCCACCCTCAACGCGCGGCCGGCGTCGCTGCTCGCCGACTGGTTCGACGAGATCACCGAGTCGAACGCGAACTACACCGCAGCCCACCCCGAGTCCCCCGCCGCCCCGTTCGCGGCCAACCTCATCGTCCACCGGTCGAACAATCGCCTCGAGGCCGACCTCGCCGAGGTGGTCAGGCACAAGGTGCCCATCGTCATCACCTCACTCGGCGCCAGGGAAGAGGTCAACGAGGCCGTCCACTCCTACGGCGGCGTCGTCCTCCACGACATCATCAACAACCGCTTCGCCCACAAGGCCGTCGAGAAGGGCGCCGACGGCGTCATCGCCGTGGCCGCCGGGGCCGGCGGACACGCGGGCGCGCTCTCCCCGTTCGCGCTCGTCCAGGAGATCCGCAGCTGGTTCGACGGGCCGCTGCTGCTCTCCGGTGCGATCGCCCACGGCCGGTCGATCCTCGCGGCATTGGCCGCCGGGGCCGACTACGCCTACATCGGCTCCGCGTTCCTCTCCACCCCCGAGGCCAACGTCGTCGATGCGTACCGGCAGATGATCGTCGACTCCGCCGCCGACGACGTCGTCTACTCGAACTACTTCACCGGGGTCAAGGGCAACTACCTGCGCGGCTCGATCGTCGCCGCCGGCTTCGACCCCGACGATCTGCCCGAGGCCGACCCCTCGAAGATGGACTTCGGCACCGACCCGAACTCCGACGCGAAGGCGTGGAAGGACATCTGGGGCTCGGGTCAGGGCATCGGCGCCCTCGGGCTGCAGCGCACCACCGCCGAGCTCGTCGATCGCCTCGCCGCCGAGTTCCGCGACGCCGAGGACGAGCTGCGCACACGACTGGCGCGCACTGCTCCCGCCGCGGCCTCCGGCACCGTCTGAGCCCGCGCCGGCGCCGTCTCAGTCCGCGCCGGCGCAGTCTGAGCCCGCTCCGGCACCGAGACGGCCACTTCGCGTCGAGACCGCCACCTGTAAGCGGCGGTCTCGACGCGAAGTGGCCGTTTCGATGCTTGGGTCCCGGGACTCCGAGGTCAGATCGTCGAGATGATCCCCCGCTCGGTCAGGCGCGAGGCGAGACCGGCGCCGTCGGGTGCATAGATCCACGGCACACCCTGCCCGCGGCCGTGGCGCTTCGAGCGACCACCGGCCCACACGGCCTCACCGACGGTGAGCTGGCGGATCGCGACGGCGGCGACGTTGTTCGGGTGGTTCTCGACGAACTCGCCGTAGAGCTCCTCGTCGTTCTGCCCGTCATCGCCGATGAGCAGCCACTTCATCCACGGGAAGTCGCGGGCCAGCCGCTCGAGGGTGTTGCGCTTGTGCTCCTTGCCCGAGCGGAAGACGCGGGTCGTCGTCGGCCCCCAGTCGGTGAGCAGCAGCGGCCCGATCGGATAGAGGTTGCGGGAGAGGAACCGCTTGAGCGTGATCGCCGAGTTCCATGCCCCCGTCGAGAGGTAGATGATCGGGGTGTTCGGCCGCATGTAGGTGATCCGGTCGTAGAGCACGGACATGCCCGCCACCGGCGAGCGCGCGTGCTCGCTGAGGACGAACGTGTTCCACGCGGCGAGGAAGGGTCGCGGCAGCGAGGTCACCATGACTGTGTCGTCGATGTCGGAGATGATGCCGAACGTCGAATCCTCACCGATGATGCGCACCGCGGCCGAGTCGACGAGCGACCCGTCGGTCCACAGCTCGATCTCCGTCTCCCCCGGGGTGAAGTCGCCGGGGATGACGGTGTCGATGATCCCGCCCCGGTCCGAGGTGACCATGTGCTCCTCGTCGTTGATCCGCACCCACGCCGTGTCGTTGGGCAGAGGGACGCTGACGAACGAGCGCCATCCGCGGACGCTGGCCTGCGCATCGGCCGAGGGGTGGCCGTCGGGGGTGAGCACGAGGCGGCCGAGGACCCGCACCCAGTCGGTGCCGCCGTACGTGTCGTAGGCGAGCACGGTCCGCTGGTAGCTGTGGTTGGTCGCTCGCGATTGGATCCACCCGTTGAAGCGGTCCTCGAGCCGGGCTGCGGTGTGCAGCATGTCCGGGGTCAGGTTGAGCGGTCCTTCTGCGGTCTTCTTCTTGGCCACGGCGGCTCCTCCACGCGCTCGGCGGGTACGTTGGGGTGGTCGTCGGGGTGTCCCGACGGCGGGTTCAGATGAAACCGACCTTGTCATAAACCTCGCGCAGTGTCACCTCGGCGATGGCGTTCGCCTTCTCCGCGCCGGCATCGAGGATCCGCTGCAGCTGGGCGCGGTCCTCGAGGAGCTCGAGCGTGCGCTCCCGCACCGGCGTCAGCGCCTCGACGGCCACCTCGGCGAGATCGACCTTGAGATGACCGTACATCTTCCCCTCGTAGTCGGCGACGATGTCGTCGACGGGCCGGTTCGTCAGCGACGAGTAGATCGTCAGCAGGTTCGAGACTCCGGGCTTGGCCGTCGGATCGAAGCGGATCTCCGTCTCATCGTCGGTGACGGCGGACTTGATCTTCTTCGTCAGGGCCTTCGGCTCGTCGAGGAGGTCGATGCGGCCGAGCGGACTCGGCAGGGACTTCGACATCTTCGCGTCCGGATTCTGGAGGTCGTAGATCTTCGCGGTGGCCTTGAGGATCTGCGCCTCGGGCACGACGAAGGTATCACCGAACCGGTGGTTGAACCGCTCGGCGAGGTTGCGGGTGAGTTCGAGGTGCTGGCGCTGGTCCTCCCCGACGGGCACCATCTGAGGGTTGTAGAGGAGGATGTCGGCGGCCATGAGGGCCGGATAGGTGAGCAGGCCGAGGGACACGTGACCCTGCTTCGCCGATTTGTCCTTGAACTGGGTCATCCGCGTCGCCTCGCCCATCGAGGTCGTGCACTCGAGCACCCAGCTCAGACGGGGGTGGGCGGGGACCTGCGACTGGACGAAGATCGTCGAGGCCTCCGGGTCGATGCCGGCGGCGATGAACTGCGCGGCCGTGCGCAGGGTCCGCTCCCGAAGCTCGGCCGGGTCCTGTTCGACGGTGATCGCGTGCATGTTGGCGATGAAGTAGAACGCGTCGTGGGACTGCTGATGGGTGACGAACTGCTGCAGGGCCCCGATGTAGTTGCCGAGATGGAGGGAATCGGAGGTCGCTTGGATTCCGGACACGGTGCGGGGCAGTGAAGTCGTCGTCATGGCTCCATTTTGCCATCTCGGCGCCCCGCCTCTCACGCCGCTGTCGAACACCCGCCGATGCCGGTCCTCCGGTTGCCGACGCCGCGTGACCCGCGGCACACCGCGGCGAGTATGATGTCATCCAGAACACATGATTCGCCAAGGCTCTTCACATGTTGAGGCTGGTGGGACGGGGTGCCGCACGACAAGGACCTCGACCGGCCGCAGCACGCGCAGGGACCGCCGGGCGGATCGTGGACGACCCAGCTCAATGAGGAGGACCGCGTGTCGGTTGAATACGTCAAGACCGAAGAGGGGCTGCCCCCGGTCGGTGTGGTGGAGAAGCCCCGGTGGACGCCGGGCAGGATCGTGCTCTGGGTGGCCATCGCCCTCATCGCCGGTGCGGGTTGGACGATGGTCGCCTTCGTCCGCGGGGAGAACCTCTCGGCGAGCTGGTTCGTCGCCGCCGCCGTCGGCAGCTACCTCATCGGATTCCGCTTCTACGCGAAATTCATCGAATGGAAGGTCTGCCGTCCGGACCCGCGGCGGGCGACTCCGGCGGAGATCAATGACAACGGCCGTGACTTCGCACCGACGGACCGTCGCGTCCTCTTCGGCCACCACTTCGCCGCGATCTCCGGAGCCGGACCGCTCGTCGGTCCGATCCTCGCCGCGCAGATGGGCTACCTGCCGGGCACTCTGTGGATCATCGTCGGCGTCATCCTCGCCGGCGGCGTCCAGGACTACATGGTCCTGTACTTCTCGGTGCGCCGCAACGGCCGCTCGCTCGGGCAGATGACCCGTGACGAACTCGGCAAGACCGGCGGTGTCATCGCCTCGCTCGGCATCATCCTCATCATGGTCATCCTCATCGCGGTCCTCGGCGTCGTCATCATCAACGCCCTCGCCGAGAGCCCCTGGGGCGTCTTCTCGATCGCGATGACCATTCCCATCGCCGTGTTCATGGGCGTCTACATGCGCTACCTGCGCCCGGGCAAGGTCATCGAGACCTCGGTCATCGGCGTCGTCCTCCTGCTCGCGGCGATCATCGCCGGCGGCTGGGTCAACAGCTCCCCCGTCTGGTCGGAGGTCTTCACCCTCGACAAGGTGACGCTCGCATGGTGCCTGATGATCTACGGCTTCCTCGCCGCTGTCCTGCCCGTGTGGGTGCTCCTCGCCCCGCGCGACTACCTCTCGACGTTCATGAAGATCGGCACGATCGTGCTGCTCGCCGTCGGCATCCTCATCGTCAACCCGACCGTGCAGATGCCCGCGTTCACCGAGTTCGCGTTCAACTCCGCCGGCCCCGCCTTCGCCGGTGCGCTCTTCCCGTTCCTCTTCATCACGATCGCGTGCGGTGCCCTCTCGGGCTTTCACGCGCTCATCGCCTCGGGCACGACCCCGAAGCTCATCGAGAAGGAGTCGCAGGCCCGGCTCATCGGCTACGGCGGCATGCTCATGGAGTCCTTCGTCGCGATCATGGCGCTCGTCGCCGCGATCTGCCTCGACAAGGGCCTCTACTTCGCGATGAACGCCGCCGAACCGCTGACCGGCGGCACCGCCCAGGGCGCCGCGGACTTCATCAACAACTCCCTCGGCATGTCGGGGGTCGAGACGACACCGCAGTTCCTCGAGCAGGCGGCGCGCGATGTCGGTGAGGAGAGCATCGTCTCCCGCACCGGCGGTGCACCGACCCTGGCCATGGGCATGGCGCAGATCCTCCACAGCGTCTTCGGCGGACCCGCCTGGATGTCGTTCTGGTACCACTTCGCCGTGATGTTCGAGGCGCTCTTCATCCTCACGACGATCGACGCCGGCACCCGTGTCGCCCGCTTCATGCTCAGCGACGCCCTCGGCAACTTCTCCAAGCGCTTCCGCGATCCCTCGTGGACGCCGGGCGCGTGGCTGACGACGGCGATCATGGTCGGTGCCTGGGGATCGATCCTGCTCATGGGAGTGACCGATCCGCTCGGCGGCATCAACACGCTCTTCCCGCTCTTCGGCATCTCCAATCAGCTGCTCGCCGCGATCGCCCTCGCAGTGATCTTCGCGATCGTGTGCAAGATGGGGCTCGCGCGCTACGCGTGGATCCCCGGCATCCCGCTGGCGTGGGATCTCATCGTGACGATGACGGCGTCGTGGCAGAAGATCTTCTCCTCCGATCCCAAGCTCGGCTACTGGGCTCAGCACTTCGCGTACCGGGATGCGCTGGCCGCGGGCGAGACCTCGCTCGGGGCGACCCAGGGAGTGGAGGCGATGAGCGCGGTCGTGCGCAACACCTTCGTCCAGGGCACGCTGTCGATCATCTTCGCCCTCCTCGTCGCCATGGTCGTCGTCATGGCGCTGTGGAAGTCGATCGAAGCCATCCGCAAGGGCTCCCTGCCGACGACGGAGGAGCCGTTCACCGAGACGAAGCTCTTCGCCCCGGCCGGCCTCATCGCCCGCCGGTCCGAACGCGAGGTCCAGGCCCAGTGGGACGAGCGGTCGGGCAGGAGTCGACCATGACCGAGACACCCTTGCTCACCCGAATGGCGAGGGATCCGTGGGGGTCCCTGCGCCGAGGCGGGGCCTGGCTGCTCTGGTACCTGAAAGAGATCATGGGTGAGAACGCCTACCTCCACTACCTCGAGTCCTATGAGCGCCGCCACGGCACTCGGGACGGCGCGATGGGAGAGCGGGAGTTCTGGCGCGATCACACCGATGAACAGGACCGCAACCCGAAGGCGCGCTGCTGCTGAGAGTGTCGATGCCCAGAGTGTGAACCGTCTGGACGGTTCACACTCTGGGCATCGTCGGTCTCACGTCGATAGACGGTCTTCCCCGAGGACGTGGTCATCGGGGAGGATGGACGGGTGCGAACGTGGGTGTTTCTGGCGGGAGCGATCCTCGCCGAGGTGACGGGGACGCTGTCGATGAAGGCGGCGATCGAGCATCCGGCCCTCTACATCCTCATGGCCCTCGGCTATGCCGCCGCGTTCGTCTTCCTCAGCCTCACACTGCGGTCGGGGCTGCCGCTCGGCATCGCCTACGGGATCTGGGGTGCCTCCGGTGTCGCACTCACGGCCGCAGCCTCGGCGCTGCTCTTCGCCGAGCCGATCACCGTCGTCATGGCGCTCGGCATCGTCGCCATCATGGCCGGGGTCATGCTCGTCGAAATCGGCCACCGCGGGCAGGACGTGCCGACGGTCGCCGCCACCGAGGCGGATTACCCGGCCGCGCCGCCCCGACCGGGGGCGGAGTCGCGGGCTTCGCGGGAGGCGGAATCGCCGCGGCGGGACGCCGAATTGCCGGCTCGGCGGCCAGCGGAATCGCAGGCTCGTCAGGAGGAGTCATGATCCTCGGCTGGGCGCTCCTCATCGGCGCGATCCTCCTCGAGGTCGCGGCGACCATCTGCCTGCGCGTGGCCTCGGTGGGCGGCTCGAAATGGTGGTACGCGGGTGTGGCCGGCGGCTACATCGTCTCCTTCAGCCTGCTCAGCCTCACCCTGCGCACCGGTTTCCCCCTCGGAGTTGCCTACGGGATCTGGGCGGCCACGGGTGTCGCGCTGACCGCGATCGCCGGACGCGTGCTCTTCCAGGAGCGCCTGACGAGACTCATGGTCGCCGGCATCGGCCTCATCATCGTCGGTGTCCTCCTCATCGAGGTCGGCTCCGCACTCTGATTTCAGCGGCTTCGGCCACGGCGGTTTCGATCCGCAGCCTCTGACCGTCGATCCGCGAAGCCGACGCTCGCCGCCGCCGCGGCACCACCTCGGCGCCGCGGCGGCTCACCTCACTGCGGGGCGGGCAGGTCGTAGTCGATGACGAGCGGGGCGTGATCCGACCAGCGCTCACCCCAGCTGTTCGCCCGGTCGACGGTGGCGACCGTCGCCGTTCCGGCCAGTCCCGGAGTGGCCATGTGATAGTCGATGCGCCACCCGGCGTCGTTGTCGAAGGCCTGCCCGCGCATCGACCACCAGGTGTAGGGGCCGTCGATGTCACCGGCGAGCTGCCGGTGGACGTCGACGAAGCCGACATCGCCGAAGAACCCGTCGAAGTACGCGCGCTCCTCGGGCAGGAAGCCGGCCTTCTTCCGGTTCGCCTTCCAGTTCTTGAGGTCCCGTTCGGTGTGGCAGACGTTGAGGTCACCGGTGACGAGCACGTGGTCGGCGGTCGCGGCGAGCTGCGGCATCCGCTCGGTCATCCGGTCGAGGAACCGGTACTTGTCGTCCTGCTTCGGGGTGCCTGCCTCACCGGAGTGGACGTAGGCGGAGACGAGGGTGAGCAGAGTGCCGTCGCCGAGGCGGTAGTCCGTCTCCAGCCATCGTCCGGCCCGATCGAAGTAGCCGTCGGATCCGATCCCCTCACGCGTCTCCACGGGGGCGGTCTTCGCCATGACGGCGACCCCCGCCCGGCCCTTCGCCTCGGCGTCGTGGCTGATCGTCGTGTACCCGCTCTCCTCGAGGACACCGAGGGCGATGTCGTTGGCCGCGCGGACCTCCTGGAGGGTGATGAAGTCCGGAGCGGAGACATCGACCCAGGCGGGCATCCCCTTCCGCCAGGCTGCTCGGACTCCGTTGACGTTGACTGAGGCAATGCGAATCATGTGCTCTATGATGACAGAGCGAACTACTCTTGCGCGCGCCGCGTTATAGGGTGGGATTTGAGAAACTGCCGACCTGAGGAGGCGCAATGGCCGAAGAGGAGACTTTCGACGCCGAGGAGCTGAGCATCAGCCCGCTCGACGAAGTCGACGCCAGAGAGATGCGGGAATTCCTGCTCAGCGCCCAAGAGAACTTCTGGGGAGACCGCGACCTGCGCGCCGATCACGACGCGTACTGGTTCCGTCAGTTCGTCGCCTCCGGGCTCGTCGCGCGCTACCGCAGTCAGATCGTCGGCTACCTCCTCGGAGTCATCCCGCAGGAGGGTCCCGGCTACATCCACCTCGTCGCCGCGCACAAGGACTTCCGGCATCACGGCATCGGTCGTGAGCTCTACAAGCGATTCATCGACCATTCCCGCAAACTGCGCGTCGACTCGGTGCAGGCGACGACGATGCCCGACTCGTCGGGAGCGATCTCCTTCCACTCGTCGATGGGCTTCAGCGGTGAACTCGTCGAGGACTACGCCGGCCCCGGCAATCCCCGCGTGTTCTTCGAACTCAAGCTCGACCAGGACTGAGTCTCCTCACAGCCTCGACGGCCCGGTCACCCGCAGCGCGGTGACCGGGCCGTCGTCTTGCCGCCTCCCGGACCGCGAGACGGTGGCGGCACCGGGAGAGTCACGGCACCGGGAGAGTCCGGCGACGCGGGTCACAGCCCGCTGAGCAGTCGGATCGCCAGTGCCGCGATGACGCTCGCGGAGACGACTCCCCCGACCCGGCGACCGGTCGGTGAGAGGAGGAGACGTCCGGCACCGCGACCGATGAGGACGAGGACACAGTGCCAGGACGCCGAGGCGATGACGATGCCGGCCAGCAGGGCTGCGGAGTCTGCAGCACCGGCGGAGGCGGGCAGTCCGCCCGAGAGCACTACGGAGACGAAGTAGAGCAGCGGCCAGGGGTTGAGCCCGGTGAGGGTGAAGAAGAGCAGCGCCTCACGCAGCGCTGAGCGCGGTTCGCCCCTCGCGGCCAGGCCGCGCCTCGCACCCGGTTCGTCTGCTGTGCGGGGAACACCCCCCGCGGCAGGGTTCCTCCCCACGGCTGAGCCGTCGCTCGCGTCCGCATCGTCGTCCTCGCGCCGGAAGCCGTCGATGGCGGTCCGCCCGGCGAGGAAGAGGAGGAGACCCGCCCCGGCGACCGTCACCGGCACCTGCCACGGTGT
Organism: Brevibacterium sp. NPDC056726; assembly: GCF_042790515.1. Taxonomy (NCBI): domain Bacteria; kingdom Bacillati; phylum Actinomycetota; class Actinomycetes; order Micrococcales; family Brevibacteriaceae; genus Brevibacterium; species Brevibacterium sp. NPDC056726. The sequence goes on along the minus strand of NZ_JBHTYZ010000003.1, from coordinate 544,919 downwards.
GATCAGCCGGGCGGCCGCGGTCCCGCCGATCACCGCCGCAAGAGCGTAGAGCGCATCGGCGGTGACCGCTCCCGTCGCGGCGGCGAGACCGTGACGCAGCGAGGACGTCGCCGTGCGCTGGATGAGGAGCACGGCCACCGCGCCCACCGGGATCGCCAGTCCGAAGCCTGCCCAGAGTCCGAATCCGAAGGTTGCCCACATGCCTCCACCGTGCCCGGTGCGCATCGTGTGCGTCCATCGAATAATTCACGACGAACTGTACAGTGAATCACTATGATCGACCCGCGCCTCAAATCGCTCGCCGCCGTCCGCGACACCGGCACGGTCACCGCGGCCGCCGCTCTCCTCCACGTCACGCCGTCGACGATCTCCCAGCACCTGCGCGGACTCGCCCGCGTCGTCGGTGCCGATCTCGTCGAACCCGTCGGTCGCAATGTCAGGCTCACTCCCGCCGCCGAGGTGGTCCTCGCGCATGCGACGGCACTCAACGCCGAGTGGGAGCGCACTCTCGCCGACCTCGCAGCGCTGCGGGCAGCCGGCCGCGCCCGGCTGCGGATCTCCGCCGTCGCCTCGGCGATCGTCGCCCTCGTCTGTCCCGCGGTGGCCCGGCTGCCGGAGGTCGCGGTGGAGATCGGTGAGGACGCGGTGCGCGACCGGTTCCGCATGCTCGCCGAGTCCGAGACGGACATCGTCGTGACGCTGGACGCCACACCCCCGGACACCGCTCTCGCGACGTCGGCCGATACGGCCCGCACGGCGGCGCCGGCCGACGACGGCGGGGCCTGGGAGGTGCGCGAGCTGCTCACCGAGCCCCTCGACGTCATCGTCGGACCCGGGCATCGGCTCGCGGGCAGCGAGCGGGTCGGACTCTCCGCTCTCGCCGCGGAGACATGGATCGGCGCCGGTGACCTCATCGACCAGCAGGCCCTCTTCCTCCGCCTCTGCGCCCAGGCGGGATTCACCCCTCACCTGCGGCACGACGCCCTCGACTGGGGTGCGATCATCGCCCTCGTCGAATACGGGCACGGCATCGCCCTGCTCCCCCGCACGATCAGGATCGCCCCGGATGCCGGGGTCCGTCGTCTCGAGCTGGGCTGGCCGGACTCCCCCACCGTGCCGCACCGACGCCTGCGCGCCTACATCCGCGCCGGCAGCGCCACCCATCCGACGATCGCCGCCGGACTCGAGGCGCTCACCGCGGAGGGGCGGCGACTGACGGACACCGGCGCACGGTGACCGGCACAGTGTGAACAGCCCTGCCTGACCGGTCGCCAACCGGTCTGGGGTGAATGCGGAAACGGCCCGGATCATCCGGGCCGTTTCCACTCGACGGTCTACGCTGGGCAGTCGCTCGACACTCGGCGCTCGACGATCGAGGTTCAGTCACTCGGCGGAGCGTGCCGCCATGTCGACGACGTTCTGCAGCAGCAGGGCCCGGGTCATCGGACCGACGCCACCGGGGTTGGGCGAGATCCACCCGGCCACCTCGGCGACACCGGGATCGACGTCGCCGACGATCTTCGACTTCCCGGTCTCGGGGTCCTCCTCCCGGGAGACGCCGACGTCGAGGACGATCGCGCCGGGCTTGACGTCCTCGGGCTTGACGAGGCGCGGGGACCCGGCGGCGGCGACGATGATATCGGCCTGGGCGAGCAGCTCCGGCAGATTCGTCGTTCCCGTGTGGGTCAGGGTGACCGTCGCGTTGTACTCCCGGCGGGTGAGCAGGGAGCCGATCGACCGGCCGACGGTGACGCCGCGGCCGATGACGACGACGTGCTTGCCGGGCAGGTCGATCCCGTTGCGCACCATGAGTTCGATGACACCGCGCGGTGTGCACGGCAGCGGCGTCGTGATCTTCCGGCTGACGTTGAGCATGAGACGGCCGAGGTTCGTCGGGTGGAGTCCGTCGGCGTCCTTGGCCGGGTCGATGCGCTCGAGGACGGCATCGGTGTCGATGTGGTCCGGCAGCGGCAGCTGGACGATGTAGCCGGTGCAGGCGTCGTTGGCGTTGAGCTCGTCGATGACCGCGAAGAGCTCGTCCTGGGTGATCGTCTCGGGCAGGTCGCGGCGGATCGACTCGATGCCGATCTCGGCGCAGTCGCGGTGCTTGCCGGCGACGTACCACTTCGACCCGGGATCGTCGCCGACGAGGACGGTGCCGAGTCCGGGGACGATGCCCTGTGCGGCGAGACGGGCCACCTCGGCGCGCATCTCGTCCTTCATCTGCGCTGCGACGGCCTTGCCGTCGAGGATCTGCGCTGCCATCAGTACTGCTCCAGTCCTTCGTAGAGGGGGAAGTCGTCGCTGAGCTTCTTCACGCGGGCGGCGAGCGCCTCGACGTCGGCGCCGGGCTTGAGCGCCTCGGCGATGACGTCGGCGACCTCGGTGAACTCCTTGTCGCCGAAACCGCGGGTCGCGAGCGCCGGGGTGCCGATCCGCAGCCCCGAGGTGACCATCGGCGGACGCGGATCGAAGGGCACGGCGTTGCGGTTGACGGTGATGCCGACCTCGTGGAGGAGGTCCTCGGCCTGCTGGCCGTCGAGGGCGGAGTTGCGGAGGTCGACGAGGACGAGGTGGACGTCGGTGCCGCCGGTGAGCACGGTGGCACCCGCCTCGGCGACATCAGCGGCGAGGAGGCGATCGGCGAGGATCTGCGCGCCGCGGACGGTGCGCTCCTGCCGGTCGCGGAACTCCTCGGAGGCGGCGAGCTTGAAGGCCACGGCCTTCGCGGCGATGACATGCATGAGGGGTCCGCCCTGCTGGCCGGGGAAGACGGCCGAGTTGAGCTTCTTCGCGTACTCCTCCTTGCCGAGGATGAAGCCCGACCGGGGTCCGCCGATCGTCTTGTGCACCGTCGAGGAGACGACATCGGCGAAGGGCACCGGGTTGGGGTGGAGTCCGGCAGCGACGAGACCGGCGAAGTGGGCCATGTCCACCCACAGCTTCGCTCCGACCTCGTCGGCGATGTCGCGGAAGGCCTGGAAGTCGAGCTGGCGGGGGTACGCCGACCATCCGGCGACGATGACCTCGGGGCGGTGGTCGAGGGCCTTCTGCCGCACCTGGTCCATGTCGATGCGGTACGTGTCGGGGTCGACCTCGTACGACGCCACATCGTAGAGGCGACCGGAGAAGTTGATCTTCATGCCGTGGGTGAGGTGGCCGCCGTGGGCGAGCGAGAGGCCGAGCATCTTGTCGCCCTGACGGGCGAGCGCGTGCATGACAGCGGCATTGGCCGAGGCTCCGGAGTGCGGCTGGACGTTGGCGTACTCGGCGCCGAAGAGGCTCTTGGCGCGGTCGATCGCGAGGTCCTCGGCGATGTCGACGAACTCGCAGCCGCCGTAGTAGCGCTTGCCCGGGTACCCTTCCGCATACTTGTTCGTCAGCACCGACCCCTGCGCCTCGAGAACGGCGCGCGGCACGAAGTTCTCCGAGGCGATCATCTCAAGCGTCGACCGCTGTCGCCCCAGCTCGAGGTCGAGGACTTCGGCGATCTGCGGGTCGATGTCTGCAAGCGAAGCCTGCAGCGAGGATTCGGACATGGTTGCACTCCTGTGGCGTCGAGATTCGGCGGCGCGGTCTTCCCCCGCGCGCGTTCCGAGGCAATGCTAACAGCGAAGCCCCGGCCCCCGCCCGGCCGCCCGTCTGCCGGAAGCCCGGGATGGTGCGGGTCCAAGCGGCCCGCCCGGGTCGCCGCTGGGGTCGCCGCTGAGGCCGTCTGCGCGGTCGTCTGGACAGCAGGCCGACAGCCGCGTTGTCACTGCTGCCTGCGCTGCCGGATGTCGGACGGCTGACCGGGGACGATGTCGCACCCGATTAGACTCGCGGCTATGAGCGAAGAATGGATCCTGCGAGTCACCTGCCCCGATGCGACCGGAGTCGTCCACGCCGTGACCGGGGCGCTGGCCGGGCTCGGTGCGAACATCACCGAATCGCAGCAGTTCTCCTCCCCCGACTCCCACCAGTTCTTCCTCCGCGTCCACTTCACGACCCCGGCTCCCGTGAGTGAGGCGGACCTGGAGACGGCCCTCGCCGAGGCGGCCGCCCGGTTCTCGATGACGCTCGGTCTCCAGCCCGCACAGAAGCGCACCCGCACCCTCGTCCTCGTCTCGAAGGCCGCCCACTGCCTCAACACCCTCCTCTTCCAGCAGAGCGCGGGCCAGCTGCCCATCGACATCGTCGCCGTCGCCGGCAACCACGATGCGCTGCGCCCCCTCGCCGAGTTCCACGGCCACGACTTCCACCACATCCCCATCACCCCGGAGACGAAGGAGACCGCCGAGGCGCAGCTGCGTCGCCTCGTCACCGACCTCGACGTCGAACTCATCGTCCTCGCCCGCTACATGCAGATCCTCTCCCCCGACCTCTGCGCGGCGCTCGAGGGCCGGGTCATCAACATCCACCATTCGTTCCTGCCGAGCTTCAAGGGCGCCAAGCCCTATCATCAGGCGCACGCCCGCGGGGTGAAGATCATCGGAGCGACCGCCCACTACGTCACCCCCGACCTCGACGAGGGCCCGATCATCGAACAGGACGTCGCCCGCGTCGACCACAACCGCAACATCGCCGACTTCGTCGCCCGCGGCCAGGACGTCGAGGCGGCCGTGCTCGCCCGTGCGGTCCGCTGGCACGCGGAGGGCCGCGTCCTCATGGACGGTCATCGCACTGTCGTCTTCGACTGACCCCACGCCGCACCGCCTCGGCGGGCATCGTCACGGGCCACCGCCTCGGCGGGGAACGTCCCCACGGCCCACCGAGGCGAGGATCGTCCCCATGGCCCACCGAGGCGGGCATCACCGCTCGCTCACGGGGCGGTGCGGACCCAGCCCGCTCTCCGCCCTCCGCCGTCGACGCAACCGGCCCCGGTGGTGCGGTTCTGACACAATTGCGCCGCACACGGGTCCCGGGCGGTCAACCTGGGCTACCGTTCGACTATGAGTGAGACTCACCTGCGGCGCCTGCCGATCCCCCGCGGACCGATCAACCTCGCCCGCCAAGCCCTGCTGCGCACCGCGAACCTCGGCCTGACGGCCGCCTACGGCACGTACCGGCTCCACCCGGCGATCTGGCGCTTCACCGCCCGGCACTACTCGCCGAAGCTCGAGCCCTTCGCCCGGCTCAACGCGTGGATGATCTGCCAGCAGGCCTCCCTCGACGTGCCCGCCTACCAGGACTACCTCGCGCGCACCGGGTTCACGTTCACGTGGTGGGACCTCGAGGCCTACACTCCGACGTCGAAGGACGACTTCGTCCGCGTCTACAGCGAGGAGCACCGCTGCTGGGGCGGGCGGATCGAGCGGATCGGCACGGTCGTCGACGAGTCCTCGGGCTCCTCGGGCACGCCGTTCAACTGGATGCGGTCGAAGCGCGAGCTCGACACCGTCCACAAGAACGTCGCCGGGTATGTGACGATGCTCTTCGGGGATGCGGACCTCTTCTGCATCAACGCGTTCTCGATGGGCGCGTGGGCGACGGGGACGAACACGGGCCTGGCGATGGCGAAGGTCGCGATGGTGAAGAACACCGGACCCGACCTCGAGAAGATCCTCGACACGATGCGCCACTTCGGCCCCGGCCACACGTACCTCATCAGTGCCTATCCCCCGTTCCTCAAGCACCTCGTCGACCGCATGGACGCCGAGCCGGGAGTCTGGGACGAGTACCGGATCAACGGCTTCGTCGGCGGGGAGGCGATGACCGAGGGCCTGCGCGACTATCTCGAGCAGCGGTTCCACCGGGTCTACTCCGGGTACGGGGCCTCGGATCTCACGATCGGCATGGCCGGGGAGTCCGACCTCTCCGTCGTCATCCGCCGGGCCCTGGCCCATGACCTCGCCTTCCGCGCCGAGGTGCTCGGCCCCGAGGAGTCCCGCGTGCCCATGGTCTTCCAGTACAACCCCCTCGAGACCTACCTCGAGACGACGGCCGACGGGGAACTCGTCGCGACGATCAACTCGGCATCGGTGATGAGTCCCCGGCTGCGCTACAACATCGGCGACGAGGCAAAGCTCATCGACTTCCCGACGATGGTCGAGCTCACCCGCGCCCACCACGAGCTCGCCCGGCAGTGCTCACAGGCCTTCGCCGACAACGGAATGAAGCTGCCGTTCGTCCTCCTCTTCGGCCGGTCGGATTCGACGATCTCTTATATGGGTGCCAACATCTACCCGCTCGACATCGAGAACGGCCTCTACCGGGACAACCCACGCGCCCACCTCATCGAGTCCTTCCGCATCGAACTGCGCGAACTCGCCGACCACGAGCACCGCCCCGCCCTCCACATCCAACTCCGCGAGACCGGCGCCGAAGGGAACGAGGAGCTGAGCGCCGGCGAGCGCGAGGAGCTCGCCGAGACCATCCGGGCCGGCGTGCTCGGCCATCTCGCCTCGGTGTCCAGGGACTTCGCGCAGAGCATGAAGGAGGATCCGACGACAGCAGAGCTCGAGATCGAGATCCACGACTTCGGCACCGGTCCCTTCGCCACCGCCTCGACGAAGATCAAGAACGTCTACCTCCAACCCAAGGAGAGCAATGCGATCGAATGACTTCTCCCTCGCCCCTCCGCAGGCGCGCGCCGAGTCGTTCTTCCTCGGGGCCAACCGGTACCGCAATCCGCTGAGCATGCTCGGCCAGGTGCGCCGCTGGCCGAAGCTCGCGAAGGCCCTGCGCCGCGCCCCCGGCTATCTGTGGCACCGCAGCTACTACGAGTTCCCCGACCGGATCGGCCTCCTCGTCGCCTTCGCGACCCGGGACGATCTCATGCGCTTCGCCCGCACCCCCGAACACGTCGAGATCATGCACTGGCTCGTCGGCGCCGGGGACAGCTCCCCGGCCCGCGGCGGTTTCATCCGCATCTTCGACGCCGAGGAGTGGGGGTACACGAACGGCGAATTCCGCGCCGAGGACGGCCGCCTGGGGATGATCGAGACCTTCACCCCGACGAGCGAGGAATGAGGGTGGGACCGGGATGACCGGATCTGCCGGGCACGGGACGAGCGTGCCCACTGGGACGGGGATGACCGCCCATCGCGTGGCCTCGCGGGCGGACCTTCGGACCTTCATCGACCTCGGCCCGCGGATCGCCGCGCTCCGCGGCGAGACCGAACGAGCGGTGCCGCTGTTCGCCGCCGACATCGCGGAGTGGCAGTCGGGCACGGGATGGTTCGCCGAGGCGGTCGAACTCTGGCTCGTCCGTGACAGCGCGGGCACCCCGGTCGGGCGCGTGATGTGCCACCGTTCGCGACTGCTCGCCGAGCGGATCAGCGACGGCCCTATCGCGGAGGCACCGGAGACGCTCTTCTTCGGAGCCCTCGAGGCCGCCGACGAGACCGCCCTGACCGCGATCATCGCGCTCATCGACGAGCGGGCGCACCACCTCGGCGCCGCCCGCGTCTTCGGTCCGGTCTCTCCGCTGCCCAACGTCACCGGCGGGCTCGTCACCGCCGGCCACGACCATCCCGGGTTCTTCGACACCGCGTGGAACCCGGCGTTCTTCGCTCCCGCGTTCCGGGCCGCGGGCTTCCGGGAGTGGGGGCCCGCCCAGACGTGGGAGGTCGCCGTCGGGGAGGTCCCGCACGCACGGGCGACCGCGACCGCGTGGGCCGCGCACGGGTTGCGCCGCCGTCCGGTGTCCCGGTGGGGCTTGCGCAGCTTCGCCGGGCGGATGCTGCCGGCGCTCAACGCGGCGTTCGCGGCTCTGCCGTACTACACGCCGATCTCCCCTGCCCAGCTGCGGTCGCAGATGGCGGGCATGGCCGCTCTCATGGATCCGTCCCTCATCGTTGACGTCGTCGGCGAGATGGAGGCCGACGACGCCCCCTCCCGCTGCTTCGCCCTCGTCATCCCCGACCCCGCGCCGGTGCTGCGCCGGCATGGCGGTCGCCTCGGTCCGGCGGCGATCGCCGACCTGCTGCGGCACCGCTCCCGTCTCCGCGACGCCGTGCTCATCATCCAGGGCACCGATCCGCGCTTCCAGGGCACCGGCCTGCTCTCCCTCGTCCTCGGCGACGTCTACGCCGGACTCGCCGCCGGCGGCTACCGGCGCCTGCGGGTGACGTTCATCGCCGAGGACAATCCCGCCTCCGCGGCGGTCTTCGCCAAGGCCGGAGGCACGCCGCTGCACTCCCTGTGCTTCCTCGACCGGCACCGCGCAGCGAGCACCGCCGCGGATCCCGCCGTCGGGCCGGCCGTACCTGCGTCCGCGACTGCAGTCCCGGTGACCGCAGCTGCGACTGCAGCAACGGCGACCGTGGCAGTGACTTCCGCAGAGCCGATCCCCGCGGAGCCGACTTCCGCGGAACCGAGCACCCAGTCTGCGACTGTCGCACCTGCAACCCCGGCGGCGCGCATCGACGCCGCGCTCCTCACCGACCTCTTCGCGACGGCGGGACGCTCCCCCTCGGCGCACAACACGCAGCCGTGGGTGCCGAGAATCGTGCGGATCGCCGACGACGGAACATCGGCGGAGGTCGCACTCACCGTCGATCCCGCCCGCACCCTCCCGGTCGGCGACCCGCGGTCCGAGGATCTCCACCTCTCGATCGGGTGCTGGGTCGAGGCGCTGTCGATCGCCGCCGCCGAGGCGGGACTCGATACCGCGGTCACCTCCGTCGACGGGTGGGGACCGAGTCTCGACGTCCGGCTGAGGGTCACCGTCAGCGCCGATCCCGGCGACCGACGCGGGTTGCGGGACACGGCGAGCGGTGACGACCGTGAGGTGCCGGCCGGCGGCCACCGAGACTGGCCGTCCTTCACCACTGCCGATCTCCGTCACCGTCAGGTCGACCGCGGTCCGCTGTCCCGCGATGACACCGCGTTCGCCGAGGCGGTCGGCCACGCCGACGCGGCACTGGCGGGATCGGGGGCGCGCCTCGTCGAGATCCCCGACGACGAGTGGACCGCCCTGCTCACGCGCGCCACCCGACACTCCTTCGCCGACCCGGCTGTCTTCGCCGAAACCCTCACCTGGCTGCGCTTCGATCCTGCCGACCCCGCCTACCGACAGGACGGACTGAGCGCCGCCTGCCTGCGGATCCCCACCGCGGCCGCCCGACTCGCCGGGGTCCTCAACCGTCCCCGCCTCCGGCCGCTCGTCGCTAGGGGCCTCGCCACCGCCCTCGCCCCGGCCGGATGGGTCGACGGTCTCCGGGACCGTCTCCGCGGCCCGCGCCGTGGATCAGGTCTTCCTCTCGTCGGTCACGAGCCAGGAGACCCGGCGCCGATCGACGATTCGACGACCGCCGACGACCCGGCGACCTCCTCGGCGCGGACGGGAGCCCCGCACCACGTCGTCCTCGCGGTCACCGAGGATAAGGATGATGCGGCCCGCGAGATCGCACTCGGCCGAGATCTGCTGCGGACGTGGCTGCTCCTCGATCGGGCGGGCCTGCGCGTCGACGTCCACTCGGAGATCAAGGACTGCCCGGCGACGCACGCGAGACTGCGCGACCGCCTCGGCGACGGACCGACGACGCGACCGCTCGCCGCGTTCTCGATCGGCCGCTCGACGACCCCGGTGCCCCGGTCGGCTCGCCGCTGACCGGGAACGACGACGTGAGCGCACGTGTAGAGGCAGGAGCCGCGAAAATCCAGGGCTCTGATGTTACTCACACGTTATTCACACCACACGTCCGAGGTGATGTAGAGTCTCCGATGCTGAGACAAGGAGGCACATCATCATGTCGGAGCCGACATTCCGGACCATCGCCATCATCCTGTACTTCGCGGGCATGCTCGCGATCGGGTGGTTCGCGTACCGCAAGACCAAGGACAGCCTCGATGACTACATGCTCGCCGGCCGCGGTCTGCGCCCGTCGGTCGCGGCCCTCAGCGCCGGTGCCTCCGATATGTCCGGGTGGCTGCTCATGGGTCTGCCCGGCGCCATCTACCTCGCCGGCCTCGTCGAGGCGTGGATCGCGATCGGCCTGACCGTCGGCGCCTGGGTGAACTGGAAATTCGTCGCCCCGCGCCTGCGCGCCTTCACGGAGACCGCCGGTGACTCGATCACCATTCCGAGCTTCTTCGAAGAGCGGCTGCAGGACCGGACTCACCTCCTGCGGATCGTCTGCGGCCTCATCATCCTCGTGTTCTTCACGTTCTACGTCTCCTCCGGCATGGTCGCGGCGGGCAAGTTCTTCGAATCGAGCTTCGGCCTCAACTATCTCGCCGGCATGCTCATCGTCGCCGCGATCACGATGGTCTACACGCTCTTCGGCGGCTTCCTCGGTGCGACGCTCACCGACGTCGCCCAGGGGCTGCTGATGTTCGCGGCCCTCATCGCCGTGCCGATCGTCGCCGTCATCAACGCCGGCGGCCCCGCCGAGGTGATCGCCAACGTCCGTGCGATCGATCCGAGCCTGCTCAGCCTCTTCGGCTCCGGACCGTTCTGGGCCGGCGGCACCTACCTGGCCGTGATCTCCTCCCTGGCCTGGGGCCTCGGGTATTTCGGGCAGCCGCATATCATCGTCCGCTTCATGGCTCTGCGCACTCCCGCCGACGCCACCGTCGCCCGCCGGATCGGCGTGGGCTGGATGGCGATCTCCGCCGCAGGTGCCATCGCCACCGCGATCGTCGGCATCTCCTACTTCTCGCAGCATGCGGACCAGGCGCCGACGGACCCCGAGACCGTGTTCCTCGATCTCGCGCAGATCCTCTTCCACCCGTTCATCGCCGGTCTCGTGCTCGCCGCCGTCCTCGCGGCGATCATGTCGACGATCTCCTCGCAGCTCGTCGTCACCTCCTCGGCGCTCGTCGAGGACCTCTTCAAGATCGTCGCCGCGCGCGTCGGATCAGAGCGCACCCTGCAGGACAAGACGTATGTCCTCCTCGGTCGCCTCGGCATCCTCGTCGTCGCCGTCATCGCCGTGCTGCTCGCGATCTCGCCGTCGAACAGCATCCTCGACCTCGTCGCCTTCGCGTGGGCCGGATTCGGCGCCTCGTTCGGTCCGATCGTCCTCCTCACCCTGTTCTGGAAGAAGCTGACGAACTGGGGCGCGCTCTGCGGACTCATCGCAGGTGCCGTCGTCGCCTTCGTGTGGGGGCAGCTCAACACCCCGCTGACGGATGCGATCTACGAGATCATCCCGGGCTTCGCGATCAATCTCATCGTCGCCGTCGTCGTCAGCCTCGCCACCTACAAGCCGAACCCGGAGATCGAGCGCGAGTTCGATGAAGGAGTGGAGCTCTCGAAGGTGCAGTGAACGCCTTCGCCTGCACTGCGTGAGCACAACGGCCCGCCGGTCTACCAGGACCAGCGGGCCGTTCGCGTTCGGTGTCGTACAGGTTCGGTGTCATGCAGGTTCGCCGTCGCGCCCGTTCAACACTTCCCGCGAAAAAGTCGTCTCCCAAGACGCGATATTCACGCCAGCTGTTGAAGGAGGCGCACAGCACATACCCACTGCGCTCACTCAACACTTCCCGCGAAAAAGTCGTCCCCCAAGACGCGATATTCACGGCACCTGTTGAACGAGGGACCAGCGGCACGCACACGATGCGCCGCTGCCACCGCAAAGTCCCCGTGAATGCACTTCAGGCGGGCACCCGCGCTGGGGTGCCCGCCTGAAGTGAACGGCGCGCAGAACGTGCGCCCGGCCTCACGTGGAGGCTGGGGTCACTTGTCCTTGCCGGCCGCCGGGTCGATGACCTCGACGGTCTCGTCGGTCTCGACGTTGCCCTCGGCATCCTCGGTGACCTTGACCTCGTCGACGACGACATCGCCGTCGGCATCCTCGGTGACGGTGACGTCGTCGGAGACGACCTCTTCGTCAGCGGGAGCGGCTGCGGCGGCGGTGGCCTGCTCGGCCTCCTTCACCGTCGCCTGCTTCGGCGAGTAGGGCTCGAGGACGAGCTCGATGACGGCCATCGGGGCGTTGTCGCCGTTGCGGGGGCCGATCTTCGTGATGCGGGTGTATCCACCCGGACGCTCGGCCATCGTCTCGGCGATCGAGGTGAAGAGCTCGTGGACGATCGACTTGTCGCCGATCTGCGCGAGCACGCGGCGACGAGCGGCGAGATCGCCCTTCTTCGCTGCGGTGATGAGGCGCTCGGCAACCGGGCGGAGGCGCTTGGCCTTCGTCACGGTCGTCGTGATGCGCTTGTGCTCGAAGAGCTGAGCTGCCAGGTTGTTGAGCATGAGGCGCTCGTGCGTGGGCGATCCGCCGAGGCGGGGGCCCTTCGTGGGGGTAGGCATAGTGAGAAACTCCTAGGTCTAGATCAGTACTGTTCGTCTTCGACGTAGGACTGGTCCTCTTCCGCGAGACCGGATTCGAACCCGGCAGGACTGTCCTTGAGGCTCAGACCCAGCTCGTTGAGCTTGGCCTTGACCTCGTCGATCGACTTCGAACCAAAGTTGCGGATATCCATGAGGTCGGCTTCGCTGCGAGCAACGAGCTCACCGACGGTGTGGATGCCCTCACGCTTGAGGCAGTTGTAGGAGCGCACGGTCAGGTCGAGGTCCTCGATCGCCAGGGCGAGGTCAGCGGCGAGCGCGGCGTCGACCGGCGACGGGCCGATCTCGATGCCTTCGGCTTCGACGTTGAGCTCACGGGCGAGTCCGAACAGCTCGACCAGGGTCTTGCCCGCAGACGCGATGGCGTCGCGCGGGGTCATCGACGGCTTGGTCTCGACATCGAGCACGAGGCGATCGAAGTCGGTGCGCTGCTCGACACGAGTGGCTTCCACCTTGTAGGTGACCTTGAGAACAGGCGAGTAGATCGAGTCGACCGGGATCCGGCCGATCTCGGCATCCGCGTTCTTGTTCTGCGCGCTCGACACGTAGCCGCGTCCGCGTTCGATGGTGAGCTCCATGTCCAGACGGCCTTCGCCATTGAGCGTGGCGATGTGGAGGTCGGGGTTGTGGATCTCGACTCCGGCGGGAGCGGAGACATCGGCGGCGGTCACGGTGCCGGGGCCCTGCTTGCGCAGGTACGCAACGACAGGCTCGTCGAACTCAGACGACACGACCAGGGACTTGAGGTTGAGGATGAATTCGGTGACATCCTCCTTCACGCCTGGAACGGTGCTGAACTCGTGGAGCACTCCGTCGATCCGAATGGAGGTGACGGCGGCTCCCGGAATCGACGACAGCAGAGTGCGACGAAGCGAGTTGCCGAGAGTGTATCCGAAGCCCGGCTCGAGGGGCTCGATGGCGAACCGCGAGCGGTTATCGGAGACGACTTCTTCCGTGAGTGTTGGGCGCTGTGCAATGAGCACGTGGGCTTCCTTTCAGCGAACATCCGCTATATGACGTTCGCACTGCACGTCATGACCGCGTACGGGTCATGAAGAACGGTTCGGTTTTATGCAAAGAATCCGCATCGCCGCGGGTGGCGGGCCGGTCGGCCCGTCACCTGCGGTGAGTGTCACGGAAAGGGTCAGCCGCGGCGGCGCTTGGGCGGACGGCAGCCGTTGAACGGAACCGGGGTGACATCCTGGATGGTGCCCAGTTCCAGACCGGCGGCCTGGAGGGAGCGGATCGCGGTTTCGCGGCCCGAGCCCGGTCCCTTGACGAACACGTCGACCTTCTTCAGGCCGTGTTCCTGTGCGCGGCGGGCAGCGGACTCCGCAGCCATCTGAGCGGCGTAGGGAGTCGACTTGCGCGAGCCCTTGAAGCCGACCTCACCGGAGGAGGCCCAGGAGATGACAGCACCGGTCGGATCGGTGATCGACACGATGGTGTTGTTGAAGGTGGACTTGATGTGAGCCTGGCCGGCAACGATATTCTTCTTGATCTTGCGGCGAGGCTTGCGCGCTGAAGCGGCGCGTGACTTGGGAGGCATATGTTTTACTCCTGATCGAGGTGGTTGACGCCGGTCAACCGGGTGAGCATGTTACTTCTTCTTACCGGCCACGGTGCGCTTCGGTCCCTTGCGGGTGCGCGCATTCGTCTTGGTCCGCTGTCCGCGAACCGGGAGACCGCGGCGGTGGCGCAGGCCTTCGTAGCTGCCGATCTCGACCTTGCGGCGGATGTCGGCGGCAACCTCACGACGGAGGTCGCCCTCAACCTGGAACGTGCCCTCGATGTAGTCACGCAGCTGCACGAGCTCCGCGTCGGTCAGGTCCTTCACACGGGTGTCCGGGCTGATGCCGGTTTCCGTGAGGGTCTGGCGCGCACGGGTGCGGCCCACACCATAGATGTATGTCAGGGCGACTTCCACGCGCTTTTCACGCGGAATGTCGACTCCGGCAAGACGTGCCATAGGTTCTTACTCCTGTAATGATGTTTCGGAGGTGCTGATGCAGACCTGTCCTCGGGTTCTCACCTCAAGGTCCTCGGCCCCCGACCGAAGGTATCGTCCTGCTCGGCGCTCAGGCGCCGCGCAGGGGGCGAGGTCTGCGTGGGTGTGGTGCTGCGTGAAGTCCCTATGCGGGACTTCGTCTGCTCGAAGAGCTGCTCAGCCCTGACGCTGCTTGTGGCGCGGGTTGGAGCAGATCACCATGACTCGACCGTGACGGCGGGTCACCTGGCACTTCTCGCAGATCTTCTTGACGCTGGGCTTAACCTTCATCGTTTTTCCTTCTCTCGGCCGGTCTCCCCGGGTGAGGGAGTCCGGCGCGAATGATCGAAGATCCTTACTTGTAGCGGTAGACGATTCGTCCGCGCGAGAGATCGTAAGGAGAGAGCTCCACGATGACTCGGTCCTCGGGCAGGATGCGGATGTAGTGCTGACGCATCTTCCCTGAGATGTGCGCGAGCACCTTGTGCCCGTTGCTCAGCTCGACCCGGAACGATGCGTTCGGGAGAGCCTCGACGACGGTGCCCTCGATCTCAATGACCCCTTCTTTTTTGGCCATATCGTTCGCTAACCTCGTATTCCCGCGAATCCTTCGCGTTCGACGTAATCGTCGATCGCCGATGAACACCGGCGATCCCATCGGCCGATTCGGACCCGACTTTCCCACATGAAAAGTTGTGGATGGCGTGACGCCGCCCACAACCGGGAATGGGTGAGTTGAGTGAGAACAGACCAATCATCTACTCTACACGACGATGCGAAGATCTTCCAGGCGGTCCTGGATTCTGTGCGTGAGTTCCCCTACAATCCCGACCCCGGCACCGAGGCGGCCGCTCGTTCCCAGCACGACCGAGGCGCCCGCCCGGCTCAGGTGTGCGCGCGGGTGCCGTATCCGGTGCGCAGGCCGACGACGACGGCGACCATGAGGACGAGGGCGCCGAGCACGGTGATCCACGCGAATCCCCCGAGCGCGAGCAGCGGTCCGGCGCAGGCCGCGACGGCTGCGGCGCCGAGGTTCATCCCGGCGTCCGAGAGCCCCTGGACCTCGATCCGGTGGGCCTCGTCGGTGTCCTGTGTGAGCAGCGTCGACCCGGCGATGAGACACGCCGACCAGCCGAGGCCGAGGACGAAGAGGGCGATCGAGATCCGAGTGAACGACGATTCTCCCGCGGCGTCGATGAACCCGAGGACGAGGGCGAGCGCGAAGAGCGCCTGACCGAGCGCGATGACCCGTCCCGGCGAGAAGCGGTCGGTGAGGTAGCCGAAGACCGGGGAGAGACCGTACATCCCGAAGATGTGCCCGGCGATCGTCACCCCGATGACGCCGAGGCCGAACCCCTGATGGTCCATGTGCACCGGCGTCATCACCATCGTCGAGACCATGATCATGTGTCCGGTGACGACGGAGAGCAGGCCGAAGAGGGCACCCGGGGACCGGCGCACAGCTCGCCAGGCCCCGCCTCGGCGGGATGATTCCGTCACCGAGGCGGCCGTGCGGACATCGCCGACGGACACCTGCTCCACCGGGGTCTCCCCCTCGGCGGATCCGCCCACCGTCGCACCCGGCTGCGGGGATGCCACTGACGCGGGGACCTCCGCGGGCGAGTACACGGCAGGGGTGCGGAGGAACATCACGCAGACGAAGGAGAGGAGGTAGCCCGCGACGGCGATGAGAAAGGGCCCGGCGAAGGGGTCGATGCCGAGGGCCTCCCCCAGCCTGGCCCCGGGTTCGGCGAGGTTGGGTCCGACGACGGACCCCACAGTCGTCGCCCACACGACGAGCGACATCGCCCGCCCCTTGAGGTTCGCCGGTGCCGCATCGGTCGCCGCGTACCGGCTCTGCAGCCCCGCGGCGGTCGCGGAGCCGAAGCAGCCCATGCCGACGAAGAAGAGGAGGGAGATGCCGGCGAGGATCGCAGCGACGATGAGCAGCGCCCCGATGAGGGCGAGTCCGTAGCCGACGCCGAGCGCCCACCGCCGATTCCGTGCGGCGGCGAGCCGGGCCAGCGGCAGGGCGAGGAGTCCGGCGCCGAGGATCGACGCCGTCTGCGCGAAGCCGGCGAGCTCGGTGCGCCCGGTCAGCCTCTCGGCGAGGATCCCGCCGACGGCGAAGCCCGTGGCCACGCCGATGCCGGCGAACAGCTGCGCAAGGCTGAGCGCCCACTGGTTGTGTCGGAATGTCCGTCCCGTCGTTCTCACCCTCTGACCTGCCTGTGCGCCGCCGATCGCGCCGCGTCGTCGCAGCGCGTCCCCGGCCCCGCCGCATCGCCGGACCGGGTGCGCCTGTGCTCTGCCTCGATGCTAACCGACGGCGACGCGGCCGGGAGCGCACTCCCGGCCGCGTTCTCAGTCAGTGCCGTGGCTTCCGGACCTTCGCGGCCCGGTAGACGAGCCCACCGGCGGTGAGCAGGGCGAGCGCTTCGGCGAGCAGCGCCCAGATGTCGGCACCGGTGCGCGGCAGGCTGCCGCCGCCATCGTCACCGCCGCCGGCTGAGCCGCCGCCGGGGGCGTCACCGCCGCCCTTCGGGTCGTCCCCGTCGGCGCTGCCGCCGCCTTCGGAGCCGCCGCCGTCGGAGCCGGCACCGTCGCTGTCCTTGCCGCCGTCGTCGCCCTTGCCGTCGTCACCGGTCACGGTCAGCGTCGTGTTCGCCGTCGTCTTGCCGCCCTCATCGAGCAGCTGGACGACGTAGGTGCCCGGCTTCGCGTCCTGCGGCACGGTGATCCGGCCCACGGCGTTGCCGCCGTTGTCGGTCGTCAGCGTCCCGAGGCTGCCGCCGGTCTCGAAGGCGACGGTGTACGTCTCCTCCGAGGCCTGATGCTTCACGGTCGCCTCGAGGCTCTCCCCGGCCGACGCGGTGTCCTTGGACAGGGAGAAGTCCTCGGCTCGGAACGTGTCCATCCGGCACCGGTTGGGCAGAGTGATCGTCTCACCGCGGTCGTCGACGGCCGTGTCGGGTGTCGGCAGCTTGGGACCGAAGTCGCCGACCTCGGGCACCGTGCCCTGCGAGAGGAACGCGTTGACCGTCTCGTCCGTGCATGCCTTGTTCTCATCGCGTGACATGTACGAGGTGTGCGAGGCCCCGGAGACCGAGAGCAGGCTGCCGTCGATCGTGCGGGCGAGCTTGACTCCCGAGGCGTACGGGGTCGCCGAGTCGTGGGACGTGGAGACGACGAGGATGTTCGGCACGGCGGTGAGCTTCTCCGGCTTGGGCAGGGTGCCCTTGAACTTCCAGAAGTCGCAGTAGTCGTAGACGCCCGGGGACACCGAGGCGGCCTGGAACGGTCCGGCTTCGTCGTAGCGCTCCGCGAGGTCGCGCAGCGCCGCGAGGTCCGGCTTGTCACCGTAGCTGTTCTCATCCGTGCAGCGGATGTTCGTGAACGCCTGGAGCATCGGATCGTAGTGGCCGGTCTCGTCGCGGGAGTTGTAGTCGTCGGCGAGTCGCATGAGCTCACCGGCGGACTCCCCTGCCTTGAGTTCGGTGAGACCGAGGGCGAGCCTCGACCACAGCGTCTCCGAGTAGAGGGCCTGGATGACGCCGGTGCGCGCATCGCCGAACGTCACCTCGCGGTCGTCGCCGTCGATGCCCGTCGGCAGCGGGTTGCCCTCGAGTGAGCGGAGCACTCCCTGCACGGCCGTCGTCAGTTCCTCCCGGTCGGTGATGCCGTCGCCGAGAGCGCACGTGAACGGCTGGTCCTTGAGCTCGGCCAGGCGGGCGGGGAACTCGAGGTCGGGGTAGGTCTCACCCCAGGTCCTGCCGTCCGTGCCCTTGGCCGAGCAGTCGAGGGCGAACTGCTCGAAGGTGCCCTGGAAGCCGGCGATCTGGTTGACGGAGTCGTCGGCGTCCTCCTCGGCGTCCTCCTTTGCCACGAGCTTGCCGCTGGCATCGAGGTACGCCTGCGGGTCGGCGTTGATGTCCTTGAGCGCCTTGTAGGCGGAGACGTTGCCGGGGTCGACGGCACCGTCGAGGACGAGGCGGCCGACGCTGTCACCGAACTTCTGGGCGTAGACGTAGCCGAGGCGGGTGCCGTAGGAGAAGCCGATGAAGTCGAGCTTGTCGTCTCCGCTCGTCGAGCGGATGAGGTCGAGATCGCCCACGGCGTCCCACGTGCCCAGGTGCTTCATGAGATTCTCCTGGCCGCCCTCGCCGAGGTCGAAGAGCTTGCCGGTGTTCTCGATGCAGTCGTTGGCGAAGCGCTCGGCCTGATCGTTGAGGATGTCCTCGGCATTGTCGCGGTCACCCGACCAGGCGTCCTCGGCGCGGTCGGCGTCGATCTGCTCATCGGTCGAGCACTGGGAGAACGGCATGGAGCCGCCGGTGCCGCGCGGGTCGAAGCCGACGAGGTCGAAGTTCGCGGCGAGGTCGGGTTCGTAGAGGGCACCGGCCACGCCGAGCGTCATGCCCGAGCCGCCGGGTCCGCCGGGGTTCCACGCGACGGTGCCCTGGGACGTCGTCTTCTCGAACTTCCCGCCGACCATCTTGCCCGAGGGCACCTTCATCATCGCGATCGCGACATTGCCCGCGGCTGGGTCCTCCGCGTCGATCGGGGCGATGAGGTAACCGCACAGCGGTGCCCGCCCGATCCGCTCGGAGTAGTCGGGGTAGCCGAGCTTGCCGCAGTTCTCCGCGCTCAGGTCGACCTTCTGGTTATAGTACTTCTCCAATCCGGCGGGAACGTTGCCGGCACCTGTGCCCCCGCCCTGCGGATCGGGGATGCGGTATGTGCCGTCGTCCTGCCCGAAGAGCTCCTTCGCCAGCTGCGGGTAGTACTTGTCGAGCTCCTCGGCGTTCGGGCTCGGCTCCTGCGTCGGTCCCTCCGTCGCTCCCGGCTCGGTCGGCGCCGGCTCGCTCGGTTCCGGCGCGGCGGGGCTCTGAGTGGCAGTCTCGGTGGGCTCGGCCGTGGGGTCGGCGATGACGGTGAAGTCGTCGCTCGTCTTCAGACTGTCCGCGGATTTGACGATGTAGGTGCCGGGAGTCAGCGGCGCACCGTCGATCTCGGTCTCGACGGTGCCGGTGCCGGCCTCGACCGTGGCCTCGGCCCCGTCGACGGGGTCGTTGCCGGCGGCGCGGACGACGGTGAGCGTGGTCGGGCCGGATGGATCAGCGGCGACGGTGACGGGAATCGTGAGGTCCGGCGACGCGGTCACCTCGGCGTCGATGCCGAGTGTGATCTCGAGGTCGGTGTCGGTCGCCGAGTCTGCCGTCGGCAGGGTCTGCTGGGTGGACGCGGGTGACTCCGCGGTGCCTGTGGCGACGGCGGGCAGACTGCCCGCGAACAGCAGTGAAGCGCCGATGATCGACGCTCCCAGGACACGCGAAGACCCTCTCAATGTGATGTGGGTCATGGTCGCCATCGTAACGCACAGATAACGGTCAGCATTTTTTCATACTCTTCGTTATCGTTTCGTGACAATGATCGCCCCCGCGTCGCCGCCCTGCCTCTGCATCCGGCGATCCGCCCCGTGACCTCCCATGTCGTCGTCCCCGTAGGACCGGCCGCGGCGACTGCTAGCGTGAGCACAGTCATTGCCGCGCACAGGGAGGAGAGCACCATGGACGATCTCGACGCCATCACCGAGGAATCGCTCGTCGCGAAGGGGGGCCGCAAATGGTCGTCGTTCCCGGGCAGCCTCGGTGCTTTCATCGCCGAGATGGACTTCGGGGTCGCTCCCGTCATCCGGCAGGCGCTCACCGAGATCGACGCCCGCGACCTCTACGGCTACGCGCCGACGAGTCTCGTCTCCGATCTCCGCAGCGCCACCTCGGCGTTCTGTGCCGAACGCTACGGCTGGCAGTTCCCCGCCGCGCACGTCCACCTCGCCAGCGACGTCCTCGCAGCCTTCATCGGCGTGCTCGAGCACCTCACCCCGGCCGGCACACCGATCGTCCTGCCGACCCCGGCGTACATGCCGTTCTTCGACGTCGCTGCGGTCACCGGCCGAGAACTCATCGAGGTGCCGATGCTGCGGACGGAGACCGACTGGCAGGTCGACCTCGACGCCGTGGCCGAAGCGCTCACCCCGGGGGCCACCCTCGTCCTGTGCAATCCGCACAACCCGATCGGGAAGGTCTATTCGCCCGCGGAGCTGCTCGCGATCGCCGAGGTGGTCGAGGCCGCGGGCGCGCGGGTGTTCTCCGATGAGATCCACGCTCCCCTCGTCTACGATCCCGCCCACCATGTGCCGTATGCGAGCCTGAGCGAGGTGACCGCCGGACACACCGCCACGGCGACCGCGGCGTCGAAGGCCTTCAACATCCCCGGCCTCAAATGCGCGCAGCTCATCCTCACGAATCCCCACGACCGTGAGACCTGGGCCCGGAAGGGGCACTTCGTCTCCGGTGCGGCCGCGAACCCCGGCATCCTCGCCACGACCGCCGCCTACTCCCAGGGCGGCGACTGGCTCGCCGAGATCACCGCGTACCTCAAGGGCAACCGCGACGTCCTCACCGATCTGCTCACCTCCGAGCTGCCGAACGCGGCCTACATCCCGCCCGACGGCACCTACCTCGCGTGGCTCGACCTGCGCGGCTACGGGTTCGAGTCAGGGCTCTCGGCGCACTTCAACGAGGCGGCGAAGGTCGCAGTGACCGAGGGGCGCCTCTGCGGGAGGGTCGGCGCCGGCCATGTCCGGATCAACTTCGCCCTCCCCCGTCCCCTCCTCGAGGAGGCCGTGTACCGCCTCGTCGCCGCGGTCCGGCGCGGACCGCACGACTGAGCACCCAGCCGTCAGGCCAGCGGTGTCGCAGCCTCAGCCCTCCGGCAGCCATTCGATGAGGTCGAAGGCCGCGTTCTCCGCCGCCGCCTCCCGCACCTGCTGGTCGTAGCGGAGATAGTACTCGAGGTTGCAGCGGTCCATGAACGTCCGGAAGCGCTGCGAGGGCTGCTCGGACCCGACGATCTCCGCCGGCAGCAGCGGGTTCTCCATGACCGCGCGCCCGACCCGGTAGTAGAGGTCGAAGAACCGGCCGATCGGCAGCTCCGGCAGACCTGCCCCCGGTTTGTCGCGCGGCCCGCCGAGGCGGCTGATCTCGACCTCGAACTCCTCGATCTGCCGGCGGGCACCGGCGAGTTCGAAGGCGATCGCGGTCATCCGCTTCGCCGCGGCGAGGTCGGCGGGAACGATCTGCGTGCACTCGTACCAGCCGCCGTCGATGTCGCCCGGCAGCTGGGCGCGCAGAGCGTGGCTGCGATCGGCGAATCCGATGAGGACCCCGGCGCGCAGCTGCCGGTACCCGAGCATGCGCGCGACGTACTGGAAGCGGTCGCGCAGGGGGCGAGAGGTCTCGGGGATCGTGTAGAGGGCGGCGTGGAAGCGGCCGGTGAACTCCGGCAGTTCGCGGTCGCCGCTGATGTCGCGGAACTGCGCGAGGATCCGCGGGCTGAGCCGGTACTGGGTGACGCGACCGCAGCGCTCGAGGGAGATGAGGTCGCGCTGGGCCATGCGGGTGAGCTGGTTGCGCACGCTCGAGGCCGAATAGCCGTGGTCGGCGAGGATGCGCACGATGATCGGGCCGGGCACCCCGCTCGCCCGCAGACATCCGAAGACGGAGACGACGTCGAAGGCGATCCGCGTCAGCCGATAGCGATCGCCCACATCTCGCCTACGTTTCGTGGCAAGTTGGACGTCGCTCATGCCTCAATCCTACCGTGAGAGCCATCCCACCAGGGCTGATGAGAAGGGACGAATGATCATGGACAACGACAGGTTCGAGCGCAGGCAGCGGGTCTATTCGACGGCGAAGATCACGGGTCTGCTCGCGGGCTCAGCGGCCGCATTCATCGCCTTCTGCCTCTTCCAGATCTTCGGTGCCGAGATCCTCGAGACGGCCGTGTGGATGTTCGCCCTCGGGCTGATGACGTTCTCCGGGGTCTTCGTCGCCACGTACCTCGGGGTCGCGGCCTCGACGCGCGGGACCACGGTCGGCAGCTGAGGCCCCACTCCCCTCACCCGGATGCCGTCGCACCGCGACGGCACTGCGCTCACTGCCCCGGCGGCACCGGGGTGATCCCGAACTCGGCGAGTTCGGCGGCCCCGCCGTCGGGTGCGGTGAGCACCCACACTCCGCCGTCGTGCCGGGCGACACTGTGCTCCCAATGGCTCGCCCGAGAGCCGTCGGCGGTGACGACCGTCCAGTCGTCGGCGAGGGTCACCGTCTCCGGGCTGCCGGCCGTGAGCATCGGCTCGATCGCCAGGCACATGCCCGGCCTGATCTTCGGACCGTTCGACTTCGCGCGGTAGTTGAGGACCTCCGGCGGCATGTGCATCGACGTGCCGATGCCGTGACCGGTGAACTCCTCGACGAGACCGAGGTCGGGAGCCGCCTCGGTGACATAGTCGTCGATGGCATCCCCGATGTCGCTGACCTTCGTGCCCGTCGCGAACGCCGCGATCCCGGCCCACATGGCCCGCTCGGTCGCGGCAGACAGGGCCCGGTCGGCCGCCGTGCCCGCGGCGTCCCCGCCGACGATCATCGTGAAGGCGGAATCCCCGTGGAATCCGTCGACGATCGCACCGCCGTCGATCGAGACGAGGTCGCCCGGCTCGAGCACGCGCTGCCCGGGGATACCGTGGACGATCTCCTCATTGACGGAGATGCACAGGACCGCCGGGAAGCCCTGGTAGCCCTTGAAGTTCGACGTCGCCCCCGCCTCGGCGATGACCGCTTCCGCGGCGGCATCGACCTCAGCGGTCGTCGCGCCCGGCACCGCGGCGGCCCGGGCGGCGTCGAGCGCGGCCCGCGTGACCGCGCCGGCCGCCCGCATGCTCTTCAGCTGCGCGGGCGACTTCAGCTCGATCCGGGGACCGAAGATCATCGCAGGGAGTCGAGGATGCGATCGGTGATCGCGGAGACCTCACCGAGGCCGTCGACCTCACGGAGCAGTCCGCGCTCGCGGTAGATGTCGGTGAGCGGCTGCGTCTGCTCGGCGTAGACGTCGAGGCGGTGGCGGATGACGTCCTCGCTGTCGTCGCTGCGGCCTTCCTTCTCCGCTCGGGCGAGCAGCCGGGCAACGACCTCGTCGACATCGGCGGTGAGCTCGACGACGGCGGAGAGCTCGTGGCCGCCGGCCTCGAGCATCCGATCGAGTTCGGCGACCTGCGCGGCGGTGCGCGGGTAGCCGTCGAGGAGGAAGCCGGACGCGGCGTCGTCCTGCGCGAGACGATCGGCGACCATCTTGTTCGTCACCTCGTCGGGCACGTACTCACCGGCGTCCATGTAGCGCTTCGCGAGCGTGCCCAGCTCGGTCTCGCCCTTGACGTTGGCGCGGAAGATGTCCCCGGTCGAGATCGCGGGGATGTCGAGCGCCTCGGCGAGTCGTGCCGCCTGGGTGCCCTTGCCGGCGCCGGGCGCGCCGATGAGGATGATGCGTGAACTCATATCTGTCCTTCCGGAGAAATGCGCTGACCGTGGGATCAGCGGAGCAGGCCCTCATAGTGGCGCTGCTGCATCTGCGCGTCGATCTGCTTGACCGTCTCGAGGCCGACACCCACGACGATGAGCAGCGAGGTGCCGCCGAAGGGGAAGTTCTGGTTCGCGTTGATGAGAACCAGGGCGATGAGCGGGATGAGCGCGACGAACGCGAGGTAGAGCGATCCGGGGAAGTTGATGCGGCTGAGCACGTAGCTCAGGTACTCCGCGGTGGGACGTCCGGCCCGGATGCCGGGGATGAAGCCGCCGTACTTCTTCATGTTGTCCGCGACTTCCTCCGGGTTGAAGGTGATCGCGACGTAGAAGTACGAGAAGAAGATGACGAGCACCGCGTAGGCGGCGATGTAGATCGGGTGGTCACCGGTGGTGAAGTACGTGTTGATCCATTCGACCCAGTTCGTCTCGGGGTTGAAGAACTGAGCGATGAGGCTCGGCAGGTAGAGCACCGAGGAGGCGAAGATGACGGGGATGACGCCGGCCATGTTCACCTTGATCGGAATGTACGTCGAGGTGCCGCCGAACATCCGGCGCCCGACCATGCGCTTGGCGTACTGGACGGGGATGCGGCGCTGGGACTGCTCGACGAAGACGACGAGGGCGACGAGGACGAGGCCGACGGCGATGACGATGAGGAACACGTCGATGCCCTGTTCGCGGAGGATCGCGCCGAGCGAGGACGGGAAGGCCGCCGCCACCGAGGTGAAGATGAGGATCGACATGCCGTTGCCGACGCCGTGCTCGGTGATCTGCTCGCCGAGCCACATGATGAGGCCGGTGCCGGCGGTGAGCGTGATGACGAGGACGGTGATGCCCCACCACGTGTCGTTGGTGATGAGGTTCGTGCAACCTTCGATCTGACCGAACAGCGCACCGGAGCGCACGGTCGCGACGAGGGTCGTGGCGTTGAGGATCGCCAGGCCGATCGTGAGGTAGCGGGTGTACTGCGTGAGCTTGGCCTGGCCGGAGGCGCCTTCCTTGTGGAGGGCCTCGAAGCGCGGGATGACGACGCGGAGCAGCTGGACGATGATGCTCGCCGTGATGTAGGGCATGATGCCGAGGGCGAAGATCGACAGCTGGAGCAGGGCGCCGCCGCTGAAGAGGTTGATCATCGCGAACCCGCCCTCATTGAGCTGCGGGGACGCCACGCACTGCTGGACCTGCGTGTAGTCGATGCCAGGCGAGGGGATGAAGGAGCCCAGGCGGAAGAGGACGATGATGCCCAGGGTGAAGAGGAGTTTGTTCCTCAAGTCGGGCGTGGAAAAGGCCCTCCGAATTGCGCCGATCAAGCGTCCTCCTCAGGGGGATGGAAGTCAGGGTCGCTGTCACGACCTGGCGAATGAGACAAATACCTGCAAAAGACTACCAGGGTGCGGGTCTCAGGCAGAAACCGAGCGGGCCCCTCTCCCCCGGTCTCGCGCCGGTCTCGGGTCCCATCGTGAGGAGGGTCTCGCCGAGGCGGCGCCCGGGTTCTCCTCAGGTGTGCCCAATGCCCGCTGCCGGGGTACGGGGATGCCGAAAGGGGCGGTCACAGTGTGACCGCCCCTTCCGTCTCGGGGTCCTGATGCCGTGCCCGCGTGTGCGGGCCCGCACTCAGGCCTCGGTGGCGCTTCCGCCTGCAGCTGCGATCTTCTCGAGCGCCGAGCCCGAGAACTTGTCTGCAGTGATGTTGATCGCCACGGTGATCTCACCCGTGCCCAGAACCTTGACCGGCTGCTTCGGGCGCACAGCGCCCTTGGCGACCAGATCGGCGACGGTGACGTCGCCGCCTTCCGGGAACAGAGCCGACAGCTTGTCGAGGTTGACGACCTGGAAGGTCACCTTCGCGGGGTTCTTGAACCCACGCAGCTTGGGCAGACGCATGTGCATCGGCGTCTGTCCACCCTCGAAGCCGTGCGGAACCTGGTAGCGGGCCTTCGTGCCCTTGGTTCCGCGACCGGCGGTCTTGCCCTTCGAGCCCTCACCGCGACCCACACGGGTCTTCGCGGTCTTGGCGCCGGGGGCCGGACGGAGATCGTGGATCTTCAGTGCGTCGTTGTTCGCCATTTCAGTCCACCTCTTCCACTGTCACCAGGTGACGCACGACGTTGATCATGCCCCGGATCTCCGGGCGATCGTCGTGCACCACGACGTCGTTGATCCGCTTGAGGCCGAGCGAACGCAGCGAGTCGCGCTGGTTCTGCTTGCCGCCGATCTCGGACTTCTTCTGAGTTACCTTGAGCTTCGCCATCAGGCCTTCGCCCCGCTTTCAGCAGCCGCGCGCAGAAGCGCGTGCGGTGCGACCTCGTCGACGGGCAGTCCACGGCGAGCCGCGACTTCCTCGGGACGCTCGAGGCTCTGGAGAGCCTTGATCGCAGCGTGGACGATGTTGATCGCGTTCGACGAACCCAGCGACTTGGACAGGATGTCCTGGACGCCGGCAGCGTCGAGCACTGCACGGACCGGACCGCCGGCGATGACGCCGGTACCCGGAGCGGCGGGACGGAGCAGGACGACGCCTGCCGCTTCCTCACCCTGGACGGGGTGGGGAATCGTCTTCTGGATGCGGGGGACGCGGAAGAAGTTCTTCTTCGCCTCCTCGACACCCTTCGCGATGGCGGCGGGAACTTCCTTCGCCTTGCCGTAGCCCATGCCGACCATGCCGTCACCGTCACCGACGACGACGAGGGCGGTGAAGGAGAACCGACGTCCACCCTTGACGACCTTCGACACGCGGTTGATCGTGACGACGTGCTCGATGAACTGGCTCTTCTCTTCGCGGTCTCCGCGACCGCCGCGACCGCGACCCTCGCCGCGTCCGCGACCCTGGCCGCGTCCGCCGCGGTTGTCACCGCCGCGGTTGTCGGAACCGCGGTTCTCAGCAGTCTCCTGCGAGACGTTGTTCTCTTCGCTCATAGCGCCAATCCTCCTTCACGGGCACCTTCGGCGATGGCCTGCACACGGCCGTGGTAGGCGTTGCCTCCACGGTCGAACACGACGGCCTCGACGCCGGCTTCCTTGGCGCGCTGCGCAACCAGCTCGCCGACCTTGCGTGCCTTGCCGGTCTTATCTGCTTCGAGTGCGCGCAGATCGGCTTCCATGGTGGAGGCCGAGGCCAGGGTCTTGCCGACGGTGTCGTCGATGACCTGGACGAAGACGTGGCGCGTGGAACGGGTCACTGAGAGACGGGGACGCTCGGCCGTACCACTGACATGCTTGCGCAAACGAGTGTGACGGCGCTTGCGAGCAGCTGCCCTGCCCTTGCCGTAGCTTTCCTTCTTGCCAAAGGCCATCTCTACTTACCAGCCTTTCCGACCTTGCGACGGACATTCTCTCCGGCGTAGCGGACACCCTTGCCCTTGTAGGGTTCGGGCTTGCGCAGCTTCCGGATATTCGCAGCGGTCTCGCCGACCAGCTGCTTGTCGATGCCGTGGACGGCCACCTTGTTCTGTCCTTCGACGGAGAACGAGATGCCCTCGGGCGGTTCGACGGTGATCGAGTGGCTGTAGCCGAGAGCGAACTCGAGGTTCGATCCCTTCGCCTGCACACGGTAACCGGTGCCGACGATCTCGAGACCCTTCGTGTAGCCCTCGGTGACACCGATGATCATGTTGTTGATCAGGGTGCGCGACAGTCCGTGCAACGACCGCGATTCGCGCTCGTCGTTCGGACGGGCCACGGTGACCGTGCCCTCATCGAGCGACACGGTGATCGGCTCGGCGATGGTCACGGACAGTTCGCCCTTGGGGCCCTTGACGGCCACATCCTGGCCGTCGATCTTGACCTCGACGCCAGACGGAACGGAGATCGGGTTCTTGCCGATGCGTGACATGCTCTTCTCCCCTTTCCTTACCAGACGTAGGCGAGGACTTCCCCACCCACACCCTTCTTGGCGGCCTGGCGATCCGTCAGGAGACCCGACGAGGTCGACAGGATGGCGATGCCGAGTCCACCGAGGACCTTCGGCAGGTTGGTCGACTTCGCGTAGACGCGCAGTCCCGGCTTCGACACACGGCGGAGGCCGGCGATCGAACGCTCACGGTTGGGACCGAACTTGAGATCGAGGCGCAGGGTCTTCCCGACGGTCGCGTCTTCGACGCTCCATCCGGTGATGTAGCCTTCGGCCTTGAGGATCTCGGCGATGTTCGACTTCAGCTTCGAGAACGGCATGCTGACGTCCTCGTGGTAAGCCGAGTTGGCGTTGCGCAGACGCGTGAGCATGTCTGCGACTGGATCAGTCATTGTCATGTGGGCTCGTGCCCTTCCTCGTTACGGTTTCCGCCCGCGGCATGCGCGCTTGGACCTGCAACGTAGAGATTATTTTGTCTTGAACGGGAAGCCGAGGTGGCGGAGCAGGGCCCGTCCCTCATCGTCGGTCTTCGCCGTCGTCACAACGGTGATGTCCATACCGCGGACACGATCGATGCGATCCTGATCGATCTCGTGGAACATCGACTGCTCCGTGAGACCGAAGGTGTAGTTGCCGTTGCCGTCGAACTGGCGGTCCGAGAGTCCGCGGAAGTCGCGGATGCGCGGGAGTGCCAGCGAGATGACCCGGTCGACGAATTCCCACATCCGGGCTCCGCGCATGGTGACGTGGGCGCCGATGGGCTGGCCTTCGCGCAGCTTGAACTGAGCGATGGACTTCTTCGCCCGCGTCACGATCGGCTTCTGGCCGGTGATGAGGGTGAGGTCGTTGATCGCGCCCTCGATGAGCTTCGAGTCACGCGCTGCGTCACCCACACCCATGTTGACGACGACCTTCGTGAGGCCGGGAACCTGCATCGGGTTGGCGTAGTCGAACTCCTCCTGCAGCTTACCGACGATCTCATCGCGGTAGACCTGCTTGAGGCGCGGCGCCGGACGGTTCGTGCTTGTCTCCGTCATCAGATCTCCTCCCCGGTGCGACGCGAGTAGCGGACCCGCACGGTCTTGGTGCGACCGTTGCGCTCCACCTGCTCTTCGCGGTATCCGACGCGGGTCGGCTTGTTGTCCTTGGGATCAACGAGCGCCACGTTGGACACATGGATGGGGGCTTCGTGAGTCTCACGGCCACCGGCGGTGCCGCCGGCCTGAGTCTGCGTTGCCTTCTTGTGCTTGATCACGCGGTTGACGCCCTCGACGAGGACGCGGTTGCGCTCGGGGTAGACGGCAAGGACCTTGCCCTGCTTCCCACGATCGCCGCCGCGCGACTGACGGGCACCTGCGATCACCTGGACGAGGTCGCCCTTCTTGATCTTGAGCTTGTTCGCCATGCTCACAACACCTCCGGTGCCAGGGAGACGATCTTCATGAACTTCTTGTCACGCAATTCGCGTCCCACGGGTCCGAAGATGCGGGTGCCGCGGGGTTCCCCATCAGCCTTGAGAATGACAGCTGCATTCTCGTCGAACTTGATGTAGGAGCCGTCCGGGCGGCGGCGCTCCTTGGCCGTGCGAACGATGACGGCCTTGACGACGTCACCCTTCTTCACGTTGCCGCCGGGGATTGCGTCCTTGACGGTGGCCACGATGGTGTCACCGATCGAGGCGTAGCGCCGACCGGAACCGCCGAGGATCCTGATGGCCAGGATCTCCTTGGCTCCGGTGTTGTCGGCGACTTTGAGTCGCGACTCTTGCTGAATCACTGTTTTCTCCTGTCGTCGCGCTGGTTCTCACATCGCTGCGAGCCTTGCGGAACGGATTCATTGACATACTCGCCCCGTTCCCGGTAGCCGCCCATGGCCTGAGAGTCTCAGGCCATGGGCGGGACCGGGAGGGAGGGGCGAACGCTGGATTACTTGGCGCGTTCGATGATCTCGACGAGCCGCCAGCGCTTCGCGGCCGAAACCGGACGCGTCTCAGCCACACGGACGAGGTCGCCGATGCC
Organism: Brevibacterium sp. NPDC056726; assembly: GCF_042790515.1. Taxonomy (NCBI): domain Bacteria; kingdom Bacillati; phylum Actinomycetota; class Actinomycetes; order Micrococcales; family Brevibacteriaceae; genus Brevibacterium; species Brevibacterium sp. NPDC056726. The sequence goes on along the minus strand of NZ_JBHTYZ010000003.1, from coordinate 515,419 downwards.
GGCGGTGTTCTCCTCGTCGTGGGCCTTGAGCTTGACCGACTTGCGCATGACCTTGCCGTAGAGGCGGTGCTTCTTGCGCTCTTCGATCTCGACGACGATGGTCTTGTCCATCTTGTCGGAGACGACGTAGCCACGCGCAGTCTTGCGGGAGTTGCGGTCGACAGACGTCGCCTCGGTGTTGGTCGTGTCTGCCATCACTTGTCCTCTTCCTTGGCGTCAGCGGGGTTCGGACGGATGTCCAGCTCCCGCTCATTGAGCACTGTGTAGATACGAGCGATGTCGCGACGCACGGCCTTGAGGCGGCCGTGGTTCTCCAGCTGGCCGGTGGCCGACTGGAAGCGGAGGTTGAACAGCTCGGCCTTGGCCTTCTTGAGCTCTTCCGCCAGACGCTCGTTGTCGTAACCGTCAAGCGCGTCCATGGACAGGTTCTTCGAACCGATCGCCATGCTCACTCACCACCTTCGCGGGCCACGATGCGGGCCTTGAGCGGAAGCTTGTGGATCGCCAGGCGCAGCGCCTCACGAGCAACTTCCTCGGACACACCGGCGAGTTCGAACATGACCCGTCCCGGCTTGACATTGGCAACCCACCACTCGGGAGAGCCCTTACCGGAACCCATGCGGGTCTCGGCGGGCTTCTTCGTCAGCGGTCGGTCGGGGTAGATGTTGATCCACACCTTGCCACCGCGCTTGATGTAGCGCGTCATGGCAATACGTGCGGCTTCGATCTGCCTGTTGGTGACGTAGGCCGGCTCGAGAGCCTGGATGCCGTAGTCACCGAAGGCCACCGTCGTGCCACCCTTGGCGGCGCCGCCCCGCTTGGGGTGGTGCTGCTTGCGGTACTTCACTCGACGAGGGATCAACATGTCTCAGCCCTCCGTTCCGGCCTCAGCCGCGGGGGCCTCAGCGTTGTTCTCAGTCGTGCGGGCCGAGTCGTTCCGGCGGGCTCCGCCTTCCTGACCCCGTCCACGACCGCCGCGGCCGCGACCGCGACCACGGGGGCCGCGCGCTGCCGGAGCCTTCGCCTGCTCGGCGGCAAGCTCCTTGTCGGTCATGTCGCCCTTGTAGATCCACACCTTGACGCCGATGCGTCCGAAGGTGGTGTGCGCCTCGTGGAATCCGTAGTCGATGTTCGCGCGCAGCGTGTGCAGGGGCACACGGCCTTCGCGGTAGAACTCCGACCGGCTCATCTCAGCACCGCCGAGGCGGCCCGAGCACTGCACGCGGATGCCCTTGGCACCGGCGCGCTGGGCGCTCTGGATCGCCTTGCGCATCGCGCGGCGGAAGGCCACGCGGCTGGCGAGCTGCTCGGCAACGCCCTGAGCGACGAGCTGAGCGTCGATCTCCGGGTTCTTCACCTCAAGGATGTTGAGCTGAATCTGCTTGCCGGTGAGCTTCTCGAGCTGACCGCGGATGCGGTCGGCCTCGGCACCGCGGCGTCCGATGACGATGCCCGGACGGGCGGTGTGGATGTCCACGCGGACACGGTCACGGGTGCGCTCGATGTTGACCTTCGAGATGCCGGCCCGCTCGAGGCCCTTGGTCATCATCTGGCGGATCTTGACATCTTCGAGCACGTAGTCGCTGTAGCGCTGCCCCGGCTTGGTCGAGTCAGCGAACCACTTCGACTTGTGGTCCGTGGTGATTCCGAGTCGGAATCCGTTCGGATTGATCTTCTGGCCCATCAGCGGTTCCCCTTCCGGCTCTTCTGCTGCGGCAGGTCGTCTCCGCTGGCCAGGACCACGGTGACGTGGCTGGTGCGCTTCTCAATGCGGAACGCACGTCCCTGAGCACGCGGGCGGAACCGCTTCATGGTCGGTCCCTCGTCGACGAACGCCTCCGAGATGACCAGGTCGTTCTCGTCGAACGCGAGACCTTCCTCGTCGGCCTTGACACGCGCATTCGCGATGCCCGAGGCGACGAGCTTGTAAATCGGGTCGGACGCCGACTGCTCGGCGAACTTCAACACTGCAAGTGCTTCGGTTGCCTGCTGACCACGAATGAGGTCAATGACGCGCCGAGCCTTGCGAGGCGTGACGCGCAGGTAACGCGCCTTAGCCTTGGCTTCCATCGCTTCCTTCTCTCCTGTCTGAGATCGCTGGTCCCCCGCCTCAGCGGCGGCGACCCTTGCGATCGTCCTTTTCGTGGCCACGGAACGTCCGTGTGGGTGCGAACTCGCCGAGCTTGTGCCCGACCATCGCTTCAGTGATGAAGACCGGCACGTGCTTGCGTCCGTCGTGAACGGCGATGGTGTGTCCCAGGAAGTCCGGGATGATCATCGAGCGACGCGACCAGGTCTTGATTACGTTCTTGGTGTTCTTCTCGTTCTGACGAGCGACCTTCTGGTACAGGTGCTCATCGACGAAAGGACCCTTTTTGAGGCTACGAGGCATAAGTCAGTACTCCAATCAGCGCTTCTTGCCGGTCCGGCGACGGCGCACGATGTACTTGTCGCTCTCTTTCTTCGGCCGGCGAGTGCGGCCTTCTGGCTGACCCCACGGGCTGACCGGGTGACGACCACCCGAGGTCCGGCCCTCGCCACCGCCGTGCGGGTGGTCGATCGGGTTCATGACGACACCACGCACGGACGGGCGCTTGCCCTTCCAGCGCATGCGACCTGCCTTGCCCCAGTTGATGTTCGACTGCTCGGCGTTGCCGACCTCGCCGACCGTGGCACGGCAGCGGGCGTCGACGTTGCGGATCTCGCCCGAAGGCATCCGCAGCTGAGCGAAACGGCCGTACTTCGCGACGAGCTGCACGGACGAGCCGGCAGAACGGGCGATCTTGGCTCCGCCACCGGGGCGCAGCTCAACGGCGTGCACGACGGTGCCGACTGGGATGTTGCGCAGGGCGAGGTTGTTGCCCGGCTTGATGTCTGCACCCGGTCCGGCTTCCACCTGAGCGCCCTGCTTGAGGTTCTGCGGGGCGATGATGTAGCGCTTCTCACCGTCTGCGTAGTGCAGGAGGGCGATGCGCGCGGTGCGGTTCGGGTCGTACTCGATGTGTGCGACCTTCGCCGGGACACCATCTTTGTCGTGGCGGCGGAAGTCGATGACACGGTACTGGCGCTTGTGACCGCCGCCCTGATGGCGAGTGGTCACGCGTCCCTGGTTGTTGCGGCCGCCGCGCTTGGGCAGCGGGCGCAGAAGCGACTTCTCCGGCGTCGACCGGGTCACTTCGACGAAGTCGGCGACCGACGAGCCACGGCGGCCCGGGGTCGTCGGCTTGTGCTTGCGAATTCCCATGAGTCTTGTCCTTCTTATGCGAAGGATCGCTTAGAGCGATCCACCGAAGATGTCGATCGATCCGTCCTTGAGGGCGACAATGGCACGCTTGGTGTCCTTGCGCTTTCCCCAACCGGTGCGGGTGCGGCGGCGCTTGCCCTGACGGTTCAGGGTGTTCACCTTGGCGACCTGCACATCGAAGATCGATTCAATGGCGTTCTTGATCTCGGTCTTGTTCGAGCGCTGATCGACGATGAAGGTGTACTTCCCCTCGTCCATCAGGCTGTAGGTCTTTTCCGAGACGACCGGCGCGATGATGATGTCGCGCGGATCCTTGAAGTTGAGACTCATGATGCGTCCTCCGAATTGCGGTTTCCGCCCAGGAACGCGGCAAGAGCTGCCTCGGTGAACACGATGTCATCGGCGACCAGCACGTCGTACGTGTTGAGCTGGTCGGAGGTGAGCACGTGCACGTGCGGCAGGTTGCGAACGCTGAGGTAGGTGAGCTCGTCGTCACGGTCGAGCACCACGAGGGTGTTCTTGCGATCGGAGAGGCCGCCCAGAGCGAGCTTCGCCTGCTTGGTCGACGGGGCGTCGCCGGTGATGAGGTTCTTCACGACGAAGACCTGATCGAGGCGTGCGCGGTCGGAGAGGGCTCCGCGCAGAGCGGCGGCCTTCATCTTCTTCGGGGTCCGCTGCGAGTAGTCGCGCGGCACCGGACCGTGCACGATTCCACCGCCGTTGTACTGGGGAGCGCGGATCGAACCCTGACGGGCGTTGCCGGTTCCCTTCTGACGGTAGGGCTTGCGACCGCCGCCGCGAACTTCGGAGCGGGTCTTGGTCTTGTGCGTGCCCTGGCGGGCAGCTGCGAGCTGTGCGACGACGACCTGGTGGATGAGCGGCACGTTGGTCGCCACGCCGAAGACCTCGGCAGGCAGGTCAACGGAACCGGTCTTCGCACCGGTGGCATCGACGACGTCGACTGTCTTGACATCAGTCATGTCGTTCAGGCCTCCTTCGAAGCCGAGCGAACGAGAACGACGGCGCCCTTGGGGCCGGGAACGGCACCCTTGATGAGCAGGAAGTTGTTCTCGGTGTCCACGGCGTGGATCGTGAGGTTCTGGGTGGTGTGCTTGACGGCACCCATGCGGCCGGCCATGCGCATGCCCTTGAACACGCGACCAGGCGTAGCTGCTCCACCGATCGAACCCGGCTTGCGGTGATTGCGGTGAGCACCGTGCGAGGCGCCGACACCGGAGAAGCCGTGGCGCTTCATGACACCAGCGGTGCCCTTGCCCTTGGTCTTCGCGGTGACGTCGACCTTGACTCCGGCTTCGAACGTGTCGACACCGAGCTCCTGACCCAGCGAGTACTCGCCGGCGTCAGCGGTGCGCAGTTCGACGAGGTGACGGCGCGGGGTCACGCCGGCCTTCTCGAAGTGACCAGCGGTCGGCTTGTTGACCTTGCGCGGGTCGATCTCGCCGAAGGCGATCTGCACGGCCGGGTAGCCGTCGGTCTCTTCGTCGCGGATCTGGGTGACAACGTTGTTTCCGGTGGCCACAACGGTCACCGGCACGAGCTTGTTCTGCTCATCCCACACCTGGGTCATGCCCAGCTTGGTACCCAGAAGGCCCTTGACCTTGCGGGTGGTCGGGAGAGCTGAGGAACGAGTGTTCGCCATTTTTCCCTCCCTTAGAGCTTGATCTCGATGTTGACGTCGTCGGCGAGGTCGAGACGCATGAGCGAATCGACGGCCTTCGGCGTCGGATCGACGATGTCGATCAGACGCTTGTGCGTGCGCATCTCGAAATGCTCACGGCTGTCCTTGTACTTGTGCGGCGAACGGATGACGCAGTACACGTTCTTCTCCGTCGGCAACGGCACCGGGCCCACAACAGTCGCACCAGCGCGAGTGACGGTGTCCACGATCTTTCGCGCAGCACTGTCGATCACAGCGTGGTCGTACGACTTGAGCCGGATGCGGATCTTCTGTCCCGCCATGGCGTCGTCTCTTTCTTTTGTTCCTTCCGGCCATCAACCTCCCGCCGCGGATGCGACAGGGGTCTGTGCCGGCTGACCATGACCGACCCCCGAGGTCGGGCGTGTCGGCTGATCCTGGCGGACGAAGCTCTCGCTTCTCATCTGTCAGGGCCGACGGCGCTTCTACTCATTGGCTGCTCGGTCCGAACCCGCGATTTCGCAGATTCATCGATCCGATAGTGTTCCGGGCTGTTCGCGGCCAGAAGGCCGCAGTGCAGGGGTCAACACCCAGAACGCAACCTGACTATCTTTTCACAGCCGCGTGCATCCGCGCAATTCCGGGGGTTGTGCTTGTGAGTGAAGTCTCAGACGCTGGCCGCCTGCTGTGACTTCGCCCGCTCGAGGGCCCGCTGGCGGGCGGCTTCGGACTCCGCGGCGAGGCGCTGCGCGTTCTCCGGGTCGCGGGTGAGGTTCTCTCCCGTCTCGGGATCGAAGACCATGACCTTGGCCGGGTCGAACCAGAGTTCCATGGTATCGCCCTCGCGCACCGAGGTGGACGGGTCGAGGACCGCGACGACCTGCGTGCGCGCGCCCTCGCCGTCGAGGTCGCGGTCGAGCTCCTCAAGTGCCTTCCTCACCGCCGGCTCCGCTTCGAAGGGGATGTAGGCGTAGACCTCGTTGCCGAGCCATTCGGTGACATCGACCTCGGCGCTGAGGAGCGCTCCCCCGCCGCGCTTCGCCTCGTCGAGGGTCGCCGCATCATGGAAGTCCTCGGGCCGGATGCCGGCGACGAGGTACTGCGGGGCGCCGCGCAGCTTCTCCGCCTCGGCGGCCGGGAGGCTGAACTCTCCGAACGGGGAGCGGAGCCGCCCGTCGACGTTCTCCACCGGCAGGAAGTTCATCGGCGGCGACCCGATGAAGCCGGCGACGAAGAGGTTGACGGGCTCGTCGTAGAGCTCCTGCGGGCTCGCGTACTGCTGGAGCACGCCCTTCTTCAGCACCGCGACCTTGTCGCCCAGGGTCATCGCCTCGGTCTGGTCGTGGGTGACGTAGACGGTGGTGACGCCGAGGTTGCGCTGCATCCGCGAGATCTCGGTGCGCATCTGGATGCGCAGCTTCGCATCGAGGTTCGACAGCGGCTCGTCGAAGAGGAACGCCTTCGCGTCGCGGACGATCGCCCGGCCCATCGCCACCCGCTGGCGCTGCCCGCCGGAGAGGTTCGCGGGTTTGCGGTCGAGGTGGTCGCGGAGTTCGAGCAGCGTCGCCGCCCGGTTGACCCGCTCGTCGATCTCCTCCTTCGAGTACTGCCCCTTGGCGAGCATGAGCGGGAACGCGATGTTCTCGGCGACGGTCAGGTGCGGATAGAGGGCGTAGTTCTGGAACACCATGGCGAGGTCGCGTTCGCGGGGTGCGGAGTCGTTGACGCGTTCGTCGTCGATGCGCAGGTCGCCCTCGGTGATGTCCTCGAGGCCGACGATCATCCGCAGCAGGGTCGACTTGCCCGAGCCCGAGGGGCCGACGAGGATGACGAACTCGCCCTCGGCGATCCGCAGGCTGACATCGCTGATCGCGGGGTACCCGTCGCCGTAGCGCTTGATGATGTTCCGCAGTTCGATCTCGGACATGGTTCTCAACTCCGCTGGTGTGGGGTGGTGGGCGTGGGGCTCATCCCTTGACGGCTCCCGAGGTCAGACCGGAGACGATCTGGCGCTGGAAGAGCAGGACGATGATGATGATCGGGATCGTGACGATGATCGCCGCCGCGGAGATCGCGCCGGCGGGCTCTTCGAACTGGCTGGCGCCGGTGAAGAAGGACAGGGCCGCGGGCACCGGTCGGGCCGCAGAGGTCGAGGTCAGCGAGATCCCGTAGACGAAGTCGTTCCACGCGATGAAGAACGCGATGATCGCCGTGGTGAAGACGCCGGGGGCGGCCAGGGGCACGATGACCTTGCGGAAGGCCTGGAAGCTCGTCGCCCCGTCGACCTGCGCGGCCTGCTCGAGCTCCCACGGGATCTGGCGGAAGAATGCGGCAAGCGTCCAGATCGAGATCGGCAGGGTGAGCGAGAGGTACGGGATGATGAGGCCCGCCCACGTGTCGTAGAGCCCGATCGCCGACCAGATCCGGAACAGCGGGGTGACGAGCGAGATGACGGGGAAGATCGACACGGCCAGGGCCATCGTGAGGATGAGCTTCTTGCCCGGGAAGTCGAGACGGGCCACCGCGTAGGCCGTGAGCGTGGCGAGGACGACGGCGATGACGGTGGCGATGAGGCAGATCCCGATCGAGTTGACGAGCGCGGGGAGGAAGAGGTCCTTCGCGGCCCCGGTGAAGATCAGCTCGTAGTTCGACCAGTCGATCGCGGTGGGCCAGAACTGCTTGTTCGCGATGTCGCCGGGAGATTTCAGCGACAGGGAGACGATCCACACGACGGGGAAGAGCGCGTAGACGGCGACGACGAGGCTGATGACGATCCACCAGACGGTGTGCTTGCGGCCGGACATCGTCTCACTCACCTCTCGCCTGGGCCAGGTCGACCTTGAAGAACTTGATGAAGATGAAGCAGATGAGGGCGACGCTGAGGAAGAGCAGCACCGACAGCGCCGAGCCCATGCCCAGCTGCAGCTGGCCGATCGACTGGTTGTACGTGAGGAACGAGACCGTCGCGGTGTTCTGCGCGCCGGCGGTCATGACGAACACGGAGTCGAAGACGCGGAACGCGTCGAGGGTGCGGAAGAGCAGCGCCACCATGATGGCCGCCTTCATGTTCGGGATGATCACCTTCCACATCCGCTGCCACCAGGTCGCGCCGTCGACGGTCGCCGCCTCGAGCATGTCGCTGGGGATCTGCGCGAGACCGGAGAGGAGGAGCAGGGAGATGAACGGCGTCGTCTTCCAGATCTCCGCGGCGCAGATGACGATGAACGAGGACCAGAAGTCGCCGAACCAGTCGAAGGCCGGCATCGACAGCCACGTGCCGACGAAGCCGGTGCCGAGGTCGAAGGCATACTTCCAGGAGAACGCCGCGACGACGGTGATGATGCCGTAGGGGATGAGGATGGCCGTGCGCACCCACGGCCGCACTGCTTTCAGCGCGTTGAGCATGACGAGCGCGAGCGCGAACCCGAGGACGAGTTCGACGGCGACAGTGACGACCGTGAGCAGCAGGGTCACCCCGACCGTCTGCCACCACAGCGGATCGGTGAGGATGACGAGGTAGTTCTGCCCCCAGTTGACGTAGCGGTTGTCCGGGTCGGTCATCCGGTAGTTGAAGAACGAGAAGTACACCGCCTGGAGGATGGGATAGCCGGTGACGGCGAGGAGGATGATGACCGCGGGGGCCGAGAGCATCCACCCGAGTCTCGTCTCACCGCGCTGCCGGTTCGACACCTTTGCTTTCACAGCAGCCTCTCCCCCTTGAGGATCTCGAGGATGAATTCCTGGGACCGCGCGGGCGTGGAGTCCGGACGGACCGCCTCCGGCGGGTGCCACGACTTCTGGATTCCGCCGGTCACCTCGTTGTAGTAGGGCGTCAGCGGCCGGGCGGCGGAGACCTGGAGCGATTCGGCGATGACCGGTGCCGCGGGGAACGCCTCCTGCACCTCCGGGTCGTCGAAGGCGGCGAGGTTCGACGGGGCGTTGCCGTCGGTGAGGAAGTACGCGGACTGCTTCTCCGGTGAGCGGATGCAGTCGACGGCCTGGAAGGCGAGGTCCGGGTTCTCCGAGAAGGCACCGACGCCGAGGTTGATCCCGCCCAGCGGCGGCCGCGATTCCTGCCCCTCGTCGACGCGGGGGTAGAGGGTCCACCCGATGTCGTCGAGGACCGCCTGGTCGAGGCTGCCGTCCTCGACGGCGGCCTGCGAGGCCGAGTAGATGAAGGGCCAGTTGACCATGAAGCCGCCGTCGTCGCTCTGGAATTCGAGCATCGCCCCGTTCTCGTCGAGGTTCGACAGCGCGGGGCCGCCGACGCCGGTCTCGGCGATCCGCTCCATGATGCCCGCAGCACTCCGACCGGCCTCGGAGTCGAGGCCGAGGGTGACCTGGTCGGGCGAATCGGCGTCGGGGTTCTCGACGATCTGCCCGCCGGCGGATTCGACCATCGCATTGATCCACACCGTCAGCGACTCGGCCCTGATGCCCTGCACGCCGACGCGCTTGTCCTGACCCTCGGCGGCATCGATGATCTCGTCCCAGGTCACCGGTTGGGACATATCGAGCCCGGCCGCCTCGGCGACGGATTTGCGGTACCACAGCAGCTGGGTGTTGGCCCAGAACGGGGCGGCGACGAGGACGTCCTGCCGGGTGGAGGATTCGACCGAGGAGGGAATGACCCCGTCGGTGAACTCCCCGATGTACTCCTCGGGGACGGGAGCGAGGTAGTCGGCGTTGGCCATCTCGGCGACGTAGACCGGGTCGAGGCTCATGATGTCGATCGACGAGTCCGCCGAGGCGAGGCGGCGGATGAGCTGCTCGCGCTGGCTGGGTGCATCGTTGGGCAGCAGGCTCGTCGAGATCCGGTACGCCCCGTCGGCCTCGGCCGTGCACTGTTCGGCGATCGTCGCCTGTCCCCCGTTGTCGGGGTTGATGTACCACGTCAGGGTCGGTGTCGAGGTGTTCGCACTGCAGCCGGTGACTGCGACGAGACCGAGCAGCGCGCCGCCGGCCAGCGCCAGTCGCCACGGTCGGTGCTTCCTTGCCTTCTCCGTCATCGCTCACCTGCCACTCTGCAGCGTTGCACATGTCATGGTCGTCTGTGAGCCACATTACCCCAAGTCAGGCGGAATGGAATCACTCGAGCGCGATCCACACGGCACTGTCCGCACTCAGCACCCCCTCCGACATTGCGTCAGGGTGACTTGCGGCGATGAGGTCCCCCGCCGGCAGCCCGGTGAGCACCCGCGGCGCGGCTGTGAGGTTCGCGATCACGAGGAAGGTGCCGGTGGCGGTCGCGCTCGTGAAGGCGAGGAGACCGGCGCCGGGATCGTCGAGGGCGTGCCACGCGAAGGCTCCGGTTCCGATCCCCCGGGCGCGTCGGAGGGCGATGAGCTCGGTGTAGAGGCGAAGCTGTGAGTCCGCGGCGGCGCGCTGCGCGTCGCGGGCGAGGCCGCGGTGCGACTCGGGTTGGGGCAGCCATGTCTGAGCGCCGGCGCGGGTGCCGAAGCCGAGGTGGTCATCCGTGTCCGACCAAGGGTAGGGCGTGCGCGCCCCGTCCCGTCCGAGTTCGGTCCCCCCGCTGCGGGCGAACACCGGATCCCGTCGCTCATCGGCTGCCAGCTGCGTGTGCTCGGGCAGGCCGAGTTCGTCGCCCTGGTAGACGTAGGCGGAGCCGGGCAGGCCGAGTTCGACGAGCGCCATCGCGGCCGCGAGCCGCCGGCCCCGCGCCTCGTCCGGCTGCGGGTCCGCGGGCCCGATGCCGCGCTGATGCGGCGGCGGGGTGGGAAGTCCGAAGCGGCTGGCATGGCGGACGGTGTCGTGGTTCGACATCACCCACGTCGGGCTCGCCCCGACCTCGGCGGCTGCCGCGAAGGTCTCGTCGACGGCGCGGTGGAGGTTCCCCGGGTCGACGCCGGCCATGAGGAAGGTGAAGTTGAAGGCCTGATCCATCTCGTCGTCGCGGACGTAGCGGAAGAGGCGCGAGAGCGGTTCGACCCAGGCTTCGGCGACGAGGATCCGCTCCCCCGGATAGCCGTCGAGGACCCGCCGCCACGCCCGGTAGACGTCATGGACACCGTCCTGGTCGAAGAACGGCGAGGCCGCAGTCGGTGACGCCGCCAGGCCCGCGTCTCCGTCGCCGGCGGGCTGGTGATCGGGCAGGCCCTCGGCCTTGATGAGACCGTGGGCGACATCGACGCGGAAGCCGTCGACGCCGCGGTCGAGCCAGAAACGCAGGACTCCCTCGAACGCCTCCCGCACGGCAGGGTTGTCCCAGTTGAGGTCGGGCTGCGTGGGATCGAAGAGATGAAGGTACCAGTCGTCGCTGCCGTCGACCCGGGTCCATGCAGGACCCCCGAAGACCGACGTCCAGTTGTTCGGCGGCGCCTCCCCGCCGTCCCGACCGGTGCGGAAGATGTACATGTCACGGGCAGGGTCCCCCGCCTCGGCGCTCATGGCCTTCTGGAACCACGGATGGGCGGCGGACGTGTGATTGGGGACGAGATCGACGATGACCCGCACTCCCGCGGCATGGGCGCGGGCGATGAGCGCATCGAAGTCGGCGAGCGTGCCGAAGACGGGATCGACGTCCCGGTAGTCGCTGATGTCGTAGCCGGCGTCGTTGCCGGGCGAGGGGTAGAACGGGGAGAGCCAGATCGCGTCGACGCCGAGGTCGGCGAAGTGGTCGAAGCGCTCGAGGATCCCCGGCAGGTCGCCGATCCCATCGCCGTCGCCGTCGGCGAACGAGCGCGGATAGACCTGGTAGATGACGGCGTCGGCCGCCCAGTTCCGCCCCTCTGTCATGCTCTGTCTCCTCACTGTGCGATGCGGGCTGTGCGAAAGTCCAGCATAGACGCCGCAGGGGCCGCAATCATGATGATTGCGGCCCCTGTGGGCTTCAGCGCTGAGCGGTGAGGCTCAGTGGAGAAGAATCAGATCACTCGATGATCTTGGTGACTCGACCTGCACCGACGGTGCGGCCGCCTTCGCGGATGGCGAAGCGGAGGCCTTCCTCCATGGCGATCGGCTGGATGAGCTCGACCGACATGTCGGTGTTGTCGCCGGGCATGACCATCTCGGTGCCCTCGGGCAGCGTGATGACGCCGGTGACGTCGGTGGTCCGGAAGTAGAACTGCGGACGGTAGTTCGAGTAGAACGGGTTGTGACGGCCGCCCTCGTCCTTGCTCAGGATGTAGACCTGACCTTCGAACTTGGTGTGCGGGGTGATCGAACCCGGCTTGACGATGACCTGGCCGCGCTCGACGTCTTCGCGCTTGGTGCCGCGGAGAAGCAGACCGACGTTCTCACCTGCACGGGCATCCGGCAGGGTCTTGCGGAACATCTCGATGGCGGTGACGGTCGTCTTCGACGAGTTCGGCTTGATGCCGACGATCTCGATCTCCTCGTTGGGGAGGAGGACGCCGCGCTCGACACGACCGGTGACGACGGTTCCACGACCGGTGATCGTGAAGACGTCCTCGACGGGCATGAGGAAGGGCTTGTCGATGTCGCGCTCCGGCTCCGGAACGTACTCGTCGACCTGATCCATGAGGTCTTCGACGGTCTTGACCCACTTCTCGTCGCCCTCGAGGGCCTTGAGAGCGGAGACCTGGACGACGGGAGCGTTGTCGCCGTCGAACTCCTGGCTCGAGAGCAGGTCGCGGACCTCGAACTCGACGAGCTCGAGGAGCTCTTCGTCGTCGACCATGTCGGACTTGTTGAGAGCCACGACGATGTAGGGCACACCGACCTGACGCGCGAGCAGGACGTGCTCACGGGTCTGCGGCATCGGACCGTCGGTGGCGGCGACCACGAGGATCGCGCCGTCCATCTGAGCAGCACCGGTGATCATGTTCTTGATGTAGTCGGCGTGACCAGGGGCATCGACGTGAGCGTAGTGACGCTTCTCGGTCTGGTACTCAACGTGCGAGACGTTGATGGTGATGCCGCGCTCCTTCTCCTCAGGTGCGTTGTCCACCTGGTCGAAGGCGCGAGCCTCGTTGAGATCGGGGTACTTGTCCGCCAGGACCTTGGTGATCGCAGCGGTCAAGGTGGTCTTTCCGTGGTCAACGTGGCCGATGGTGCCGATGTTGACGTGCGGCTTAGTCCTATCGAAACTAGCCTTTGCCACTGGGTTCCTCCTCGTGGTTGGCAAAAGATATGCGGTTCATATCTTAGACCTTTGTTGGTTATCTTTCATTCCAGTGATGTTGTTCTACATCACCTTGGCGATGAGCTGTGGAGATTACTCTCCGCCACGCATCTTCTGGATGATCTCGTCGGCCACAGCCTTCGGGACCTCCGCATAGCTGGAGAACTGCATCGAGTACACCGCGCGGCCCTGGGTCTTCGACCGCAGGTCTCCGATGTAGCCGAACATCTCCGACAGCGGGACCACAGCCTTGACGACCTTCACGCCGGAAGCGTCGTCCATGGACTGGATCTGGCCACGCCGAGAGTTCAGGTCGCCGATGACGTCGCCCATGTACTCCTCAGGGGTGCGCACCTCGACTTCCATGACCGGCTCGAGCAGAACCGGGTTCGCCTTCTTCACGGCCTCCTTGAGGACCATCGAACCGGCGATCTTGAACGCCATCTCCGAGGAGTCGACGTCGTGGTAGGCACCGTCGACCAGAGTGGCCTTGATGCCGACCAGCGGGTAGCCGGCGAGGACGCCGAGCTGCATCGCATCCTGGATGCCGGCGTCGACGCTCGGAATGTACTCACGAGGCACGCGACCGCCGGTGATGGCGTTCTCGAACTCGTAGATCGTGTCGCCGTCGACCTCGAGAGGCTCGAAGGTCACCTGGACCTTGGCGAACTGTCCCGATCCACCTGTCTGCTTCTTGTGGGTGTAGTCGTACTTCTCGACGGCGCGACGGATCGTCTCGCGGTACGCGACCTGCGGCTTGCCGACGTTCGCCTCGACCTTGAACTCGCGACGCATGCGGTCGACGAGGATGTCGAGGTGGAGCTCGCCCATGCCGCGGATGACGGTCTGGCCGGTCTCCGGGTCGAGTTCGACCTGGTAGGTCGGATCCTCTTTGACGAACTTCTGGATGGCAGCCGAGAGCTTCTCCTGGTCGCCCTTCGTCTTGGGCTCGATGGCCACGGAGATGACGGGCTCGGGGAAGGTCATCGACTCGAGAGCGATCGGGTGTGCGGGATCGCACAGCGTGTCGCCCGTCGTCGTGTCCTTGAGACCGATGAACGCGTAGATGTGACCGGCGATCGCCTCTTCGACCGGGTTCTCCTTGTTGGAGTGCATCTGGAAGAGCTTTCCGACGCGCTCCTTCTTTCCGCTCGTGGCGTTGAGAACCTGCTCGCCCGACTTCACCTGTCCCGAGTACACGCGGACGTAGGTGAGCGCACCGAAGAACGGGTGCGTGGCCACCTTGAACGCGAGTGCCGAGAACGGCTCGTCGACGGAGGGCTTGCGGACGATCTCCTCTTCCTCGTTGCTCGGGTTGTGTCCGATCATCGGAGGCACGTCGAGCGGCGAGGGGAGGTAGTCGAGGACAGCGTTGAGCATGGGCTGGACGCCCTTGTTCTTGTACGCGGAACCGCACATCACCGGGAAGGCCTCGGACTCGATGACGAGAGCGCGGATGCCGGCCTTGAGCTCGGCGACCGAGATCTCCTCACCCTCGAGGTACTTCTCCATGAGCTCTTCCGAGCTCTCGGCGACGTCCTCGACGAGCTGGGCACGGTACTCTTCGGCCTTGTCCGCAAGATCCGCGGGGATCTCGATCTCGGTCATGTCCTGACCCTTCTTGGACTCGTCAGGCCAGATGTAGGCCTTCATCTCAAGAAGGTCGACGATGCCCTCGAAGTCGGACTCGGCGCCGATCGGCAGCTGGATGACGAGCGGCTTCGCACCGAGGCGGTCCTTGATGGTCTGCACGGTGAAGTAGAAGTCCGCACCGAGCTTGTCCATCTTGTTGACGAAGCACACACGCGGAACGTTGTACTTGTCAGCCTGACGCCACACGGTCTCGGACTGCGGCTCAACGCCTTCCTTGCCGTCGAACACGGCGACGGCGCCGTCGAGGACGCGGAGCGAGCGCTCCACCTCGACGGTGAAGTCGACGTGTCCCGGGGTGTCGATGATGTTGATCTGGTAATCGTGCCAGTAGCAGGTCGTCGCGGCCGACGTGATCGTGATGCCGCGCTCCTGCTCCTGCTCCATCCAGTCCATCGTCGAGGCACCGTCGTGGGTCTCGCCGATCTTGTAGTTCACACCGGTGTAGAACAGGATGCGTTCGGTCGTAGTGGTCTTACCGGCATCGATGTGGGCCATGATGCCGATATTGCGGACCTTGTTCAGGTCGGTGAGCACGTCAAGTGCCACGGTGTCTCTCTCTCAATCGATGACTTGACCGCAGACCCTTCCCTCCCGACCGGTCTGCGCAGCAGACCGATCGGGCGGCAAGGGCGACGATCACCAGCGGTAGTGGGCGAAGGCCTTGTTGGACTCGGCCATCTTGTGGGTGTCCTCACGGCGCTTGACAGCGGCACCGAGGCCGTTGCCCGCGTCGAGGATCTCATTCATGAGGCGCTCGGTCATCGTCTTCTCACGGCGCTGGCGGGCGTAGCCCACGAGCCAGCGCAGTGCCAGGGTCGTCGAACGAGCAGGACGGACGTCGACCGGCACCTGGTAGGTCGCACCGCCGACGCGGCGGGAGCGGACCTCGAGGGACGGGCGAATGTTGTCGAGAGCCTTCTTGAGGTTGGCAACCGGGTCGTTGCCGTTCTTCTCGCGGGTGCCCTCGAGGGCACCGTAGACGATGCGCTCGGCGGTCGAGCGCTTGCCGTCGAGCAGGATCTTGTTGATCAGCTGCGTGACGAGCGGCGAGTTGAAGACCGGGTCGACGACGATCGGTCGCTTCGGTGCAGGACCTTTGCGCGGCATTACTTCTTCTCCCTCTTCGCTCCGTACTTGCTGCGGGCCTGCTGACGGCCCTTGACACCCTGGGTGTCGAGCGAACCGCGCACGATCCGGTAGCGCACACCCGGAAGGTCCTTGACACGGCCACCGCGCACGAGCACGATCGAGTGCTCCTGCAGGTTGTGTCCCTCACCGGGGATGTACGCGGTCACTTCGATCTGGCTCGAGAGCTTGACACGAGCGACCTTGCGAAGAGCCGAGTTCGGCTTCTTGGGGGTCGTGGTGTACACACGGGTGCACACGCCGCGACGCTGGGGGCTGCCCTTCAGGGCAGGGGCGTCGGACCCTGCGGACTTGTTATGCCGTCCTTTGCGGACGAGCTGCTGGATTGTCGGCACTAAGCGTTCTCCATTGCTTCTCGATGAACCTAATTCCCACATCGGCCGCGACGCAGGTCGCGTTTGTGAACCGTGGGACATATCCGACTGAACACCGGGTGAAGCTTGACTCCCGATGCCAGTAACCACGCGGCCTCACGCACCCTGCGCTCGGGAGTGTCGCAAGGACACGCGCGCGCAGGGTTCTGCTCGGTCGGGCGGCCTGCGCCGGTCGCACTCACACGGGGTCCAGGCCTCACAACACACCTGGCATGATCGTCCGACGACGCAGATAACACAATCAGTCGCCTCCCAGAATATCGCGTGCGCGAGCCTCCGGTCAAAATCGCCGGAAGCGGCGTATCCTGCTCCGCCCGGCCGCCCTCGGGCGGAGAGACACGGGTCACGATATAGCAGGGTCGCTTCCTTGACTCATTCAAGAAAACCATGCAAGGGTGAAGGGGTGACAGAGGAACAACAGGCGCCGACGGGGAACTATTCCGCGATCCTGCGGACCAGCTCCCTGCGCGTGACGAAGCAGAGAGTCGCGGTGCTGGCAGCGGTGGACTCCCATCCCCACGCCGACACCGAGACCGTCATCCGCGCGGTCAGACAGGACCTCCCCGAGGTCTCCCATCAGGCCGTCTACGACTCACTCCACACCCTCACCGAGGCGGGTCTCCTCCGCTGCATCCAACCGTCCGGGTCCGTCTCCCGGTACGAGCGGCGCATCGGCGACAACCACCACCATCTCGTGTGCCGGGAGTGCAGCCGGATCGTCGACATCGACTGCACGGTCGGTCAGGCCCCGTGCCTGACCCCATCACACGATCACGGCTTCGTCATCGACGAGGCCGAGGTGACGTTCTGGGGTCTGTGCCCGGACTGCGCCCGTCGCAGTGCGGCTCCGGAGCCCGAACTCGAACTGCCCTCTGTCGTCTGAGCCGGGAGGCGCTCTCGCTGCGCCCTTCCGTCGCCATCAGCTGAGCCCGCCCGGGGCTCGACACCGAAAGGAACACCATGACCGACACCTCCACTGCAGGCGGCTGCCCAGTCGTCCACACGTCTTCGGGTGCCAACCCGACGTCCGAACCCGGATCGCTGACCACTCCCCTGCAGGGCGACGCCAACGCCCAGTGGTGGCCCAACCGTCTCAACCTCAAGATCCTCGCGAAGAACCAGCCCGCCCGCGACCCGATGGACGCCGACTTCGACTACGCGGCGGAGTTCTCCACCCTCGACTACGACGGGCTCAAGGCGGACCTCGCCGCGCTGATGACGACGAGCGAGGACTGGTGGCCGGCCGACTTCGGCAACTACGGTCCGTTCATGATCCGCATGGCCTGGCACTCCGCCGGCACCTACCGCGTCCAGGACGGCCGCGGCGGCGGCGGTGAGGGCCAGCAGCGCTTCGCGCCGCTCAACTCATGGCCGGACAATGTCGGACTCGACAAGGCCCGCCGCCTCCTGTGGCCGGTGAAGAAGAAGTACGGCAAGAAGATCTCGTGGGCCGACCTCTTCATCCTCGCGGGCAATGTCGCCCTCGAGCAGATGGGATTCAAGACCTTCGGCTTCGCCGGCGGTCGTGCCGACGTGTGGGAGCCCGACAACGACGTCTACTGGGGTTCGGAGACCGAATGGCTGGGCACCGACAAGCGCTACGCGGGCAACCGTGAGCTGCAGAAGCCGCTCGCGGCGACGACGATGGGCCTCATCTACGTCAACCCCGAGGGCCCCGAGGGCGAACCCGACCCGGTCAAGGCCGCCGCTGACATCCGCGAGACCTTCGGCCGGATGGCGATGAACGACGAGGAGACCGTCG
Organism: Brevibacterium sp. NPDC056726; assembly: GCF_042790515.1. Taxonomy (NCBI): domain Bacteria; kingdom Bacillati; phylum Actinomycetota; class Actinomycetes; order Micrococcales; family Brevibacteriaceae; genus Brevibacterium; species Brevibacterium sp. NPDC056726. The sequence continues at coordinate 497,479 of NZ_JBHTYZ010000003.1, read as the reverse complement.
CCCTCATCGCCGGCGGCCACACCTTCGGCAAGACCCACGGCGCCGGCCCCGAGAGCCACAAGGGTGCGGATCCGGAAGCCGGTGCCCTCGAGGAGCAGGGGCTCGGCTGGAAGTCCGACTTCGGCACCGGTTCGGGCAACGACGCGATCGGCAGCGGCATCGAGGTCACGTGGACCTACCACCCGACCCGCTGGGACAACGAGTTCTTCCACATCCTCTTCGCGTACGAGTGGGAGAAGTTCGAGAACGAGGGCGGCCACATCCAGTGGCGTCCGGTCGACGGCGGCGGCGACGACATGGTGCCGATGGCCCAGGGTGAGGGACGCCGTGAGCCCCGCATGCTCACGACCGACCTCTCGCTGCGCTTCGACCCCGCCTACGAGAAGATCTCGCGTCGCTTCAAGGACGATCAGAAGGCCTTCGAGGACGCGTTCGCCCGTGCGTGGTTCAAGCTCACGCACCGCGACATGGGACCCGCGACCCGCTACCTCGGACCCGAGGTGCCGAACGAGGACCTCATCTGGCAGGATCCGATCCCAGCGGGCACCCCGCTGGGCAACGGCGAGGTCGAACTCGTCAAGGCGGCCGTGCGCAACTCGGGCCTCAGCGTCTCCCAGCTCGTGTCGACGACGTGGGCCGCCGCGTCCTCGCACCGCGTCTCCGACATGCGCGGCGGCGTCAACGGCGGTCGCCTGCGGCTGGAACCACAGCGGAACTGGACGGCCAATGAGCCGGCCAAGCTCGCCGAGGTGATCGGCGTGCTCGAGCGCATCGCCGCCGAGACCGGCGCCTCCTTCGCCGATGTCGTCGCGATCGCCGGGGCCGTCGGCGTCGAGACCGCCGCCGCGGCTGCGGGCTTCGACGTCACCGTGCCCGTGTCGACCGGACGCGGGGACGCCTCGCAGGAGCAGACGGACGTCGAGTCCTTCTCCTACCTCGAGCCGACCCACGACGGCTTCCGGAACTACCTCACCCCGGGCCTGCCGCTGGCCGCCGAGTATCTCCTCCTCGACCAGGCGAGCCTGCTCGGGCTCACCACCTCCGAGCTCACGGTGCTCATCGGCGGACTCCGCGTCCTCGGCGCGAACTACGAGGACTCCGAGCTCGGTGTGTTCACCGACCGCAAGGGCGAGCTGACGAACGACTTCTTCGTCAACCTCCTCGAGCTCGGCAACACGTGGAAGGCCGTCGGCGATTCGGCGACGACCAACCTCTACGAGTCCTACTCCCCGGCCGGTGAGAAGCTGTGGTCGGGCAGCCGTGTCGACCTGCTCTTCGGGTCGAACTCCGAGCTGCGCGCGATCGCCGAGGTCTACGCCTCCGACGATGCACAGGAGAAGTTCGTCAACGACTTCGTCAATGCCTGGTCGAAGGTCGTCGAGGCCGACCGCTACGACCTCAAGCGCTGAGGTCAGTCTCTCCTCGCCGTGGTGGGCCGCCTCGGCGAGGATGACCTGCCCTGTGAGGAGAGGTGAGAAGGCGGTGTCCCGTTATCGGGGCACCGCCTTCGTCGTGTCCCGCCTCGTCGGTGAATCGTCCGACACCGGAGAGTGTGTCCGCCGCTACACTGGGGGTCATGCCCGACGAACAGCTCGAACCACCGTCCCGCCCGAGGATCCGGGCCTCCGACGCCGACCGCGACGCCGTCCTCGCCGTCATCACCGAGGCGGTGAGCAGCGGTCGCCTCGACCCCGATGAGACCGCCGAGCGGCAGGACGAGGCGATCCGGGCGAAGTACCTCGACGAGCTCGCTCCGCTCATCGTCGACCTGCCCGAAGGACGCGAACTCCACCACCGCCTCGAGCAGCAGACGGGCGGAACGACCCCGGGTGCCCAGATCGTGCCGCGCAATGCACCCGCGCCGCTCTCGCCGACTGCCCCGCCGGGCTCGGCGAGCCCCGTGAACTCGGTGGCGATCATGTCCGGGCGGGAGATCGACGTGCCCGCCGGCACCGCCGAGGTGACGACGTACGCGCTCATGGGCGGGGACAACATCGACCTCACCGAGGTCATGGGTCCCGGCGTCACCGTCGAACTCGTGGCGTATTCGATGTGGGCCGGCAACGACATCTACGTGCCGCCGGGCGTGCAGATCAAGGACGAGACGATCAACATCATGGCCGGCAACGAGATCCGGCAGTCGGCCAGAGGCGACGGCTCGAACGGCACCGTCGTGCTCAAGGGGTTCTCGCTCATGGCCGGCCACGACGTGCACTTGGCCAAAGGCTACCGAGGAAAGGACCAGGGACAGCTGACATGAGAATCGGAATCCTCACCTCCGGCGGCGACAGCCCCGGCCTCAACGCCGTCATCCGCGGCATCGTCCGCAAGGGCATCCGCTCGCACGGTTCGTCGTTCGTCGGCATCCGCGACGGCTGGCGGGGTCTGCTCGAGGACGACATGTTCGAGATGTCGATGCTCGACGTCCGCGGCCTCTCCGGACGCGGCGGCACGATCCTCGGCACTTCCCGCACCCACCCCTACGAGGACGGGGGTCCCGCGCGGATGCGGGAGGTGCTCGCCGCGCACGACATCGACGCGATCGTCGCGATCGGCGGTGAGGGGACGCTCTCGGGGGCCTCCCGCCTCGTCGAGGAGGAGGGGATCAACATCGTCGGCGTGCCGAAGACGATCGACAACGACCTCGACAACACCGACTACACGTTCGGCTTCGACACCGCCCAGTCGATTGCCACCGAGGCGATCGACCGTCTGCGCACCACCGCGGAGTCCCACCACCGGTGCATGGTCATCGAGGTGATGGGCCGCAACGTCGGCTGGATCGCCCTCCACTCGGGCATGGCCGGCGGGGCGCACGCGATCCTCATGCCGGAGTTCCCCGTGTCGATGGAGCAGATCGGGCAGTGGGTGACCTCGGCGCGGGATCGCGGTCGCGCCCCGATCGTCGTCGTCGCCGAGGGCTTCGTGCCCGAGGGCCTCGACGAGCAGATCGCCGACCGCGGAGTCGACTCCCGGGGCCGGGCCCGCCTCGGCGGCATCGCCAACTACCTCGCGCCGCTCATCGAGGAGCAGACGGGCATCGAGACCCGCGCGACGATCCTCGGTCACCTGCAGCGGGGCGGCTCCCCCACCGCCTACGACCGGGTTCTCTCGACGCGTCTGGGCATGGCCGCGGCCGACCTCGCCCACGGTGAGCAGTGGGGCAAGATGGCGAGCCTCAAGGGCACCGACATCGTCGCCGTCGAGATGGCCTCGGCCGTCGACAGCCTCAAGACCGTGCCGCTCGACCGGTGGGAAGAGGCGCAGGTCCTCTTCGGCTGAGAGTCTGCGGTGCAGCTGCGGGCGGGAAGCGTGTCCGCGCTGGAAGCGGTTGCGCTGGGCAGAAGTGTTTCTGCCGGCGAGAAGTTTGCGACACGCACGTTGCGCCTGCGAAAAGTCGTTCTGCCCATCGACTGGTTGCCCGCAGAACGACTTTTGGCCGACAGTCACAATCGGCACAAGCGTGTCGCGGGCGAGTGCCCGCAAGAAGCGCGTACGCCGGCCAGAAGTGTGTCTGCCTGCTGGAAGAGTGTGCGCCGGCTGGAAGTGAGTCAGCCTGCTGGAAGTGTGTCCGCGCCGGAAGCGGTTGCGCTGGGCAAAAGTGGTTCTGCCGGCGAGAAGTTTGCGACACGCACGCTGTGTCGGCGAAAAGTCGTTCTGCCCATCGACTGGTTGCCTGCAGAACGACTTTTGGCCGACAGTCACAATCGGCACAAGCATGTCGCGGGCATGCAGAAGGGGCACCCACCGAATCGGTGGGTGCCCCTTGCGTGCACTCGGAGGCGGCCGAGTCGCCTCAGCCGGTCAGCGGACCGGACTGCGGCAGCTCAATGCCGACTCAGCTGAAGGCGCCGTAGTCGTAGTCCTCGAGCGGGATGGCGGAGCCGGAATCGGATCCGATGCCCGCGTAGAAGTCACCGTAGCTGTTGGTGAACATCTCCGCCTTCGCCTCCTCCGTCGGCTCCACAACGATGTTGCGGTGCGTCTGGAGGCCGGTGCCGGCCGGGATGAGCTTACCGAGGATGACGTTCTCCTTCAGGCCCATGAGCGTGTCCGACTTGCCTTCCATCGCAGCCTCGGTGAGGACACGCGTGGTCTCCTGGAAGGACGCGGCCGACAGCCACGACTCGGTCGCCAGCGAGGCCTTCGTGATGCCCATGAGCTCATCACGGGCCGAGGCCGGCTGACCGCCCTCGGCGACGACGCGACGGTTCTCCGCCTGGTACCGGCCGCGGTCGACGAGCTCGCCGGGCAGCAGGTTCGTGTCGCCGGACTCGATGACCGTGACGCGACGCAGCATCTGGCGCACGATGACCTCGATGTGCTTGTCGTGGATGCCCACGCCCTGCGAGCGGTACACCTTCTGCACCTGCTCGACGAGGAAGCGCTCGGCCTCACGGCGACCGCGGATGCGCAGCACCTGCTTCGGGTCGACCGCACCGACGACGAGCTGCTCGCCCGCCGACACGTGCTGACCGTCCTCGACGAGGAGGCGGGCGCGCTTGGAGACTGCGTGCTCGATCTCCTCGCTGCCGTCATCGGGGGTGATGACGACGAAGCGGGTCTTGCGGCTGTCGTCGATCTTCACTCGACCGGTCGCCTCGGCGATGGGGGCGAAGCCCTTCGGGGTCCGGGCCTCGAAGAGCTCGGTGACACGGGGCAGACCCTGGGTGATGTCACCCGAGGACGCCGCCACACCACCGGTGTGGAAGGTGCGCATCGTCAGCTGCGTGCCGGGCTCGCCGATCGACTGGGCAGCGACCGTGCCGATCGCCTCGCCGATGTCGACGAGCTTGCCGGTGGCCATCGAGCGACCGTAGTGCATCGCCGAGATCTGCGTGTCGGAGTCCGCGGTGAGCACGGAGTAGACCTTGAGCTCTTCGATGCCGTTGGCCACGAGGAGGTCGACGACCTCGGCGGTGACGTCCGTCTTCGCCGGGACGATGACGTTGCCGTCGGCGTCGGTGACATCGGCGACCGTGAGGCGGCCGAAGACGCTGGTCTCGACGAACTCGTGCGGGACGAGGTTGCCGTCGTGGTCGCGCTCGGCCACGGGCAGGGTGATGCCCTTGGTCGAATCGGTCTCCGCGGTGCGGATGATGACGTCCTGCGAGACGTCGACGAGACGACGCGTGAGGTAACCGGAGTCCGCGGTCCGCAGCGCCGTGTCCGCGAGGCCCTTGCGGGCGCCGTGGGAGGCGATGAAGTACTCGAGCACCGAGAGGCCCTCACGGTAGTTCGACGTGATCGGACGCGGGATGATCTCACCCTTCGGGTTCGTCACCAGGCCGCGCATACCGGCGAGCTGACGGACCTGCATCCAGTTGCCGGACGCGCCGGAGTCGACGAGGCGCAGCACCGAGTTCTCCTCCGGGAAGTTCGTCCGCATGACCTGGTCGACCTTCTCGGTGGTCTCGGTCCACAGCTTGACGAGCTCGTTGCGGCGCTCGTCGTCGGTCAGGGCTCCGAGTTCGTACTGCTGCTGGACCTTGGTGTCGAGCGCCTCGGCGTTCTCGAGGATCTCCGTCTTCGCCTCGGGCGAGACGATGTCGGACATCGCCACGGTGATGCCCGAGCGGGTCGCCCAGTGGAAGCCGCCGGACTTGAAGTTGTCCAGCGTGTGCGCGACCTCGACCTTCGGGTACTCCTCGGCGAGGTGGTTGACGATCCGGCTCAGCGCCTTCTTGTCGATCGTCGAGTTGACGAACGTGTAGTCGGCGGGCAGGAACTCGTTGAACAGGGCGCGACCCAGCGTCGTGGTGACGTCGAGGTCGGTGCCCGGCTCCCAGCCTTCAGGGACGTCGAGATCCGCACCCGGAACGACGTTCTCCAGACGGATCGTGACGACCGAACCGAGGTCGAGCTCGCCGTGGTCGAAGGCCATGATGGCTTCGCCGAGGCTGGAGAACGACCGGCCTTCGCCGGCGAGTCCCTTGCGCTCCGAGGTGAGGTGGTAGAGGCCGATGATCATGTCCTGGGAGGGCATGGTCACGGGCTTGCCGTCGGAGGGCTTGAGGATGTTGTTCGCCGAGAGCATGAGGATGCGGGCCTCGGCCTGCGCCTCAGGGCTCAGCGGCAGGTGGACAGCCATCTGGTCGCCGTCGAAGTCGGCGTTGAACGCCGAGCACACGAGCGGGTGCAGCTGGATGGCCTTGCCCTCGATGAGCTGGGGTTCGAACGCCTGGATGCCGAGGCGGTGCAGAGTCGGTGCGCGGTTGAGCAGGACCGGGTGCTCGGTGATGACCTCTTCGAGGACGTCCCACACCTGCGGGTGCTGGCGCTCGACCATGCGCTTGGCCGACTTGATGTTCTGGGCGTGGTTGAGATCGACCAGACGCTTCATGACGAAGGGCTTGAACAGCTCGAGCGCCATGGTCTTGGGCAGACCGGCCTGGTGCAGGCTCAGCTGCGGACCGACGACGATGACCGAACGGCCCGAGTAGTCCACGCGCTTGCCGAGCAGGTTCTGACGGAACCGGCCCTGCTTGCCCTTGAGCATGTCGGACAGCGACTTGAGCGGGCGGTTGCCCGGTCCGGTCACCGGACGTCCGCGACGACCGTTGTCGAACAGCGAGTCGACGGCTTCCTGGAGCATCCGCTTCTCGTTGTTGACGATGATCTCGGGGGCACCGAGGTCGAGGAGCCGCTTGAGACGGTTGTTGCGGTTGATCACACGACGGTAGAGGTCGTTGAGATCGGAGGTCGCGAACCGGCCGCCGTCGAGCTGGACCATCGGACGCAGCTCGGGCGGGATCACCGGGACGACGTCGAGGACCATGCCCTCGGGGTTGTTGTCCGTGGTGAGGAACGCGTTGACGACCTTGAGGCGCTTGAGCGCCCGGGTCTTGCGCTGTCCCTTGCCGGTCTGGATGAGCTCGCGCAGCTTCTCGGCTTCGGCCTCGAGGTCGAAGTCGAGCAGACGCTTCTGGATCGCCTCGGCGCCCATGGCACCGGTGAAGTAGAGCCCGAAGCGGGCGAACATCTCGCGGTAGAGGCTCTCATCGCCCTCGAGGTCGTTGACCTTGAGGTTCTTGAACCGATCCCACACCTGCTCAAGACGGTCGATCTCGCGATCGGCGTTCTTGCGCAGCTTCTCCGTCTCTTTGTCGGCGACGTCGCGCAGCTTCTTCTTGGCCTGAGCGGAGCCGCCCTCGGCCTCGAGCGCTGCGAGATCCTCTTCGAGCTTCTTGGCCCGACGGTCGATGTCGGCATCCCGGCGGTCGCCGATCTGCGCCTTCTCGACGTCGATCTTGTTCTGCAGGCTCGGCAGGTCCCGGTGACGGGACTCCTCGTCGACAGACGTGATCATGTACGCGGCGAAGTAGATGACCTTCTCGAGGTCCTTCGGCGCGAGGTCGAGCAGGTAGCCCAAGCGCGAGGGGACGCCCTTGAAGTACCAGATGTGGGTGACGGGAGCGGCGAGCTCGATGTGGCCCATGCGCTCACGGCGCACCTTGGCACGGGTCACCTCGACGCCGCAGCGCTCGCAGATGATGCCCTTGAAGCGCACGCGCTTGTACTTGCCGCACGCGCACTCCCAGTCACGGGTGGGACCGAAGATCTTCTCGCAGAAGAGTCCGTCCTTCTCCGGCTTGAGGGTGCGGTAGTTGATGGTCTCCGGCTTCTTCACCTCGCCGTGGGACCAGCTGCGGATGTCATCGGCGGTGGCGAGACCGATCCGCAGCTCATCGAAGTAATTGACGTCAGGCACGTAAATCCTCTTTCCTGGCGATGGGCTCAACGCCCATCAGAAATTCTTGTGTCGGTTGGAGTGGAAGTGCTCAGACTTCTTCTACGGTCTGGGCTTCGCGGTAGGACAGGTCGATGCCCAGCTCTTCAGCTGCTCGGTAGACCTCGTCCTCCGAGTCGCGCATCTCGACCTGGCCGCCGTCGGAAGACAGGACTTCGACGTTGAGGCACAGGGACTGCATCTCCTTGATGAGGACCTTGAACGACTCGGGGATCCCCGGGTCGGGCAGGTTCTCGCCCTTGACGATGGCTTCGTAGACCTTGACACGGCCCGGGATGTCATCCGACTTGATCGTCAGCAGCTCCTGGAGCGTGTACGCGGCACCGTAGGCCTCGAGGGCCCACACTTCCATCTCACCGAAGCGCTGACCGCCGAACTGCGCCTTACCACCGAGCGGCTGCTGGGTGATCATCGAGTACGGTCCGGTCGAACGCGCGTGGATCTTGTCGTCGACGAGGTGGTGGAGCTTGAGCATGTACATGTAGCCGACCGAGATCGGGTACGGGAACGGCTCACCGGAGCGACCGTCGAACAGCTGGGCCTTGCCCGAGGAGTCGATGAGCCGATCTCCGTCGCGGTTCGGGGTCGTGGCATCGAGGAGTCCGCGCAGCTCCTGCTCGTGGGCACCGTCGAAGACCGGGGTGGCCAGGTTCGTGCCGGCCTCGGCTTCGCGGGCGAGCTGCGGAAGCTCCTCGGCCCACTCGGGGCTGCCCTCGATCTTCCAGCCCTGCTTCGAGATCCATCCGAGGTGGATCTCGAACACCTGGCCGATGTTCATACGACGGGGCACGCCGTGCGGGTTGAGGATGACGTCGACGGGGGTGCCGTCGGCGAGGAACGGCATGTCCTCGACCGGCAGGATCGTCGAGATGACGCCCTTGTTGCCGTGACGGCCGGCCATCTTGTCGCCGATCGTGATCTTGCGTCGCTGGGCGACGTAGACGCGGACCATCTGGTTGACGCCGGGCGAGAGCTCGTCGTCGTCCTCGCGGTCGAAGACGCGCACGCCGATGACGGTGCCGATCTCGCCGTGGGGCACGCGCAGCGAGGTGTCGCGGACCTCACGGGACTTCTCACCGAAGATCGCCCGGAGCAGACGCTCCTCCGGGGTCAGCTCGGTCTCACCCTTCGGGGTGACCTTGCCGACGAGGATGTCGCCGTCGGTGACCTCGGCGCCGATGCGGATGATGCCGCGATCGTCGAGGTCGGCCAGGGCGTCGGGCGAGATGTTCGGGATGTCCCGGGTGATCTCCTCGGCGCCGAGCTTCGTGTCGCGGGCGTCGACCTCGTGCTCCTCGATGTGGATCGAGGAGAGGACGTCGTCCTGGACGAGGCGCTGCGAGAGGATGATCGCATCCTCGAAGTTGTAGCCCTCCCACGACATGAACGCGACGAGGAGGTTCTTGCCGAGAGCCATCTCGCCGTTCTCCGTCGACGGTCCGTCGGCGAGGACGGCACCGGTCTCGACGCGGTCGCCCTCGTCGACGATGATGCGCTGGTTGTACGAGGTGCCGTGGTTCGAGCGCTTGAACTTCGAGGCCCGGTAGGTCTGCATCGTGCCGTCGTCGGCGAGGACGGTGACGAAGTCAGCCGAGACCTCGGTGACGACGCCCGCCTTCTCCGCGACGATGACGTCGCCGGCGTCGACGGCCGCACGGTACTCCATGCCGGTGCCCACGACAGGGGCCTCGGACATGACCAGCGGCACGGCCTGACGCTGCATGTTCGCACCCATGAGGGCGCGGTTCGCGTCGTCGTGCTCGAGGAACGGGATGAGCGCCGAGGCGACGGACACCATCTGACGTGCGGAGACGTCCATGAAGTCGATCTGGTCGCGGAGGACCAGTTCGGCTTCGCCGCCGCCGCCCTTGGGACGCGCGAGGACCTCTTCCTCGGCGAAGTGCTGATCGTCGGTCAGCGGGGCGTTGGCCTGTGCGATGTTGTAGTCGAGCTCGTCATCGGCGGTGAGGTACTCGGTCTCGTCCGTGACGACACCGTCGACGACCTTGCGGTACGGGGTCTCGATGAAGCCGAACGGGTTGATCCGGGCGTACGAGGCCAGCGAACCGATGAGGCCGATGTTCGGACCCTCGGGGGTCTCGATCGGGCACATGCGGCCGTAGTGCGACGGGTGGACGTCTCGGACCTCCATCGCCGCGCGGTCGCGCGAGAGGCCGCCGGGTCCCAGCGCCGAGAGGCGGCGCTTGTGGGTCAGACCCGCGAGCGGGTTGTTCTGATCCATGAACTGCGAGAGCTGCGAGGTTCCGAAGAACTCCTTGATCGCGGCGACGACAGGACGGATGTTGATCAGCGTCTGCGGCGTGATGGCCTCGACGTCCTGGGTGGTCATGCGTTCGCGCACGACGCGCTCCATGCGGGACAGGCCCGTGCGGACCTGGTTCTCGATGAGCTCGCCGACCGCGCGGATGCGACGGTTGCCGAAGTGGTCGATGTCGTCGAGCTTGACGCGCAGCTCGATCTCCTCGCCGTCGCGCTCACCCTTCGTCGTCTCGACTCCGGCGTGGAGGGAGACGAGGTAGCGGATGGTCGCGGCGATGTCGTCGACCGAGAGCACCGAGTCCGAGAGCGGGGCGTCGACGCCGAGCTTCCGGTTGACCTTGTAGCGGCCGACCTTGGCCAGGTCGTAGCGCTTGGGGTTGAAGTAGAGGTTGTTGAGCAGATTGCGCGCAGCCTCGGCGGTCGCGGGCTCGGCCGGACGCAGCTTCTTGTAGATGTCGAGCAGCGCCTCCTCCTGCGTGGAGACGGTGTCCTTCGCGAGCGTCTCGCGGATGGACTCGAACTCGCCGAACTCCTCGAGGATCTTCGACTCGGTCCAGCCGAGGGCCTTGAGCAGGACGGTGACGGACTGCTTGCGCTTGCGGTCGAGGCGGACGCCGACCTGGTCGCGCTTGTCGACCTCGAACTCGAGCCAGGCGCCGCGGGAGGGGATGATCTTCGCTGAGAAGATGTCCTTGTCCGTGGTCTTGTCGACGCTCGACTCGAAGTAGGCGCCGGGCGAGCGGACGAGCTGGGAGACGACGACGCGCTCTGTGCCGTTGACGATGAACGTGCCCTTGTCGGTCATGAGCGGGAAGTCGCCCATGAAGACCGTCTGGGACTTGATCTCACCGGTGTTGTTGTTCATGAACTCGGCGGTGACGTAGAGCGGCGCCGAGTAGGTCATGTCGCGTTCCTTGCACTCGTCGATCGAGTACTTGGGAGCTTCGAACCTGTGCTCGCGGAACGACAGCGACATCGATCCGCCGAAGTCCTCGATCGGCGAGATCTCTTCGAAGATGTCCTCGAGACCTGAGGTGGTCGCGACGGAGTCGTCTCCGATCTCGATGGCTTCGGCGACGCGGTCCTGCCACGCTTCCGAGCCGATGAGCCAGTCGAAGCTGTCGGTCTGGAGGCCGAGCAGGTCGGGAACCTCGAGGGGTTCGCGGATCTTCGCGAACGAGATTCTCTTGGGGGGGTTAGCGGTCCTGGTGTTGTCGTTGGCGGCGGCCAATGGGATCCTTCCGAGTGCTTCACCAATTGATGCGTCGCGACCCCACCCTCACACCGGTCGTCTGGCTCCGGGAGTGTCGATTTCGACACCGGGCGACAACGTGGTTGACTGGAGTGGAACTGACCTGCCCCCCGCTATATGAAGGCACGCCACAGGCACGGCAACGCAAATATCAAGCTTATAGCATTCGGTCAAGTCCCGCAAGGTCAGGTTGTGATCTTCTTCCACACGCTCGTCCACGCGTAGGTCTCGAACCCGGCGAGGTCGTTGATCGCGAGCATCCACGAGTTCTCCGCCGCATTCCAGGTGTAGACCCGCTCGACCTCTGACTCCTGCAGCAACGTTGCGTGGTTGGCCCTCTTCAGCCGGGCGCCGAGGCCGTGTCCGCGGTGCTCAGCGATGACGAGCGTCCCGCCCTGGTCGCCGACGGCGGGCCGCTCGGCGAAGTGGGCGGCCTGGGTGTAGCCGGCGACCTCGTCGCCCTTCATCGCCAGCGCCGTCATCAGCCGTTTGCCGGAGGCCTCCCGGTCGGCGTCGTTCGCGCGGACCCGGTCGGCGTCCCAGAACTCCTCCTCCTCGAGGTCAGCGGCCCCGGGCGTGTCCGTCGACATCCTCCGCTGGAGGAGGGCGAGCGCCTCGAGGTGCTCCTCGGGGGTGGGTCCGGCCCACGTGAGGATCGCATAGCCGTCGGCGGCGACCTCTCCCCCGCCGACCAGGTCGTCCCCGACCTCGCGGATCCGCGCGACCGAGCAGCGTTCGAGCTGGCGCAGAGAGTACCCGTGGGCCCGGGCGAAGGCGACCTCCGGCAGGGCCGAGGGCAGCGCCCCCGTCCCCGAGGCGGCCGCGATCCGCGCGGTGCGCGGCTCCCGGTCGACGACACCGGCCGGGGTTTCGGCGAAGCTCGTCAGCGTCCGTCGCCCCTCGCCGGCCAGCTGCTCCTCCATGACGGCGAGCAGCTCGGATCCCAGCCCCTGCCGGCGGTGCTCGGGGTGGACTGCGACGTGGATCTCCGCGGCATTCTGATTGTCCTGGAGGTCGAGGTAGGCGATGCCCTTGGCGACGATGTCTCCGCCGAGTCGGCCGAGCCACAGCGCGTGCGTCGTATAGTCGTTCGTCCGCTGCAGCTGCCTGCGCACCTCCGCGGAGCGGGGGTCGAAGTCGGGACCGAGACCCGAGGCTGAGTTGACGACGCGGTCGAAGGCGACCACCTCGGCGACGGTGTCCTCGATCTCGGACTCCGGGAGCGTTCCGGCGGGAATGTGCGTGATCTCCATCGATCTCCTTGTCCTCGTGTGCCAGCGCCAGCCGCGGTGCGGGGCGCTCCGTGAGCGAGTCTACGGTGTCGACCGGAGCGCGTGCCGCCGGACCCGAGATCGGGCCGGTGCCCGCCCGTACACTGGGGCCATGACGACCATCACCGTGCTCACGTTCGATCCTGCCGCCGTCAACTGCGCCCTCATCACCGGCTCCGATCGCAGCCTCATCGTCGACGCCGGTCCCGGCCCCGCCTCGGCGGCCGCCCTCGCCGCGCGCGCCGCCGAACTCAGCCGCGCGGCCAACGAGATCGTCACCCCCATCGATCTCGTCATCACCCACGACCACTGGGACCACCACCTCGGTGCGGCCGCCCTCGTCGCCGCCGGCATCGACCGGGTCTTCGCCTCCCCCGCCTTCGCCGCCGATCAGGCCGCGAGCACGTGGATCGCCCTCGACGCGCTGCGCACCAATCCCGACACCGCCGCGTTCGCACGCGAGCTGCCTGCGGATCCGGGTGACCTCCTCGTCGAGGTCACCCCCATCGCCGAGGCGGGTGCGGGGCCAACGGTGGTCGACCTCGGCGACTTCCCCATCGAGCTCTCCGTGCTCGGCGGACACTCCACGGCCGATGTCATCGTCAGTCTCCCCGAGGCCGGCATCGTCTTCACCGGTGACCTCGTCGAGGAGGGCGCGGCCCCGCAGGCTGGCGCCGACGCGTCCCTGAGCCACTGGGTCGAGAGCCTCCACGCGCTGCTCGCCCTCCCCGGGGCCGAGGTCTTCGTCCCCGGGCACGGCGTCCCGGTCGACCGGGCGTTCGCCGAACGGCAGCTTGCTGACATCGACGGATTCCGGCTCGCCTCCGTGCCCGAACAGCGCTCGGGCGCCGATCTGTCGACCGGGGGCTTCGGTGCCGACAGTGAGGACGTGTGGGAGGACGCGCAGGAACATGAGCACGGTCCCGACGCCGAGGTGACCCTGCCCTCCCGGGTCATGCCCGGCGAGTTCGACCGGGTGGTCCCGCGGGAGATCACGCTGCCGGTGGAGTGAGGCGGCCTCGACTTTCGGACGCCCAGTGTCGATCCGAGAGCCCGGAATCGACACTCAAGGTCCGGGAAACGCCGCTGGAAGCCGGTGGCTCGCAGCGGATGGACCCGTGGTCAGACCTCGCGGTCGAACTCGGGACGCTCGCGATGGAGGGCGGTGACGAGATCGCCGCCGATCGCACCGAAGAGCGTGCGCGACCACACGCTCGGCGACTCGACGTAGGGGCGGTCGCCGTCGAAGATCCACTGCAGCTCGCGCCCGGCGGCGAGGTCGGCGCTGCACGTGCGGCACACCGGCACGCGCACGCTCTGCCCGTCGGCGTCGACGCGTGAGGTCGTCTGCGCCTCCCCGTGGAGCGGGTTGACGGTGCACAGACTCTCCGGCAGACCCGAACGGGCGCTGCGCTTCTTCCGCCGGCCGCGCTGCACCTCGGCGATCTCCCGGCCCGCCTGCCGGATGAGGACCATGGCACCGGCGAGATCGATCCGCGCCGCCTCGGGGTCGTCGACGATGCGCCGGGCGATCTGGTAGGCGTCGAGTGCGCGTTCGACGCGGTCGCCGCCTTCACGGTCGAGGTCGGCTGTGTGCAGACGGTCGATCGTCTCGGCCAGCGCCGTGGTCTCGGCGCTGATCGACTCCCGCAGGGCGCCCCGTTGCAGACTGTCGACACGGTCGAGCAGGCGTGCGGGCAGACGGAACGCATCCGTGCGGCGGCGCTCATCGGCGCGCTGCCGCATCGAGCGCGCGAGCCAGATGCCGGCGATGACGAGGGCGAGGACGAGGATCGCGCCGCCGAGGAAGAGCGGGGCGAACGACCCCGAGTTCCCGGAGTCGACGACTTCGCTGCCGGGCACGTCCTGCCCGGTGACCGCCTCGGTGTCATCGCGCGGCTGCGGGTCTGCGTAGTAGCCGAGGAGGATGTTGAGCTTCGTCGTCGACGGCGTCGAGTAGTTCCACTCGTCCATGCCGTTGAGGTACTGGTCCATCACCTCGAGCTTCTGCTTCGAGTCGGAGAAGGTCTGGTCGGCGGCGAGGCCGTCGGTGCCGTTGATCATGATGAAGGCGCCCTCACCGCCGTGGAAGACCTTGACCTGCTGAAGCAGCTCACGGTCGACCGACTGGTCATCGACGGCGATGACGTAGACGGGGAAATCGAGGCCTTCGGCCGTCGTCTTCGCCTTCTCCAGGAGTGCAGGATTGAGTTGGTCGGCGACGGCGGGGTCGATCCAGAACGGGTCGGTCTTCAGCGCCGCCGCGATCTCCTGTCCGGTTGCGGTCGTCATCGGGCCACGTCCTTCTTACGTGAGCGGATCCCCCGCACGATCGCCACGGTCACTGCGGCGATCCCGCCGCCGGTGATGAGACCGAACGCAGCGCCTGCCACCGCGGAACCCGGGTTGTAGGCGAGATCCTCCGGGCGCTGCTTCTCGCGGGGCTCGGGGACCACCTCGAGTTCGGTGTAGGGTTCATCGACCTCCGCGGCGTTCAGCGCGCGCACCCAGGCCAGCGCCCAGCCGACAGCGGTGGTCTTCTCCGTCCGCTGAGGGTACTCGACGCCGAGTCTGCGGTCGATTCCCTTCTCGGCGAAGTCCACGCCGGTGCCGCCGAGGACGACCACCGTCGCCTTCTCATCGGGCAGCTCTCGCGCGATGCGAGCGGCGACGAGCTTCGCGTCGCCGTCGGCGTCGTCGAGATCGGAGAGTGAGAGGAACGCGACGTAGGTGGGTATGTCGAGCCCCTCGAGCTCCGTCCGCAGGGTGCTCAGCTCGGCGTCATCGACCGCCCATGCCTGATACTCGTCGACGAGGATCGGGGCGGAGGCGAATCCCTCGGCCATCGTGCGGTAGCGGGATCGGTCGTAGTCGGCATCGAAGCGACTCTCGATGCGGTCGTCGTAGATCGAGTCGACTCGGATGTCGTCGCTGTTCGCGCGGTCGATGCGTTCGGCCCTCGCATCGTCGAACCGGGAGACGCTCCAGATGATCGCCCCTGCCGTGACAGCGGAGAAGACGAGGACCGCGATGACGATGCGGACGAGCCGGGACCGAACGCCGCTCGACTGCCCACGACGACGGGGGTCGGTGAGAATGCCTGTTGTCATCTCCGGTCTCCTGTTCGCATCGTGGCCCCGGCGCCCGGCACACCGAGGTCTGCGATCGCGTCCTCGAGCGCGGTGAAGCTGCCGAATCCGGAGAGCGCATAGGCGTCGTCGCGTCGGAAGTAGGGCACCGGACTCGAACTCGGGGCATCCGGGTTCTTCGGCACCATGAGGCAGACGGGATCGTGCCCGGCGTCGAGGTCGGCGATGCATGTCCGGCACGCATCGATGGTGAGCACCGTCCCCGACTGCTTCCACGCGATGCTCTCCACGGGCTTCTCGTGGGCGGGGAAGAAGTAGCAGAAGGCGGGCAGGGCCTCTGCGGAGGACGGTCGATCGCGGGAGACCAACGCCCGCAGTGCTCTGTCGGTCCGGACCAGGGCGAGGATCGCCTGCCGGTGGGAGTGGTCCGGTGACTTCGCCCAGTCGGGGTGGGCCGCAGTGATCGCTTCGATGGCCCGCTGCACCCGCAGGCCGCGGTCGCGGATCTCCCAGCGTGAGTCGTCAGCGCTTCTCGGTTCGGGGAACGGTTCGAGGGCGCGGGTGACCTCGGGGACGAGCCGATGACTGCGGACGAGTTCCGGGGCGGTCGTCAGCGTCGCCTTCCACCGGTACCTCGTACGTCGGGTGAGCACCCAGGCGGTGAGTCCGAGGGCGGCGAGCGAGGTGGCGGCGAAGACGATCCCGTCGGGATCGCCGCGGTCGACACCGGTCGCTTCGATGTAGTCGCCGTTGTCATCACCGACGTCGACGGGGTCGAAGTCCGGCAGCGGCGGCAAGGGGTCGCCCTTCGCAGCGGCCACGAGGGTCGTCAGGTGAAAGGGGACGGCGAGTTCGACGGGGAGGAAGTCTCCGGTGCTCGAGACCTGCAGCTGATCGGAGTTCGGGGGGACGGCCGGACCGTTCTCGTCAACGACATAGCCTTTGCTGCGGGCTGCGCTCTCGGCTTCGGAGAAGAGGACGAGGGTCGTGTCCGCACCGGTCTGGTCGAACATCTCGTAGGCGAGGTCGGCTGTGAACGCGTCCCACTCGTCCTGATACCGGTACCCGATCGGCGGAACGAGGGCGACGAAGACGGGGAACCCCAATGTCGCGGCCTCACCGGTCGCCGTCTCGACCGCGGACCGCTGCCGATCGGTCAGCCCGGGCTCGATGATCGGGTCGACGAAGAGAGGGCCGGTGTCCCACGCGCCGCGGATGCGGTCCCGCAGCTGCCCGAGCAGGCGGTCGGTCGTCGTCATGGCTCCCACTCTAGGGTGTGCGGACTCGGTCGGTGTCACCGAGCTGTTGCGGATCAGGATCAGGATGCGACGAACCCCGCAGCCGGTGAGGCTGCGGGGTTCGCGGTTCCGCGGTCAGTCAGACTGCCGCGGAGAGGATCACTTGAGGGTGACGGTGGCGCCGGCAGCCTCGAGGGTCTCCTTGGCCTTCTCGGCGTCTTCCTTCGAAGCGCCTTCGAGGACGGCCTTGGGAGCTCCGTCGACGAGGTCCTTGGCTTCCTTGAGTCCGAGGGAGGTGAGTCCACGAACTTCCTTGATGACGGGAACCTTCTTCTCGCCGGCCGATTCGAGGATGACGTCGAATTCGGTCTGCTCTTCGGCAGCGGCCTCTCCGGCTCCGCCGGCAGGGGCAGCGACGACGGCGGCGGCCGGTGCGGCAGCCTCGACGTCGAACTCTTCTTCGAACTTCTTGACGAACTCAGAGAGTTCGATGAGGGTGAGCTCCTTGAAAGCTTCGAGGAGCTCGTCGGTGGTGAGCTTAGCCATGGTGGCTAGTCCTTCCTGTTTTGGTCACGATCAGCGACCGGTTCGGTTTGGGGTGATGCTCAGGCGTCCGAAGCAGGAGCGTCGTCCTGCTTCTCGCGGAGGGCATCGACAGTGCGCGCGGCCTTGACCAGCGGAGCGGTGAAGAGGTAAGCCGCCTGGTGGAGGCTTGCCTTCATGGCACCGGCTGCCTTTGCAAGCAGCACTTCGCGGGATTCGAGGTCGGCGAGCTGGTTGACCTGTTCGGGGCTGAGTGCGGTTCCATCGAAGTAACCGCCCTTCACCACGAGCTTGTCGTTCGCCTTGGCAAAGTTACGCAGAGCCTTGGCAGCCTCGGGTGGTTCGCCGGTGACGAACGCGATCGCGGTGGGCCCATTGAGGTGCTCATCGAGACCGGTGATCCCGGCTTCCTTGGCTGCAATCTTGGTCAGCGTGTTCTTTACCACGGCGTAGCTGACGTTCTCACCGAGAGAGACGCGCAGTTCTTTCATCTGCGCGACGGTGAGACCGCGGTACTCGGTCAGCAACACAGCGTCGGAGTTCTCAAACTGCTGTTTGATCTCCTCGACTGCGGCTGCCTTGTCTGGCCTCGCCATGGTGTTCCTTTCATAAGTCGTCCGGCCTTCCCCGACAATGCAAAAAAGCGCTCCACGCAGGAAGGCGTGAAACGCTTGGCCGTTCGATTCGTGCGAATCGTGCGGAAGTATCTCGTGCTCACCTGCGTGGGTCACTCGCTTGCGAGTCTTCGTCTGCGGGCATCGAGATTCGATGGCGAACTTCGATGGATCCACAGAGACCGACGGTCTTGGGTGGTTCAAGTTTATCTGAGTCCATCCCGGCAAGTCCAATCCACCAGGGCCTTTTCAAAGTCGGGATGGGCTCCCGTGGAAGGAGAAGGCAGCCCATGACCGGCGTGGCGGGCGATGAGAACGAGAGAACTCCTGTTACCACGGTGATGTCTACCACAACCCACCGAGGAACAGGAGCCTCTGGTGTCATCTTCCCCCACCACAATGCTCACCCGCCACTCGACACTCGTAACCGACTTCACCGACGCCGATCTGCCGTCGTTGCGCCAGGCATTGTCGGCTCTGACCGATCCACGCCATCGCCGCGGTATCCGCTACCCCTTCGCCGGGCTTCTTCTCATATTCACAGCCGCGGTCATCAGCGGCCAGTCCACCCTGACCGGGATCGCTGAATGGGCCGCCGATGCCTGCGCCCGCGGCGTGCTCACCCACACCACAACAGCGCCCTCGGTCGCGACGATCCACCGGATAGCCGCCCAGATGGATGCGGCAGCCTTCGACACCGTCGTCACTGAATGGATCGCCCAACGAACTGCCGGCACGACTCCTACCGGCACCGGCCTGAAAGCGATCGCCGTCGACGGGAAGGAAGTCCGCGGGGCCAAACACGTCGACCATGACCGTGTGTTCCTCATGGCCGCGTTCGACCATTCGACCGGCACGGTCATCGGCCAGGAAAGCGTCGACGCCAAAACCAACGAGATCCCGCACCTGCCCGGCCTGCTCGACCAACTCGGTGATCTCGACTCTCGCGTGATCACCGCCGATGCCCTTCACACACTGGCCCAGCAGGCTGAGGCTATCACCGCCCGCGGCGGCCACTACCTCTTCACCGTCAAAACCAACGCCAAGTCGCTGCACACCCAGATCGCCCAGGCCTCCTGGGCCCGGACTGACCCCCAGTACACCTGCAACGAGAAAGCCCACGGCCGCATCAGCGGCTGGCACGCCACCGTGCTGGAGTGTCCCTTACGCATCACATTCCCGCAGGCGGCCCAGATCATGCGCCTTCACCGCAGCCAATCCGGCACAGACCGAGACGACAGCGGAGAAATCGTCTACGCGATCACCTCGCTGACGCACGAGACCGCCGACGCGGCGAATCTGGCCAGGCTGCTACGCGGACACTGGGGAATCGAGAACCGTCTCCACTGGGTCCGTGACACAACGTTCGATGAGGACCGCTCCCAAGTCCGGACCGGCGGCGGTGCCCGCGTCATGGCAGTCTTACGCAACCTCGCCATCAGCATCCACCGGTTGGCAGGACAGACCAATATCGCCGCGGCCAGCCGCTACTACAACCGACACCCCGAACTCGCCATCGAAATCACCCGACTTTGAAAAGGCCCTGCCAATCCACCCACCGAGCTCCCTCCTCCACTACCTGACGGCGGCTCAGCAACCTCTGTGTTGTACACGTTCTTCTCGGACACAGTCCTCAGTCACTTATCGGACAGTCTTCGTACCGACTTATCGGACACCAACATCGGTACCGACTTATCGGACACAGTCTGGGAGCATGTCTGATCGACTGACAACACACCAGCGCCGAGAAATCCTTGCCCACCACCCCTCCGAAACCGACACCGTCTCATCGTTTTGCCGTGACCACCACATCTCCCGCGATTCCTACTACCGGATCAAGAACGAGTCCCAGCCTTTAGCCCCTGCCTCCACGGCCCCGAAGAACCCTCACACCATCTACCCGGACCTGACCTGGGAACTGGTGCGACAGTATCGGCAGGAGCTGACCGCAGCCGGTTATGACGACGGCCCCCGATCGATCAAGTGGACACTCATCCGCAACGACCACCCCGCCCACCTGATCCCGAGCACCTCGAGGATCGCGGACTTCCTCCGCACCGAGCAGCTGACCCGCCTCAATCCCAGAAAACGCCCGCACTCTGCGATCAAACGCTTCCAGAAGACCTCCACCAACGAACTCTGGCAACTCGACGGCTTCGTCTACCAGGCTCCCACCACCGAGGTATTCACGATCCTCCAACTCATCGACGACTGCAGCCGCAAGATGCTGGCCCTGTGCGAAGCACCCGACGGGGAGACCACGGACACGGTCCTATCGACCCTGAACGAGGCGATCGCCGAGAACGGCAAACCCCGAGAGATCCTGTGCGATAACTCCCGCGGGTTCAGCCTGCAACGCTTCGGGATGCTCGGTGCCGTGGACATCGCGATGGCTCAACAAGGCATCATCGTCACCCCAGGACCGTTCTACCACCCACAGAATCAGGGAAAGATCGAAAGCGCACACAAACCCGTGCGCAAACGTCTGCAGGCAATGAAACCGGAGACGAGTCAGGAGCTTGACACCGTGCTCAGCGACTTCTGGGCCCACTACAACCATCACCGGCAGCACCAGGCCTTCGGGGAAGGCATCACCCCGGCCGCGGCCTGGGAGGCGGCACCGAAGATCGACCCACCGAACGAACCCATCGACCCCGAAACACTGGTCGACCGCTACACCACAACCGATGACCGGGGACATCTGAGCTTCGAATACTCGACCAGGTCCCTCCACCGTGGTGGCTTCATCAAGTTCCGCAGACACGAGATCACGTTCGGCTACGCCTGGGAGGGACACGAGCTGCTCATCATCGACAAGGGCACCCATCTCGAGTTCTATCTCGTCCCCTACGGTGAGCTCATCGCGACCATTGATCTGCCGCTGCCCAAGCAGCGCCACCTCAACGTCACCAAGATCGGCAGGTTCGTCAACGGAGACCGTGGTCGTCTGCCCTCGGGAGTTGAATCACTGCGAAAAACCCACCCGGTGTCCGAGAAGTGACTACCGAGACTGTCCGATAAGTCGGTACGAACACTGTCCGATAAGTGACAAGACAACACACGGCTCAGCAACCTCGCGCGAGGTTGCTGAGCCGCCGTCAGGTAGTTCGGTGCGGGGTTGGCTGATTCGTCAGTATTCGATCACGATGCGTCCGTCGATCTTTCCGTGCTCCATCTCGTCGAAGATCGCGTTGATGTCCTCGAGCGGCCGCTTGGTGAACGTCGGATGGATCTTCCCGGCAGCGTAGAAGTCAATGGCTTCCTGCAGATCCTGACGGGTTCCGACGATCGAACCGCGAATCGTCAGCCCCTTGAGAACGATGTCGAAGATCGGGGCCGGGAAGTCGCCGGGCGGCAGACCGTTGAAGACGATCGTTCCGCCAGGACGAGTCATTCCGATGGCCTGTCCGAAAGCAGACGGGTGAACGGCAGTGACGAGGACGCCATGGCTGCCGCCGATCTTCTCCTGGATGACCTCGGCAGGGTCTTCTCCGAAAGCGTTGACCGTGATCTCTGCACCATGTTTCTTGGCCAGGGCCAGTTTGTCATCGGCGACATCGACAGCGACGACGCGCATGCCCATGGCCACGGCGTATTGCACAGCGATGTGCCCGAGTCCTCCGATGCCCGAGATGACGACCCACTGCCCGGGCTTGACCTCTGTGCGTTTGAGCCCCTTGTAGGTGGTCACGCCGGCGCAGAGAACCGGAGCGATCTCATAGGGATCGGCCCCATCGGGAATCCGTGCAGCGAACTTCGTGTCGACGAGCATGTACTCACCGAAAGAGCCGTCAACGGTATAGCCACCGTATGTTTGGCTCTGGCAAAGCGTCTCCCAGCCTTGCCGGCAGTGCTCACATTCGCCGCACGCGCTCCACAGCCAGGCATTGCCGATCATCTGTCCGACTTCGACGTCCGTGACGCCCTCACCGACCTTCTCGACGACGCCGACACCCTCGTGTCCGGGGATGAGCGGAATCTTCGGCTTGACGGGCCAGTCACCGTGAGCGGCGTGGAGATCGGTGTGGCACACGCCTGAGGCGATGAGCTTGACGAGCGCCTGACCACGACCGGGCTCGGGAATCTCGTTACTGGTACCGACGCCGAGGTCCTTGCCGAATTCTGTGACTACTGCTGCTTTCATAGCTGACATCTTCTACTCCTTTGTGATGATGCGTCCGGGGAGACACCCCGTTTCATGCAATTGCAATCTTCTTATGCCCTGGTGTGGGCCTGTGCGAGACTTCGACTACCCCTCCCTCAGTTCCGAACGGATGATGAAACGCTTGCCCGTCGGAGTTTCGACGCTGAAGCCGCTTCCTCGTCCGGGGACGATATCGATCGTCAGATCGGTGTGCTTCCAGTATTCGAACTGTTCGGCCGACATCCAGAAGTCCAGTCCCGAGTGTTGCCCGTCGGGCAACGGCAGCTCAAAATGTCCCAGCCGCACGTCCGCGTCCGAGGTGAGGAATTCTCCCGCGGGAAAGCACATCGGCGATGAGCCTTCGCAGCATCCCCCAGACTGGTGGAACATCAGCTGTCCGTGTTCGGCGACCAGCCCCGCCAGAAGGTCGACGGCAGCCTGGGTCATCTTCACACGTGAACGGTTCTCACCTTCGAGCGTCGGTGCTGATTCGAGTACTTCCGCAGTGTTCTCTGGCATCAGAAGAACCCTTGTGCGTTCTCCGAATAGCTGACCAACAGATTCTTCGTCTGCTGGTAGTGGTCGAGCATCATCTTGTGGTTCTCGCGTCCGATGCCCGAGGCCTTGTATCCGCCGAAGGCGGCATGCGCCGGGTACGCGTGGTAGTTGTTCACCCACACGCGACCGGCCTGGATGTCACGGCCGGCGTGGTACGCGGTGTTGCCGTCCCGACTCCACACACCGGCGCCGAGGCCGTAGAGGGTGTCGTTGGCGATGCGCATCGCATCGTCGTAGTCGGAGAACGTCGTCACCGAGACGACGGGGCCGAAGATCTCCTCCTGGAAGATGCGCATCCCGTTGTCGCCCTTGAAGATCGTCGGCTGCACGTAGTAGCCGCCGGAGAGGTCCCCGTCGAGTTCGGCCCTTTCGCCGCCGATGAGCACCTCGGCGCCCTCCTGCCTGCCGATGTCGAGGTAGGAGACGATCTTCTCGAGCTGGTCGTTCGAGGCCTGGGCGCCCATCATCGTGTCCGTGTCGAGGGGGTTGCCCTGGACGATCTTCTCCGTGCGGGCGACGACGGCTTCGAGGAAGTCCGCGGCGATGCCCTCCTGGATGAGCGCGCGGGACGGGCAGGTGCAGACCTCGCCCTGGTTGAGGGCGAACATCGTGAAGCCCTCCTGCGCCTTGTTCCAGTACGCGTCGTCTTTGGCCATGACATCGTCGAAGAAGATGTTCGGGCTCTTGCCGCCGAGTTCGAGGGTGACGGGGATGATGTTCTGCGAGGCGTACTGCATGATCAGGCGGCCCGTGGTTGTCTCACCGGTGAACGCGATCTTGCGGATGCGCTTGTTCGAGGCCAACGGCTTGCCTGCCTCGAGCCCGAAGCCGTTGACGACGTTGACGACGCCGGGCGGCAGCAGGTCGCCGACGAGCTCCATGAGGACGAGGATCGAGGCCGGAGTCTGCTCGGCGGGTTTGAGGACGACGGCGTTGCCGGCCGCGAGCGCCGGGGCGAGCTTCCACACGGCCATGAGGATCGGGAAGTTCCACGGGATGATCTGCCCGACCACGCCGAGCGGTTCGTGGAAGTGATAGGCCACGGTCTGCTCGTCGAGCTGGGAGAGCCCGCCCTCCTGGGTGCGGATCGCCGCGGCGAAGTACCGGAAGTGGTCGACGGCCAGGGGCAGGTCGGCGTTGAGGGTCTCCCGGACGGCCTTGCCGTTGTCCCAGGTCTCGGCGACCGCGAGCATCTCGAGGTTCTCCGCCATCCGGTCGGCGACCTGGAGCAGGATGTTCGCCCTCTCCGTCGGCGAGGTCCTCCCCCACGCGGGGGCCGCGGCATGGGCGGCGTCGAGGGCGAGTTCGATGTCCTCGGCGGTGCTCGCGGGCACCTCGGTGAAGGCCTGCCCGGTCACGGGCGTGGGATTGTCGAAGTAGTTCCCGTTCGTCGGCGGCACCCACTCCCCGCCGATGTAGTTCTCATACCGGGGCTTGAAGGTGACGAGAGAGCCGTCTTCGCCCGGCCGTGCGTATACCGTCATGGCAACTCCTTTGCTGCGATGTCCTCGGGAGTGATCCCCGATTGACGATCACGCTACAGAGGGCAACGTTGCATGAGCGTTGCATCGCCGAGGCGGGACCTCAGCTGCCGAGCGCCTCGAGACGGACGAGTGCGGCGGTGCGCTCGGGGGCGTCGGGCGGGGCGAGCCGGAGGACGGCCATGAGCACCTCGGTGTCGGACTGGTTCTCCGGCAGCCTGGCGAAGCGCCACAGCTGCTGCCAGGTCCCGTCCTGGAGCAGGGTCTCGCGCAGCAGCGCCTCGAGCTCGCCGCTGATCTCCCGCACCCCGGGGGCGTCGGAGTCGGGAAGCACCCGGCCGCGGTAGGCCTCGAGTGCGGTCTCGACGTCGCCCTGGCCCAGGGCCCGATGGGCGGTGTCGACGTCGCTGTCGAGATCGCCGACCAGGCGGTAGGGCCGTCCGGCCACCTCGAGGTCGCTGAGGGCGGAGATCGTCTTGCGCAGGCGCGCAATCTCCGCGCGCACGGTGACGTCGCTGCCTCCGGTCGGCCAGAGCCGATCGGCGAGTTCGGCATTGGTCAGCCCGGCAGGGCTGCGGTGGAGCAGGAGGAGGAGTTCGGCGTGGCGCTTCGAGAGTTCGATGCGCGCGCCGTCGGGCCCGGTCAGGGCGGGAGCCGAACCGCTGACCGCGAGGCAAACGCGGGCGGCGGAGTCCCGGTCCCCCGCCTCGGCGGCATCGGCGCGGTAGAGCCGGGAGAGGCCTGCGGCGGCGGCCTGAGCGGTCGACCCGAGCAGGGGCAGGACGATCGAGGACACGGCATCGTCTCCCCCGGTGACGTCGATGATGCCGATGACCTCGCCGGTGCCGGGATGGGTGACGGGCACCGCGCTGCAGCTCCACGCGTGGACGTCGCTGGCGAAGTGCTCGGCCTGGCTGATCTGGACGGCCGACCGCGACTGGAGGGCGAGACCCGGTGCCGAGGTGCCCATCGCATCCTCGGACCAGTCGGAGCCGGGGACGAAGCCCATCGACTCTGCACGCTCGCGCACAGACCGCTCCCCTTCGACCCAGAGCAGACATCCCTGCTCATCGCCGAGGGCGACGAGGAGGCCCGCGCCGGTGGCCGGTTCGATGAGGTGGGAGCGCAGCAGCGGCATGATCGAGTGGAAGGGATGACGGCGGCGCACCTCGGCGAGCTGAGCGTCCTCATAGGCCACCCGGGCACGGACGCCGGACGGGTCGCCGAGTCGATCGAGGGAACGGGTCCAGGACTCGAGGACCGTCGATCGCACCCCGGGGACGCCGCGCCGCTCAGGGTTGGGTGCGGCGAGGTCGCTGTGGGCCCGACGCACGATGAGCTGATAGTCGTCGTGCAGCAGCGGTGTCGTGCTCATCGCAGTCCGCTCCACCTCCGTCGGCGGTCGTCATGCAGGTCACTGGGGTCATCCCAATCTATCGGCTGCGACGAACGTGAGCAAGGTCACCGGCGCACGTGAGGACCCGTGGGAGGCGAAGAGGCGCAGATGCGACGAAGGGCGGGAAGTGAGAGACTCACTTCCCGCCCTTCAGGCGCGGATCACTCCACGGTCGGAATCAGGCGCGCAGCGCGGCTGCGTCGACCGGGATGCCGGGACCGTTCGAGGTCGTGATCGTCGCCTTCGTGATGTAGCGGCCCTTCGAGGAGGACGGCTTGAGGCGGAGGATCTCCTCGATCGCAGCATCGAAGTTCTCCTGCAGGGCCTGCTCGGAGAACGAGGCCTTGCCGATGATGAAGTGGAGGTTCGAGTGCTTGTCGACGCGGAATTCGATCTTTCCGCCCTTGATGTCGGACACGGCCTTGGCGACGTCCATGGTCACCGTGCCGGTCTTCGGGTTCGGCATGAGGCCGCGGGGACCGAGCACCTTGCCCAGACGTCCGACCTTGCCCATCATGTCGGGGGTCGCAACCGCTGCGTCGAAGTCGGTGAAGCCGTCGGCCACCTTCTCCAGCAGGTCATCGGAACCGACGTAGTCGGCACCTGCTTCGCGGGCTGCCTCTGCACGGTCGCCGGCGGCGAACACCAGGACCCGGGCGGTCTTGCCGGTGCCGTGCGGGAGGTTGACGGTGCCGCGCACCATCTGGTCCGCCTTGCGGGGGTCGACCCCGAGGCGGAGGGCGACCTCGACGGTGGCGTCGTACTTCGCCACCGAGGTCTCCTTGGCCAGGTCGATCGCCTGAGCCGGTTCGTACTTCACATCTGCGGCGATCTTCTCAGCCGCGGCCTGGTAGGCCTTCGAGCGCTTTGCCATCTGCTTCTCTCCTTGCAGTCGTGGTCGGGGCTGCGTCCGCCCTGCCACAGTGGGATGTCTGGTCTCAGACCTCGATGTCGGTGGTGATGCCCATCGAACGAGCGGTGCCCGCGATGATGCGATCGGCCATGTCGAGGTCGTTGGCGTTGAGATCGGGCATCTTCGTCGTGGAGATCTCGCGGACCTGGTCGGCGCTGAGGTGCGCGACCTTGACGGTGTGCGGGGTCGCCGAACCCGACTTCACGCCGGCGGCCTTCTTGATGAGTTCCGCGGCCGGCGGGGTCTTGAGGACGAAGGTGAACGAACGGTCTTCGTAGACCGTGATCTCGACGGGAACGATGTTCCCGCGCTGGGATTCAGTCGCAGCGTTGTACGCCTTCGTGAATTCCATGATGTTGACGCCGTGCTGGGCAAGCGCCGGACCGATCGGAGGCGCCGGGTTGGCGGCACCTGCCTGAATCTGGAGCTTGACGAGGCCGGCTACCTTTTTCTTGGGAGGCATGTGCGGTCCTTAATCTTGAGAGTGTCCATGCGCCGAGAGAACGCGGCGCATCATCCGATGCCGACCTGCCGATACAGGGCCGACAATCAAACCACACCATCATTCCACGCTCGCCCGGCTTCGGGCAAAT
This sequence comes from Brevibacterium sp. NPDC056726, assembly GCF_042790515.1. Taxonomy (NCBI): domain Bacteria; kingdom Bacillati; phylum Actinomycetota; class Actinomycetes; order Micrococcales; family Brevibacteriaceae; genus Brevibacterium; species Brevibacterium sp. NPDC056726. Next base: position 470,357 of record NZ_JBHTYZ010000003.1, on the reverse strand, counting down.
GGTTGTGAGCGGGAACACAGGGTGGAAGAACGCGTCAGGGGCCCGGTCGGAACCGGGCCCCTGCGATGGTGTGCGCTGGTCGGGTCAGAGCTTCGAGACCTGGTCGAAGCCGAGCTCGACGGGAACGTCGCGCTCGAAGATCGACAGCAGCACGGTGAGCTTCTGGGAGTCCGGGCGGATCTCCTGGATCGTGGCGGGGTGGCCTTCGAACGAGCCCTCCTTGACGAGGACGGATTCGCCGACCTCGAACTCCACCTCGGTGATGGGGGCGGACTTCGCCGCAGCCTCGGCGGCCACGCCCTCAGCGGCAGCGGCTTCGGCCTGGCGCTCCTCGAAGACGGGAGCGAGCATCGTGAAGACCTCGTCGATCGAGAGCGGGACCGGGTCGTAGGCGTTGCCGACGAAGCCGGTCACACCCGGGGTGTGGCGCACGGCGCCCCACGACTCGTCGGTGAGCTCCATCCGGACGAGCACGTAGCCGGGCACGCGCACACGGCGGACCTGCTTGCGCTGACCGTTCTTGATCTCGACGACGTCCTCCATGGGGACCTGCGACTCGAAGATGAAGTCCTCGAGGTTGAGGCTCACGGCGCGGTTCTCAAGGTTCTGCTTCACGCGGTTCTCGTAGCCGGCGTAGGAGTGGATGACGTACCAGTCGCCCTCCTGCATCCGCAGCTCGGCCTTGAACTCCTCGGCGGGGTCGACGTCGTCGCCGGACTCGGCGGAATCGTCAGCGGCGGAGTCCTCGGCCGGTGCCTCATCGGCAGCGGTCGCGTCGACGTCGGCGGTCGCCTCGGTCGTCGACTCCTCGACCGTCTCGGTCTCAGGCGCGTCGACCTCAGTCTCAGGGGCGTCCTGTTCGGGTGAACTGGTATCCGACACCGATCAATTCCTCGCTTCGCGTGTAGTCGGACGGCTTGCGTGTCCGAAGGATGTGCTGTTTGTATCCAGGTTATCGCCGCACAGGGCGACTCACCACAGTGGCCAGAGCGGAGTTCCGCCGAAGACGAATCCGACGAGCTTGCCGAACACGAGGTCGAGGACCGTGACGATGACCATCATGACGAGGATGAACCCCAGCACGACGAGTGTGTAGTTGACCAGCTGCTTGCGGGTCGGGGTGACGACCTTCTTCAGCTCCGCCACGACTTCGCGGAGGAACTGGATGATCCGTCCGAAGAATCCGAGCTGCTTGCGACGGGAGGCGTTCTCAGACGCGTTTCCTGTCTTCTTTGCCGGTGTGTCGCTCACACATCCTCACTCGGTCGGAATCCTTTGGGACTGCTCAACTGCCTCAGCCAGTCAGTCTGCGCTCTGTCCGGCGGTGATCGCCGCGGCAGGCTTCGACTGCGCAGGGGTGACAGGACTCGAACCTGCAACCTACGGTTTTGGAGACCGTTGCGCTACCAATTGCGCCACACCCCTTCGATTCGACTCCCCCAGCTGAGGGGGTGTCCAACCACGAGAAACGAGCATACCGTCTCCCACCGCGATCCGTCGAACCGAGCGCAGTCCGCGTGTGCCGTGGCCCCCTACTCACTCGGTTCGACGGGATCGGCGACGAGGGGCTGCGGCTCGGGGAAACGCACCCACGGACCGATGCTGACCTCCTCACCTGGGGAGACAGTGATGATCTGGAGGTCGATGGGTCTCTTCGTCCGGTTGTCGACGCGGATGATGCTCACCGTGGCATCCATCTTCAAGGGACCCGGGGTGAGCGCGTTCGCGAGCGCTCCGCCTGTCGTCGAACTCACGTATCGCACTCCCCGACCGAAGGCCTCGGGTCCGACAGTGCGGTGCCAGTGTCCGCTCAGGGCGTAGTCCGCGCACCCGGAGTCGAGGGCCGGTTGGACGATCCTGGGGTCGTGGACGAGCATGACGTCGAAGTCCGCCGTGCACGCCTCGTCGCGCAGCCGGGCCGCGTATTCGTCGGCGGTGAGCTCGGTCTCGAGCTGGGGTCCGGAGCCGAACACCGTCCGGCGAGGATCGGGACCGCCGAAGAAGCGCACGCCCGCGAGCTCCGCCGTGGAGTCATCGAGGACCGTCCACCCGCTGCGCCGGGCATGGCGGGCGGTCTCCTGCGAGTCGTGGTTGCCCTTGACGAACATCCGCGGCAGTCCCTCGGGCAGTTCGTCGCCGAGGACGTCGATGCAGTAGTTCTCGGCCGAGGTCCCCGTCATCGTCACATCGCCGGCGTCGATGAGTGCGTCGGCCCCGCTCAGCCGGGTGACCGCACCGACCACGCGAGCCATGCCGATGTTGCAGTGGACGTCGGAGCTGAGCACGAAGGTCGAGACGCCGGCCTTCCCTGCCGGCGGGGGCACCATGCCCTGCGAGGTCCAGTCGCCGCTGAGGGGGCGTTCGCTCCACGCTCCGCGAAGGCCGGCGAGGACGGCGTCGTAGAAGGCGTCGTTATCCTCGGAGAAGTCCCTGACCGCGGTGAACGCCTGGTCGATGATCCCGCCGAGGCGGCCGGTCACCTGCGATCCGGCCAGCGGGGTCCCCGCGAACGCCGGGTCCGGCCGCAGCGGTTCCGGACGGGTGAGCGCGATCGCGCTCACCCCGGAGAGGAGCAGGACGACGACCGCACCGATCGCCGTGAGCTCCCGGCTCGCCAGTCCCTGCCGCAGCGCGGCGATCCGTGCCGGCCCGAGCAGGTGGATGCCGCCGACGACGGCTCCGGCGAGCAGACACACCGCGAGCGCCCAGCGGATGAGGATCTCCCGCGTCAGGCCCTCGACGATGAGGTCGATCTGGACCTGCGGGGCGGAGAAGAGCGAGGCATAGGAGGCGATGTCCCCACCGAGGGCGTCGATCGTCCCTCCACCGCTGTCGGCGGCACCGCCGGAGGCCGAGGTCGTGTCCTCGGCGGCACCGGAGACGGGGATCTCCCCGATGTCGACGCTCACCCCCAGTCCGAGCGGCAGATAGTCCCCGGCAGGGACGAGGAGGGTGCCCAGCGGCCCGAAGTCGAGGGTGAGCCGCGAATCGGCGGTGACGCGGTACTGCGCCTCATGGGGGCCGAAGCTCAGATCGGCACGGGCGGTGAAGAGCGCCCAGGGCAGGGTGACGACGGTGAGGACGAGGAGCAGGAGGAGGAGACGGGGTGACGACACGGACCCATTCTAGGGATGCGCCCTGGTCGTCGGACTATCCTTGGGCAGATGACGGACCCTCTCGTGTCCCTGCCCAAGGCACACCTGCACCTGCACTTCACCGGTTCGATGTCGGCCGACACCCTGCAGGACCTCGCCGCCGAGGCGGGCGTGAGCCTGTCCGATCAGCTCTTCGCCGACAAGGTCACGGGACTGAGCCCCGACGAGCGCGGCTGGTTCCGCTTCCAACGCCTCTACGACATGGCCCGCGGCGTCGTCCGCGGGGAGGACATCATGCGCCGGCTCGTCCGTGAGGCGGCGGCAGCCGACCGGGCCGAGGGGTCCCGCTGGCTCGAGCTCCAGGTCGACCCGACCTCGTATGCCCCGTTCGTCGGCGGCATCACCCCGGCCCTGGAGATCATCCTCGACGAGGCGGCGAAGGCCAGCGACGACGATTTCGGGATGGCGATCATCGTCGCCGCCTCCCGCACGCGGCACCCCCTCGATGCGCGGATGCTCGCCCGTCTCGCCGCCCACCACGCCGGTGAGGGTCCGGGCACCGTCATCGGCTTCGGACTGTCCAACGACGAGCGCCGAGGTGAGACCGCGGAGTTCGCCCGGGCCTTCGACATCGCCCGCCGCGCCGGGCTGCTCTCGGTCCCGCACGGCGGGGAGCTGCTCGGTCCCGAGCACATCCGCTCGGTCGTCCGCGACCTCTCCCCCGACCGCCTCGGGCATGGGATCCGGGCCGGTGAGGATCCGCAGCTGCTGGGCGAGATCGTCGAGGCAGGTGTCGGCTTCGAGGTGTGTCCGGGGTCGAACGTCTCCCTCGGCGTCTACCCCGACATCGATGAGGTGCCGCTGCGGACGCTTCTCGATGCGGGTGCGAAGGTCGCCCTCGGCGCCGACGATCCGCTCATCTTCCACACCCGACTCGTCGACCAGTACCGGTTCGCCGAGCAACTGGGCCTCACGCCGGCCGACCTCGCCGGCCTGGCCCGTGACTCGTTCGCGATCTCGGCCGCCCCCGAGTCCGTGCGCGAGGCCGCCCAAGCCGACATCGACGCGTGGCTGGAGGACCGGACGACGGCCTGAGGGGCCGGGTTCCGGCCCCGGGCCCAGGCCTACAGGCTCGCGCCGACGAAGGTGGGTTCGGGCTCGAGGACGATCCCGAACCGCTCCTCGACTCCGGCGACGACGGTTCGGGCGAGGTCGAGGACGTCGGCAGTCGTCGCCCCGCCGCGGTTGGTCAGGGCCAGCGTGTGCTTCGTCGACAGGCTCGCACGAGCGCCCGGCAGGGCGAAGCCCCTGTCGAACCCGGCGCGCTCGATGAGCCAGGCGGCCGAGGTCTTCGTCAGCCCGGGGATCGGTGCCCCGCTGAGGGGATCGGTGACCGGGAAGCGCGGAGCCTCCGCGGGCAGCGCGGCCTCCGCGTCGACGATCGGGTTGGTGAAGAACGACCCTGCCGACCACGTGTCATGGTCCTCCGGGTCGAGCACCATGCCCTTCGACCGGCGCAGCGCGAGCACGGCGTCGCGGACGTCGGCGGCCGGAACGCTCTCGCCGATCCCGACCCCGAGCGCCGAGGCGAGCTGGGCGTAGCGCACCGGCAGAGAACCCGGTCCGCGCTGCAGGGTGAACGTCACCGAGAGGACGATGTGGGCGGGGGTGCCCGCGGCCTGCTGGGCGCGTTTGAGCAGTGAGGTGCGGTATCCGAACTCGAGCTCTGCGGCGCTCAGCGAACGGATCTGCCCGGCGACGCGGTCGTAGACCTCGACGGAGGTGATGAGCTCGGCGACCTCGGTCCCGTAGGCCCCGACGTTCTGGATCGGGGTGGCCCCGACCGATCCGGGGATCCCGGAGAGGGCCTCGAGCCCGGTGAGACCCTGCGCGAGCGTGCCGGCGACGAAGTCGTCCCAGTCCTCCCCCGCCTCGGCGGTCACCTGGGCATGGGTGTCGGAGAGCTCCGTGGTCTCAACGCCCTTCGTCGCGACGACGCCGACGGGACCGGCGAAGCCCGCATCGGCGATGAGGAGATTCGATCCGCCGCCGACGAGGAGGATGCCGGGCATCCGGGGTGCGCTCGGGTCGAGGGCATTGTCAGCGGCGAACGCGAGCAGCTCCTCCCGGGAGCCTGCGACCGTGAGGTCCGGGGCTGGCCCGCCGAGGTGGAACGTCGTGAGCTCGGAGAGGTTCACCGTCCGACCCGGATCTGAGTGCGGCTGAGCACGTCGTTGCCGCCGGCGGTGACGGTGGCGTCGATGCGCAGGGTGCCGACGGCCGGGTCGACGGCGCCGACCTTCGCCGTGAGGGTGAGCGCAGTGGTCGGCGTCGACGGCGGACCCGACTCTGCGTCGGGGACGAGGACGGGGGCGGAGAACCGGGTGCGATAGTCGACGATGGCCCCCGGGTCGCCGAGCCATTCGGCGATCGGGGAGACGACGACGGCCATCGAGAGCATGCCGTGGGCGATGACGCCCTCAAGGCCCACCTCCTGCGCGAAGCGCTCCGACCAGTGGATGGGGTTGTGGTCGCCCGACGCGGCGGCGTAGTCGATGAGCGAGGCGCGTGAGAGCGGGATCTCGGTCTCGACGACGACGTCGCCGATTTTCAGCTGGGACAGGTCGACGAGACTCATTCTCCGTCTCCTCTCACGACGATGGTCGAGGTCACCGTGACCACCGGCTGGTCGGCGGCGTCGGTGATCTCGGTGCGGGTGGTGATCATGGCGTTGTCGCCGGCGGCACGGACGCCGTCGACGTGGGTCGTCGCACGCAGGCTGTCGCCCGCGACGATCGAGCGGGCGAAGCTGAACTGCTCCGAGCCGTGGACGACCTTCGAGAAGTCGATGCCGGAGTCGGGGTCGGAGATGTAGGCGGCCTCGCTGCGCTGCGCGATGATCACGGCGAACGTCGTCGGGGCGATGACGTCCCTGTACCCCAGGGCCTCAGCCGCGGCGGGGTCGAAGTGGTAGTCGGCCGTCGCGTTCGTCGCGCGGGCGAACTCGGCGATCGCCTCACGGGAGACGTCGTAGGGACGCGGCAGGGTGTACGAGGTTCCCTGCTTGTCGGCATTCACCGGCATGTCTGCTCTCTTTCGACAAAGGTCGGTACTCGCCCCAGCCTAACTTCACCGACCCGGGCACGCGGAATCGGCGACTTCGGTCAAGGAACCCTCTCCCGTGGTCACGATTTCGCTTCCCATTCACTCAATCGGTGCACCATCGACCTCAGGCGTCGAAAACTGAGATAAGTTGTCCCCATCACATCTGCTGTAGGCGTCACCCGAAGCCTCGGCAGAGCCGACGAAATCCCGGCGTCGGGCGTTTCCCTAAGGAGCACTGCAATGACGAACCACCCCTCGAGCTCATCGTCCGCCACCCCCCGCGGCAACAAGGAGTCCGGAGGCTCGACCTCCGCGAAGTCGCCCGCATCGGCTGCGAAGACGTCAGCGACGAAGAAGCCTGCGGCGAAGACGGCGACGGCGACATCGGCCGCCGCGAAGAAGCCCACGACGAAGACGGCGACGACGAAGGTGAGTTCGACGGAGAAGAAGACGTCCTCGACGGCGAAGTCGGGGGCCGCGAAGAGCGCCTCGACGGCGAAGAGTTCACCGGCGAGCACGAGCACGTCCGGCGGCAGGAGCGGCGCGGCGAAGACGAACTCGTCCTCACCGGCGAAGTCGTCGTCGACGACGCCGGCTGCCGCGAGCACGGCGGCGAAGCCGACCACGGGCGCGACGACGAAGTCCGCCGCGAGCACGTCCTCGACGCAGAAGTCCTCGGCAGCGAAGACGCCCGCGGCGAAGAAGTCGACGACGACGAAATCGACTACGACGAAGTCCACGGCCGCCAAGGCTCCCTCGACGACGAAGGCTCCCGCAGCGAAGAAGACTGCCGCGACAAAGACTGCCACGACGAAGTCGACGGCCGCGAAGGCTCCGGCGGCGAAGTCGACCGCGACCGCCGCTCCGGAGGCCAAGCGACGGGCGGTGAAAGACGGAGTCGCCGTGCCCGCTGCGGCAGCGACCGACCCCGCCACCGCTGCGGCACCCGCAGCCGCAGCACCGGCAGCCGCAGCTCCCCCGGCCGCCGCTGCGGCACCCGCACCGGCCGCCCCGGTCGAACCGGCCCTTCCGCCGGCTCCCGGCACCCCCGTCGCACCCGCGCCGGCACCAGCCGCCGGAGTGGCCGCCGCATCGGTGGCCGCCCCGGCCGCGGCACCCGCAGCCCCGGTGACCGCACCCGCTGTAGCCCCGGTCGAGCCCCTCGCTCCCGTCGAGCCCGGACTCACCGACCCCGCCGAGGCCGAGGTCCACGTCGGCACCGACGCCGCCTACGCCGGAAAGGAGGCCGACCGCGCCCAGCTGCGCCGCCCGCTGCGCAACATCTCCGAGGTCCGCCACTTCTTCCGTACGAACCAGACGCCGATCTACTTCATCGGCGCCACCCCGTTCAACCTCCTCGGTCTCGACCGCTGGGTCCGCAACTTCTCCTACATCACGTACTACGACGGCTGGGACGGGGGACACCCGCGCGTGTTCTCGCCCCGCTACAAGCCGTTCGTCGAGTTCGAATCAGGGGAGGCGATCAACAACTGGCTCCTGCTCAACGCCGAGGTCCGCGCGCACATGACCCGCAACGTCCCCCACGGCGAGCGCCCGAAGGTCGCCATGGTCTTCTTCGACGAGGAGACCGAACGGATCTGCAGGGAGCTCGGCTACGACCTCATCCTCCCCTCGGCGAAGCTGCGCAACCAGCTGGATTCGAAGATCGAGACGACGAAGCTCGGCAACGAAGCCGGTGCCTACTCGGTGCCCAACGTCCTCACGACGGCCGACACGTACGAGGAGCTGACGAAGGCGTCGACGGAGGCCGGTCTCGGCACCGACCTCGTCGTGCAGACCCCCTACGGCGACTCGGGCAAGACGACGTTCTTCATCGCCTCCGAGGAGGAATGGGACAAGCACCGGGACGACATCATCGGCGAGCAGCTCAAGGTGATGAAGCGGATCAACAACACGCCTGTGGCGGTCGAGGCCGTGATCACGAGCAGCGGCGTCGTCGTCGGCCCGTTCCTCACCGAACTTGCCGGATTCCCCGAGCTCACCCCCTACAAGGGCGGCTGGTGCGGCAACGAGATGACGCCCGATGTCCTCACCGCCGACCAGCGCGGACGGGCCCGCGAGCTCGTCCGCCGGATGGGCGAAGGCCTGCGCAAGCGCGGCTACCGCGGATTCTTCGAGGTCGACGTCCTCGTCGATCTCGACACCAACGACGTCTACCTCGGCGAGCTCAACCCCCGGATCTCCGGAGCCTCGGCGATCACCAACGTCACCGCGGGAGCCTACGCCGACGTTCCGCTCTTCCTCTTCCACCTCCTCGAGTACCTCGACGTCGAGTTCGACCTCGACGTCGACGAGATCAACGAACGGTGGGAGGAGCTCTCCGGAGCCGACGAGTGGAGCCAGATGGTCATCAAGGAGACCGCGCCGATCACCGAGTACATCACGCACTCGCCGCTGACCGGACAGTACTTCCTCGACCAGTACGGGACGCTGACGTACAAGCGGGCAGCACTCGACTGGCATCCTCTGCAGAACGGCAGCGAGGTCTTCTTCCTCCGCATCTACGGAGCCGGCGAGTACCGGTGGAAGGGCGCCGACCTCGGTGTCCTCGTGACGAAGAACCCGCTCCAGGTCGATGCCGACGGCAAGAAGTCCCTGAGCATCCGTGCCAAGCACTTCATCGACTCGATCCGTGCGATGTACGCCGGAGTTCCCGTCGCCGCGGAGGATCCCGCGCCGACGATCGGCGGACCGGGGGCGAAGGGCGACTGATAGTCTCGTCCTCAACCCCTGCACAGATCGAGAGGTGAAGTGTGACCGAAGCGTCTTCGGATCCGACCCTGCCCGACCCTGCCCTCGCGGCGGAAGGGTCGGCTCCTGCCGGTCCCTCCGCCGAGGCGGTCGTCGCCCCGACCGACCCCGCTGAGTCGCTCGCCCCGCACGCCGAGCCGATCCCGGTCGACTCCGGTGAGGGCGTCGACAAGGACAACTGGCAGGACGCCGAGCATGTGCGCTGGTCGTTCCAGCACGTCGACGAGGTGCTGCCGACGACGCCGATCTCCCGCGGAGACGGCCCGGTCGCGCAGTTCCCCGTCGACCTCCGGGATCTCGGCGGGATCGAGATCCCTGAGACGGAGTACTCCGCGGCCCGCAGCGTCCGCAGCGTCATCGAGTCCAGCGACACGGACGCGTGGATGGTCCTCCACCAGGGAACCGTGCTCACCGAGGAGTATTTCGGCGCGATGCGGCCGGAGACCGAGCATCTCCTCATGTCGGTGAGCAAGTCGCTGGTGGGCACGGTCGCCGGGGTCCTCGTCGGCGCCGGGGAGATCGAGACGAGCCGACTCGTCACCGACTACGTCCCCGAGCTCGCAGAGTCCGGGTATGCAGGAGCGACGGTGCGCGACATCCTCGACATGCGCTCGGGCATCCGGTTCTCCGAGAACTACCTCGACCCGGAGTCCGAGGTCCGGCAGATCGAGCGGGCCATCGGCTGGTCGGAGGAGGAGCCCTCCCCCGAGGCGGTGGGCATGTACGCCTACCTGCGCACGCTTGAGCAGAAGGCCCCGCACGGCGGACCGTTCGAGTACCGCTCGTGCGAGACCGACGTGCTCGGCTGGGTGTGCGAGAAGGTCGCCGGTGAGAGCATGCAGACGCTCATGTCGCGGGTGCTGTGGTCGCGCATCGGTGCCGAACGCGACGCCCTCATCGCCACCGACCAGTTCGGCGTCGGAATGTTCGACGGCGGCATCAATGCCACCCTGCGCGATCTCGCACGCTTCGGCTACCTCTACTCGAATCGCGGCGTCTCGCTCACCGGCGAACAGGTCGTCCCCACCTCGTGGATCGGCGACACGCTCACCGGCAGCGAGGACACGAGGCAGGCATTCGCCGACAGCCCCGGCGACAACCGGATGCCCGGCGGGATGTACCGCAACCAGTTCTGGTTCCCGTACCCGGACTCGCACGCCTTCCTCGCGCTCGGCATCCATGGGCAGATGATCTACATCAACCCCGGAGCCTCCTTCGTCGGCGTCAAGCTCTCCAGCTGGGGGCTGCCGCAGGACGCGCGGAAGCTCTTCCCGACGATCCGGGCCTTCGACGCCCTCGCGAAGACCGTGGCCCGCCCCGACGTCGACGCTCCCGCCGCGCGGTGAGGTCAGCCGCAGCCCTCGTGCCCCGGGGGCTGCGGACCACCCATCCGCCGCGGCGGGCCCGGCCGCCCGGCGGCAGGGATTCCTGCCGGACAATTGCGACCCCGAAGTCACATCGACGTCATCGAAGGTTACCGACGGGTCATCCCGGCGCTTCCCGCGCAGATTCGCGCCCCGGCTGAATGTAGCCTTGGAAAGTGCTCCGACCCAGGAGCTGCAGCGTTCCCCAGCTGCGCCAGTGAGCCGCGGCGCCTCCGCCGAGGTTCGCCTCACGCACGACCGAAGGCACACAGGTGATCCCCCATCCCCCGACGCACTCCTCCCCCGAGCCCGGCCCCTTCGACGCGATCCTCGGTGAGCGGATCGACGATCTCGCCGAGTTCTCGGCCGGACTGACCGCTGGGACGCTGTCGGAGGAGACCGTCCGCACGCTGTTCGACCTCACCGCCGGTCATATCAGCCTCGCCCGCACCGTCGTCAGCGGCGCCCAGCGCGCACGGGTCGCGCTCGACGCCGTCGCCGCCGATGACTACAGCACCCTGCTCGCCCCGTTCTCCCTCGATGCGGACTCCCTCGACTGGGACTCCCCCGCCGTGCGCCTCTTCCTCCTCGTCGCGCAGGTCGAGACCATCGAGGCGCCCCTCATCGCGCTCGCCCATCGCGCGATCCCCCGCATCGGCGAGGCACCCGACGACGCCGTCCCGAGCGCCGACGAGCTCACCTCCCAACTCGTCTTCACCGGGGTGCTCAGCCTCTGCCCGAAGCACGCGGGCAGCTATGTCATGCCGGGCCTCATCCGTGCCGTGGCCCGCAGGATCGGTCCGAATCCCCCGGAGGGGCGGATCTCGCCGAGGCAGGCGCTCGGACTCGAGCTCGAGGAGTCCCACCGCTCCCTCCTCGACGTCGGCACGGTGCGTCCCGATGCGCTGCTCGCCCTCATCGGCGATCTCGGGGCGTGGTCTCTGCTCACCGAGGTGTGGTCGGAGCGGGGCTTCAACGTCTTCTACCCGGAGTTCGTCGCCGCCGTCCACACGATCCTCTCCGTCCCCGCCTCCGTCGTCCGCGGGTCGCTCGTCCTCGCCGAAGCGCAGAGCGCGGCCCGAGAGATCGCGAACATCAGCAACCGCACGGGATCGACCGACCCGCGTGAGGTCCTTCCGCTCGTCACCTTCGACCGCCTCGACGTCCCCACTCTCGAGCAGGAGAGGGCGCGCCTCGACGACGGTGACTTCACCGCCGACGAGGTGGCGGTGATGACCCTGCGGACCATGCGCGACCGCCGGCAGCACGGCGATCTCGACGGCGCAGTGGCCGCCGCCGAGGCGGGCATGGAGCTCATCTTCGCCCGGCAGTCCGGCTCGGGCTCGCTCTCGCGCCTCTACGATGCCCGTCTCCTCATGGAGCGCGGCCTCGATCTCGCTCGTACCGGGGACGTCCGCCGAGGCCTGCACCTCGTCGAACGCGCCGTCGTCATCGCCGAATCGATCCTCCCCTTCGAGCCCTTCCCTCTGCTCCCGTCACTCGCGGTGGCAGCCGTCGGCTACATCGCTGCGGGTTTCGGCCCGAAGAGCGAGCAGGTGCTCTCCCGCTACGACGAGCTGCGGGCCCGCTTCGAATTCCACACCCTGCAGACGGACTACATCGCCAACACCCCGCGCCTGCACCGGGCCCTCGACCAGCTCGACCTCGTCGCCTCCGCCGCGGCGATCGCGCTCGCGCGCACCCTCTCCCCCGCCCATCGCGGATCCGGCGTCTTCCGCTACGGCGAGGCCCTGCACGCGATGTACTCGGGCAATGCGGAGCTCTATCTCAAGGAGCACGCGCTGGCCCCGGAGTCCCCGATGGCCGGTCATGAACCGCAGGTGATGGGGTCGACGTTCTCGTTGACGACGATGCTCTCCGTGGCGACCGGAGCGCTGCGGGAGGCGCAGGCGCTCGCGTCGAAGGCGTCCCGACTCGACCGGGAACACGGTCTCTCCCGCGCCCGTGTCGCCTTCGCCCTCGGCCAGCACGACGTCGTCGACTCCTTCACCTCCCAGGTGCTCATCACCGGCACCGACCCACGGGAGAAGGGCGCGGCCCTGGCACTGCGTGCAGCAGCCCTCGTCCGCCGCGGCCGCGAGGCGGCGGCACTGGCCGATGTGCGCAACGCCCTCGACTACTGTGTCGTCTCCGGTTCGGTCCTGCCCTTCGTGCTGCTGCCGAGCGACCTCCGGTCGTACTTCGTCGAGATGACCGTCGACTTCCCGCAGTGGGAGTGGATCGCCGACACGTTCGCGATGTCCCCGGTCACCGGAGCCCAGCTGCGGGCGCGTCTCCTCGATCTGCCGGTGACGATGTCGGAGGCCAGGGTGGAGAACCGTCTGCTCGACTCCCATGAGCTCGATCTGCTCTACCGACTCGAGAAGGCCACACCGCTCGCGCGCATCGCCGCCGATCTCTCCCTCGCCGAGGGCACGGTGAAGAACCGTCTCTCCGCGATCTACCGCAAGCTCGGGGTCCGCAACCGCCGGGACGCCGTCGAGTACGGGTACCGCAACGGCTACTTCTCGTAGTGGATCAGCTCACGGACTGGGCGCGCGCGGCATCGCGGGCGGCGGCGAGCATCCCCTCACGGGTGGCGATCTTCACCCTCTCACGACCCCGAACCTCACCAGCGGCCTTCTCGGCAGCCTCGACCCGGTGGTACCCCTCCCAATCCACGAAATCCACACCCTTGGACTCGAGGAGGTCGACGATCGCCGACTCCTCGGGAAACACCGGCTCCGACAGAACACCCGCACCACGATCAGCGATGAGATGCCCGATCGTCTCCAGAGCATCACCCTTCGTATGCCCGATCAGACCCACTGGACCACGCTTGATCCAGCCGGTCGCATACACACCCGCCACCACATCAGCAGACGGGGCTTCGGCCTGATCCAAGGTGTCGACGACACGCCCCTCATGGTTGGGGATGACACCCTGGCGCGGATCGAACGGCAACTGCGGCAGTGCTGAGCCGGCATAGCCGACGGCGCGGTAGACCGCCTGTACCGGCCAGTCCACGAACTCGCCCGTGCCGCGGACGTTGCCCGTCCCGTCGAGCTCCTGACGCTCGGTGCGCAGACCTTCGACCTTCCCATCGCCGAGGATCTCGGTCGGGGCATGGAGGAAATGCAGATGCAGCCGCCTGCTCGCACCGGTCGGTTCACGCAGCGTGAAATCGGTCAGTGTCTTCGCCACCTGCTTGACCTGATTCGATGACTCGATCGCCTCCATCGACCCCTCATCGAACTCGAAGTCCTCCGGATAGACGATGATGTCGACATCCGGCACATGCCCGAGCTCCCGCAGCTCGAGCGGGGTGAACTTCGCCTGCGCGGGGCCCCTGCGGCCGAACACATGGACGTCGGTGACCTTCGAGGACTTCAGACCCTCATACACATGATCCGGGATCTCCGTGACCTGCATGTCATCGGCCTGCTTCGCCAGCACCCGGGCCACATCCAAGGCCACATTCCCATTCCCGATCACCGCCACGGACTCGGCCTCGAGCGGCCAGGACTGGGAGACATCCGGGTGCGAGTCGTACCAGTTGACGAAGTCCGCCGCCCCGAACGAGCCCTCAAGGTCGACGCCGGGAATGTTCAGAGGCGCATCCGTGATGCACCCGGTGGAGAAGATCACCGCATCATACCGGTCGGTGAGTTCGTCCAAGGTGATGTCGGTGCCGTAGTCGACGTTGGAGAACAGGCGGATGTCTCCCCGGTCGAGGACTTTGATCAGGGCGTTGATGATGCCCTTGATCCGCGGATGATCCGGAGCCACTCCGTAGCGGACCAGACCGAACGGGGTGGGGAGTCGCTCGAAGAGATCGATGCTCACCTCGAAATCACGCTCAGCCTTCGTCAACAGATCAGCCGCATAGATCCCAGCGGGACCGGCACCGACAATAGCCACACGGAAAGGACGGGTCATGGTTCTCCTCAGTCGTCGTCGGGCACATCGACTGTGTGCCCGGTCAGGGTCGGGGTCGTGAGGGAGTTGCCCTCACTCCTCGGTGTTCTGCGGCGGCAGGGCCGCGATGATGGGGTGGTCGAAGGTGCTCACGCCGAAGCCGGCGGCACCTCCCGGAGAGCCGATCGTCTCGAAGAACTCGACGTTGGCGGTGTAGTAGGACTCCCACTGCTCGGGCACGTCGTCTTCGTAGTAGATCGCCTCGACAGGGCACACGGGTTCGCATGCCCCGCAGTCGACGCATTCGTCGGGATGGATGTAGAGGCTGCGTTCGCCTTCGTAGATGCAGTCGACGGGGCATTCCTCGATGCAGGCCCGATCCTTCACGTCGACGCAGGGCTGGGCGATGATGTAGGTCATGGGGTCCTCGTCAGGGCTGGTCGGTGGGTCTGGTCGAAGGCACCGGCGGCGTAAGGGCTGAGCCGGACGACGTCGCCGACGATGACGACGGCCGGTGAGCGCACACCCCGGTGTGCGGCCTGGAAGGCGATCGTATTCAGCGTCCCGACCGTCACCCGCTGGTTCTTGCCGTAGCCGTCCTCGATGATCGCGACGGGGCAGTCGCCGCCGCGGTCGCCGCGGGCGAGCACCATCGCCGAGTGGGTGAGCGTCCCGATGCCCATGAGGACGACGACGGTGTGGTCGCGTCCCCCGCCGAGGTCGCTGAGCTGGTCGTGGCCGGTGACGACGGTGTACGTCGTAGCCAGGCTGCGGTGGGTGAGCGGGATCCCGGCCACCGCGGGCACCGAGTTCGCGCTCGTCACGCCGGGGACCACCTGGGCGACGATCCCTGCCTCCCGGAGGTGGGCGAGCTCCTCACTCCCGCGGCCGAAGACGAACGGGTCCCCGCCCTTGAGTCGCACGACCCGGCGGCCGGCGCGGGCTTGTTCGACGAGGATCTCGTTGATCCGCTGCTGCGGCACCGGGTGGTGTCCGGGGGTCTTGCCGACGTCGATGATCTCCGCGTCCAGCGGCTCTCCCCGTTCGGCGGCGAGGTCGTCGAGGACCGTGCGGGCGCCGAGGCGGTCGGCGACGATGACGTCGGCGGTCTCGAGCGCGCGCAGTCCCCGAACCGTGAGCAGGTCGAGGGTCCCGGGTCCCGCGCCGACGAGGAGGACGCTGCCGGGGGCGAAGCGGTCGATGCTCATCCTTCGTCCTCCTCGGCGGGGGTGTGGATGCCGGCGGCCACGGTCGCTCCGGTCTGCTCGTCGATGACGAGGAATCCTCCGGCACGGCCGTGGATGCGGAAGTCGGGCAGGGTGAGCGCCGCGGACAGCCGCACCTCGGCCACGCCGATGTCGTTGCCGGCGAGCACCTCGGCGGGTTCCGATGCGTTCGTGAGCAGGTTCCGGCGGGATTCGATGCCGATGATGCCCTTGACGGTCGTCGTCCCGGCCTTGACGAGCACTCGGTCGCCGGTGCGGAGGCCTGCGGCGGTGAAGGGGAAGACCTCGGCGCGCAGGGTCTTGCGCACAGGCGGCAGGCTGCCGGCGGCGGCGAGCACGCTGCCGCGGGCGGTGTCGATGTCGTCGGCCAGCCGCAGCGCCACCGAGAGCGGGGCTCCGGCGGATTCGAGCGGGCCGTCGGCGGTGTCGATGCCGGTCACTCTCGTGCGCATCCCGGCCGGGTGGACGTCGATCTCGTCGCCGACGCGGACCCGTCCCGACGTGATCTGCCCGGTCACGGCCCGGTAGTCGCGGAAGTCCTCGGGATCGAGTCCGGGGGCGAGTCCGCCCTGCGGGCGGAGCACGGACTGGACGTCGAGGCGGAAGGGCTCGAGGTCGGCTTGGTCCTCCTCGATGCTCGGCAGGGTCTCGAGGAGTTCGAGCAGGGAGGGACCCTCATACCACGGGGTGTTCGCCGAGGCGGCAGCGACGTTGTCCCCGGCGAGCGCGGAGACGGGGATGAGGTGGGGTGCCTCGAGGCCGATCTCCTCGGTGATCACACCGACCTCACGGGCCACCTCGGCGAAGGCGGCCTCATCGTAGTCGAGGAGGTCGATCTTGTTGATCGCGACGATGACGTGGCGGATGCCGAGGCGGTGGACGACGGTGAGGTGGCGGCGGGTCTGCTCGGTCGCGCCGTTGCGGGCGTCGATGAGGACGACGACGGCGTCGGCGGTCGTCGCGCCGGTGACCATGTTCCGGGTGTACTGGACGTGTCCGGGGCAGTCGGCGAGGATGAACGAGCGGCGGTCGGTGGCGAAGTACCGGTAGGCGACGTCGATCGTGATGCCCTGTTCGCGTTCGGCCCGGAGGCCGTCGGTGAGGAGGGCGAAGTCGAACTCGCCGCCGACGAAGCCGCGTTCGGCGCTCGTCGCGGTCACGGCCGCGAGCTGGTCGGCGAGGATCGCCTTCGCATCGTGGAGGAGGCGTCCGACGAGGGTCGATTTGCCGTCGTCGACGGAGCCCGCGGTGGCGAACCGCAGCAGCGTCTTCGTGGTCGTGGGGGCAACAGTCGTCATCAGAAGTATCCGTCCTTCTTCCGGTCCTCCATGGCGGCGGCGGAGATCCTGTCGTCGGCGCGGGTGGCGCCGCGTTCGGTCACGGTGGTCACCGCCACCTCGGCGACGACGGAGGCGATGTCGGCGGCGGTCGATTCGACCGCTCCGGTGCAGCTCATGTCCCCGACCGTGCGGTAGCGCACGGACCGGGTGACGACGTCCTCGCCGGGTCGCGGCTGGGAGAACTCCCCGGTCGCCCACCACATGCCGTCGCGGGAGAAGACCTCCCGGTCGTGGGCGAAGTAGAGGGGTGGGAGTTCGATGCCCTCGCGGGCGATGTAGGTCCACACGTCGAGTTCGGTGAAGTTCGAGATCGGGAACACGCGCACATGCTCTCCGGGGGTGTGGCGGCCGTTGTAGAGGTTCCACAGCTCGGGGCGCTGGTTGCTCGGGTCCCACTGGCCGAATTCGTCGCGCAGGGAGATGATGCGCTCCTTCGCCCGCGCCTTGTCCTCGTCGCGGCGGGCCCCGCCGAAGACGGCGTCGTACCCTCCGGCGGCGATGGCGTCGATGAGCGGCTGCGTCTGCAGGGTGTTGCGGGTGCCGTCGGCGCGTTCGCGCAGCCGCCCGTCGTCGATGTAGTCCTGGACCTTGGCCACCGTGAGGTCGAGGCCGTAGCGCTCTGCCGTGCGGTCGCGGTAGTTCAGTATCTCCTGGAAGTTGTGTCCAGTGTCGACGTGGAGGAGGCCGAAGGGGATCTTCGCCGGCCAGAACGCCTTGGCCGCGAGGTGGAGGACGGTCACGGAGTCCTTGCCGCCGGAGAAGAGGAGGACCGGCTTCTCGAATTCGGCGGCGACCTCGCGGATGATGTGGATGGCCTCGGATTCGAGGACGTCGAGGGTCGTCGGTGTGGTGGTGTCGATGCTCATACGTGCAGCCCGCATTCTGTCTTGGAGAAACCTGCCCAGCGCCCGGACCGGGGATCCTCTCCGGGGGCGACCCTGCGTGTGCAGGGCTGGCACCCGATCGACGGGTAGCCCTGGTTGAGGAGGGGGTTGACCGGGACCCCGAAGGCCCCGGCGTAGTCGAGGAGGTCGTCGAAGGACCACGCGGCCACCGGGTTGACCTTGATGAGGCCGTTCTTCTCGTCGAAGGTCACCAGCGGAGTGTTCGCTCGTGTCGGTGCCTCGTCGCGGCGGACCCCGGTGAACCAGAGTTCGTAGCCGGACAGCGACTTCTTGAGGGGCGCGACCTTCCGGCGGGCGCAGCAGAGGCCCGGGTCGCGGGCGAAGAGCTCGGCACCGAATTCGGCGTCCTGCTCGGCCACGGTCTGCTCGGGGAGGACGTCGACGATGCGCACGTCCATCGTCCGGGCGACCTCGTTGCGGGTCTCGTACGTCTCCGGGAAGTGGTAGCCGGTGTCGAGGAAGAGCACGTCGACGCCGGGCAGGTACTGCGCGACGTAGTGCGGCAGCGCCGCATCGGCCATCGAGCAGGCCACGGCGGCGGCGCGGACGTCGACGTGCTTCGAGACCCAGCGGATGACGTCGGCCGGACTCGCCTCGGGCACCCCGTTCTCGGGGTCACCGGCGAGCTCGCGGGCTCCCGCCTCGGCGAGGGCGCGCAGCTCCTCGAGGGAGCGCTTGGCAGGCGGCGTCACCGCGGCCTCGGCGGTCGCAGTCGGCTGGGTGCCGGCGGTCTGGGTGTCAGTGGGCTGGGTCTTCGTCATACGAGCTCCTCATCGTCGACTCGGTGTGCCCACTCGGAGAACGTCTCGGTCTCGGACCGGCCGGCGAGGAAGCGGCGCACGAGGGTCTCGACGTAGTCGCTGAGATCGTCCGCGGTGACCTTGAGGCCGCGCACGGTGCGGCCGAGGCCGGCCTCATCGCGGTCACTCGAGGCCAGTCCCCCGCCGACGTGTACCTGGAACCCGGGCTTCTG
Organism: Brevibacterium sp. NPDC056726; assembly: GCF_042790515.1. Lineage (NCBI taxonomy): Bacteria > Bacillati > Actinomycetota > Actinomycetes > Micrococcales > Brevibacteriaceae > Brevibacterium > Brevibacterium sp. NPDC056726. The sequence goes on along the minus strand of NZ_JBHTYZ010000003.1, from coordinate 451,659 downwards.
CTCCCCGTCGTCGGTGGTCACCAGCTGGCCCTTGAGTCCGATGTCGGCAGTCTGGATGCGCGCGCACGAGTTCGGGCAGCCGTTGAGGTGGAGGCTGATCGGGTGCGGCAGGTCGATCTCGGCCAGCCGCGCTTCGAGGGTCGCGATGGTGTCCGCGGCGGTCTGCTTCGTCTCGACGATCGCGAGTTTGCAGAATTCGATGCCCGTGCATGCGATGGTCGACCGGCGGAAGAGGTCCTTGCGGCTCGAGAGACCAACCGCGTCGAGGTCGGCGACGACAGCATCGATGTCGTCCTCGGGGATGTCGAGGAAGAGGATCTTCTGGTGCGGGGTCGTCCGCAGCCGGGTCGAACCGTACTTCTCGGCGATGTCGACCATCTGTCCGAGCAGGGTTCCCGAGGCGCGGCCGGCGATGAGGCTGACCCCGATGTAGTACTTCCCATCGGCCTGGCGATGGACGCCGACATGGTCCCCTTCGGTCAGCGGCTTCGCGGGGGCCGGGCCGTCGGCGAGGCGGTAGCCGAGGTACTCGGTCTCGAGGATCTCGCGGAACTTCTCCGGACCCCATTCGGCCATGAGGAACTTCAGGCGGGCCTTGTTGCGCAGGCGGCGGTAGCCGTAGTCGCGGAAGATCTCTGTCACGCCCAGCCAGGTCTCGACGACCTGGTCGGGGGCGACCCAGGCGCCGAGGCGTTCGGCGAAGCGGGGAACGGTCGAAAGTGCCCCGCCGACCCAGAGGTCGTAGCCGATGCCGTGCTCAGGATGCTCGACGGCGACGAACGAGCAGTCGTTGATCTCGTGGACGACGTCCTGGCTGGGGTGCCCGGTGATCGCGGTCTTGTACTTCCGCGGCAGATTCGCCAGGCTCTCATCCCCGATGTAGCGCCGGGAGATCTCCTCGATCGCCGGGGTCGGGTCGATGAGCTCATCGGCGGCGATGCCGGCCACGGGTGAGCCGAGGATGACGCGGGGGACGTCGCCGCAGGCCTCGGTGGTCTGGAGGCCGACGGCTTCGAGTCGTCGCCAGATCTCCGGGACGTCCTCGATCGCGATCCAGTGGAGCTGGATGTTCTGCCGGTCGGTGAGGTCGGCGGTGCCGCGGGCGAACTCGTTGGAGATGTCGGCGATCGTGCGCAGCTGCTCGGTCGTGAGCCTGCCGCCGTCGATGCGCACGCGGAGCATGAAGTACTCGTCCTCGAGCTCGTGCGGCTCGAGGGTGGCGGTCCGCCCGCCGTCGATGCCCGGCTTGCGCTGGGTGTAGAGACCCCACCAGCGGAAGCGGCCGTGGAGGTCATCGGGGTCGATCGACGCGAAGCCGGACTTCGCGTAGACCTCTTCGATCCGTGCACGGACGTTGAGGCCGTTGTCCTCGGCTTTGAACACCTCGTTGCCGTTGAGCGGTTCGCGGCCGTCGATCTTCCACTGCCCGTTGGACTTCTTCGGTCGCGTCGCGGCCCTGTCTGCGCGGCCTGCGGCGCGCTGCTCCACGTCTGTGGACATTGCCATCTCCCCATGCTGGTGCGATTGCTAGGTCAGCCACGCTACACACCGACAGGATTGCTCAACAAATTAGGCTCGCATAAGCTCGTCATTGTTCGACATATGACGCTGTGCGACGCCGCATGACGGATCGCAGGGACGGGGTTGACGTCGGTTCAGAGGACTGCGACCATACGGTCGCGCACGATGTCGACGAGCTGTCTTGGGGCTGGTGACGACGGGTGGAGGAGCGGTGCGGAGAGGCGACCGCCGACTGTTGCGAGCAGTCGGGCCGCGAGGTCGTCGAAGTAGCCGGGTGCGAGGAGGTAGTTGGCGGCGACGAGCCGACGACCGAGATGACTCTTCTGCTCAACAATGTCGCGGAGGTTGTCGTGGTCTCCGGCGAGGAAGGTCGTGTGCACAGGACGCGCGAGAGTCTCGGCGAGGAGGTCTCCGACGGCGCGGGACGCGTCGTTGGCGCGTTCGTCGCTCGATCCGGCCGCGACGAGAATGACCTCGTCGCCGTCGTCGAGGGCCGGCAGCTTCGCCGCGAGGAGTTCGGCGAGGCGAGGGTCCGGACCGAGGGTCCCGGCGACGCGGATGTCGCGGACAGGCCGGCCGGGAACCGAGCCCATTCCGTCCGGGGCGGGACCGCCGGCGCCTGCGACCGCCTCGGCGAGGTCGACGTGGACATGGTAGCCCGGTGAGAGGAGGAGGGGGACGAGGACGGTGGTGCGATCCGCGGGCAGGGTCGCGAGCACCTCGGCGACGTCGGGGGCCTGGACGTCGACGTGGCCGAGGGCGAGGATGTCGGTGATCCCGCGCTCGCGCAGGTCGGCGGCGACCGCCTCGGCGAGGGCCAAGATGACGGCCTGACCGTCGGGAGAGGACGTGCCGTGGGAGATGAGACCGAGGACAGGCTGCATCGCCTCATCGTGCCAAGTGCGTGCGCGCGCGGTCAACGCGACGACGAGACTCGGCCTGAGCATCGGCCCGACGACGGTGATTCGCCATCCTCAGGCTCGGCAGTCGTGTGGGCTCAGCGGCCCCCCCGTGGGTACCGTCCCGAACAGTCCGTCACCTGGTGGAGGATCGCGACATCATGGCCCAGACGAACAGGGCAGTGCCGATCCCCGCCGCGACGAGGAGAGCTGCCAGTGGATCCTGGGCCGCTCGGAGGGCATAGCCCAACCACGCACCGCAGATCCCGCCGATCGCGGACATCGAGAACGACCACCCGACGACCTCCCGGAACTCCGTGGAACTCAACCGAAGCTGCCTGAGAGTCGATACGGCGAAGAGCACACCTTGCGAGCTCGCAGTGATGACAAGCAGACAAAGAAAGATCACGAGCGATCCGACCGCGTCGTCCCAGGTCAGCCTAACGACCACGGCGGCTGTGCAGCCGAAGGAGAAGAGACCGAGCAGCCACCGCAGCAGACGGTCGGCAGTCTCGCCGTTGCGTTCGAGGATTCGACCGATGACATACGGGGAGACGATGGCAGAAGCGCCCATAGCGAACAGAAGGACGCTGAGCCGCGTGACGACTCCATTCCCGTCAGCTTCACCCGCTACCCAAAGGACGACGTACGTTCCGAGAACGGACGTACTCAGCATGAACACGAAAGAGAAGACCGGGGACAGGAATCCGTTGCGGACGATCGCACCCGGCCCGGAGGGGAAGAAGAAGCGCCTGATCCCCACGACGAACCCGTCGGCATCGGCCTCCGGCGAGGGTGACGCATGCTCGGGCGCATAGAGCCGACCCGAGCGAATGCGCAGGACTATCGCGACGAGGGAGAGCGCGACGTTGAGGGCGAGCACCGTCGCGATACCCGAAACGCTGGTCAAAGCACCGACGGGGCGACCGATGAGCAGCCCACCGACACCGGTGCCCACTGCGATGAGCATGTTCGCCCGGACAACAGCTCCCCCATCGATCTGAGCAACGTCATTGAGATAGAACTCTTCAGCGAGATCGACGACGAGAGGAAGGAACGAGGCTACCAACAGGTAGACGACGAGCACCGGCGCCACCCAGCCGGACGGCCCGAGAAGGATCATGGCGATGGCCACACTCGTGAGGACGACATCGGTTGCTTCACAGACAACGAGGACGTGACCCGGATTGTGCCGCTCGACGAACCGGGACACCGCCGCAGCGAACGCATCCTGAACGTCGGTGACCGTGCGGTAGATGGGTATCCACGCGAGGGGGAAAACGCCCAGCACGATGAGCCCGTTGACGGCCCCCTCGACCAGCTGTGAGCCGAGGAAGGACGCGAGCAGCCCGACCACCATCAGCCGCTGCGCTCGTCGCAGCAGTCTGTTCATTCTGTCGGGCCCGACATCAGGGTCTCGGCGAGGCGGTCCCCGGCGGCGACAGCCTCGGCGAGGGCCAAGATGACGGCCTGACCGTCGGGAGAAGACGTGCCGTGGGAGATGAGACCGAGGACAGGCTGCATCGCCTCATCGTGCCAAGACCGCGCCAGCGGGGTCAACGCGACGTCATCGTTCCTGTGCCAGGACGGCAACAGCCGTCGCGGATCGCGCACACGATTCCGTCCTCCGTGGGGTGCGGAGCGGGAGATGATGGTGATCACCGACGAGCAGAGGAGACGGACGATGAGAGTGATGCGCAGCGCAGGGCGACGAGCGGCAGCGGTGGCAGCGATGACGCTGGCGCTGGCGGGATGCGGGATGGGCGGGGACTCCTCCGACGCACAGCAGCCGCCCGAGGTTTCGACTCTCGGGGCGGAGACCCCGACGCCGAGTCCCACGCCGACCGAGGAGTCTGCCTCGCCGGGCGCCTCGGAGGACCCGTTCGCCGATGCCGCCCGCACCACCTCGTGGGCAAGCGATGAGGCGATGAAGATCGACAAGGACGGCAACGGGACGATTCCCGCCGCCTCCCTCGAAGCCGACCTCGTCGACCTCTTCGCGAACAAGTTCGATATGTCGGTCAAGGAAGCGAAGTGCGAGCAGGACATGACGGTGACGGACTGGTCCGGGTTCGAATCGTGCAATGTCGTCGATGAGGAGATGACCTATTTCGGAACCATCGAACTCATCGACCACAAGGACAACATGGTCGAGTACGAGGTGATGTTCCCCGGCATCGACAAGGACGACGTCGATTTCTGAGGCGGCCCCTGTCGGCCCTGCCGATCCCTACGCGGACCCGGTCGGCGTTCGCTCCGCATCCCACCAGTCGAGGACTCGCAGCGCCTGCGCCGTCACCCATTTCGACGGCTCTCCCGTCGGGGCATCGACGTGGACCCACACGTCTCCGGCTAGGCGGTGCCCCTGCAGCCACGTTCCATCGTCCTGTCGCTGCGCGCGGATGCGCTCGATCGCCTCGGCCAGGCGCGGGTCGGGAGCGGTGCCGTCGGAGAGGCCGGCATCGCGGAAGTAGTCGGCCGCGGCGAGGATGCTGTAGTAGGCCCGTCGCGGATATGCCAGGCTGAACGCGTTCATCGAGTACGGCTCGCCGTTCGATGCTCGCTTGAAGAGGCTCCTGACCAATAGGTACTCCTCCCCCGCCGCGCGTGCGTCGGCGACTCGGGCGGAATCCCCCGTGCGCTGCTGGTAGTCGAGGAGGCCGACGAGGGCGTTGAGCGTCGAGTGGAAGGACGACCGGATCGAACCGTTGACCCATTCGCAGTTCCACCCGCCGTCGGTCAGCTGGTGATCGAGGAACCAGTCGACGATGCCGTCGACGTCGGCACCGAGCCAGAGGCCGTTCGACAGCGTCCACGAGTTGATGCAGACGTCGACCTCACCGCCCCAGTACGGCATCTCCTCGTACTCCCAGCGCACAGGCTCGAGCTTCTCCGCGGTCCCGGCGAGCACCGCGGCATCGACACCCCATTCGCGGAGGTCCTTGAGCACCCATGTCGTCGCCGTCCACGGCTGCGGGCCCTCACCGCGGAAACCAGCGGGGAAGAAGGGGCCGCCTGCCCATTGGCCGTCGGCGTCCTGATGGGAGAGGAGTTCGGCACCGAACCCCTCGCTGGGCACCCGCGCCCTCGTCGCCTGCCATGTCTGCTCATCGGCGCCGAGGAGGTCGCGCTCGACCTGCCATCGCAGTGCCGGATCGGAGTCGAGGAGCCAGTCGGTCACGTTCGCAGCGATCATCGTCGATCCTCCGCCGAGGCGCCTGCGCGCCGGAACCCGGACCTCGGGTCCTGGGTCCGAGTCTAGGCGGGTGAGGAACCAGCGGGCCAGACCCCGTGGCGCGCGACCTCCTCGGCGAGGATCTGCGGCCAGGAGACGAGGTCGGTCGGGGTCTGGGCGACGGTGAGCCGGGACTCGGGCAGCAGCGCATGCAGGCCCTGTGCGGTCGCCAGCGGATGGGAGGGGTCGTCGACCCACGCGAGGATCCGCGTTGGAATCGCGTGCCCCTCGAGTCGTGCGGGATCGGGCAGGTCGCTGCCGGCGGCACCGCGCAGGACCGCGGGAAGGAGCGGCAGCGGCACCTCAGGTCGGGTGCTCGGCGCGTCGGCGAGCGTCGGCGGCTGCGGAGTGAGGGCACTGGCGGCGAGGTACTCATCGAAGCCGCCGCCCTCGATGAGATCCGCGGCCTGCCGATAGACCTCGGCCTTGGCCGGACGCGTCTCCCATGCAGTCGGGGGCACGACGAGGGTGAGTCCCGAGAAGCGGTCGGGGTCGAGGAGGAGAGCGTGGAGGAGGGTGGCAGCGCCCATCGAGGGTCCGACGCCGTGGACCCGCTCCCCGGGGAAGTGGATGTCGAGGAGGGCGAGAAGGTCTTCGGCCAGGCTCGGCCACCGGTAGTCCTCGGCGACCGGCCGGCCCGTCGAGAGTCCGTGTCCGCGGGCGTCGTAGCGCAGCAGCCGGGTTCCGCTCAGCCCCACCCCGAGATCGAGCTGAAGCACCCTGTCGCGCGCCCGGGATGAGGTGAGTCCGTGGAGCTGGACGACGGGGGCGCCGCCTTCATCGGAGAGCTCCGCGGCGATGTCAGCACCATCGAGACGATGAATCACGTGCCCTCCCGGCTGTCGGCCCACTGCGGTGCCTCTCACGTTAGAGTAGCGGCATGCGTCTGACCAACGTGTCTCACCTGCGGCTGCCCTTCGGCCGTCTCTACGGCTACGACGTCGAGGCGGGCCCCCCCGAACGCCGGCTGCCGATCTCGTTCGACCAGCGCCGCCACGTCTCAGCGGGGTCGAGACCCGGCTCGTGGATGGCGCTGTCCCTGCAGCTGCCCGGCGACGTCGACCGCGACGACCTCGCGTCCGCGTGGTGGGCGGTGATGGAACGCCACGGCACGCTGCGGTCGGCCTTCTCCACCGACGAATCCGGTGAGCTCGCCCTCGGCGAGATCGCGCTCCTCTCCGGTCGCTGGCGCGAGCACCCCATCGCCCAGGGCCAGGCCGTCAACGACGCCCTGCGCGAGGTCCTCGATGAGGCGTGCACCCCCTTCGCCCGCCCGTCCCATCGTCTCTGCGTCCTCGAGACCGCTGCCGGATCGACGGTGATCATCGGCGCCGACCACGCCCACGTCGACATGTGGTCGATGCTCGTCATCGCCCGCGACCTCCTCTCGGCGCTGGCCGCGATCTCCTCCGGTGTCGCCCCGGCCCTCGACGCCGCCCCCGAGTTCGCCGAGCACACGGCTGCCCTGTCCGAGCCCGGTCCCCCGCCGCCCGAGGTGAGCAGGCGGTGGCGGGAGATCCTCGAAGCCGGTGATGGGTTCATGCCGCGCTTCCCCCTCCCCCTCGGTGAGGCCGCCGCCCACCTCGAACGCGTCGAGGTCCGCGATGTCTTCGACGTCCACTCCTCGGCCGCGTTCTCCGCGCAGGCGCGAGCCGACGGCGTCTCGACGCTCACCCTGGCGCTCTCGGCGATGGCGGAGGTCACCCGCACGGTCAGCGGTGCCCCGCTGCGCGCGGTCTTCCCCGTCCACAGCCGCTTCGAGGAGAAGTGGAACGACGCCGTCGGCTGGTTCATCACGAACTCCGTCCTCGAAGTCACCGATCCCGCCCCGCAGGCGACTTCCCGGTCGGTGCGCGAGGCCATCGAACTCGGTTCGCATCCCCTCGCCGAGGTGCTCGCCCCGTGGGGCGGCATGCCCGAGGCCCCGGGGATGTTCGCGATCTCGTGGCTCGACCTGCGCAGGCTTCCGGTGCGGATCGACTCGACGGGGCTCGATGCCCAGTACGTCGGGGCGACGATCCGCACTGACGGGGTGATGCTGTGGTTCATCCTCGACGAGAACGGTCTGCACCTGCGCTGCCGGTATCCCGACACCGAGGAGGCACGGGCGAACGTCGGCGGGTGGCTCGACGCCCTCGTCGCACGGATGCAGGACATCGCCGCCCACTCGGTCGGCGATGTCCTCGACGTCGACGGTGAGCAGTTCCGGGTCTCGCGAGCGAAGCGCGCCGATGTCCCCGCGATCCTCGACCTCCTCGGCGAGGAGATGCCGAGCACGGAGGTGCGCGACCGCCTCCACGCGGCGATCACCCGGGACCGCTCGCACTACCTCGCCGTCGTCCGGGACGCATCCGGTGCGGTGGTCGGGACGATGGAGCTCACCTTCGTTCCCGGGTTCTCCCAGGGCGGGACGCTGCGCCTCGAGGTCGCCGGCTTCCGCGCGATCACCTCCGACATCGGAGCGGCGATGCTCCGGTGGGTCCACGAGCAGGGGATCAACCGCGGCGCGGACCTCACCCAGATGACGACCGAGGTCGACCGCGAACTCGTCACCGACCTCGGCTACACCCCGGAACAGGGTCGTTTCGTCCTTCGTCTGAGTGACGACTCCGATGGCTGAGTCCGCACCCCGCCGAGGCGGTCCCCGGCTTCTCACCACGGGTCGCGGCCGGGGTGAGGCACCGCTGACGCTGAGGTCACCGCAGACCCGCCTCGAATCGCTGGCCACTCGCTTCGCAGTCGTCGCCTTCGTCCTCACCGCGATCGTCGTCGTCCTCGTCATGGCCGGACAACGGCTGCCGCTCGGCGGGGCCGACTCGCTCGGAGCCCTCGCGGCGTGGCCCGCCTCCGTCGCGTCCGGGCTCGGGTTCGCCCTCTCGTATCTGCGCAGCAGCAGACGGCCCGATCTCGCATGGCGGCGGAGGCTGCCATGGGTCAAGCGCATCATCGACCTCATCGCCCTGATCTCAGCGGTGGCGATGGTGGCGAGCATCATCGTCCACGCCGTCTTCCAGATCTTCCAGCTCGGTTTCCGCGGGCTCACGGTCGATCCGCTCGGCGGCGCCGCACTCGCCGGGGCGGCCGCGGCGGCGTGCGCCTATTTCGCGGTGATCATCGCCGACGGGGTGACGAGTGTCGTCGTCGTGGGCCTCGTCGTCGCCGATCTGTTCCTCGGCACACTGGCGAGTATGATCCAGTCCCCGGAGGCCACGTGGTGGCAGTTCCACTTTTCCCGTCTGGGCAACGACACGGGAATCAACGGGTACCAGTTCAACATCTCGCTGCAGATCGCCGGCCTCCTGCTCACCACGCTCGCCAACCACATCGGGCACGACATCGCCCTGGGGCTGCGCCACCGCGGCATCCGCGACCCTCGCCGCATCACGATCCTCACCTGGGAATTCGCTGCCATCGGCATCTGCATGATCGTCGTCGGCTCGGTCCCCGACGCGGTGAACTTCCCCGTCCACGTCAGCGCCGGGGCGGGCATGGTCGTCTCCTTCCTCGCCTTCTTCCTCACGCTGCTCCGACTCGCGCCCGGTCTGCCGAAGGACTTCACCGCCACCTCGTTCGTGGTCGTCGCCGCCGTCGCCGCAGCCATCCTCCTCTGGGTGCCCCTGGGCTACTACAACCTCACCGGGATGGAGACCATGGCAGCCGGCGTGCTCTTCGCGTGGCTCTTCCTCCTCGCCCGCACGACCCAGGCGTATGCGGAGGAGCCGGCCACCGGCTGACCGCCACCGGTGACAGTCCGCCCGCCGGCAACGCTCCGCCTGCCCGCGGGACCTACGGCCACGGCTTCGATTCACTTTCCGCCGGATGCATCGGGTCGCGACCCGACCGATCCGGCGGAAACCGACTCGTCTGGTCCCGATCGCTCGGATCGCGAACCGACGACTCCCCTCGAAACGGACTCATCTCACCCGGATGCGCTCTCCGGTCTACAATCTCCCTCGGATCCTGTCCTTGAGAACTGGAGTGCTCCATGCCCGACTGGCTCGTCATCGTCCTCTCGATCGTCGCCGGTCTGCTCCTCCTCTGGGTCGCCCTCATCGCCGTCCTCTGGGTCCAGTCGCGCCGCATGGGTCGGTCGGTCGACTGGAAGGAGATCGTCCGCCTCGTCCCCGACGTGCTGCGCCTGGTCAAACGCTTGGCGACGGACCCGCGGACACCTCGGGGAACACGCTGGATGCTCGGCGGCCTGCTCGTCTACCTCGCGCTGCCGATCGATCTCGTCCCGGACTTCATCCCCGTCCTCGGCTACGCCGACGATGCCGTCGCGATCGCCCTCGTCCTCCGGTGGGCGATCGGCCATGCCGGTCTCGAAAGCGTCGAGCGGCACTGGCCCGGCACCGAGGCGGGACTGCAGAGCCTGCTGACACTGACCGGTGCGGCGCGGCGCAACCGAAGGTGACACGCGCGCGAAAAAGGCCCCTCCCTGATGGAACACCAGGCGAGGGGCCTATCGAGTAGCGCGGGGGAGGCTCGATCTCCCGACCTCACGATTATGAGTCGTGCGCTCTAACCAGCTGAGCTACCGCGCCTCGATCGCATGCGTCGCGTTTTCACGCGGCACGAGAGCCCCGAAAGGGAATCGAACCCTTGACCTTCTCCTTACCATGGAGATGCTCTGCCGACTGAGCTATCGGGGCAACAGGTAAGAATTTACACGGCTGAGCGCGACCGGGGCAAATCCGCTCCCGGTGACCTCACTCACAGACCGTCGTCCGCCGTCCCCACCGGTCTACTTCACCGGGTCGAAGCGCCCGGCGAGGAAGCCCTGGAGCCGTCCCGGATGGTTTGTGATGATGCCGTCGACCTGGGCGTCGAGGAGTTCGCGCCATTCGTTCATCTCATCGACCGTCCATACGAACACGCCGAGGCCGTTGTCCCTGATCTCGGCGACGACGGACTTCCGCAGCGAGAATCCCCGGTACGGCGGGTTGATCGCCACCGCGCCGAGGTTGCGCGCCGTGGCGATGTCCTCCGGCCGGGGCACCATCCGCAACAGGAACCGGGTGACCATGGGCAGCAGGTCCCGGCAGGTGGCGAGCGTGTCGGTGTTGAAGGCCTGGACGACCATGCGATCGGCCGTTCCGGTCTCGACGACGAGTTCGGAGATCCGCGCGACGGCGCCCGGCGACCACTCCCCCTTGAGCTCGAGGAGGAGCTCGCCCCCGCGATGCTGGATGTCGCGCATGACCGCGGCCAGAGTCGGCACCCGCACACCGGTGAACCCGGGCCCCATCCACGAACCCGCATCGACGAAGGAGAGCTCCTCGGCGGTGAGGCTGACGACGGGGCCCTTGCGGTTCGTCGTCCGGTCGAGGTCGGGGTCATGGATGATCACCGGCACCCCGTCGGCACTCGTCGACGCGTCGACCTCGATGAAGTCGACGCCGAGCGCTCGCGCGGCATCGACGGCCGCGAGGCTGTTCTCAGGGGCCACTGCCGAATAGCCGCGGTGGGCGATGACGAGCGGCCGGGTTCCCGACCCGGGACGCTCGGCGATGCCCCGCTCGCGCAGGAACTGGAGAAAGCTCATGCCTCCACCCTAATTCCCTGTCCGGACGAATCCGCCCAGCCCCTCAGGCGCACCCTTCGCAGGTCTCGCATCGTGGACGACTACGTCTGATGGGGCGAAACGGCGGAGTAGCCTACGGTGCAGTGAGTTGCTTCACACGCCCTGCTGTCGCCGGCGACTCGTTCCATCGCAGCCTGTCGAAAGGTCCGTCATGGAGGCTATCTTCGCCGCCACCATCCTCCTCGCCTTCATCGCTCTCGGCGAGTTGGTCTCCATCTGGTCGAAGGCGCGCATCCCGAGCCTCCTCGTCGCGATGCTCGGCGTCTTCATCTTCGCGAAGCTCGGCATCGTCCCGGAGTCCGTCGTCGACGACTCGATGCTCGTCCAGATCTACACGATCCTCGTCGCCCCGCTGCTCTTCCACATGGGCACGCTCATCCCGCTGCGGATCATGCTCAAGCAGTGGCGCTCGGTGATCATCGCGGTCTCCGGCATGCTCGTCGCCGTCCTCCTCATCCTCGCCGTCGTCGCTCCGCTCTTCGGGTTCGAGACCTTCGTCGCCGGTTCGGGTCCGCTCGCCGGCGGCATCGTCGCCACCAGCCTCACCACCGAGGGACTGACCGCGGCGGGCGCCGCCTCGTCGATCATCGTCCTCCCCGCCCTCGTCCTCATGCTCCAGTCGCTGCCGTCGATGCCGCTGACGAACTTCCTCCTGCGCCGGTACGCGACGAAGCTGCGCGACAGCGGCGAACTCCACGAACTCGCCCTCGCCCACCACGAGGAGGAGGCTCAGGCGGCGGCGAAGAAGAAGCTCGTCACCCTCCCGGGCTACCTCGTCGACAATCAGCTCTTCATGCTCTTCCTCGTCCTCGTCGGCGGCACGGTCGCGACCCTGCTCGCGATCCCCACCCACATCCCGTCCTCGATCCTCGCGCTCATCCTCGGCATCCTCGCCACCGCGATCGGGCTCTCCCCCGACAAGGCGATGGAGCGCTCGAATTCCTTCGGCATCGCCATGGCCGGTGTCATCGCGATCGTCATGGCCCCACTCGTCGCCGCCTCCGTCGACGACGTCATCCGCGCGTTCCTCCCGACGATCGCGATCCTCATCGTCGGCGGCGCGGGCATCGTCATCGGCGGGTTCATCGCCACGAAGCTGCTCCGATGGAAGGCCCCGCTGGGCATGTCGGTGGCCCTGACCGCGATGTACGGCTTCCCCGCCGACTACCTGCTCACCAACGAGGTCGCCCGGTCGATCGCCCGTGACGACGACGAGAAGGAAGCCCTCCTCAACGTCATGCTCCCGCCGATGCTCGTCGGCGGATTCACCTCGGTGAGCGCCGGGTCCGTCGTCATCGCCAGCATCCTCGTCTCCCTGCTGTGAGCGATCTCCTCGCCGAGGCGGCCGACCTCCTCCCCGACCTCCAGACCCTGCGTCGCGACCTCCATGCCCACCCCGAGGTCGGCCTCGACCTGCCCCGCACCCAGGCGGCTGTGCTCGACGCGATCGCCGGTCTCGACGTCGAGGTGACGACGGGGGAGGGCGCCACCTCGGTGGTCGCGGTGCTGCGCGGCACCCACCCCGAGCGTCCGGCGCAGGCGCCCGCGGTCCTGCTCCGCGGTGACATGGATGCCCTGCCCGTCGCCGAGGCCACCGACGAGCCGTTCGCGGCGACGAACGGGAACATGCACGCGTGCGGGCACGACCTCCACACCGCCGGCCTCGTCGGGGCGATGCGCCTGCTCGCGGCCCGACGGGCAGAGCTGGCCGGCGACGTCGTCTTCATGTTCCAGCCCGGCGAGGAGGGGTACGACGGGGCCTCGGTGATGATCGACGAGGGCGTCCTCGACGCCGCCGGATCCCGGGCCGTCGCCGCATTCGGAGTCCACGTCCACGTCGGCGAGCGCGGGATCGTCTCGACGAGGCCGGGAACCCTGCAGGCCGGGTCGAACGTCCTGCGCATCACCGTCCGCGGGCGCGGCGGACATGGGTCACAGCCGACGAGCGCGGTCGATCCGGTGCCCGCCCTCGCCGAGATCGTCACCGCCCTGCAGACCATGGTCAGTCGCCGGATCGACGTCTTCGACCCGATCGCGTTGAGCGTGACCCAGCTGAGCGCCGGCGAGGCCGTCAACGTCATCCCCGCCGAGGCGTCGCTCGGGGCGACCGTGCGCACCCTGTCCGAGGAGTCCCTGGCCACCGTGCGGGACCGGTCGCGGCAGCTTGCCGAAGGCATCGCCGCAGCCCATGGATGCACCGCCGAGGTGGAGTTCGAGGTCCAGTACCCGGTGACGGTCAATGACGACGCTGAGACCGCGTGGGTGCTCGACGAGCTGCGGGACCTGCTCGGGCCCGAACGGGTCGAGGTGCTCGCGCATCCGATCATGCCGAGCGAGGACTTCTCCTTCGTCCTCGACCAGGTGCCGGGCACGTACATGATGATCGGGGCGAAGCGCAGCGACGTGCCCGAGGAGCGGCAGGGCGACAACCATTCGCCGTTCGTCGTCTTCGACGACTCCGTCCTCGCCGAGCAGGCCGTCGTGCTCGCTCATCTCGCGGCCCGGCGCCTCGTCGCCGCTGCTCGCTCCTGACCTCGAGCGCCCTCCCCGAGACCGGCGTCAGCGCCGTCGGCGCCAGCGGTGCCACCACCGCGTCTTGGCGGCAGAGTCGGGTGCCGGCTTCGCATCACCGGGTTGCTCACCGGCTCCTTCCGCTGCCTCACGGGCGGCGACGCGGCGCGCACGCCAGGCGATCACCTCGGCGTCGATGTCACGGGGCGGGGTGAACACGGGAGGTCCGCCGCGCAGGTCCATGATCGCCTCCCGGACGCGGGCGTTGAACCCGGCGAGGTAGGCGCGGACATCGGATTCGCGAGCGAACTCATCGAGCGTGTCCTCGAGGACGGCGTTCTCCTTGCGCAGTTGGAAGGCTGCCGGAGCGACACCGCTGATGTCCTCGGAATCGAGCTTCTGCTTGATCCACCAGTCGGGATCCTCGGAGTTGTGGAGGCCGCGCAGCGGCTTGCCCATGCCGGGCAGGTCGTCGAAGTCGCCGCGCTTGATCGCGCGGTCGAGGGCGGATTCGACGATCTCGGTGCGATCGGAGAGTGAATTGATCCGCCGAGGCGGTTCCTTCTTCTCCATGCTCCCACCCCCGCAGGCTCTCGTCCTTCCACGGTAGGGGCTGCACAGCGGTGTGACAACGTCACAGGGCCCGATGCTCAGCGTTTCCGCTGAGCATCGGGCCCTGTGGTTCTGCGTGGCAGATGCAGGATTCGAACCTGCGAAGGCAATGCCGGCTGATTTACAGTCAGCTCCCTTTGGCCGCTCGGGCAATCTGCCGCAGTGCGAGCTCGAAGAGCACTCAAGAAGAATACTAGGCCCGTGACGCGATTGCCAACTCGGTTGACGCAGGTCACAGCGGGATCACTCGACTAGACTTCTGCGCAGAACAGACCGGCATCGCAATCTATGACAAAGGAGCGCCCATGGCCAGCGAATCGTCATTCGATATCGTCAGCAAGGCCGATCGACAGGAGGCCGACAACGCCCTCAACCAGGCTGCGAAGGAGGTCGGCTCCCGCTACGACTTCCGCGGCACCGACGCCTCGATCGCGTGGAGCGGTGAAGCCGTGCTCATGAAGGCCAACAGCGAGGACCGCGTCAAGGCGATCCTCGACGTCTTCCAGTCCAAGCTCGTCAAGCGCGGCATCTCGCTCAAGTCCCTCGACGACGGCGACCCCTACCCCTCGGGCAAGGAGTACCGCATCGACGCCTCCCTCAAGGAGGGCATCGACAAGGACGAGGCGAAGAAGATCTCGAAGATCATTCGCGACGAGGGCCCCAAGGGCGTCAAGGCCCAGATCCAGGGGGACGAACTGCGCGTGAGCTCGAAGAAGCGCGACGACCTCCAGGAGGTCATCGCCCTCCTCAAGGGCAAGGACCTCGACGTCGACCTCCAATTCACCAACTACCGCTGAACCACCGACACCACCGACACCCCACAGCGCCCGGCTCGCCCTCGTCGAGCCGGGCGCTGCCGTATATCCGGCCCACAGCGGTCGACGCGGCAGATGACGGAATCCGTCGTCCCGTGACCTTCCGCGACCGACTGCGACCGGTGTGTGTCGGACCGTGACACCGATCATCGGCTTCCCCACCGCCTCGGCGAGGGGCTTGGCACGATGACGGCATGTCAACGACACTCACCTACGCCGACCCCACACTCGATTCGACCTTCCGGGACGTCGCCCAGCGACCCCCGATCGGTCCCTCGCTCACCGGCAGGCCACGGCTGCGCACATCCGCCTCGGCGCCGGAGAACGCCCTCGAGACCGACCTCGACGCCGAGCGCCCGCGCCGGCTAGCGCTCTCCTTCGAAGTCATCCCTCCCCGCTCACAGGCCCAGGCGGCGACCCTGCCCGCGCTGCTCGCCGAACTCGACACCCTCGCACCCGACTATCTCGCGGTGACGAGCTCGGCGAAGAGCGGCTGGCTGCACGGCACCGCCGACTTCATCCGCCTCGTCACTGCCACCACGCACCTGCGCCCGCTTGCCCATCTCGCCTGCACCGCGGGCACCCGCGCCGAGCTGACCAGGTGGATCCACCACCTCCTCGGCGTCGGGGTGCGCGGATTCCTCGCGATCCGCGGGGACTTCCCCGACGGTGCGACCGCGGTGCCCGACGGCCATCTCCCCCACGCCGACGCCCTCGTCCACCTGCTGCGCGAGATCGAATCCGCGAACACCGCCCGGCTCGCTGCGGGACGGCTCGGGATCGGGGTCGCCGCGTACCCGTCCGGGCATCCCGAATCCTC
The DNA here is from genome assembly GCF_042790515.1 of Brevibacterium sp. NPDC056726. Lineage (NCBI taxonomy): Bacteria > Bacillati > Actinomycetota > Actinomycetes > Micrococcales > Brevibacteriaceae > Brevibacterium > Brevibacterium sp. NPDC056726. Next base: position 435,662 of record NZ_JBHTYZ010000003.1, on the reverse strand, counting down.
CGGTCCCGACGAGGACCTCGACGTGCTCGCGGCCAAGCAGCGCCTCGGCGCAGATTTCGCCATCACCCAGCTCTTCTTCGACCCGCACGCGTACGCGGACCTGCGGCGCCGGGCGGAACTCGCGGGGATCACGATCCCCCTCATCCCCGGCGTCCTCCCCGTCACCGATCCGCGACGACTGCACACGATGAGCCGCCTCTCCGGTCTGCCCGTGCCCGATGACCTGCTCCGCCGCTTCGACGGCGCGGCGGATCCCGCGACCGCTCGCCGCATCGGCCTCGAGATGACCGCCGAGCACATCGCCGCGATCCTCGCCGGCGGCGCCGACGGACTCCACATCTACACGTTCAACGACCGGGCGACCACGCTCGACCTCCTCGAGATGCTCGACCGCCTGGGCATCCGCCTCGACTCGGCACCCGCCCCGGTGCCCGCGTCCGCCCCGCACCCGTCCTGACCGCCGCACAACCACGTCACCACCACCGAAGGAGAGACATGACCACCCCGTTCCCTGCCGCCACGATCACCGGCTACCCGCGCATCGGACGCCGCCGCGAACTCAAGACCGCCCTCGAATCCCTCTGGGCCGGGCGCATCGACACCGGCGAGTTCGCACAGACGACCCGCTCCCTGCGGGTGCAGACCTACCACCGGCTGCGCGAACTCGGCCTCACCGAGGACTACGCGATCCCCGCGACCCACAGCCACTACGACCACGTCCTCGACTCCGCGCTCACCGTCGGGCTCATCCCCTCGGCGACGCTGGGGACGGACTTCGACCTCGGCGAGTACTTCGCCCTGGCCCGCGGCACGGCCGACCGCTCCCCGCTGGAGATGACGAAGTGGTTCGACACGAACTACCACTACCTCGTGCCCGAGCTCGAGGATGCGACGACGTTCAAGGCCCACCCCCAGCACCTGCTCACCCTCGTCTCCGAGGCGCGGACCGCCGGGCACCGCGTCCGGCCCGTCCTCGCCGGTCCCGTCACCCTCCTCACCCTGGCGAAGACGGCGCCCGGGACGGCGACCTCGCCGCTCGAGCGCCTCGACGAGCTCACCGCGGTCTACCTCGACGTCCTCAGCATCCTCTCCGCCGCCGGCGTCGAGTGGATCCAGCTCGACGAACCCGCCCTCGTCACCGACTCCGGGGAGTACTCCGATGAAGAGCTCGCCGAGGCGGCCGCCCGGACCTATGCGACGCTGACCTCGGCCCTCCCCCACTCCCGGCTCCTCGTCACCGCCCCGTACGGTTCACTGCGGGCGGGCCTGCCCGCGCTGGCGGACTCCGGGATCGGGGCGCTCGGAGTCGACCTCTCCCCGGCCGTCCGAACGCTCGATCCCGGGTACGTCGATCGCCTCGCCGAGGCGGTCCCATCGTCCGTGCGCCTCGTCGCCGGCATCGTCGACGGCCGCAATGTGTGGGCGAACGACCTCACGGCGAGCCTGGAGACCCTGCGGTCGCTGCCGCAGTCCGAGGTGAGCGTGTCGACGTCGACGTCGCTGCTCCATGTCCCCCACACCGTCGCCGACGAACCCGCCCTGCCCGTCGATGTCGCGACCTGGCTCTCCTTCGCCGAGGAGAAGGTCACCGAGGTCGAGGCCCTGGCCGCGGCGCTGTCCGAGGGAAGGCAGAGCCGTGAGAGTGCGTTCGCCCGCGCCGACCGGGCGCAGCGCACGAGGGCCGAATCGACGACGGTGCACAACCCTGTGGTGGCAGACCGCACCGCGGAGCTGCGTGACCACGACGGCAGGCGCGGTGCGTTCGCCGACCGGCTCGCCGCGCAGGCGAGCCTCGACCTGCCGGTGCTGCCGACGACGACGATCGGGTCGTTCCCGCAGACGCGTGAGGTCCGGCGTGCCCGCGCCGACCATCGTGCCGGACGGATCGACGACGCCGGGTACGAGGCGATCATGCGCGCCGAGATCGACCGCGTCGTCGCCCTCCAGGAGGGCATCGGCCTCGATGTCGTCGTCCACGGCGAACCCGAGCGCAACGACATGGTCCAGTACTTCGCCGAGCACCTCGACGGCTTCGCGACGACGGAGAACGGCTGGGTCCAGTCGTACGGATCCCGGTGCGTCCGGCCGCCGATCCTCTACGGCGACGTCTCGCGTCCCACCCCGATCACCGTCGGCTGGTCGACGTATGCCGCCTCGCGCACCGAACTCCCGGTCAAGGGCATGCTCACCGGCCCGGTGACGATCCTCGCGTGGTCGTTCGCCCGGGAGGACATCAGCCTCGCCGAGTCCGCCGATCAGATCGCCCTGGCACTCGCCGACGAGGTCGCCGACCTCGAGGAGGCGGGAATCGGGATCATCCAGATCGACGAACCCGCGCTGCGCGAGCTCCTCCCGCTGCGCCGCGTCGACCGGCCCGCCTACCTCGACTGGTCCGTGCGGGCGTTCCGCCTCGTCGCGGCGAACGCGGCACTGGCGACGCAGATCCACACGCACCTGTGCTATTCGGAGTTCGGAGAGATCATCGAGGCGATCGACGCCCTCGACGCCGATGTCACGAGCATCGAGGCGGCACGGTCCCGGATGGAGGTGCTCGCCGACATCTCCGAGGCGGACTTCGACCGCGGCATCGGTCCGGGCGTCTATGACATCCACTCGCCGCGGGTGCCGGGCGTCGCGGAGCTCACCGAACTCGTCGACTCGGCCCTGCAGAGCGTCGATGCGAGCCGCCTGTGGATCAATCCCGACTGCGGACTCAAGACCCGTGGCTACGCCGAGGTCGAGGCGGCCCTGGCGAACCTCGTCACCGCCCGGGATGCGGCGCTGGCGAGGATCGGTGCGGCTCAGCCGACTGCCGTGTAGGTCTGTTTCAGGGCGTGGGTCGCGGTTCCGGCAGCTGCCAGCAGCCGGTCGCGGCCCACTCCCTGGTTCGACTGGGCTGAGAGCCCGTGCCAGACGGCTTGGACGGCGTCGGCCAGCGCTGTCGGGGAGGAGCCGGCGACGAGCTCTCCGGCAGCCAGCCCCCGGGCGAATCGCTCTTCGAGCAGACGCGCGCCCTCTTCCTGCATGGCGGCGATGTGCCCGGCAGCCTCGATGGTCTCGGCCGAATCCGTCATGATCGCACTGGTGACCATGCACCCCGGATGCTCCGCGGGGTCCTGGGTGAATTCGATGACCGACTCGCGCAGCAGCTCGTCGACGGCCTCGCCGATGGAATCGGCAGCGACGGCGCTGCGGTAGATCTCGGCGTACCGGTCCGCGTAGACCTCCACCGCCTCGGCGAAGAGACCCGCCTTGCTGCCGAACGCCGAGTAGAGGCTCGAGCTTGAGATCCCGATCGCCGCGGTCAGGGCCCGCGTCGACGTTCCGCTGTAGCCGCGCCGCCAGAACAGGCGGGCAGCCTCGAGCAGTGCGTGCTCTCGGTCGAATTCAGGTGGCCGTCCGCGGATCATCCTTGAATTCTAGAGCAGATGCTTCATAATCAATTTATGGAGCAGATGATTCAGAAAGAGATGCGGCTGCCTGACGGCGGACGCATCGTCGTCGACGTCTACGCCGATCGGCCCCACACACGGGCGTCGGCGAGGACGCTCGTCGTCCTCCCCGGGGTGATGAGCGATTCCCATGCGTGGCGGAGGTTCGCCGCGGCGCTGCGGTCGTGGCCGGTCGTCGCGGTGATCAATCGTCGCGGGCGACCGCCGTCGACGCCTCTGCCCTCGCCGCATTCGATCGCCGCCGAGGTGGCCGACCTCCACGCGGTCCTCGATGAGTTCGGGGCCCGGCAGGTCTTCGCGTGGAGCTTCGGCGGACTCGTCGCCCTCCACAGCGCGAACGAGCGCAGCCTCGACCACCTCATCGCCTACGAGCCCGTGATGGCACCGTTCGGTGCCCCTGCCCTGCCGTCACTCGAGCGCGCCCACGCTGCCGCCGACTGGGATGCATCCGTCGAGATCGTCAACCGCGACATCTCGGGATTCGACGATGAGCACATCACCCGACTGCGCGCTGATCCTCGCGCATGGGAGAGACTCCGCACCCTTGCTCGCCCCCTCTACCCCGAAGTCCTCGCCATCGGCACCGCCCCAGCGCCGGAGGAATTCGCCCAGCGGGCCGAGAGGATCGATGTCATCGTCGGCGGGGACAACCTCGGCGAGGCACCCTACGGGACGACGGTGGACGATGTGCTTGCCCGCACGCCGCGTTCTCGAGTCCATACCCTGCCCGGTCAGGGGCACATGGCCCATCTCGAGGACCCGGACGGGCTCGCTGCCCTCGTCGACCGGCTCGCCTGAGCCTCAGCCGGCCTGGGATTCTCCGGTGTCCCCGGCGAGGGCGATGGGGATGTAGTAGAGGCCCTTGGAGTCCTCTTCGACGGTGGCGCGGAGGCGATCGTCGACGGCGACGAAGTCGCTGACCTTGATCGTGCCCTTCTCACCGCTGAGCTCCCGGACGGCGAATGCGGGGATCAGTCCCTGGCGGCCGGCGGCATCGACGGCGAGGGCGTACTTCGGTCCGGTCGCGCGGACGCGGACATCGATGGCCGCACGCTCGACGACTGCGGCGATGAGGTCCGGCTCCGGTTCGGGATTCGTCAGGGCCGAGAGTTCAACGGCCAGGGTGTCGGCCATCTCGTCGACGGTGGCGAGCATATTCGCCATCGCGCGGGCGAACTCGCCGTGGAGCTCACTGGGCTTCATCGCCGCGCCGGGCTTGTACATGTCCTCATGCGTGAGCTCGCCCCACGCGTCCTGGAGTCGGGTCTTCACCTGGATCTCGGCGAAAACCGGCTCGCCGTGATCGCCGGGGATGCGCAGCGTCACATGGCAGGCCCGGTAGCCGCTGGGCTTGGGCCGGTCGACGTAGTTCTTCTCCTCGATGAGGACGAACGACCCCAGCTGTTCGGGGTCCCGCAGGGAGTCGAACATCATCTTCTGATCACGCGGGGATTTGCAGAGGACCTTGACGCCGACGATGTCCCTGATCTGGTCCTCGACGTCTTCCGCCGAGGTGACCGTGATGTCCGGTTCGGCGGCGACCTTCTCAGCGAGCTTGGCCAGGGTCCGTGCCGGATCCTTGATCCGGTGACCGTCGACGTCGAGGCGGGAGATGTCCTTGTCCTTGAGCAGGCCCCGCTGCTGCTCCTTGAGCCAGGCCTTGATCCGCGTCGCCGTCGCCTCCCACACGTCGTACCGCTGGGCGTAGGCGGCATCGACGTGTCGACGGAGGTCGGAATCGGCGGTCATGCGGGCAGGGTTCAGTGACCGGAGACCGGCGCCGAGGCGGTTGCGGCGTGGTCGCGGGCGGCGGCGAGCATCCCCTCACGGGTGGCGATCTTCACCCGTTCACGGCCCTCGAGCGCTCCGGCGGCCCGTTCGGCGGCATCGAGGCGGTGGTAGCCCTGCCAGTCGACGAACTCGACGCCCTTGGACTCCAGCAGTTCGACGATCGAGTCCTCGGCGGGAGCGACCGGCTCGGCCAGCACACCGGCGGCGCGGTCGGCGAGGATGTGGGTGATCGTCTCGAGGGCATCGCCCTTCGTGTGACCGATCAGGCCGACCGGGCCCCGCTTGATCCACCCGGTGCTGTAGACGCCGGCGACGACATCGGACTCGGCCGCCTCACTCTGATCCACGGCGTCGACGACGCGACCCTCATGGTTCGGGATCACCCCGCGGCGGGGATCGAAGGGCAGCTGCGGCAGTGCTGAGCCGGCATAGCCGACGGCGCGGTAGACCGCCTGAACCGGCCAATCCACGAACTCGCCCGTGCCGCGGACGTTGCCCGTCCCGTCGAGCTCCTGACGCTCCGTGCGCAGACCTTCGACCTTCCCATCGCCGAGGATCTCGGTCGGGGCATGGAGGAAATGCAGATGCAGACGCCTGCTCGCACCGGTCGGTTCACGCAGCGTGAAATCCGTCAGCGTCTTCGCCACCTGCTTGACCTGATTCGATGACTCGATCGCCTCCATCGACCCCTCATCGAACTCGAAGTCCTCCGGATAGACGATGATGTCGACATCCGGCACATGCCCGAGCTCCCGCAGCTCGAGCGGGGTGAACTTCGCCTGCGCGGGGCCCCTGCGCCCGAAGACATGGACGTCGGTGACCTTCGAAGACTTCAGACCCTCATACACATGATCCGGGATCTCCGTGACATGCATGTCATCGGCCTGCTTCGCCAGCACCCGGGCCACATCCAAGGCCACATTCCCATTCCCGATCACCGCCACGGACTCGGCCTCGAGCGGCCAGGACTGGGAGACATCCGGGTGCGAGTCGTACCAGTTGACGAAGTCCGCCGCCCCGAACGAGCCCTCAAGGTCGACGCCGGGAATGTTCAGAGGCGCATCCGTGATGCACCCGGTGGAGAAGATCACCGCATCATATCGGTCGGTGAGTTCGTCCAAGGTGATGTCGGTGCCGTAGTCGACGTTGGAGAACAGGCGGATGTCTCCCCGGTCGAGGACTTTGATCAGGGCGTTGATGATGCCCTTGATCCGCGGATGATCCGGAGCCACTCCGTAGCGGACCAGACCGAACGGGGTGGGGAGTCGCTCGAAGAGATCGATGCTGACCTCGAAATCACGCTCGGCCTTCGTCAACAGATCAGCCGCATAGATCCCAGCGGGACCGGCACCGACAATAGCCACACGGAAAGGACGGGTCATTCTCACACCTCTCTAGACAATCGAGGTCAATTCTATCGCCGATGTAGGTATCCCTAACACAGACGTGACGAAACTCGCACCGGCCCGTCAGTCCCAATGAGCGCTCTGCGTCCCGCGTGGCAGACCACTCCCACAGTTTGCTGGGAGAACCCTAGACTCTCCTTGTGAACACTGTTGCCGCCCCTGACGAGAGCGCGTTCCGTCGCCTCGGCCTCATCTACGGAACGTCCGCCTACCTGCTCTGGGGTCTCCTCCCCCTGCTCTTCGCCGCGGCGGCACCGACCGGCGCTCTCGAACTCGTCGCGCACCGCGTGATCTGGGCGCTCGTGTTCTGCACGATTCTCCTCGTATTCGCCCGCGGCTTCGCGCGCACCTGGCAGGTCGTGCGGTCAGGTCGGACGTTCTGGCTGCTCGCCCTGGCGGCCGTGCTCATCGCAATCAACTGGACGACGTTCATCTACGGCATCGACACCGGCCACCTCGTCGAGATCTCGCTCGGCTACTACCTCAACCCGCTCATCTCGATCGGCCTCGGCGTCGTCTTCCTGGGTGAGCGGCTGCGGCCCCTGCAGTGGGCTGCCGTGGGCTTCGGTCTCGTCGCCGTCATCGTCGTCGGCCTCGGGCTCGGCCGCTTCCCCTACCTCGCGTTCTCCGTGGCGCTCTCATTCGGGTTCTACGGGCTGGTGAAGAACAAGGTCGGCGCGAAGGTCGGGGCGCTCGAGGGGATGACGGTCGAGACCGCGATCCTCGCGGTGCCCAGCCTCGCCTGGCTGGCTTGGCTGGGCTCGCAGGGGGCGCAGACGTTCACCGGGTTCGGTCCGCTCCACGTCATCATCGTCCTCGCGACTGGACCGGTGACGGCCATTCCGCTCATCCTCTTCGGCGCTGCCGCCAGGCGGATTCCCCTGTCGTGGATCGGGATGCTCCAATACATCGCGCCGACGCTCCAGTTCATCATCGGCGTCACCGTCCTCGGCGAGGCGATGTCGACGACCCGGTGGATCGGGTTCCTCATCATCTGGATCGCCGTCATCCTCCTGTGCATGGACATGGTCCGCCACAGCCGAAGGCCGCTGACGTCGGAGTGATCAGCGCGAGCGCGAGACCACGGAATCGGCGAACTCGAACAGGGACTCCTTGACGATGCCCTCCGGCAGCGGCGCGAGAGCCTCCTTCGCCGATTCCGCCCAGCGCACCGCCTCGGCGCGGGCGGCCTCGGTGACCGGATGCGCGGCCAGCGCGGCCCGTGCCTTCTCGAGGGCGGCATCCGAGCTGAGGTCGGCGTCGAGGAGTTCGACGACCCGAGCCGCCTCGGCGTCCCCATCGGCAGCTGCGGCACGGACGTAGAGCACGGGCAGAGTGGGCACGCGTTCGCGCAGGTCGGTGCCCGGGGTCTTCCCGGACTGGCTGCCCGTCGTCGTGAGGTCGATGATGTCATCGGCGAGCTGGAAGGCCACACCGACGCGCTCACCGAAGATCCGTACGGGATCGACGAGCGCCGGATCGGCGCCGGAGAACATCGCCCCGAACTGCGCCGAGGCGGCGATGAGCGACCCCGTCTTGTCGGCGAGGACGTCGATGTAGTGCCCGATCGGATCCTCATCGGGAGTGGGCCCGGCGAACTCGGCGAGCTGGCCGAGAACGAGGCGCTCGAACGTCTCCGACTCGATCTTCACAGCCTCCGGACCGAGGCCCGCGGTGACGAGCGAGGCCTTCGAGAAGAGGAGATCCCCGGTGAGGATGGCCACGGAGTTGCCCCACACCTCGTGAGCGGCGGGTGCGCCCCGGCGCACGGGAGCGTCGTCCATGACGTCGTCGTGGTAGAGGGAGGCGAGGTGGATGAGCTCGACGGCGACCGCTGCCTCGATGACCTCGTCGCAGTGAGGTTCGCCGAGGCGGGCGGTGAGCAGCACGAGATTCGGACGGGCCCGTTTCCCACCGGCGGCGAGCAGGTGCTTCGACGCGGTGTCGGGAAGCTTCCTGGTCTGATCCGTGACCTCGTAGAGGCGGCGTTCGACGGTTTCGAGCTGAGTCGAGATGTCGGCCGCGAGCTGGGCGTCGGCACCGATGAACGTCACCGGGGAGGCTAGGTGGCTCATGTCCTCGTCATTCATAGTCACTGGGTCAGGCATTGCTCGTGGCCGGGACGATCCGGGTGAGTCCTGCGATCACCCGATCGATGAGATCGGCCTCGGACATCGTGGGGTCGCGGTAGAGGTTCGCCAGCAGTCGGACGACGAACTCCATCACAACATCAACACCCATACCGTACTTGATTCCGAAGTGCATCAGCGACGGGTGGCCGATGATCGCAGAGAATACTCGGCCCAGGGTGAAGTAACGCCCGAGCGAATCCCCGACGAGCGCAGGGTATTCGGCGAGCCTCTCCCGCATGATCGACTCCGGATACCGGGCGTAGGTGGAGATCACCTCGGCGGCCAGGCGAGCGGACTCGAGGGCGTAGTCGATGCCCTCACCGTTGAACGGGTTGACCATGCCCCCGGAGTCGCCGATGAGGAGGAGGCCGCGATGGAAGTGCGGGGTGCGGTTGAACGCCATCGGCAGTGCCGCGGACTTGATCGGACCGATCTCCGTCGACGCGTCGATCCCCCACTCCTCGCCCATGTCGGCGATCCACTCCCGCATCACGGCCCGCAGGTCGACGGAGCCGAACTGGGGTGAGGAGTCGAGGAGGCCGGCGCCGATGTTGATCGTCCCGTCGCCCATGGGGAAGAGCCAGCCGTAGCCGGGCAGCACCTCGGACTCGCCGGCCGGGTTCGTCGAGCGCATCTCGACCCAGCTCTCGATGTACTCGTCGGCATGCCTCGGCGAGGAATGGTAGGCGCGCACGGCCACCCCCATCGGGCGGTCGTCGCGCTTCTCCAGACCCATGGCCACGGCGAGACGGGAGGAGACGCCATCGGCGGCGACGACGATCGGGGCGCGGAAGTGCGCGTCGGGGCCGACCCGGCGGCCCCGGTGGTCGGTGCCGGTGGCATGGACTCCGCGGACCCAGCCGTCCTCGCCGATGTCGGGACTCAGCGCTTTGACCTGTTCGAAGAGTCTGGCCCCGCTGCGCTGCGCATGCCGGGCGAAGGCTTCGTCCATGCCCATCCGGGGTCGGGTCAGACCGTAGTTCGGGGTGCCGTCGATGTCGGGCCAGTCGATCTCGAGGCGGTGGCCGCCGCCGATGAGGCGCAGTCCCCGATTGCGGTGCCAGCCCTCGGATTCGGGAGTCTCGAGACCGAGATATCCGACCTCCTTGACCGCGCGCGGGGTGAGCGCGTCGCCGCAGATCTTGTCGCGCGGGAAACCGGACTTCTCGAGGATGACGACGTCATGGCCGGCCTGGGCGAGATACGCTCCGAGCGCCGATCCGGCGGGACCGGCCCCGACGATGACGACGTCGGCGTCGTACTCGTTCACGGCTTGAGCGCGTGGTGGACCGCGACGATGCCGCCGGAGAGGTTCCGGTACTTCACCTGGTCGAATCCGGCGTCCCGGATCTGGACGGCGAACGCGTCCTGGTCGGGCCATGCGCGGATCGACTCGGCGAGGTAGACGTAGGCCTCGGGGTTCGAGGACACGGCGGTCGCGACGGCGGGCAGGGCCCGCATGAGGTACTCCTTGTACACGACGCTGAAGGGCGCAAACGTCGGCGTCGAGAACTCGCAGACGACGAGGCGGCCCCCGGGCTTGAGGACCCGGCGCATCTCGTCAAGGGCACGGTCGACGTCGTGGACGTTGCGGATGCCGAAGGAGATCGTCACGACGTCGAAGGTCTCGTCGTCGAAGGGCAGATCGAGGGCGTCGGCATAGACGAAGTCGATCTTCGGATGCCGGCTGCGGCCCTCGGCGAGCATGCCCTCGGAGATGTCACCGGCGACCACCTCGGCGCCGTGATGGGTGAACGCCATCGACGACGTGCCGGTGCCCGCGGCGAGGTCGAGGACCTTCTCTCCGGGGCCGGCGGCCACGGCATAGGCGACGGTGCGACGCCAGGACCGCGCCCGCCCGAGGGAGAGGATGTCGTTAGTGAGGTCGTATCGGGAGGCGACATCGTCGAACATCGAGGCGACGTCAGCAGGCTGCTTGTCCAGCTGGGCACGGTTCATGGCCTCATTGTCTCAACACGATGCGGCTGCGGGCGAATCCGCGGTCACACTCGGCCGTGTGCGACTCGACACAGCCGACGACGGGGCCGGCGGACAGGGCGGGGACCCCCAGGTTTCCCTGACGATCCCTCGGTTAGAGTGAGCGTGCCATGACTACGACGCTCTCCTCCTCCGACATCACCGCGGACGCCCCCCGGCTCACCGTCCGCTCCCGCTTCGTCGACGGCGTCGACCCCGGTCCCGGGTTCCCCTTCGAATCCGGCCTGCCCACGACCGTCGAGCAGACCCTGGCGCTGCTGCCCACCTCGGCGTTCTCCTGCTGGGTCCGCGACACCTCGGGTCTCATCGGATTCGGTCGGACCCTGCGCATCCGCGCCCGCGGTCGGAACCGGTTCACCGAGCTCTCCGAGGCATGGAAGGCGATCACCGCGGCCGCCGTCATCGAAGACGAGGTCGACCACCTCGGGTCGGGGCTGATGTGCTTCGCGACCGTCACCTACTCCCAGGACTCCGAGGTCGACTCCCTCCTCCACATCCCCGAATTCGTCCTCGGCCGCCGAGGCGGTCGCGTGTGGATGACGACGATCGCCGCGGAGGGCGCGACCCCGGTTCCCCCGGTGCTCCGGGAGGAGCCGCTGCGACCGGTCACCTCGGCGAGCGAGTCCCCCGGTGACCTCGACGAGGACACGTGGGCGGACCTTGTGGCCACCGTCTCGGCGATGCTCACCCCGGTCGACTCCCCCGCCGAGGTGGATCCCGCCTCCGATGATGCGACCCTGCGCAAGGTCGTCCTCGCCCGCGACGAGGTCGTCACGACCGAGGAGGAGATCGACGTCCGTTCGGTCCTCGGCGCGCTCAACCGCAGCTACCCGAGCTGCTGGACCTTCGACATCGCCGGCCTCATCGGCGCGACCCCCGAACTCCTCATCGGCGTCGAGAACGGTCGCGTGACCTCCCGGGTGCTCGCAGGCACGTACCGGGTCGAGGAGGATCCGACTGCGGAGATGGCGCAGGCCCGCAAGCTGCTCAGCGCGCACAAGGACAGCACCGAGCACGCGTTCGCGATCGCCTCCCTCCAGCGCAGCCTCGGGTCTGTGGCCGCCGACGTCTCCGTCGACGACCGCCCCCACCTGCTGCCCTTGGCCAACGTCATCCACTCCGCCTCCGACGCGACCGGCCACCTGCCCGAGGACTCCGGCCTCAACGCCCTCGACGTCGCCGCCGCCGTCCACCCGACGGCCGCGGTCGGCGGGTACCCGCAGGCGAGCGCCGTGGCCCTCGTCGACGAGCTCGAACCCCTCGATCGTGGCCGCTACTCGGGTCCCGTGGGCTGGATGGACGACCGCGGCAACGGTCAGTTCGGCATCGCGCTGCGGTGCGGACAGCTCGAGGACCGCAACCGGATCCGACTCTTCGCCGGTGCCGGGATCATGCCCGATTCCGATCCCGTCGCCGAGGTGGCCGAGACCGAGGCGAAGTTCGCCCCGATGCGCCGGGCGCTCGGTCTCATCTGAGGCCTCAGTCGCCCCTGAGGTCTCCATCACCGGAAGTCGTCGGCGTGTTCACGCGCCCATTCGCCGAAGCTGAGAGCCGGCCGGTCGGTGAGTCGCCCGACCTCGTCGGTGATCGGCTCGGGGTCGGAGATGAAGCCCTCCCATGCGTCGAGCATCATGTCCGGCAGGCCGAACTCCGCTGCCGCCTGGTCCCGGCTGAGCTCCTCCCAGCGCAGGTCTCTGCCGGTCGCGGCACCGATCGCGTGGATCTGAGCCTCCTGCGAGATGAGCTCGGGACCCGTGATGACGATGTCCTCTCGTGCGTGCCCATCGTGGAGGAGGGCGACAACGGCGACGGCTGCGATATCTGACTCGTGGATGAGGGGACGAGCCATCCGACCTAAGGGCCACCGCACGACATCCCCTTCCGCAAGTTGCGGGATCCACTGCCTCGCGTTCGCAGCGAACCCCGTCGGTCGCAGCATCGTCCACTCGCCCACGCGGTCGGCGACCGCGTCCTCGACGACCGACCAGAAATTGCGTCGATCCTTCTCCACCCCCTGCGATGAGAGGTAGACGACGCGGGGCACTGAATTCCCGAGGATCTCCGCGATCGGAGCGACCTTCCGCCGTGCGTCCTCCTCGGCATCGAAGAACGGCCAGATGAGGAAGACGGCGTCGATATCATCGACGGCACGGGCAAGGGAGTCGGGATCGGTGAGGTCTACGGCTGCAGGTTCGATGTGCCTGCCCTTCTCCACAAGCTCCGGGCGCCGGGTGGCCGCCCGCACGTCCGCACCGGCGGCTGCGAGCTGTGCGCACACCTGTCCACCGACGTTGCCTGCGGCACCGATGACAAGCACTCTGGTCTTCTCATTCGCATTCATGACTCCATGCCTATGCCTTCAACCGCGGTTGAAGGCAAACGTGAGCCGTGTCACCATGACGGTGTGGACTGGCATGAGAGCGGGTTGAGCGTCGGGCAGCTGGCGCAGCGGATGGAGATCGCGCCGTCGGCTGTGCGCTGGTACGACGACCACGGTCTCCTGCCCAGCGAGAGGACGACTGAGAACCACCGTCGGTTCTTCGCCGATGCGTGCTGTCGGATAGCGATGATCCGCGCCTCGCAGAAGGTCGGTCTCAGCGTCGCCGAGATCCGCGAGGCGCTCAAGGCGCTCCCTCCCGGCCAGGTGCCGACGCGCCAGGATTGGGAGCGTCTGGCCGAGCGCCTTCGTTCGGTCCTCGACCAGCGGATCGACGAGCTCTTCGGACTGCTGACGGAGTTGGCACCCGAGGATGCTGACCCCGTCTGATCCACGGTGTGCTCAACCGAGGCGGACTTCGATGATGCGCCTGGTCACGTCGGCCGGGCCGAGAGTTCCGGATAGGGCCTCCTCGAAGGCCGGCAGGTCGTTCACCTGAGTGTGCTCCCACCCGTAGGCGGCGGCGAGGTCGCCGAATCCCCTGCCGTGGGGCACGGTGAAGTACCGCTCGAGGTAGGGGGCGACGTGCGGCTGGGAATGCTCGAGCCCGGAGAAGATCGCCCCGCCGTCGTCGTTGAGCACGACGATCGTCACCGCACCCGACTCCTCCGCGCTGGGGGTGAGCAGGCCGCCGACGTCGTGGAGCATCGCGACGTCCCCGATGAGGAGGACGACGGGCTCCCCGAGTCCGAGGGAGAGCCCGGTCGCGGTTGAGACGAGACCGTCGATGCCGGCCAGACCGCGCGAGGCGTGGACGCGGGCGCGGACGTCGACGGCCTCACTGAGGTAGCGGATGGTGTTCGAGCTCGCGGCGAAGAGGGTGATGTCCTGTGCGGCGAGGTGTTCGGTGATCGCGCGTGCGGTCTGCGCGGACTGCGCGTCCCGGACGGCCCCGACGGCGGCGTTGCCCGCCTCGACCCAGTCGCGCACCCAAGCACCGCCGTCGCGCTGCTCGCCGGTGACGGTGAGGGGGTGCGCATCGATGTCGTCGGGGACGCGCTTGACGGACACCGAGGTGTCGGCGAGCAGCGCCGCCACCGGCCTTGTCAGGGTCGGTTTGCCGTGGACGATGACGGTGCGGATCGCGCCTGCCAGCTCCGGGTGGTCGGTGAGCACCCGGGCATGGGCGGGGACGAAGGTCGCCGAGTCCTGGGCGCCGAACGCGAGCGGACTCGAGGGTTCGGCGAGCACAGGAAGCGAGTGCTCTTCGGCGAGCGCCCGCAGCGTATCGGCTGCGTGCCCGCCGGCGTCACCGGCGACGATGACGGTGCCCTCGGTGAGGGTGACATCGACGGTCGGGTTCCCGGCCGACGGGTCCGCCGGCGGCAGGGCGTCCGCGCGCGCGACGCTTGAGTCCCCGTGTCCGGGATCAGCACCGGCGAACTCTGCGATCTCGGAGGTCCACGCCTCGAGTTCGTCGGCGGTGGGCACGAGCGGGGTGTCGAACTGGACGTTGAGCTGGACGGGACCCGGCAGGGACGGTGTGGACCCACCCTCTGCGGTGCCCATCGATCGGGCGACCGCCTCGGCGACGGCATCCTCCACATCATCGGTGGTGACCGCGTCACCGGCGGGGACGTCGAACCGGGCGCGGACGTCGCTGAGGACGTGGGCCTGATCGTCGATCGTCTGGTTCGCCCCGGTCCCGCGCAGGCGGGCGGGACGGTCGGCGGTGAGCGCGATGAGCGGCAGATGACCGTAGGCGGCTTCGAGCACGGCCGGGTGGAGGTTCGCAACCGCCGAACCCGAGGTCGTCACGAGTGCGACCGGGGACTCGCTGCCGCGCACCCGCAGACCGCGGGCGAGACCGAGGGCGAGGAACCCGGCATCACGCTCATCGAGGCGGATGTGCGTGCGGATCACCCCCGCCTCGGCGAGGGGGGCGAGCGCGTAGACGAGGGGCGCCGACCGCGATCCGGGCGCGAGGACGACCTCCCTGACTCCGGAGGCGACCAGACTGCGGGCGATCTGCTGCGCCACTGCGGAAGAATTCGACATCACCCGATATTCAACCACTTGCCCACCTGAGGTTCACATTGGCCCACTACGCTCGACCTATGCGCCGATCGATCCTCATCGCGGTTGGAGCACGCGCCGTCCGATCCCTCACGGCAGCCCGCTCGTACCGCGGCCGCTTCCCTGCCCGTGACCAGAACAGCGCATTCCTCGGCCCCGAACCGCGGGGCAAGGACGCACGCAAGTGGCATATCCGCGACAAACGCAAGCTCTCGCCGAGGCTGAGGGAGTTCTTCCTCTACTCCCCCGCCCTCGGCCGCACCGTCGGGGTCCGCGTCCTCCTGCCCGGGATCCCCGCCGAGGTCAGCCCCGTCATCCACCTCTTCCACGGCGGCGGGGACGACTTCCGGTCGTGGACGGACTTCGGGGGCGCCGAAGAGCTCACCGCCGACTCCCCCTACCTCGTCGTCATGCCCGACGGGGGCGCCGGGACGTATTCGCGGGTCGCGGTCGGCAGCGAGGTCCACGACTGGCCGACCTTCCACACCAAGGAGATCCCCGAGTTCCTCGCCAAGACCTATTCGGTCGAGACCGACCGACACTCCCAGCTGCTCGCGGGGCTGTCGATGGGCGGGTACGGGGCGATGAAGTACGCGGCCTGGCATCCCGACCGCTACGGCGCGGCAGCGGCCTTCTCCTCCCCGCTCGACCCACTCTCCGCGGTTCCCGCCTTCGACATCATCGCGATGCGCGAGGGCGCCCGGTCGATGACGCTCTTCGGCGACCGGGAGGCCGACCGCAGCGAATGGATCGCGAACTCGCCGTACGGTCTCGCCGAGAATCTCCGCGACATCGACCTGTGGTTCTCCGCAGGCTCCGGCAGCCTCGAGGAGTCGAAGGACCGCGACCTCCTCGAGACCATGGTCAACCAGCAGGGCGAACGGTTCTCCGCCCGGCTCAACGCGCTCGGGATCCGCCACTCGTGGTTCCCGCGGACGACGGGCCTGCACAACTGGACGAGCTGGCAGCGGGAGCTCGGGGCGTGGCTGACGACACTCGAGAGGCACCGCAACTACGAGAGTTCGCGACCGTCCCGGCGCCGGGAGGACTCCCGCATCGCCGACGGCGGCGAATTCTCCTACCTCACCGGCCATGCGCTCTTCGACATCCATGGCTGGCGGGTCGAGATCTCCCGGCGGCGAGCGCAGATCATCCGCTTCGGGTCCGTGAGCGCCGCCGGCTTCTCCCTCACCGGGACCGGAAGCTTCCGCGTGCGCACCCCCGGCCTGTTCCAGCCGGGCGGGAAGTACGACATCACCGTGACCGGTCCCACCGGGGTCAACGAGTACCCCCAGCGGGCCGACAAGAAGGGGCGGCTGACGTTCACCGGGCGGCTCGCCGCAGCCATGCACGACCCCATCATCCCTGGTCGGCGCACACAGCACTTCACGACGCTCGGTCAGGAGGAGGTGACGACCGTGCGCATCGCCTCCGCGGAGGAACCGGAGACGCCGATCCGAGAGGAGCACGACCACACGACAGGGCACCCTGCAGAAGGTGTGTCGGATGTGCACGACGATGTGCCCGAATCGGCACACCCGCGCAGAACGGACCCGTCAGCACTCGATTACAGTTGATCCCAGCCGCCACCCAGCGGACCACCAGGCACCCGCCTGAAAGCCGGGCGTGACGCCCCGCCGCTCCCCCGCTCCAGCCGCACCTGACGGCTGTACCCAGACTCGAGAGGTCGACCAATGAAACGCCTTCTGCCCGCCATCACCCTCACCGCCGTCCTCGCCCTGGCCGGATGCACCGGCGGCGGCTCCTCGGACTCCGCCGACTCCGGCCAGGACTCCGGCTCGCAGCCTGCAGCCGAGGAGACCCAGGCCGCGAAGCAGCTCGACGAGGCAGCCCTGACGAACATCATCGAGACCACCGATTTCGACGACAAGACGTTCAAGCCCGTCGACACTGGCGCTGTGACCGGTGGAGAGGCCGCGAAGGCCCTCGAGCAGGCGGAGTTTGAGCCCGCCGAGTGCAAGGACCTCGCGATGGCCGGCCTCAACGCCGCGCAGACGAGTGGGGCAACCACTGTCGCAGGCGTCGCTTCCGACAACTCGATGGGCCTTGGCTTCTCGAGCTTCCCCGACGAACAGGCCACAACCGAGCAGTTCTCGACCTTCGGACAGATGGCTGAGACCTGTGGCGATGTGACGATGACGATGCAGGGCATGGAGATGCAGATGACTGTCGAAACCTTTGACGCAGCTGTGCCGGGCGCTGACGAATCACTCGGAATCAACATGTCAATGGGCGGCGGGGGGCAGCAGATGCCGAGTACGGACACCGTCTACGCGCGTACCGGGAACACTTTGGTCTCTGCCGCCAACATGGCACCCGGCGGCGACCAGGAAGACGCCGTCAAGCTCGCCGAAACTGCTGTTGAGGCTGTCAAGAACGCAGGTTGATCCAGTAGACGCCCCGATCCCAGCCGCGAGAACGCCGAACAGGATCGGGGCGTCTGCGGTGCTTTCAGGGCAAATGACAAGCAGAATGCAGCGCCTTCGCAGTTCGTCCACCGAGCGATCGATCGCGGTCCTCCTTCACCATGACTCGATCGCACGTCAACGAGACGATTCGTCGCTGGACCTCACTCAGAAGTGCCAATCCTGGTTCCGGGACGAGGATCGGCCCGATACCGGTGCAGTAGATCCACGATCTCGCGCGGCGCAAGCACATCGTCGACGCACTTCGAAGCGGGCAAACTTAGTTCCACCAAACTAGACGGCTCGGGAAACTGGGACTCGGAGTTCAACAGAACCCGCACTTGGGTCAAATATGCACTGACCTGGTCGTCCGCGCACCAAGAAAAGCCGACATAATCATCGGAAACAGCCAACGGGTCGAATCCCCAGGTCTGAAGACGCCTCGACCTTTCGTCTTCAAATTGCCTATCCGCTTTGAATCTACGGATCCGACGATGTCTCACGTAGAACAAGAAGCCCACTGACGCCACTAAGCACAGTGATGGAATCGTAAACATCAAGACGAACACAATAAGGTTCAACGGTGTGCCCTGCGACCAGCCATTGTCTGCGGAGACCTGAGCGAACGCGTAGACAGAAATCCAGACCGACAAGAAGGCAAGTAGCGCGAAGACTATCGCAACCAGCAGCAACGGAAGCTGGCGAAGCAACCAGCTTCGGCGCTTGAATCGCTGAAGCTCCTCCAGAGGAATCTCATTAACGGTCCGCGCGACTGCCGACATCCAGGCAGTGCGCCATGCTTCCTCTCTGGATTGAAAGACCTGCAGCAACTGCCGGGCCTTGTGGCTCCACGCCGTATATTCGCGACCTTCCGGAGTCTGACGCCACATTGACAGCTGGTATCTCTGGTCGGTTACGGCTCTTTCGCGCCCCAGATTCAACTGTTCGGTCTGGATAGCTACCTGCCGAGCCGAGTTCACTGCGATGGCAACATTTGCCGCTGCACTGACCTTACCGATCCGGTTGATTTCCTCGAATTGCTCGACGTTCTTCTTGGACATCTCCTCGATGTTCCTCATGGCCTTGAAAAATTCATTTGCCAAATGATATACGTCCTCCCGTCGATTATATATTCAGAAGCCATGCAAACTTGCGACTTAAACCACAAACTGGAATACGCGTTATTCGCACTTGGCGATATCTTTCTCGATTTCCTCTTGAGGCGTCTTGAATTTTTCAATTGCGACGAATTCGTTTTTGCCGAATGAAGTAAAGAAATCGAGAGATTCCTTGTCGGTCTCGTCTGCAGGTAAAGGGACGAACGGCTTGCCCTTGACTGCGACACAAATGTCCGCGTTTGATGCATGTGCGTAAACTTGCCAAGCATAATCGCCTGACGTCGCCGCATACTCCGGGTCAACCGTACTCAAGGCGATCCAACTGGAGATCCCGATCAATGTCCGGGCACCATCATCGATGTTTACCCAATGAGCAGTTCGGGTGAAAAGCGTGACAGTCACACCCGTTCCATCCGCGACCGGTTCAACTTTGGCATCCCACGCATAGCTCATTCGGCTGTCTTCAACAACATCCAGAGAGCTATCGAGAGGCTGAACGTACGGCATGGTCCAGAACTTCTCGGACTCGTCCTTTCTATCCAGTTCCACCTGGTCGGTCATGGATTCACCGAGTTTTCCAGGTGCTCCTGCAGCAAGATCTTTCACCTGCTGTTCCATCTCAGCACTCGAAGAAGCGCGATCCGCACGAAGTTGGGATTTCGCAAGCTCGATGACGTCCTGACTGACGAGCTCGACCTGATCCCCGCTGAAGAGCCCCATGTCCTTGTTGAACGGCTCAATCTCGACATCGGACAAACGGGACCACTGCGCAATCTTGTCTTGCACCGCCTGCGGCACTGCCTCCGCAGATTGCGTTGGTGACTCTTGCCCGTTGGGTTCCGCATCACCGGCCACGCAGGCGGACAGCGTCAATACAACAAGTGCAATTGCTCCAATTACAGATTTCGACATATACGTACCTCAGTTGCAACTCAAGACTCACGCGATTTCCGCAGTACAGACCTAGTTTTGCCGATCCATTGCCTACGCAATTGACCCTGCTGTCCACCGTTGTCAAATCGTTATTATGAGTCGATCTCGGTTGCGGAGAAGAAGAGTTCAACCACCCTTTCGACGGTCGGCTCCTTGAACTGTGTTGGCCCCATTGGCCAACTTCACCCTCACCCATGATTCACTAGGCGCCGTCAACGAATACTGGGGTCTCGGGCCATCAAGAACGCCGGCTGAGTTCAGCCCTCACTCGGTGGGCGAGCGCAGGACGTCCCAGCACGCCTGAGCCCGCCGCAGCCACCACTCCGATCGCCCCGGACCCGCGTCCAGTGCCGTCAGGCGCTGCGGGTCCGGGGCGATCCGCGTCACGGGGATCCGCCCGTCAGTGGGCACGAGGCCATCGGCGACAACATCCTCGGCGAAGAGACGAGCTGTGCCGAGACCGCACGCGGGCATCTCACCAAGGACCTCCCTGCTCGCCGCGGTGACCGGCAGGCTCGCGGCCAGCTGCGCACCGGCGGCCAGACCCACGGAGGACTCGAGCGCCGAGGACACGACGGCCGGCAGACCGCTCTCCGCGACGATCCTCCGGGCCGCAGCCACCCCGCCCAGCGGTTGGACCTTGACGATGACGACCTCGGCGGCGCCGAGCTCGGCCACCCGCAGCGGGTCCTCGGCCTTGCGGATCGACTCGTCGGCGGCCAGGCGCACCGGCAGGCCGCGGGCGGCCAGCTCCTCCCGCAGCCGCGCGAGGTCCTCGACGCCGGGCACGGGCTGTTCGAAGTACTGGAGACCGAACCCGGCGAAGGCCTCAGAGGCTTCGAGCGCCTCGGTGAGGGTGTACTTCGCATTCGCGTCGAGGCGGAGATCGACGTCGGGGCGGAGTCGGCGCAGCTCGCGCAGACGGGCGAGGTCCTCGGGCAGGGAGGCGATCCCGTTCTCCGCGACCTTCGCCTTGACCGTGCCCACCGCACCGAAGCGGGCGAGGATGGACTCGACCTCGGCGACGGGACGGGCGGGAAGGGTCGCGTTGACCGGAACGGACGTGCGGGCGGTGGGACTGCCGGGTTCGGTCGAGGCCGGAGTCGGGGCCGCCGAGGTGGAACCCGGGCGCGCCTGCCCCGGGAGGCGGCGGTCCTGCCCTGACTCCGGCGGGAGGAGGCCCGCGAACTCGAGGGCCGCCTGCAGCCACCGGGAGGACTCGAGGGGCCCGTACTCGAGGAACGGGGAGAACTCCGCCCAGCCTGCGGGGCCTTCGAAGAGCATGACCTCACGCTCGGTGATGCCCCGGAACCGCGTGACCATGGGCAGCCGGAGGACGTGGACGCGGGGCAGGAGGTCGGCGATGGAGGCGGGGAGATCCCGGGCGGTGGCGGTCATGGGGCCACCCTACCCATAGGGTGCGGGACCGCCCCATAGGACCCGTGACCGGCATGCACACCCTGACCTCGGCGCCACCTCGGCGCGCGTTAGGCTGGGGACCATGACCGTCTCCGAGATCTTCGATCCGACCCGCTGGCGCGAGGTCGCAGGCTTCGACTTCACCGACATCACCTACCACCGGGCGATCGACGCCGACGGCAATGACATCGGCGCCGTGCGCATCGCCTTCGACCGCCCCGAGGTCCGCAACGCCTTCCGCCCGCACACCGTCGACGAGCTCTACCGCGCTCTCGACCACGCCCGCCAGACTTCCGACGTCGGGGCGGTGCTGCTCACCGGCAACGGACCGAGTGAGAAGGACGGCGGCTGGGCGTTCTGCTCCGGCGGCGACCAGCGCATCCGCGGCCGCTCCGGCTACCAGTACGCCTCCGGGGAGACCCGCGAGAGCGTCGACCCGGCACGGGCCGGTCGCCTCCACATCCTCGAGGTCCAGCGCCTCATCCGCACGATGCCCAAGGTCGTCATCGCCGTCGTCCCCGGCTGGGCGGCCGGCGGCGGACACAGCCTCCACGTCGTCTGCGATATGACGATCGCCTCGCGGCAGCACGCGAAGTTCAAGCAGACCGACGCCGATGTCGGCTCCTACGACGCCGGCTACGGCTCGGCGTACCTGGCGAAGATGGTCGGCCAGAAGAAGGCACGCGAGATCTTCTTCCTCGGCCGCACGTACTCCGCGCAGGAGATGGCCGATATGGGCGCCGTCAACGAAGTCGTCGACCACGCCGACCTCGAAGACGCGGCCCTGACGATGGCGCACGAGATCCTCGGCAAGTCCCCGAACGCCCAGCGCATGCTCAAGTTCGCCTTCAACCTCGTCGACGACGGGCTCATGGGACAGCAGGTCTTCGCCGGGGAGGCGACCCGACTCGGCTACATGACCGACGAGGCCGTCGAAGGCCGTGACGCGTTCCTCGAGAAGCGCGACCCCGACTGGTCGCCGTACCCCTGGTACTACTGAGCCCGTGGCAGAGATGAACCCAGCACAGCTGCCGGAGGCGATCGACCGGGCCCTTGCCGGGGAGTCGATCCTCCTCCTGCCGACCTCCCGGACCGGGTCCATCGCCGAGGCGGACCCCGCCCTCTGGCGCGGAGACGGACCCTCCCCCGCCCTCATCCTCCACACCTCGGGGTCGACGGGGGCAACGAAGGCCGTCGCCCTCTCGTCCGAGGCCCTGACCACCTCGGCGCGGGCGACGGCGCGCTTCCTCTCCGGTCCCGGCCGCTGGTACCTCACCCTGCCGGTCAACCACATCGCGGGCTTCCAGGTCGAAATGCGCGCGCGCCTGGCCGGGGAGGACCCGGTCCGCTCGACCGCCGCCTCGTTCACGGCCGACTCGTTCGCAGAGGACGTCCGGGCCCTCGTCGCCCGCGGAGGCGAGCGCCCGCGGTACACGTCCCTCGTCCCCACGCAGCTGCACCGGATCCTCGCCGACCCCGCGGCCACCTCGGCGGCGGCAGACTTCACGGCGATCCTCCTCGGCGGATCCGCGATCTCCCCCGCCCTGCTCGAAGGAGCGGAAGCGGCGGGGCTGAAGATCGTGCGGACCTACGGGATGTCGGAGACCGCGGGCGGGTGCGTCTACGACGGCCGACCCTTCGACGGCGTGGAGGTGAGCATCACCGAGGCCGGCACGATCGACCTCACCGGACCCGTCGTCGCCGACGCCTACGTTTCCATCGCCGGGGACGGTGCCCTCACCCCGATCGACTCCCCGGCCCTCGTGGGCACGGGTGCGGGGAGGACGATCCGCACCTCCGACCTCGGGCGGATCGATAACGGGGTGCTCAGCGTCCTCGGCCGCGTCGATGACGTCATCGTCTCCGGCGGGGAGAACGTCTCCCCGCACGCCCTCGAATCCGCCCTCCTGCCGGCCTGGCGGGGCCACGGCATCGCCGAGGTGCTCGTCACCTCCGTGCCCGATGCGGAGTGGGGCCAGCGGATCGTCGCCCTCGTCCGCCTCGGCGAGGCAGCCTCGGAGGCGGTGCGGGCACGATCGGGATCCCCCACCGGACTCGGTGAGGTGCTGCGGGGCCTCGTCCCCCCGGACACGGCGGGAATGCTTCCGCGGGAGGTCCTCGTCGTCGATGAGATCCCCGTCCGTTCGATCGGCAAACCCGACCGCAGACAGGCCGCCGAGGTGGCCCGGGCACGGCTGCAGATGCTCACCGAACCGTGACCGATCGATGACCGGAGGGAAATTCCCGATCAAGTGAACTCTCGGTAATATGAGACGGTTCAACCAACCCGGAGGAAGGTGTCCGACCCCTATGGCAACTGCCGCGCAGTGGATCTCCGGCGCGCGACTGCGGACGCTGCCGCTCGCACTCGCCCCCGTGCTCATCGGCACCGGAGCGGCGATCGGAGCGGTCGGGGGCTTCACGTCGTTCATCATCGGCGACTACACGAACGACGGGCACGAGCACTCGTTCTCGGGGATCGTCTTCAAGGGCTTCCTCGCCCTCCTCGTCTCCCTGTTCCTCCAGATCGGCTCGAACTACGCCAACGACTACTCCGACGGCGTCCGCGGCACCGACGATGTGCGTGTGGGACCTGTGCGGCTGACGGCGACCGGTCTCGCCGAGCCGTCAGCGGTCAAGCGCGCGGCGTTCATCTGCTTCGGCATCGCCGGTCTCGTCGGAATCGCGCTCGTCCTCATCTCGCAGGCGTGGTGGTTCCTCCTCGTCGGGGCCGCGGCTGTGGCCGCCGCGTGGTTCTACACCGGCGGGACGCGGCCCTACGGGTACCTCGGACTGGGCGAGGTGTTCGTCTTCATCTTCTTCGGTCTCGTCGCCACCCTCGGCACGATGTGGATGCAGGTGGGAGCCCTGACCCTGAGCGGGTGGACAGGGGCCGTCTCGATCGGGCTGCTCGCCTCGGCGGTGCTCATGGTCAACAATCTTCGCGACATCCCCACCGACACCGAGGCGGGGAAGATCACTCTCGCCGTCCGCCTCGGCGACCATCGCGCGCGCATCGCCTACGCGATGCTCGTCCTCACACCCTTCGCGCTCTTGGCTCTCGCCATCCTCGACGGGCACCCTGCTGTGGCGCTTGCGGTGCTTGCTCTCGTGCCCGCGCTCTCAACGCTGAAGACCGTGCTCAGCGGGACGACCGGCGAAGGGCTCATTCCGACGATCAAGTCGACTGGGCTCACGGCACTGTGCTTCGCGGCGCTCATGGCGCTCGGTCTCGCGCTCTAGTCGATCTCTGCGGCGGGAAGCCGCGGACGGCATTCGTGCTCAGCGACTGAGTGCCGAGCTCGGCGGCGGAGCTGTGGGAGTCTCAGGCTCCCGATTCGGGCTTCTTGGCTTCTGACTTCGTCTCAGTCGCTGCGGCCTCGTCGGCGGCGTTCTCATCGACGAGGCTGTCCTCGAACGACTCATCGGCGCCCTTGCGCTTCTTGGACTTCCTGCGGTTGGCGAGCCGGTGCTCGATGTCGCCGGCGACCTTCGCCCGCATCCCACCAAGCGCGAGGTAGCTGATGAGTGCGCCGATGAGGATCGCCGCGACGGCCATGACGAGAGTGAACCCGAGGAAGGGTTGGAGAAGCAGCCCGACGGCGACGATGATGCCGAGCCGGGCGAGGGTGTAGATCCAGAAGCTGCGCATTGCACCCATTCTAGTCGGGTCAGCCTGCGTGGACTCTCAGAACCGCGCGCGGCCGTCCGGGGTGCAGCCGTGCACCGGTGATCGGGCAATGCGTCCTGTCGAAACTCATCACCCCCTGACTGAGCGGGTCTTCAGGTTGGTCGACTATCCTTGATCCATGGCTCGAGTACTCATTGCCGGGATAGTCCTAGCGGCAGCGATCACACTGTACGGACTCTTCGACTGTCTGCTGCGCGATCGGAGTCTCGTCCGAGTCCTGCCCAAGCCCGTCTGGGCGCTCATCATCCTCATCATCCCGATCATCGGCTTCGTCCTCTGGTACGTGTTCGGGCGCGGTTCCGAGGCCAGGCCCGACCCCTCGCCGAGGCGCAGCGGACCCACCGCCCCCGACGACGACGAGGACTACCTCCGCCAGGTCGACCGCGAGGTCAAGCTCGGCAAGCATCGCCCCCGTGACGACGAACCGACCGACTCCGAGACCCCTCCCGGTGACACCCTCGATCCCGAGGACCGTCCCGACGACCCGGACTCCGAGGACGAGCACGGCTCAGAAGGCTCCAAGGGAGAGGGACGCGGCCACACGGGCTGAGGCCGGCGTCAGTCGCGGGTGCCGACCTGTCCTGGGTTGCCATCACCTTGAGCGCCGAGCACCCTATGGAGATGTGCGAGCAGACGTCGGAGTGACGCTGCCAGATCATCACGCTCATGCTGTGGGAGACCCGCAAGCAGCCCTTCCTCGTGGCGCAGGACGGCCTCGACCAATTCGTCACTGACCCGCCGCCCGCGGTCGGTCAGCTCGACTTCCGCGACTTTCCTTCCAGGCGCGGTCACACGGCGCACGTACCCTTGCGCCTCTGCACGATCGACCCTCTGCGTGATCGCCCCCTTGGTGATGAGCGATGCTCTCGCCAGCTCACCCGTCGACATCCGATACGGCTGTCCTCCGCGTCGCAGTGTCGAGAGCAGATCAAGCGTGGCCGGATCGGCATCGTGTCGCCTCAGCAATCGATTCCGGTCATCTCCGAGCAGTTTCGACGCATGCCAGATCCGCGTCACGATGCCGATAGAGTCGCCTGGCAGGTCGGGGCGTTCGCGTGCCCAAGCACCGGTGATCGAATCAGCAGCGTCGCCAGGGTTGTCAGAGCTCATGTCTTCAGCCTATCGTGTTTAGACCTAAACGTTTAGATCTGAACGGAGTGACTGACCATGCCACGCACAATCGTCATCACTGGGGGCGGAACCGGTATAGGCCGCGCCTGCGCAGAACGCTTCGCACGGGAGGGCGAGCACGTCATCATCACCGGTCGGCGCCGGAGCGTCCTCGAGGCAGCTGCCCGGGAAGTCGAGGGTGACGTCGTTGCGAGACCCGTCGACGGCACCGATTCCGGCCAGGTCGAACGATTCGCAGAACAGCTGGAAGCCGTTGACGTCCTCATCAACAATGCCGGGGGCAACACCGATTTCGAACGCCCGCGACCCGCCAGCCTCGCCGACATCGCGGCGGCATGGCATGCGAACCTCGACGCCAATCTTCTCAGCGCCGTGCTCATGACAAGCGCTCTTCTGCCGAGCATGCGCGAGAACGGTCGCATCCTGTCGATCGGATCCATCGCCGCCGACAAGGGCGCGGAGTCCTACGGTGCCGCCAAGGCCGGAATCGCGTCATGGAACATCGGCCTGGCGCGCGAGGTCGGCGCCCGCGCAATCACCGCCAACGTCGTCTCTCCGGGATACATCGCAGACACGGAGTTCTTCGGTGACAACCTCACCGACGAGCGCCGGGCATCGCTCATCGACGCTGCGATGACGAAGCGCGCCGGGGCTCCGGAGGACATCGCAGAGACCATATGGTTTCTCGCATCGGCCGGCGCCGGTCAGATCACCGGCCAAACGTTCGCCGTCAACGGCGGAGAGCAGCCGACGCGCTGACTTCAGCCCGATCGAGTGCCTTCTGTGTCCTTCAGGCGCAGCGCACAAGGCCGGGGCACAGAGCTGAGACCATTGGGCCATGGTGCTGGCCGTGACGGCGCTGTCCAACCCTGTATCACCTGAGTCATGACCCCAGTTGTGGTCGAAGAACCGAGGCCAAAACGCGAAAATGGCCGATCTGGCTCGGTCTTCCGACCGCAAACGGGGTGGTGGCCAGCGGCAACGGCCACCGCTCCCGCCTCGGCGCGAACCAACGCAGTTGTGGTCGATAAACCGAGGCCGAAACGCTCAAACGGCGTTTCGGCCTCGGTTTATCGACCACAAACGGTCTCGGTAGGGAGGAGAGAGCCTCACCCGAGCCCGGAGTAGGAATGGAGTCCGTTGAAGTAGACGTTGACGACGGTGAAGTTGAAGATCACCGAGGCGATGCCGATGAGGTTGAGGACGGCGACCTTCGTCGGACCCCAGCCGCGGGTCGCACGGGCGTGGAGGTAGGCGGCGTAGATGACCCAGACGACGAAGGTCCAGATCTCCTTCGTGTCCCAGCCCCAGTAGCGGCTCCAGGCGACCTCGGCCCAGATGGCGCCAGCGATGAGGGTGAAGGTCCACGTGATGAAGCCGACCGCGGCGAGCATGTAGGAGGTGCGCTCGAGGTCGGTGCTCGACGGCAGGCGGCGCATGAAGCGCAGCAGTTTGGGATCCTTGTCCTCGCTGACGGTCTTGAGGATCTGAAAGACGGCGAGGATCGCGGAGATCGAGAGCAGAGCGGTCGAGAGGATCGCGATCGGCACATGGATGGCGATCCAGTAGGAGTCGAGCGCCGGGATGAGCTGCGCGGCGGGCGTGTAGAACACCGTGATCGCCAGGCCGAGCGAGAGCAGCACCGCACCGGAGAGGAAGGTCCCGAGGTAGCGGATGTCCTTGCGGGTGAGCACGATGAGGTAGACGATGACGGTGATGGCCGTCGCCGTGAGCACGTACTCCATCATGTTGCCCCACGGCACGCGCATCACCGAGAACGTGCGGGTGAGCACCGAGGCGACGTGGAGGATGATGGCGAGGACGAGCAGCGAGGTGCCGATGCGGGCGCCGCGACGGGCACGACCCTTGAGGTCCTCGGCACCGCCGGACGCCGCCCCGGAGCCGGAGTCGTCACCGGCACCCGGCCGATCGAGCAGAGCTGTCGCGGTCCGCCTGTTGGTGCGTCTGACGGTGCTCGGCTTCGCGGCGACCGTCGCACCTTCGGAGCGCTTGAGCTCACGTCCGCCGAAGAGGTCGAAGGCGTAGAAGATCATCGCAACGGCGTAGACGACCATCGCGGAGACGATGAGCTGGTTCGACCACATCGCCAGATCAAGGTTGACGTCCATGATTCCTCCGCACCGTGAGGTGCTCAATTCCTAGCGTTGTCGGACTGCCGTGCTCGCTGCAGGGCAGCACACGGACACGATTCTACTCCCTGTAGTAGGCCCGGCTCATCTTTCCCTGTCGTCATCGTCGTCGCGGCTCTCGCTGCCGAGGTCCTTGGCGAGTTCGCGCGCGGCGCGTTCGACCATCGGATCCTCGCCGCGGGCGAGCGCCGCCACTTCGACATCGGCGCCCTTGATCCGCACCCACATCCGACGGCGCGGGATGAACAGGGAGAGTCCGAGGCCGATGAGGACGAGGGCGGAGCTGATGAACATGAGCGCCTGGGTCGGGTCCTGGGAGATGTCGACGGCGATGAAGCGCTTGACCCCGTCGAACGTCACCGAACCCCCATTGGGCAGCTGCTGCGTCTCCCCCGGAACGAGCTGGATGACGAGCGGATCGCCTGAGGCATCGGTCATCTGCGTCATCCTCGAGGCGTCGAGGGTGTACACCGACTGCGGCACCCCCGAATCGAGGCCGAGATCACCGGTGTACCCGCTCATGACGAGGTAGGGATTGCGCAGCTCTGCGAAGTTCGAGACGAGGTCGCCCTGCTCGTTCTGCGTCGCCGTCGGCAGCAGGACGCCGACGAATCCCATCTGCTCACCCGCGGCATCGGGAACCTTGATGGCCCCCTCCGAGGTGTAGCCGGGGTCGCCGTTGGCGGGGATGAAGACCTGTGGGCCGGAGCGCACGACCTTGCCCGTCGCGTCCCGCACCGTCACCTCGGGAGCGTACCCGTTGCCGGTGAGGTAGATGCCGGTGTCGGCGACGCGGATGGGTTCGTTGACCTTGAGCGTCTCCGTCTTCGACTTCCCGTCCACCGTCGAGGTCACCTGCGCTTCGAAGGTGCGGGGCTGACCGAACTGGTTGCCGAGGGCCTGGTCGTCGAAGGTCGCTTCGAAGTCGTCGAGGGTGAGGCGGAACTGGGGAAGATTGTCGGGATCGTAGTAGGTGCCCGGGTCGAAGGAATCGTAGGCGACGAGGGAGTTCGTGAACGTGTCCCCCTCGACGAGGACGCGCTGACCCTCGTACCCGAAGAGCGATCCGATCGCCATGGTCAGGGTCGTCATGAGGACCGCGATGTGGAAGACGAGGTTGCCGGTCTCGCGCAGGTAGCCGCGTTCGGCCGCGACATGGTCACCGTAGCGGGAGGTGCGGTAGCCGAGCTTCTTCAGCCGGGCCTGCGCGGCGTCGAGGAACTCCTCGTCGGTGAGTTCCCCGTCCTCGACCTCCGCCGAGGTGAACGCCACGTATCCGGGCATCCTTCCCAGCCGCCGCGGTCCCTTGGGAGGCGCGGAGCGCATCGCCTTCCAGTGCTGGCCGGCGCGTGGGACGATGCATCCGACCAGCGAGATCATCAGCAGCAGGTAGACCGCGGAGAACCAGATCGAGGAGTAGACGTCGAACATTCCGATGGCGTCGAGGAAGCCTCCCCACGCCCCGTTCTCGTCGAGAAAGGTGTTCACCCGCCCCGGATCCTGGATCCGCTGCGGCAGCAGTGAGCCGGGGATCGACGCGAGCGCGAGGACGAGGAGGAGGATGAGCGCCACGCGCATCGTCGTCAGCTGCCGCCACGCCCACCGGCACATGCCGATGAAGCCGAGCTGCGGTTGGGTCACAGCGGTGCGATCCGGGCCCTTCCCCGACGCGGGCGCCGTCGGGCCTGCGTCGCGGCCGCCCGCGGTCGTCGTGTTGTCAGCAGTCTTGTCTGCCACTAGATCACCACTTCAAATCCGTAGATGAGTCCCTGCAGGGAATTCATCCACTGGTTCCACAGTCCGATGGCCATGACGAAGCCGAGCGCGATGAGCAGGGCGCCGCCGATGCGCACGATCGTCGTCTGGTGCTCGCGCACCCAGGAGAGGCGGCCGGCACCCTTGTGGATGGCGATCGCCAGGAAGATGAAGGGGATGCCGAGGCCGAGGCAGTAGACGAACGCGAGGAAGGCGCCGCGCCACAGCGTTCCGTCGGAGCCGAAACTCAGCGACATCGTCAGCACGGCTGAGAGCGTGGGCCCCACACAGGGTGCCCACCCGATCGCGAACGTCGCTCCGAGCACCGGCGCACCCCAGAGTCCCGCCTTCGGCTTCTTCTGGATCCGCCGTTCCCTCTGAAGGAACCCGAAGGCTCCCATGAAGACGAGCCCGGCGATCATCACTCCGACGCCGAGGATCCGGATGACGATGTCCTGCCATTGGGAGAACAGGGCGCCGAGGGCGGAGAAGCCGGTGCCGAGGATGACGAAGACGATGGTGAACCCGAGCACGAAGAGCGTGATCCCGAGGACCACGCGCCACGTCTCCTTGTCCTTGAGGGAGGATCCGCTCAGTCCCGTGACATAGCCGACGTAGCCGGGCACGAGCGGGAGCACACACGGAGAGACGAAGGAGACGAGTCCGGCAAGCGCTGCGGCACCGGCCGCGAGCAGCAGAGGACCGGTGAGCACCGCCTGGGCGAAGTCCGCCCCGATCCCATTCACTCCGCCAGCACGTCCTCGATGAGTCCCCTGAGAGTCGACTCGTCGACGGCGCCGACGACGCGGGCCGCGGCACGGCCCTGCGCGTCGAGGATGACAGTCGACGGCGTCGCCTGCGGAGGCAGGACACCGGAGAGGAGGGCGACCATGTCACCGTTCGAGTCGATCATGTTCGGGTACGGGATCTGGTAGTTCGCGATGAACGCGCTCGCCTCGGGCTCCTGGTCCCGGACGTTGACGCCGATGAACTGTGCCCGGTCGGCGAACTCCTCGGAGACGGCTTTGAGGTCGGGGGCCTCCACTCGGCAGGGCGGGCACGCGGCGTACCAGAGGTTGATGACGGCGGGCTTCGGGCGGATGTCGGCCAGCGACATCTGCGTGCCGTCGATCGTCGTGAAGCTCAGGTCGAGCGGTTCGCCGCGGTCTTTGACCGGCACCTGGGAGACGACGCCGGATCCGGAGACGTACCCCTGATCGGATCCCGCCTGGGCGGCGAGGTCGTCGTTCTCGCTGCACGCGCTGAGGACGAGCGCTGTGCCTGCGACGATGCCGGAGAGGACCGCTCGTCGGCCGAGGGGCCGGTTGCCGCCGATCATGCTCCTGCCACCGCGTGGCCGGGCTGGAGATCCGCGCAGATGTTCTCGTAGCTCACGGACACCAGTGTGGACGAGTCGAATGTGAAACTCGTGACAGAGGCCAGAGCGCATTCACGTTTGCGCGGGTCGTGGACGAGGGAGCGTCCTTCGCCGGCGAGCCTGGCCATCCAGATCGGAAGCTGATGGGAGACGACGACGGCCTCGGCCTCCTCGCCGTGAGGTGCGAGGCGGGCTCGGAGGCTGGCCATGGCCGCCTGCATCCGCAGCACGATCTGCCGGTAGGGCTCGCCCCACGAGGGGATGAGCGGGTTGTAGAGGCGCACGAGGTTCTTCGGTTCGCTGAGCTTGCGCGCCGAGAGCTTCTGCCCCTCGAACGAGTTCGCCGCCTCGATGACGCGGTCGTCGGTGGTCACCGGCAGACCGAGGCGCTCGGACAGCGGGGCCATCGTCTGCTGCGCGCGCAGCAGCGGGGAGGCGACGAGCGCGACGGGCTGCGTGTCGGCCTCCGCGAAGTGCTCACTGACCCGGCGCGCCATCTCGTGACCGCGCTCGGTCAGCCCGAAGCCGGGGATCCTGCCGTAGAGGATGCCCTCGGGGTTGTCGACTTCGCCGTGGCGGACGAGGTGGATCGTGCTCATCACGCCTCCTGGCCGGCGGGCTTATCGGGCACCGCGGCGGCGGCCTTCGCGGCGGCCGGCAGGGCCGCGATGATCCGCTCGAGGATCTCGTCGGTGTGGGCGTAGGAGAGGAACCACGCTTCGAAGGCACTCGGCGGCATGTGGATGCCCGAGGCGAGCATCGAGTTGAAGAACACGGAATAGCGCTCGACGTTCTGCGCCCGGGCGTCGTCGTAGTCGACGACCTCGCGGTCGGTGAAGAAGACGGAGAACATCGAGTTCGCCGACTGGATCGTGTGGGCCACCCCCTCGGCGTCGAGTGCCTCGGCGACCGCGGGACGGAGGATGTCGGCAGCCCGGCCGATGTGCGAGTAGACGTCGAGGTCGGTGGTCAGCCGCAGCGTCGCGAGTCCCGCTGCCGTGGCGACCGGATTGCCCGAGAGCGTGCCCGCCTGGTAGACGGGACCGGCCGGAGCGAGGTGGGCCATGACGTCGGCGCGACCGCCGAAGGCCGCAGCCGGGAAGCCTCCGCCCATGACCTTGCCGAACGTGAAGAGGTCGGCCGGACCCTCGGGGTAGCCCAGCGTCTCGGATTCGTAGCCGTACCATCCGGCGGCGGAGACGCGGAACCCGGTCATCACCTCGTCGCTGATCATCAGCGCACCGTGCGCCTTCGTGAGTTCGCGGATCGTGTTCGTGAAGCCGTCCCGGGGCGGGACGACGCCCATGTTGCCGGGACTCGCCTCGGTGATGACGCAGGCGATGGAGTCCCCGTGTTCGGCGAAGACGGCGCGCAGGCCCTCGGCGTCGTTGTAGTCCACGACGATGGTGTCCTCGGCCTGGGCCCCGGTCACCCCCGGCGTGTCGGGGAGGGAGAAGGTCGCGAGCCCGGATCCGGCCTGCGCGAGCAGCGAGTCGACGTGACCGTGGTAGCAGCCAGCGAACTTGACGACCTTGGGTCGGCCCGTGAAGCCGCGGGCGAGGCGGATCGCGCTCATCGTCGCCTCGGTGCCCGAGGACACCAGGCGCACCTCCTCGACGGGGTCGACTCGGGAGACGATCTCCTCGGCGAGTTCGACCTCACCGACGGACGGGGTGCCGAAGGAGAAGCCCTTGACGGCGGCCTCCTGGACTGCGGCGAGGACCTCGGGGCGCGAATGGCCCATGATCATCGGCCCCCACGAGCCGATGAGGTCGATGTAGTCGTTCCCGTCGGCGTCGCGCAGCCAGGCCCCCGTCGCCGAGGTGATGAAGCGCGGGGTGCCCCCGACCGCCCGGAACGCCCGCACCGGCGAGTTCACCCCGCCGGGGATGACGCGTTCGGCGCGGGTGAAGAGCGCTGCCGATTCCGTGGTCGGCTGGGTCGCGGTGGTCCGGGTCTCGGTCATGAGTTCTCCTTCGCCCTGAGGTGCCGGGTGACCTTCGTGAAGATGGTTCCGAGTGTCGCCATCTCCTCGGGTTCGAGCAGATCGACGAGGTTGTCGCGCACGCTCTCGACGTGCGTCGGGGCGGCCGAGACGAGGAGGTCCCATCCTGCGTCGGTCATCGCACAGCTCACGCCGCGACCGTCCTCGGGGATCGGGCACCTCGCCAGGAGCCCCTTCTTCTCCATTCTCGCAACACTGTGGGTCAGACGCGAACGCGACATCGTCGTGTCCGCGGCGAGCTGCGCCATGCGCAGCGACCGGTTCTCGCTCTCGCTCAGGCGCACGAGGATCTCGTACTCGGGCAGACCGATGCCGAAGTGCTCCCGCAGGTCGGCTTCGACCTGGGTGTGGAGCAGCTGGCTGCCCGTGAGGTACTTGCGCCACGACTTCTGTTCAGCAGTCGAGAGCCAGCGCGGTTCGCTCATCGTCGGCCTCCCGTCAGCTGCCGGGCGACCTCGGTGGCCCAGTAGGTGAGGATCGCGTCGGCGCCGGCGCGCTTGAAGCCGATGAGCGATTCCTCGATCGCCCTCTCCCGGTCGATCGCACCGGCCGCGGCCGCGAACTCGATCATCGCGTACTCCCCGGACACCTGGTACGTCCACACGGGCACCGGGGACTCGGCGGCCACCTCTGCGAGG
Source organism: Brevibacterium sp. NPDC056726 (assembly GCF_042790515.1). Classification (NCBI taxonomy): domain Bacteria; kingdom Bacillati; phylum Actinomycetota; class Actinomycetes; order Micrococcales; family Brevibacteriaceae; genus Brevibacterium; species Brevibacterium sp. NPDC056726. Next base: position 401,786 of record NZ_JBHTYZ010000003.1, on the reverse strand, counting down.
ACGTCGAGGTAGGGCTGGCCGGGCTTGACCATGACGATGTCCGCGCCCTCGGCGAGGTCGAGGTCGAGTTCGTGCATGGCCTCGCGGCCGTTCGCGGGATCCTGCTGGTAGGTCTTGCGGTCGCCCTTGAGCTCGGAGTCGACGGCTTCACGGAAGGGCCCGTAGAACGCCGAGGCGTACTTCGCGGTGTAGCCGAGGACGACGACATCGGTGAAGCCGTGGTCGTCGAGGGCCTCCCGGCACACGGCGACCTGGCCGTCCATCATCCCCGAGAGACCGACGACGTGGGCACCGGCGCGGGCCTGGGCGACCGCCATCGACGCGTAGCGCACAAGGGTCGCGTCGTTGTCGACGCGGCCGGTCTCGTCGAGCACGCCGCAGTGGCCGTGGGAGGTGAACTCGTCGAGGCAGAGGTCGGCCATGATGACCGTCTCCTCGCCGAACTCATCACGCAGCAGTCGCAGCGCCCGGTTGAGGATGCCTTCGGGATCATCGGCCTGTGACCCGGTCTCGTCGCGGACCTCGGGGATGCCGAAGAGCATGAGCCCGCCGACTCCGGCCGCAACCGCTTCGCGTGCGGCGTCGAGGAGCGAGTCGAGGGTGTGCTGGACGACCCCCGGCATGCCCGAGAGCGGCGCGGGCTGGCTGAGGGACTCCTTGACGAACATGGGCAGGACGAGGTCGGCCGGATGGAGCCGCACCTCGCTCACGAGGCGGCGCATCGCCGGTGTCGAGCGCAGGCGGCGCGGACGGATGATCGGTGCCATGTCAGGCCTTCTTTCTCCGGCGTTTCTGGCTGGGGCGCATCGGGGTCTGCCCCGCGGCGAGGTCCTCATCGCGCATCCTCGTCGCAAAGGCGACGAGACCGTCGATGAGGGAGGTGAGGTTGGCCTCCTCGGCGAGGACGTCGACGCGCAGGCCGTGCTCCTCCGCGGTGTTCGCGGTGGCCGGTCCGATGCAGCAGATCACCGAGGTGGCCGCGGGCTTGCCGGCGATGCCGACGAGGTTGCGCACCGTCGACGACGACGTGAAGAGGAATGCGTCGAAGTCGCCGGCCTTGATCGCCTCCCGGATCGGCGCCGGCGGCGGGGAGGCGCGGACCGTGCGGTAGGCGGTGACGTCGTCGACGTCCCAGCCCTTCTCGAGCAGGCCGGCCACGAGCACCTCGGTGGCGATGTCGGCACGGGGCAGGAGGACGGTGTTCATCGGGTCGATGTCGTCGACGTAGTCCGGCCAGGAGGCGGCGAGTCCGCGGGCGGAGTGCTCGCCGTCGGGGACGAGGTCAGGGGTGATCCCCCAGTCGAGCAGCGCCGCGGCGGTGCGTCCGCCGACGGCGGCGACCTTGACACCGGCCAGGGAGCGGGCGTCGAGGCCGAAGTCCTCGAACCACATGCGCACGGCGCGCACGGCATTGACCGAGGTGAAGCCCACCCATTCGTAGGATCCGTCGACGAGGCCGCGGATCGCCTTCTCCATCTGCGTGGGGGTGCGCGGCGGCTGGACCGCGATGGTCGGCACGACGGTGCCGACGGCGCCGAGCTCGGCGAGCGCCTCGGCGGTCGAGGTCCCCTGCTCCTTCGTCCGCGGGATGAGGACCTGCCAGCCGAACAGGGGCTTGGTCTCGAACCAGCTGAGCTCTCCGCGGTCCTCGACGCCCTGGCCCATGATGACGACCATCCGGTCCCCGGCGGACCGGCACAGGGCTGCGGCCTGGCCGAGGGTCGTCTCCACCGTCGTCTGCTCCGTCGTCGAGATCCCCCAGCCGACGAGGACCTTCGTCGTCTCGTCCCAGCCGTCAGCGAGCAGGGCGCGGAAGGCCTCTTCATGCTCGGCGGCGGTGCCGGTGAGCACGTGCGTGGTGTTGCGGTGCTTGGACACGTCGACGTGGGTCTGCGGGCCGGACTCGATGTAGCGCACCGAGCGGACGCGGTTCGTCGTCAGCGGAGTGCCCGTGTAGGCGGCGGTCGCCGCGGACAGGCCGACTCCGGGGACGATCTCGACGTCGATGCCGGCCTTGCGGCACACGGCCGCCTCGGTGGTCGTCGTCGTGAAGAGGAGTCCGTCGTCCGAGCTCAGGCGCACGACGGTCTTGTCGGGGCGGGCGAGGTCGGCGAGGCGGCGCCCGCGGGTCGAGGCGGCCTGGCCGAGTTCGGCGGCGTCGATGACCTCGGCCGCCTGCGGGACGTAGGCGGTGACGATCTCTGCGTGGACCTGGGCGTCGTAGACGACGAGGGAGGCGTCAGCGAGGATGTCGGCACCCCGTGCGGTCATCAGTCCCGCCTCCCCGGGCCCGGAGCCGATGAAGACGACGCGTGGGGCCACCGGCAGCAGCCGACGGGGCTGGACCTGTCCCGTCGGCGCTTTCTCCGGCATCTCCGCGCTGCTCATGCGCGCCCCTGGGACGACGATTGGGCGGCGGCCTTGACGGGGGTGAGGTGGTCCGACGACTGCGCAGGGTCGATGTCGAGTCGGCGCAGGAGGTCCTCGGCGGCGGCGGTGCCGAGTTCGTCGGCAACACGGGCGATCTCCTTGCCCGCGACCTTGAGCGCTTCGTCGTCGCGGGAGGAGAGGTCGCCGTCGACGACGGGCAGCGGCGCGGACATCCGGGTGCGGGCGATGGTGCCGTCGTCGTCGGCCATCATCGCGGTGACGACGACCTCATCGCCCTCGATCGTCGCAAGGGCTCCGATCGGGGCCGAGCATCCGGCTTCGGCGCGGGAGAGGATGGCCCGTTCGCAGGTCACGGCGAGGTCGGTGGCCTCGTCGTGGAGGCGGCGCAGGGCCGTGCGGATGGCGACGTCGCCGGCCATGAGCTCCTCGTCCTGGGTGAACGGGCTGTCGGCGCCGCGGGTCTCGATCGCCAGCGCCCCCTGTCCGGGAGCGGGAAGCATCGTGTCGAAGTCGAGGAGGTCGGTCGCCTCGGCGAGGCGCCCGATGCGACGGACACCGGCTGCGGCGAGGACGACGGCATCGAGGCGGCCGTCGCGGACATGGGCGATGCGGGTGTCGACGTTGCCGCGGACCCCGCGGACCTCGATGTCGGGGCGGGCGGCGCGCAGCTGGACGGCGCGCCTCGGCGAACCGGTGCCGACGACGCTGCCGGCGGGCAGCTCGCTCAGGCCGAGGCCGTCGCGGCCGATGAGGACGTCGGCGGGATCGACGCGGGGCGGGATCGCTGCGAGCTGGATCCCCGGCTCCGGCGTCGTCGGCAGGTCCTTGAGCGAATGGACGGCGACGTCGATCTGGCCCTGGTGGAGGGCCTGGCGCACGGCGGAGACGAACACGCCCGTGCCGCCGAATCCGGCGAGCGGGGACATGTTGACGTCGCCTTCGGTGACGACCTCGACGATCTCGACCCGCCAGCCGGTCAGGGCCGCGATCTGGTGGGCGATCGCCGTCGACTGCGAGCGGGCGAGCTGGGAGCGGCGGGTGCCGAGTCGGATCGTCCGGCCCGTCGGATGCTCGGGTTCGACGACGTCGAGGGTGTGGTCGGCGACGGGACGAAGTCCGTCGGCTTCGATGTGCTCGGGGCTCGAGGCCTTCGCGACCTTCGTCTCCGGGGTCGCCTTCGCGTGGGCGACCTTGATCGTCGGCAGGTCGAAGAGCTGGATGAGGGCCTGGGCGTAGTCGACGTCGGAGTCGGAGATTGCGAGCTCCTTGACCTTGACGGTCGGGGTGTGGATGAGCTTCTCGGCCACACGGTGCAGCGACTTGCGGATCTCGGCGAAGACCTTCTCGTCGACGGATTCGCCGATCTTCTTCTCCAGGCGCTCGGTCTCGGCGGCGATGACGTCCTTGGCATGCGTGCGCAGGGCGGTGACGGTGGGGGCGACGGCGCGCTCCTTCGCCCCGGACTCGAGCTTGTCGGCCTCCTCGGCGATGATCGCGCGCACGGCTTCGACGGTCTCGACGACGGCGGCGTCGCGTTCGTTCGCGGAGCTCGTGAGGAGGTTACGGATCTCACCGAGGCCGAAGAGGGCGACGTGTTCGAACTCGCGCACGCTCGGGTCGATGTCATGCGGCAGGGCGAAGTCGATGAAGGCCTTGTTCGCCGCGGACTTCGAACTCTGGGACAGGCCGGCGACGATGTCGTCGCGGGTGACGACGACGCCGCGGGCGCCGGTGCAGGAGATGATGAGGTCGGCGTCGGCGATCTCCTCGGCGAGTGTCCGCGGGGTGAGCTCACGGGCACGGCCGCCCACCTCGGCGATGAGGCGTTCGGCCTTCTCGATCGTGCGGTTGAGCACGGTGAGGTGATTGACGCCCTCCTTGTGGAGGCCTGCGACGACGAGGCCCGACATCGCACCGGCCCCGATGACCAGCGCGTTCGCCGCGCGCAGCGAACCGATGTGGGCCTGGGAGGCCTCCAGGGCGGCACCGAAGAGGGAGCGGGCCACCTCGTCGAGGCCGGTCTCGGAATGGGCTCGCTTGCCCACCCGCAGGCTCTGCTGGAGGGCATGGGAGAGGTCGGAGGTCAGGGCTCCGGCCGCCATCGAATCGGTGAACGTCGAGCGCAGCTGACCGAGGATCTGGGCCTCGCCGATCGCCATCGAGTCGAGTCCGCAGGCGACCTTGAGGAGGTGCTGGAGGGCCTGGGAGTCGTAGTGGGCGTAGAAGTGCCCGGCGATGTCCTGCCATTCCTTGTCGATTGAGGACACGAGTGCGTTGCCGAGGTCGGCGAGCCCGCCGTGGAAGGCGGAGACGTCGGCGATGAGTTCGAGGCGGTTGCACGTCGAGAGGACGGCGAGACCGTCGACGCTCGCACCGCCGAGGGCGTCGGTCCGCAGACGGTCGACGTCATCGGTGCCGAAGGCCAGGGCGTCGAGCATGTCGATCGGCGCCGACTGGTGGGAGATGCCGAGAACCAAGAGAGTCAATTGCTGTGCTCCTCAACTGGAGTGCCGGCGTTGTCATCGAGCGCCGAGTAATACGCGAGTACTTGCAGCTCACTGGCCAGATCCACCTGTCGGACCCGCACGGAGTCCGGGGTCTCGAGCACTGTGGGTGCGAAGTTGAGAATGCCGCGCACGCCGGCGTCGGCGGCGATGCGCGCCGCCGCCGGTGCCGCGGAGGCGGGAACCGCCATGACCACGAGGTCGATGTCATCGGGCCAGGTGGCGAGTTCGCTGAGGTCGGAGACGGTGAGCGCTCCGATGGTGGTGCCGACCTTCGCCTCGTCGACGTCGAAGATCGCTGTCAGCCGCAGGCCCCGGCCGCGGAAGCCGGCATAGTCGGCGAGCGCGGAGCCGAGCCGTCCGGCGCCGATGATCGCCACGCTCTGAGCGCGGTCGAGGCCGAGGAAGGACCGCAGCGTCGCCGCCAGCTCCGCACACGCGTAGCCGACGCCGCGGCGTCCGGGGCGGCCGAGCTGGGAGAGGTCCTTGCGCAGGATCGACGGGGAGACGCCGCTGCGGCTGGCCAGCGCCTCCGAGGACACGGTGGTCTGGCCGGTGGCCGCGATCGTCTCGACCGTCTGGAGGTAGATCGGGAGTCGGGAGATGACGCGCTCGGGGACGTCCTTGCGAACGACACCCTCGATGCTGCCCGCGGAGAGAATCTCGCCCACTGGACCGTGTCACTCCTTCACTCTGCTCATGCGTTCCGGGCTGCGGCCGCTGGGCGCCTCATGCGCCCAGCGCCTCGAGCGCCCGGGACAGCCTGTCCCGGTCGACCCGGTGGAAGCTGTGCTGTCGTCCTTCGAGGAGCACCACGGGGACGTCCCAGCCGTACCGGCCGGTCAGCTCCTCGTCGCTGTCGATGTCGATCTCGGTCACGGTGACGTCCCTGCCGGACACCACCTCGGCGACGGTGGCCTTCGCGGTCTCGCACAGGTGGCAACCGGCGCGGGTGAGGAAGGTCAGCTCGACCACGACACACTCCTGTTGTGAAGGTGACAACAAACCCCGCCGAAATGGGATTCGAGCGGGGGCGTAGGACCGTACCCGGTCTTACTTCTTGTTGCGACGCTGGTGACGTGTCTTGCGAAGCAGCTTGCGGTGCTTCTTCTTCGACATACGCTTGCGGCGCTTCTTGATGACTGAGCCCACGCGGGTACCCCTTGTGCTTGTCGGTGGAGGTGAACTTCAGGTGCCCACCCTTTGAACTAACCGTGCAATTCTATCGCCCCGGCCCGTTCTTTCCCAAAACTGTGTCGAGATCCACAGCGGGTGCGGAGGCCGTTCGGGTCAGTCGAAGTACGGGTCGAGGCCGAAGAAGGGGAAGAGGTTCTTCCGGGTGCCCATGACCGCGCGGTCGAGCTCGGTTTCCGGGTCGAATCCGTGCGACCACGGGGTGAAGGAGCCGTCGAAGCCGTCGGTCATCGTCAGCGGCGCTTCGCGGCCGGTCTTCGTCTGCGCGTAGTGCGCCCAGCGCCCGGGGATCCGTGTCCCCGGGTCGATGTCGGCGTCGGCGGCGATGGCGATGAGGTTCGTCCAGGCGCGCGGCACGACATCGATGATCGCGTACCCTCCTCCCCCGGTCGAGAGCCACCGGCCCTCGGCATGGTCCTCGGCGAGCCGGCGGACGCGTTCGGTGGCGACGCGCATCGCGTCGATGCTCAGACGCATGTGGGTGAGCGGGTCCATCCGGTGTCCGTCGCACCCGTGCTGGGAGACGATGACCTGCGGGGAGAAGGCCTCGACGAGGGCGGGCACGGTGGCATCGAAGGCGCGCAGCCAGTCCTCGTCGCCGGTGCGCGGGGGCAGGGCGATGTTCGCCGCCGAGGCGGCCGCCCGGAGTCCGCCGATGTCTGCCGGGTACCCGGTGCCGGGGAAGAGGTATTTGCCGGACTCGTGGATGGAGATCGTCAGCACCCTCGGGTCATCCCATAAGAGGGCTTCGACGCCGTCACCGTGGTGGGCGTCGAGGTCGATGTAGACGATGCGCTCGAAACCGGCGTCGAGGAACTCGGTGATCGCCCCGGCGACATCGTTGTAGACGCAGAATCCGCTCGCCCGATCCGCCATCGCATGGTGCATGCCGCCGGAGAAGTTCACCGCGCGGCGGTAGTCGCCGCTGGTGATCGCCCGGGCCGCATCGACCGACCCCTGGAAGAGCATCGCCGAGGCGGAGTGCATGTTCTCGAACACGGGCACGTCGTCGGTGCCGAGCCCGAACCGCTCCGCCTCCCCATGGTCGAGTCCGGCGGGACTGCCCGCCTCCTTGACGGCGGTGATGTAGTCGTCGTCGTGGACGCGGGCCAGCGCCGCCTCGTCGAGGTCGGAGATGGAGCGGACGTCGACGCCGTCGCGGTCGAAGAGCTCGAAGTCGATCGCAAGCTTCGCGGTGAGGTCGAGTCTCAGGGGGTGCATCGGATGGCTGGGACCGAAGTCGTACCCGGTCACCGCCTCGTCCCAGACGACGTAGACATCGCTATCTGCCATGGGGCAATGCTATATGGCGCGGCTCACCTACGGGGATTCGCCCCTCGTCCGTCCTACCATGGAGTCTGTGTCCACCAATTCCCCCTGGAGCCTCGACCGCTTCCTGCGCCCGGGGCGCTGGGTCCGCGACTTCGTCGACGACCTCGCCGTCGCCTCCCCCGCGCGGCTGGCGATCGTCTCGTTCGTCGCCGTCGTCGCTGTCTTCGCCGTCATCCTCATGCTGCCGGCGAGCATGCGCGACCCCGCATCGGTCCCTCTCTCCGAGCACATCGCCAACGCCGTCTTCGTCGCCGTCTCCGCGGTCTGCGTCACCGGCCTGACCCCGGTGGTCACCGAGGACTACTGGTCGGACTTCGGCATCTCCGTCATCACCGCCGGCATCCAGGTCGGCGGTCTCGGCATCCTCACCCTCGCCTCGCTGCTCGGGATGGCGGTCTCGAGGCGGCTGGGAGTCCGGCAGCGCCTCATCGCCCAGCAGGCCACCTCGGCGCTCAACCTCGGTCAGGTCGGCACCCTGCTCAAGACGGTCTTCGTCACGATCCTCACCGCCGAGGCAATCCTGGCGATCCTCCTCTTCCCGCGCTTCCTCATGCGCGGCGACAGCGTCGGCGATTCGATCTGGTACTCGGTGTTCTACGCGATCTCCGCGTTCAACAACGCCGGCTTCACGATCCACCCGGGTGGGGCCGAGTACTTCTCCGAGGATCCGTGGATCCTCTCGCTCATCATGATCGGCGTCTTCGTCGGCTCCCTCGGGTTCCCCGTCGTCCTCATGATCGCGATGAACTGGAACCGGCCGAAGAACTGGGACCTGCACACCCGCCTGACCCTGACGACGACGACGATCGTGCTCGCGCTCGGGTTCGTCTTCCTCCTCCTCTTCGAATCCGGCAACCCGAAGACCCTCGGGGACAAGAACGCCGGCCACACGCTCATGGAGGTCCTCTTCATGGCCGTGATGCCGCGCTCGGGCGGGTTCTCGACGATGGATGTCGCCGATATGAGCCAGTCGACGCACCTGCTCATGGACGTGATGATGTTCATCGGCGGCGGGTCGTCATCGACGGCGGGCGGCATCAAGGTGACCACAGTGGCCGTGCTCGTCCTCGCCGCCTACGCCGAGGCGCGGGGCCTCACCGATGTCAACGTGTTCGGTCGCAGGCTCACCGCCTCGACGATCAAACTCTCGATCTCCATCCTGCTCACCGGCGCGACGATCGTCTTCGTCGGCACCCTCGTCATGCTCCAGATCAGCGACGAATCCCTCGACCGGGTGCTCTTCGAGGTGATCTCGGCGTTCGGCACCGTCGGGCTGAGCGCCGGCGTGTCCGCCTCGGTCTCGGAACCGGGGCTCTACACGCTGTCCGTCCTCATGCTCATCGGGCGTCTCGGTACGATTACACTGGCGGCAGCCCTGTCCATGCAGGACTCTGCCCGTCTCTACCGCTACCCCGAAGAAAGGCCGGTCGTTGGCTAACGAGAACTCCTCCATCCTCGTCATCGGGCTCGGACGCTTCGGCTCGGCGACTGCGGTCACGCTCACGCGACTGGGACGCGAGGTCATGGCCATCGAGCACAACGCCGAGCTCGTCAAGGACTGGAGCGGCAAACTCACCCACGTCGTCGAGGCCGATTCGACGAACATCGACGCCCTGCGCCAGGTCGGTGCCGCGGACTTCCAGACCGCGGTCGTCGGCATCGGCACCTCGATCGAGGCGAGCGTGCTCACGACGGCGAACCTCGTCGACCTCGGGGTCTCGCAGGTGTGGGCGAAGGCGATCTCCCCCGCGCACGGCAAGATCCTCCACCGCATCGGCGCCCACCATGTCCTCTACCCGGAGTCCGATGCCGGCATCCGCGTCGCCCACCTCGTGAGCTCCCGGATGATGGAGTACATCGAGTTCGACGAAGGCCACTTCGCGGTCGTGAAGATGCGCCCGCCGCGGGAGATCCAGGGGTTCACCCTCGGCGAGGCGAAGGTCCGCGACAAGTACGGTGTGACGATCGTCGGCATCAAGAGCCCGGGCCGCGACTTCACGTACGCCGAACCGACCACCCGCGTCGGCAAGCAGGACCTCCTCATCGTCGCGGGCAACGTCGAACTCCTCAGCCGCTTCGCCGGTCGCCCGTAGGGGGCGTCGCGCTCTCCTGGGGCAACCGCTCGGTGTGAATCCGTATGGCATGGATCGATCCATGCCATACGGATTCACACCGAGCGATTGCGAGTCACGCGCCCTCGCAGCCACGGAGCTTGCCCGTAGAGCTTCGTCGCGAATGCTTCGAGGTCCATCACCTCGGCGAAGGTGAACCTCACGATGCGGTAGCCCAAGGCGACCAGGCGGTTGAATTGAGTCGCCTCCTTCTGCAGCCGCGCTCCCCCGTTCTCCACGTATTTGGCGGCCCCGTCGACGAAGAGCACAGTCTTCGCCACCCGGTCCATGAAGTCGACGCGCGCGACGAGTCGGCCTTTCTCGTGGACCTGCACCTGCTGTTCGAACCCGCAGAGCCCGAGGAGGCTGAGGTTGTAGGAGCACCGGCTCTCCGCGTAACTCTCCGAGCGAGCGCCGATCCGACCGATGAGCCGCGCGGCACGCGCCCGCCCCTTGGGCAGACGCGCGAGCACGGGGGCGAAGTGCTCCTCCACCGCCTTCCGCTCCAATTGCCCCACGTCGGGCGGATATCCGAATCGCCCTGCACTGGCCTCCTCGGCCCCGAAGACTGAGCGCCTCACGACCGATTCCATCGCGGCGAACGCCCCCGGCTCCCCGATCTGCGGAATCAGGTCCAGGCTTGTCAGCGCAGGTGAGGTGAGTCGCATCTTGCCGACCATGACGGTGTCGGCTGCAGGCACCTCTCGCGTCGTCCGGCTGACGATGCCGGTCCTCAGTCTGTGCGATGGCGAGGCGATGTGGATGCGCTGGGTTCCCACACGATACAACGGCAGGTCGTGGATGCGAGCCGCAGAGACGCCGCAGATGACGTCATCCACCCGGTAGTGGGGGTAGGACGCGATCTTGAGTTTCTCGAGCAGGTCGGCGTATTCGTAGTCGTGCTTCTGTGTGCTCTGAGCGTGCTCCCTGACTCGCCGCAGCCAGTCCTCATCGGTGATCAGCTCGGCGATCCGCGCATGCTGGGGATTCTCGCACCGGCGGATGACGCTGTACATCCCGCGGGTGAGTCTGAGCAGACAGCAGTCCACCGCGGACTTGACGACTCGGCTGTGCACTCCATGTGCTCGAAGCTCCTGTGAGCGGATGACGTTGTACATCTGCACACGGTCACCGCGGGACTTCGACAACGTCAATGGGGACGCAGTCGGCCTGTGGAGTGTTCGTCGGCGTCCTCAGGCGATCTGAGCACCGGTCGCAGACATTCCCACAGCCGATCGCACAGAAGTGGCGCCGGTCGCTGCGGACGGCGGGCAGCGGGAGAACAGGGCACCCGAGCGCGGACGATGCCCGTCGCGCCGGTCCCAGACCCAACCGACTGCGCGACTGGTCGGCCGAGCGCGAGCCCCAGACGCCGGCGGCTGGTCGCAGTGTCATCCACAGTTCGGCGAGCGCAAGTCGCAGAGATGACAACCGCTCGGTTCCGATCCCTATGGTATGGATCAGAGTCCTCCCTGGGGATCAGAACCGAGCGGTTGCCGCTGCAGCGGGTCAGCGGGGCGTCGGCAGCGGGGCGTCGGAGGCAGCGCCGCAACGGCCGCCCGCCGCAGCGCCGCGCCGACCGGCGCGCCTCACCTCGTCTAGTGCTCGACGGCCGCCTCGGCGCCGAAGCCGGTGTGGGCACGGACGTCCATCTCGGCTGCCAGCTCGGGACTCTCGACCGTCCTGTCGGTGATCGACCCGAGCCACCCGAGGATGAACCCGAGCGGGATGGAGATGATGCCGGGGTTCGACAGCGGGAAGATCGCGAAGTCGGCGCCGGGGATCATCGCGGTCTCGGAACCGGAGACGACCGGGGAGAATGCGATGAGCAGGATCGCCGAGCCCAGTCCGCCGTAGATCGACCACACCGCACCGCGCGTGGTGAAGCGGCGCCAGAACAGCGAGTAGATGATCGTCGGCAGGTTCGCACTCGCCGCGACCGCGAAGGCGAGCGCGACGAGGAACGCGATGTTCTGTCCCTGCACCCCGATCCCGCCGAGGATGGCGACCGCGCCGATGACGACGACGGTGCGGCGGGCGATCTTCACCTCAGCGTCGGGGTCCTCGACCTTGCCCTTCTTGATCACGCTCGCGTAGATGTCGTGGGCGAAGGATGCGGCTGCGGTGATCGCGAGCCCCGCGACGACGGCGAGGATCGTGGCGAACGCGACCGCGGAGATGAAGCCCATGAGCAGCGGACCCCCGAGCTGGAGGGCGAGCAGCGGAGCCGCGGAGTTCACCCCGCCGGGAGCGTTCTTGATCGCATCGGCGCCGACGAGCGCGGCCGCACCGTAGCCGAGGACGAGGGTGAAGAGATAGAACGCGCCGATGAGCCAGATCGCCCAGACCACCGACCGCCGCGCCTCCCGGGCCGTGGGCACCGTGTAGAAGCGCATGAGCACGTGCGGCAGACCCGCGGTGCCGAGGACGAGCGCGAGGGCGAGTGAGATGAAGTCGAGCGGGTTCGACCCGTACTGGAGTCCGGGATTGAGCACGCCCTCCCCCACTCCCTCGGCGGCATTGGCGACTGCGTTGGAGAGCAGGGTCGAGAGGTTGAAGCCGTTGAGCGCGAGCACCCAGATCGTCATCGCCCCGGCTCCGGCGATGAGGAGGACCGCCTTGACGATCTGCACCCAGGTCGTGCCCTTCATGCCGCCGACGAGGACGTAGAGGATCATCAGGGCGCCGACGACGGCGATGACGAGCGACTGTCCGAGTTTGCCGTCGATGCCCATGAGCAGCGAGACGAGACCGCCGGCTCCGGCCATCTGCGCGAGCAGGTAGAAGAAGCACACGGCCAGCGTCGAGATCGCCGCGGCCATGCGCACCGGGCGCTGCCGGAGGCGGAAGGAGAGCACATCGGCCATCGTGAACTTGCCCGTGTTGCGCATGAGCTCGGCGACGAGCAGGAGCGCGACGAGCCAGGCGACGAGGAAGCCGATGGAGTAGAGGAACCCGTCGTAGCCGTTGACGGCGATCGCCCCGCAGATGCCGAGGAACGACGCCGCCGAGAGGTAGTCGCCGGAGATCGCGAACCCGTTCTGCGGCCCGCTGAACGACCGTCCGCCCGCGTAGTAGTCCGACGCGGTCTTGTTGTTCCGGCTCGCCCGCAGGACGATGAAGAGGGTGACCGCGACGAAGGCCGCGAAGATCGTGATGTTGAGGATCGGGTTGTTCTCGACCTCTGTGGTCGCCTGAGCGAAGATCTCGGTCATCGGGTGACTCCTTCCGATTCCTGTTCGAGGCGCTCACGGATCGCGGTGGCCGGTGGGTCGAGCTTCTTGTTGGCGAACGAGACGTAGAACATCGTGATCGCGAACGTCGTGACGAACTGCAGCAGGCCGAGCACGAGGCCGACGTTGATCTCCCCGACGACCTTCGTCGACATGAAGTCGTGCGCGTACGTGCTGAGGATGACGTAGAGGAAGTACCACGCAAGGAACGCGATCGACAGTGGGATCACCACTGAGAAGCGCTTGCGCTTGAGTGCCTTGAATTCGGGGTTCTCCTCCTCGGCGAGGAAGTCCACCCCTCTCGGCGACGGATCGGACATGGTTTCTCCATTCGAATGTGGTTCGAGCGTCAGTGGTCTGAATCACACATCGTCAACCTATCGTCCGCTCGGTCATGGGGAATACCACCGAAAGTTGGTAGCGTATTCACATGAACGTCATGGCCAAGGAAGCTCGGGCGCTGAAATCCGAATCCCGCCGTCTCTTCGCCGAGGCGGTCGACTCCCTGCACGCGAACGGCACCGGAGACGTCGTCTTCGGCGGCATGGTCGAGGAGGGATCGGTCTCGGTCGAGGCCGTCGCCGGAGCGAGCCGGGACGGCCTGGCCTCCCTCATCGTCAGCACGGGCCGCGGGCTCGGCGGGCGCGCCCTGACCGAGGGCACCCCGCAGCTCACCCGCGACTACGAGATCGACCCATTCATCACGCACCACTACGACGAGGAGGTCCTCGGCGAGGGCATCCAGGTGCTCATCGCCGTCCCCACCCTCCTCGGCGGCGAGGTGACCGGAATGATCTACTGCGGACATCGCAAGGCCTACGCCGAGGCGGCTCCGCAGACCGGTGACCTCGTCCGACGGGTCCGTCAGCTCTCCGTCGACCTCGGCCGACTCGGGCTGCGTCGACCGCAGCCGGTCACCCCTCCCGTCGAGCCGCTCGCCGACCTCGACGCCTCGAGCCGCGAAGCGCTGCGCCGGACCTTCGCCGAGCTGCGGGCGATCCGCTCCGACGTCGCCGACGAGGCCACCCGCGAGCGGCTGACCTCCATCGAGACCCGACTCGCCGACATCCTCTCCGGCCACAACCCGGAGTCGGCTCCGGAGCCGACCTCCTCGGTGAGCCTCTCACCGCGGGAGACCGACATCCTCTCGCATGTGGCGCTGGGATGGTCGAATGCCCGCATCGCCGAGGCGCTGGGACTGCGGGAGTCGACCGTGAAGTCCTACCTCAACACCGCCATGGTCAAGCTCACCGCCCGGACCCGGCACGAAGCCGTCTCGGTCGCCCGAGCCGCGGGCATCCTGCCGTAACGCGGCGCCCGGCACGGCACTCGGGCCGCCGGACACAGCAGTGTTGCCGCTGGGCCGGCTCGGAACGCAGCAACCCGAACGCCTCGGAACGCATCCGCCCGATCGGATCACCCGTCGATCGCGGCGGAGTTCTCCTTCTCCATCTCGAGCGAGCGGTCAGCGGCCGCGGTGACGGCCGCCTCGGCGAGGTCGAAGATGCCGCCGTCGATGAAGGTGTTGAGCGCGGCCAGGGTGGTCCCGCCCTTGCTGCTCACGGCCTTCCGCAGGGCCGCGGGGTCAGGGTTGTCGGCCAGCAGGCGTCCGGCGCCGTCGGCGGTGGCGACGACCATCTTCGCTGCAGTCTCCTCGGTGAGCCCGAGCTTGACGCCGGCGGTGATCATCGCCTCGGCGAGGAGGAAGAAGTACGCCACACCGGACCCGGAGATCCCGGTCATGGCGGGGATCTCGGCTTCGTCGAGGGGGACGACGAGGCCTGCGCCCGAGAGCAGCCTGCGCAGAGTCGCGGCGGCGGTCGGGTCGACTCCGGGAGCCGGGGACAGGGCGATGACGCCGTGGCCGATCGCGCTCGGGGTGTTCGGCATGATCCGCACGATCGGGCTGTTCGGGGCGAGTCGGGCGAGGTCGGCGGCGGAGACGCCGGCGGCCATCGACACGAGCACGGACTGCCCGGTCAGGGCGGGGGCGAGGTCGCGCACGGTCTCGGCCATCATCCACGGCTTGACGCCGAGGAAGACGAAGTCCGCGGATTCGGCCGCCGCCCGGTTGGCGTCGGGATCATCCTCCACCGAGGTGACGGTGGCGGCAGGCAGGGCGGCGGCGAGGCGCTGCGCCGAGGCGGCGGAGTGCGTCGTCGCCCGCACCTCGATGCTCGGATCCGCGTCGAGGATGCCCTTGATGAGCGCCGTGCCCATATTGCCGGTGCCGATGGAAGCGATCGTGGTCATGGAGGTCAGCCTTTCTGAAGTCGTCCCTCCCCGATGGTGTCAGAGGAGCCGGTGACCGCGAAATCGGTGCCGCGACCGCGCGACAAGAGTGGGCGGAACTCCGAAGGGGTGCCCTCCGTGCGGGCACGCCGCAGGCACGGCGCAGGCAGGTGACGAGGTCAGATGGTCAGCTCGCGTCGGCGGAGGCGCGCTTCGACGACGCTGACCGGTGAGAAGTCCCCGGTTCCGGCGAGGTCTCCACAGGCGACGCCTCCCCAGGAGTCGTCGGCTCTGAGTGGGAGGTCCCACCGTCCGGTGCACCAGCGCCCGCAGCCCCGGTTCCGGAGCCCGCGGACCCCGACCCCTCCCCCGGCACACCGTCGAGTCCGAGGTGCTTGCGGGCGACGGCGAGGGAGTCGGCGAGCATCTGCTCACGGGTGGACTTCTTGGCGACGAAGCGGGTATTGACCTCGACGACGACGTCGCCGGACCAGTTGTGCTTCGCGAGGTATTGGAGCGTCTCGGCCACGGGCATGGTCCCCGCCCCGGGCACGAGGTGCTCGTCCTTGAGCGAGCCCGCACCGTCGGTGAGGTGGACGTGGCGCAGGCGCGGGAAGATCTCGGCGACGGTGTCGAGCGCGTTCATCCCCGCCGTCGAGGCGTGGGAGAAGTCGAAGGTGAGAGCGTCGTAGTCCTCGTCGAGCGGGTTCCAGTCGGGGTAGTAGACGAGGATCTCGCGCACTCCCGCCCGCCACGGGTACATGTTCTCCACCGCGAGGACGACTCCGGTCTCCTCGGAGACCTCTCGCACCCCGTCGACGAATTCGCGCGCGTACGCCCCCTGCCAGCGGAAGGGCGGGTGGAGGACGACGGTGGTCGCCCCGACCTCGCGGGCGAGGTTCGCTGTGATCCGCAGCTTCTCCCAGTGGTCCTTGTGGAGGACGCGGGGCAGGAAGAGCAGCGTCGGCGCGTGCAGCGACATGACGTCGAGGCCGGTGTCCGCGGCGAGTCCGGTGATGAGGTCGACGTCCCTCGTCTCGGCGTTGTGGGTGACCATGATCTCGACGCCGTCGTAGCCGATCGACGAGGCCTGCGCGAACGTCTCCTCGACGGTCATCGGCGAGACCGACGAGGAGGAGAGTCCGATCCTGATCGGGTGGTCGGAGACGTGATGGGTGTCGTGGTCGTACACCTGGTTCGCCGCGAAGAACTCACGGTGGCGCCGGGAGTTCGACCGCGCCGAGTTCTTCGCAGTCAGAACCTTGCGCCCCGACTTCGACTTCTTCGCCTTGCTCATCTCCACCAGTCTAGTCCTCCTCGCCGGCCCTGCCGCTCCGGTTTTCCTCGGAATCGTCCCTCGCCCTCTCCTCGGAATCACCCACTCGCCTTCTCCGCGGAGTCGCCCACTCGCCGTGGTCTGGGAATCCCCCTCGCCGAGGTGACCGGATAGTCTGTGCCCATGATTCCTGCCGACGTCCGTCCCGCCCGCGTCTCCGACGTCCCCCGCCTCGCCGAGATCCACGTCGCCGCATGGCGGGCCGCCTACCGCGGCATCATGGCCGACGAGTTCCTCGACGGATTGGACGAGGACCGTTTCGCCGCGAACTGGACTCAGGCGCTCAGCGACCCCGACAACCGGGTCCGCAACTTCGTCGTCGTCGCGGGCGACCGGATCCTCGGCTTCGGCGGGGTGAGCGCACCCCGTGACCCCGCCGAGGTGCTCGACCGTCTCCCCGTCACCGCGGACCTCGGCCAGCTCGCCCATATCAACCTCGCCCCCGAGGCCTTCGGCACCGGGGTCGCCGCCGTCCTCTTCACCGCACTCGAGGACGAGCTGCGCCACGACGGCTATGCACGCGCCTACCTCATGGTCGCCGAGGGCAACGACCGGGCGATGCGCTTCTACGAGAAGCAGGGGTGGGCGCGCACGGAGATCACGCACGTCTACGACGGCGTCGAACCCGCGGTGCCCGAGCGGATGTACACGGTCGAGCTCTGAGTCTGGCCGCCTCGGCGGGGGTCTGGTCCGCTGACCCGGCGACAGACACCCGGCTCCGACAACCCGAAGGGCGCCCAGCCACTCGGCGAAGGGTGGCTGAGCGCCCGGAAGGCGGCTGAGACGGCGCGCGTCAGCCGTAGAGCTCCTCGACGTCCTCGTCGACCCAGCCCTTGGACTTGTCGACGGCTTTGTTCCACAGGCGGTAGACGCGGGCGACCGTCTCGTCGTCCATCTCCGGCACCCAGCGCTTGTCCTCGTGCCAGTTGTTCTTCACGTCCTCCTCGCCGCTCCAGAACTTCACGGCGATGCCCGCTGCGTACGCGGCACCGAGCGCCGTGGTCTCGATGACCTCGGGGCGTATGACGGGCACGCCGAGGAGGTCGGCCTGGAACTGCATGAGCGTCTCGTTGGCGACCATGCCGCCGTCGACCTTGAGCTCGGTGAGCTCGACGCCGGAGTCGAGGTTCATCGCATCGAGGACCTCACGTGACTGGAAGGCGACCGATTCGAGGGCGGCCCGGGCGATGTGGTTCTTATTGACGTACCGGGTGAGGCCGACGATGACGCCGCGGGCGTCGGACTCCCAGTGCGGGGCGAAGAGACCGGAGAACGCGGGCACGATGTAGCAGCCGCCGTTGTCCTCTACCTGCTTCGCGAGCACCTCGACCTCGGGGGCGTCCTTGATGAGTCCGAGGTTGTCCCGGATCCACTGGACGAGCGAACCGGTCACAGCCACGGACCCCTCGAGGGCGTAGACCGCGTCGTCCTCGCCGATCTTGTACGCCACGGTCGTGAGCAGGCCGTTCTTGCTCGCCACCGGCTCGGTGCCGGTGTTGATGAGCATGAAGTTGCCGGTGCCGTAGGTGTTCTTCGCCTGCCCCTTCTCGAAGCACGCCTGCCCGAAGGTCGCCGCCTGCTGGTCGCCGAGGATGCCGCAGATCGGGGTGTCGATGAGCAGGGTGTTCTTCGCGCCGTAGCCGTAGATCTCCGAGCACGACTTGATCTCCGGCAGCATCGACATCGGGATGCCCATGTCGGCGGCGATCTCCTCGTTCCAGTCGAGGGTGTCGATGTTCATGAGCATCGTCCGCGAGGCGTTGGTGACGTCGGTGATGTGGACTCCGCCGTTGACACCACCGGTGAGGTTCCACAGCACCCACGAGTCCATCGTGCCGAAGAGCAGGTCGCCGTTCTCCGCGGCCTCCCTGGCGCCGTCGACGTTGTCGAGGATCCACTTGGCCTTGGGACCGGCGAAGTAGGTCGCCAACGGCAGGCCGACACGGTCCTTGTACTTGTCAGCGCCCTCGTCGCCGCCGAGTTCGTCGGCGATCTTCTGCGTGCGCGTGTCCTGCCAGACGATCGCGTTGTAGACGGGTTCGCCGGTGTTCTTGTCCCACACCACCGTCGTCTCGCGCTGGTTGGTGATGCCCACGCCCTCGAGCTGGTGGCGGTTGATGTTCGCCCGCGACAGCGCCTGGCCGATCGCTTCGTTGGTGTTGCGGATGATCTCCTTCGGGTCGTGTTCGACCCAGCCCGCGCGGGGGAAGATCTGCTCGTGCTCGAGCTGCCCGCTCGAGACGATCTGCCCGTTGTGGTCGAAGACGATCGCCCGCGACGAGGTGGTGCCCTGGTCGATTGCGAGGATGTACTTGTCCTGGCTCATGAAGACTCCTGTGTCCGTTCGGCGCCCGGGGCGCCGAGCTTCGTGGTGGTATCTAGGATGTCACTGTTCTCAGATGAAGGCGTTCGAGACGAGGCCGGCGAGGACGCCGCCGAGGATGGGGCCGACGATCGGCACCCACGCGTAGCTCCAGTCGGAGCTGCCCTTGTTCGGGATCGGCAGGATCGTGTGCGCGATGCGGGGACCGAGGTCGCGAGCAGGGTTGATCGCGTAGCCGGTCGGCCCGCCGAGGGAGGCGCCGATGACGACGACGACCAGTGCGACGGCGAGGGGTCCCAGCCCGCTGGGGGTCCCGCCGAAGAGGAGGATGATGAAGACGAGGACGAAGGTGCCGATCGCCTCGGTGAGGACGTTCCAGCCGTAGCTGCGCACCTCGGGCCCGGTGGAGAAGGTGCCGAGGATGTTGCCCGGCTCGCCTTCCGCGTCGTAGTGCTTCTTGTAGACCAGCCACGCGAGGATCGCACCGAGGGTCGCACCGAGGAGCTGCGCGAAGAGGTAGGCGAAGGTCGTGCCCACCGTGATCGGAATGCCCGGGGCGTACTCGGTGGCGCCGCTGGCGAGGATGCCGAGCGTCACCGCGGGGTTGAGGTGGGCGCCGGACTTGTAGGCGACGTAGACGCCGGCGAAGACCGCAAGTCCCCAGCCGAGCGAGATCATCAGCCAGCCGCCGGCATTGCCCTTGGTCTTGGCGAGCACCGCGTTCGCGACGACGCCGACGCCGAGCAGCAGCAGCATCGCCGTGCCCGCCGTCTCATGGAGGAGGATCGTGCCAATCGTTCCCATAGTGGGTGAACTCCTTTGTTGAGATGGGATGAGATGGGGATCGTGGTTGACCCGGTGAGGGTCGGAGCGGCGGGGGCGACGTCCTCGTCCCTCCCCCGCCGAGGCGGTGTGCCGTGTCCTCCTAGCGTGCGCTCCAGCTGTCGGTGACGAGCGCTGCCGCGGCGGCGTCGTCGTGCGTGGACTCCGCGGCGACCTGGGCGTCGACGTGGGTGCGGAAGGCCGCGACCTCGGCGGCGACCTTCTCCGCGTCCCAGCCGAGGACGGGGGCGATGATCTCGGCGACCGCCTCGGCGGCGGCCTTGCCCCGGTCCCTGACCTCGTAGTTGAGCCGCATCCGGCGCTCGAGGACGTCCTCGAGACGGACGACGCCTTCCGAGGTGGCAGCGTAGTGGGCTTCGACGCCGAGGTAGCGCTCGGCTCCCGGCAGGGGCTGACCGAGTTCGGGGTTGTCGTCGATGAGGTCGAGGAGGTCCTCGAGCATCGTCCCGTAGCGGCGGATGAGACGCTTGACCCGGGCTTCGTCCCAGCCGTAGCGCTCGGCGATGCCGGCCTGGCCGCGGCGGACCGCGCCCACGCCCTGGGCGCCGAGCAGCGGCACGGACTCGGTGAGCGAGGTCCGGTCGGCGGCTTCGTCGCCGAGTGCGAAGTCGACGGCGTCCTCGGCCATCACCCGGTAGGTCGTGAACTTGCCGCCGGCGATCGCCGAGAGGCCGGGCTCGACCTCCATGACGGTGTGCTCGCGGGAGACCTTCGTCGAAGCCTCGCCGTCCTTCTCCACCGGCTGGAGGAGCGGTCGCAGACCCGAGTAGACGCCGATGACGTCGTCGCGGCTGAGCTTGTTCTCGAGGATCGCATTGGCGTGCTCGAGGAGGTAGTCGATGTCGTCGGAGGTCGCGACCGGGGCGGCGACGTCCTCCTTCCACGGGGTGTCCGTGGTGCCGATGACCCAGTAGCCGTCCCACGGGATGACGAAGAGCACGGACTTCTCGGTCTTCGAGATGATGCCGGTGTCCGGGTCGGCCTTGATCTTGTCCTGATCGACGGTGATGTGGATGCCCTTCGAGGCGAGCACCTTGAGTCCGGCGTCGGCCTTCGCGAGGTCCTGCTGCTGCTCGGTCCAGACGCCGCCGGCGAGGATGGTCCGGCGGGCGTAGACATCGAACTCACGGCCCGAGACCTCGTCGCGCACGCGGACCCCGGACACCCGGTCCCCGTCGTGGAGGTAGTCGATGACGGAGACGTGGTTGGCTGCGGCGGCGCCGAAGCTCACGGCCGAACGCACGAGCGTCATGACGAAGCGGGCGTCGTCGACCTTCGCGTCGTAGTATTCGAGCGCACCGACCGCTGCGTCGTCGGCGAGGCCCGGGAAGTGCGCGCTCAGCGCCTTCTTGCCGAGGTGGCGGTGCATCGGCACGGCGCGTTTGCGCCCGGGCCGCGTGGCCATCGTGTCGTAGAGGAGGACGCCGGAGCCGATGAAGGCCCGGTCGATGAGGCGGTGCTCGAAGGGGAAGACGAACGCGACGGGTTCGACGAGGTGGGGTGCGGTGTGCGTGAGCAGCAGGTCACGTTCCTTGAGCGCCTCGGCGACGAGTTTGAAGTCGAGCATCTCGAGGTAGCGCAGTCCCCCGTGCATGAGCTTCGAGGACCGCGAGGAGGTGCCCGAGGCCCAGTCGTGGGCGTCGACGACGCCGACCTTGAGTCCGCGGGTGGCGGCGTCGAAGGCGGAGCCCGCTCCCGTCACCCCTCCCCCGACGACGAAGACGTCGAGCGGGTCGTCCGGACTCGTCGCTTCCATGGTGTGCAGGGATTCTTCACGGAACGAGGGGGATAGCTCGCCGTTTCGCATTGCGCTCTTGCCTCCAGAGATCGGGGAATCTGCCCCGTGGCGGCCGGCCGAAGGTGACTGGCCGGTAATCACAAGCTAACAGGTGCGGAGAGCAAATGGGAACAGATCCGACTGTGAGACCGGCCATCGATTCAGTCGGCGGTTCTGCCCATCGCCGAGGTGGTCTCCGCCGAATCCAACAGGTCGAGTTTCCGCATGATGATGCCTTCGCGCAGCGCCCATGGGGAGATGTTCATCACCGTGATGTCGAAGATCGTGAAGGCCGCCTCGGCGACGATGGCGCCGGCGAGCACCTGACCGGCGCGGGCCTCGGAGACCCCGGGCAGTGTGGCGCGCTCGGCGGGAGTGCGCGCGGACAGGGTGTCGATGATGCCGGGCAGGTCGCGGCGGAAGAGCTTGCGCGGGACGTAGATGCCGTCCCCGCTCGGGGCGGCTCCGGCGATGCGGGCGAGCGACCGGAAGGTCTTCGAGGAGCCGACGACGTGGTCGGGGGTGCCGACGCGGTTGATCTCCCCGGCGATGCGCCCGATCTGGGCGCGGGCGTACTTGCGCAGCCGGTGGATGTCCTCGGCGTCGGGGATCTCCCCGGGCAGGAAGTCGGCGTACGTGCGTCCGGCCCCGAGCGGGACGGAGACCGCCGCCTGCGGATACTCGTCCTGGCCCGCGGCGATCTCGAGCGAGCCCCCGCCGATGTCGAGCAGGAGGATCTTCCCGGCCGACCATCCGAACCAGCGGCGGGCGGCGAGGAACGTCACCCGGGCCTCGTCCCTGCCGGACATGACGGTGAGGGTGACGCCCATCTGCTTGCTGATCGAGGCGATGAGCTCCTCACCGTTGGGGGCGTCCCTGACCGCCGAGGTGGCGAAGGCGAGGATCTGCTCCGCGCCCTGGTCCTCGGCGATCTCGACTGCCTCGGCGACGAAGTCGCGCAGCCGCTGCTGGCCCTCCTCACCGATCGAGCCGTCCGGGCCGAGGTACTCGGCGAGGCGGAGGATCTCCTTGTGCGAGGTCGCCGGCAGCGGCGGTGCCCCGACGTGGGCATCGACGACGAGGAGGTGGACGCTGTTGGATCCGATATCGAGGACGGCGAGGCGCATTGGCTCAGTGTATCCCGCGGCAGGGGCTCCTCAGCCCCGCCAGTCGCCTGCGCTGAAGCCGAACTCGGGGGTCTTCTTGGCGAAGAACGCCTCCTGGCCGCGGGCGATCTCCGCCCGGTAGGCCTCATCGAGCCACCGAGGCGGCTGCCCGCCTCCGTCGAACTCGCCGTCGAGGACGGCCTTGGCCCCGATCTGACTGAGCTGGGACAGGGACGCGATGCGCTCCCCCAGCTCCTGGGCGCGGGCGAGCGGGTCGTCCGCGGTCTCGTGGATGAAGCCGAGGCGCTGCATCTGGTCGACGTCGACGATCGAGGCCGTGAGCAGCAGGTACCGTGCCCACGCGTCGCCGAGCACGCGGGCGAGACTCCTCGTCGGTCCCGGCGGGTAGACGAGTCCGAGCTTCGCAGCGGTGACCCCGTACGTCGACCCGGGGGCGGCGATGCGGATGTCGCAGGCGGCGGCGATCTCGGTGCCGCCGCCGACGCAGTTGCCCTCGATCGCGGCGATGGTCACGGTCCGCGCAGAGGCCAGGGCCGCCTCGGCGGAGGAGTTGAGCTCCCAGAAGTCGGCGATGGGGACGTCGAGGTCGGCGATGTCCGATCCGGCGGAGAAGTGCCCGCCGGCACCGGTGATGATCAGCGCTGCGATCGTGTCATCGGCGTCGACGCCGGCGATGATCTCCGGCAGAGCCCGCCACATCGCCCGGGACAGGGCGTTGCGCTTCTCCCTCCGATCGAGAACGAGGGTCCCGACGCCACCGGTGACGGTGAAGTCGAAACCCTCGAGGTCGACCGGACGGTACCGGCCCGGGGTGGACCGACCGTCGGTGCTCATGCTCAGCCCCGGCTGTCGGGGACTTCGCGCTGCGGCTGACCGTCGTAGGCGCTGAGCGGGCGGATGAGCGCGTTCGAGGCCTGCTGCTCGAAGATGTGCGCGGTCCAGCCGGTGATGCGGGCCATGACGAAGATCGGCGTGAACTGCTCGGTGTCGAATCCCATGAGGTGGTAGGCCGGACCCGACGGGTAGTCGAGGTTCGGATAGATGCCCTTGCGGGAGACGAAGTCCTCTTCGAAGGTGTTGTAGAGGTCGAGGAGGTCGGTCGCGCCCTTGACCTCGGCCATCTCCTCGAAGGCCTTGCGCATGGTCGGCACGCGCGAGTCGCCGTTCTTGTACACGCGGTGTCCGAAGCCCATGATCTTCGCCTTGCGGGCCAGGGCGTCGTCGATCCATGCCGAGGCCTTATCGGCCGTGCCGACCTCTTCGAGCATCGCCATGACGGCTTCGTTCGCGCCGCCGTGCAGGGGTCCCTTGAGGGCACCGACGGCACCGGCGACGGCCGAGTAGAGGTCGGAGGTCGTCGAGGTGATGACGCGGGCGGTGAACGTCGAGGCGTTGAACGAGTGCTCGGCGTAGAGGATCATCGAGATGTCGAAGCTGCGCACGACCTCGTCGGCGGGAACCTCGTCGAAGACCATCTTGAAGAAGTTCGCCGCATAGTCGAGGTCCTTCGTCGGCGCCACCGGGTCGAGCCCGTGGCGGCGACGGTGGTCGATCGCGACGATCGTCGGCAGCTGCGCGTAGAGGCGCTCGGCCTTCGCGAGGTTGGCCTCGGGCCTTTCGACGTCGGCCTCGGGGTCGACGGCGCCGAGGTAGGCGACCGCGGTCTGCACGACGTGCATCGGGTGAGCGTCCTTGGGCAGGCCGAGGATGATGTCGACGAGCTCGGGCGAGATCTCCCGCTGGGCGTGCTCACGGGCCTTGAACTCGGCCAGCTGCTCCTCGGTGGGCAGTTCGCCGTTCCAGATGAGGTAGGCGACGTCCTCGAAGTTGCGCTTGGCCGCGAGCTCCTGCACGGGGTATCCGCGGTAGGTCAGCGAGTTGGTTTCCTGGACTACCTTCGAGACGGCCGTGGTGTCGACGACGACTCCGGCGAGGCCCTTCTTGATTTCTTCGGTCACTGGTGACCCTCCTGTGAGAAGTTGAATACGGCCGCGTCGAAGTCGTTGTACGCGGCGTAGTCGATGGTGTCGTAGAGGTCCGCGCGGGTCTGCATCCCCTCGAGCAGGTCCACCTGGGTGCCCTTGTCCCGGATCGTCTGCAGGCCCGACTTGATCGCACCCATGGCGAGACGCAGGGTCGTGACCGGGTAGATCACGAGTTTGACCCCGACGTTCGCCAACTGCTCTGTGGTGAACAGTTCGCTCTTTCCGAATTCCGTCATGTTCGCCAGGATCGGCACGTCGACGCTGGCGGCGAAGCGCTCGAACTCATCCAAGTCGCGCATCGCCTCGGGGAAGATCATGTCGGCACCGGCGTCGACGTAGGCCTTCGCCCGGTCGATCGCGGCATCGAGTCCCTCTCCCGCACGGGAGTCCGTGCGGGCGCAGATGACGAAGTTCTCATCCCGGCGGCCCTTGACGGCGGCCGCGATGCGCTTGGTCATCTCGACCGTGGTCACGACCTCCTTGCCGTCGAGGTGGCCGCACCGCTTCGGGTTGACCTGGTCCTCGAGGTGCATGCCGGAGATGCCTGCGTCCTCGAACTCCTGGACGGTGCGGGCGACGTTCATCGCCTCGCCCCAGCCGGTGTCGGCGTCGATGAACGTCGGCAGGTTCGTCACCCGGGCGATCGCACGACCGTGGTCGGCCACCTCGGTGAGGGTGGTCAGACCGATGTCGGGCACGCCCATGGCTGCGGAGAACGCGCCCCCGGAGATGTAGACGCCCTCGAAGCCGATCTGCTCGATGATCTGGGCGTTGATCGGGTTGATCGCGCCGGGGAACTGGACGATCTCGTCGCCGGCGAGGAGCTCGCGGAACCTCTTCCGGCGCTCGGCCGGTGTGGTCGTTGCCCCGAGCATCAGAAGATGCCCTTCGAACCGCTGTGCTTCAGCCCTTCGACGGCGAAGCTCAGCTGGCCCACGCCCGCTGCGTCGAGGCTCTCGAGGTTCTCGGCGAGGTCGAGGAAGCGGTTCGCCTCGGCCTCGGTGAGGATGCCCGCGGAGAGCGTCCGGAACTTCTCGACGTAGTTCTCGCGGACGAACGGGCGGGCACCGAGCGGGTGGGCGTCGGCGACGGCGATCTCGTCGGTCAGAGTCGACCCGTCCTCGAACTCGATCTCCACGCGGCCGCCGAAGGCCTTCTCGTTCGGGTCGGTCGAGTGGTAGCGGCGGGTCCACTCGGGATCCTCGGTCGTCTCGATCTTGTGCCAGAGCTCGACGGTCTCGGGACGGGCGGCCCGCTCGGGGGTGTACGAGTCCTCATGGTGCCAGCCGCGGTCCTCGAGGGCGACGGCGAAGATGTACATGATCGAGTGGTCGAGCGTCTCGCGGCTGGCCTTCGGATCCATCTTCTGCGGATCGTTCGCGCCGGTGCCGATGACGTTGTGCGTGTGGTGCGAGGTGTGGATGATGATGCGCTTGATCTTCGTCAGGTCCTCGATCTCACCGCCGAGCTTGCGGGCGAGGTCGATGAGCGCCTGCGCCTGGTATTCGGCGGAGTGCTCCTTGGTGTAGGTGTCGAGGATGGCGCGCTTGGCCTCGCCCTTGCCCGGCAGCGGGATCGTGTAGCGGGCCTCGGGGCCTGAGAGGATCCACGCGATGAAGCCGTCCTCGCCTTCGTAGATCGGGTTCGGGGCGCCTTCACCGCGCATCGCCCGGTCGACGGCCTCGACGGCCATCTTCCCGGCGAAGGCCGGTGCGTGGGCCTTCCACGAGGAGATCTCACCCTTGCGGGACTGGCGGGTCGCCGTCGTCACGTGCAGGGCCTGCTGGATTGCCTGGAAGGTCACCTCGGTGGGCAGGTGGAGCATCGCCCCGATGCCGGCCGCGGCCGAGGGGCCGAGGTGGGCGACATGGTCGATCTTGTGCTGGTGCAGGCTCATGCCCTTGACGAGGTCGACCTGGATCTCGTACCCGGTGGCGATGCCGTTGATGAGGTCCGCTCCCCCGATGCCCATGTGCTGGGCGACGGCGAGGATCGGCGGGATGTTGTCACCGGGATGGGAGTACTCGGCGGCGAGGAAGGTGTCGTGGAAGTCGAGTTCGCGCACGGCCACGCCGTTGGCCCAGGCCGCCCACTCCGGGGAGAAGCGCTCGGCGAGGGGAAGTCCGAAGATCGTCGCACCCGGGGTGAAGGGGTGCGCCTGTGCCTGCTCGCGGGCGTGGGTGGGGGCCGAACGGTTCACCGAGGCGGCCGCGACGGCGGCGTTGTCGATGACGCGGTTGATCACCATCTCGGTGACCTCGGGATCGACGGGCGTCGGGTCGGAGGCGACCTCGGCGATCTTCCAGGCGAGCTGATCCTCACGAGCCAGGTTCTCTGAGCTCTTGTGGGTACGGACCTCATGATCAATCATGGACAATCCCTTCAATCGTCGTTGACCGCTGCGGGCCATGTCACGACCGCCGCTGGCCGGAGAGTGGTTGACTCAACTGTAGGCCACGTCACTGCGACGCTGCGGCCCGGCCGGAGTTTTATCTTGACATCAAGATACTTTACCCGACCGGCATGAGCCGCCTCGACCCCCCTCCTCCCACCCGTCCGTCGAGGTGAACTGTGACACAATCGGGATATGACCCGCACTGCCCTCGACTTCGACGAGAACTGGTTCGACGACAACGAGTTCGCCCAGCTTCGTCGCCGTCTCCCCATCCCCTATGTCAATGCCATCCCCGTCCGCGTCGGAGAGGCCGGCGATGTCGAGGAGATCGGCCTCCTGCTGCGCCGCCTCGACGACGGCACCCTGGGTCGCGAGGTCGTCGGCGGACGCATCCGCTACCACGAGAGCATCCGCCAGGCCCTGCTCCGGCATGCCGAGAACGACCTCGGCCCGATGGCGCTGCCCGTCGTCCCGCCGGCCATCGCCCCGTTCCACATCGCCGAGTACTTCCCCACCGAGGGCACCTCGCTCCTCCACGACCCGCGCCAGCACGCGATCTCGATGTGCTTCGTCATGGAGGTCCGCGGCGAATGCACCCCGCGCGCCGATGCGCTCAGCCTCGACTGGCTCACCCCCACCGAGGCGCTGCGCTCCGACATCGTCGCCGAGCTCTCCCACGGCCAGGAGCACATCATCCGCTCAGCCCTGAGCTACCTCGGCTTCGCCGTCTGACGCACCCCTCCCCCTGGCGCAGGCCGTGAGCACGCGCCGAGGCCGTGGGCACGCGCCGCACGCGAGAGGAATCCGTCCGCCTCGCGGTCTTCTACACGTTGTAGAAAACACTTGGGTACACTGAGGGCGACGAGGACGGCACACGGTTTTCGGGGCCGTCGTCCCCGTCAGGGTTGGTCAGGCCCCGATGGAAGGACTGCCATGACTGCTGACTCCCGCTCGTCCGCCGCGAACCCGGCCGAGGCCCGCCCGACCGACACCCGCGCCTCCGATTCCGGACTCACCGACAACCTCGGCGTCCTCGTCGGCTTCGACGGATCCGAGCTCGCAGCCCTTGCCCTGCGCTACGGTGCCGCCGAGGCGCTGCACCGAGACGTTCCCCTCACCGTCGTCACGGCCTTCACGATGCCCCTGATGATCTACCCGAACATGGCCTCGATCCCGTCCGAACCCGAGGACGAAGCCGCGATGCGGGCAGCGGAGAAGACCCTCGCCGAGGCGGCCGAACTCCTCGCCGATCATCCCGGACCGGTGACGTACGCCGTCGAATCCGGTGACGCCGCCGGTGTGCTCGTCAACCTCAGCGCCAACGCCGATGTCATCATCGTCGGGGCGCGTGGACGCGGCGGCTTCATGGGCCGCATGCTCGGGTCGGTCTCGACCGCGCTGCCGCCGCACGCCCACTGCCCGACGATCGTCGTCCCCCGCCATTCGGCGCACCGCGGGGACACGACCGGCCCGGTAGTCGTCGCCGTCGACGGGTCCGAGGGCGCGCGGATCGCGATGTTCACCGCCGCCGAGGCGGCCGCTTCGCGCAACGCCGACCTCGAGATCGTCACGGTGCTGCCGGCCGGGGAGGAATGGCTCTACTGGTACCCGGAGCTCGAACTCGGCGGTGACGTCGCCGACCGCCGGCAGCAGCAGATCGAAGCCGAACTCGACAAGGACGCCGAAGAGCTGCGCAGTCAGTTCCCCGGGCTCCAGGTGTCCACCTCGGCGCTCATCGGCGATGCCACCGCGCTGCTGTCCGCGGCGACGAAGACCGCGCAGCTCACCGTCCTCGGCACCCGGGGCCGCGGGGCCGTGAAGTCCGCGCTGCTCGGATCGGTCTCCCGCGGGGTCCTCCACCATGCCGAGGGTCCGGTCATGGTCGTTCCGGCCTGAGTCCCGTTCGCACCAGATCCCCGGCCCCGCGGACGTGCGGTGCCGGGGATCGTCAGGTGTTGTACAGTGGAGCGCACACGACAGGGGAGCGCCGCCAAGGGCGCTGAGAGTGCAGATGACGCTGCAGACCCTCGAACCTGATGCGGCTAGCACCGCCGAAGGAAGTCGAGACTCTTCTACCCCTCCTTGAGACACGAGGAGGCGCTATGCCGAACACGACCACGCCCGGTTCCCGCTCGACGACGGCACCGGCATTCACCCAGGCCCCGCCGACGAAGAAGTGGCGGGTCGTCGACTACGTCGTCACCGCGGTCCTCGGCATCGCCGTGGGCCTGATCTTCTGGGTGCTCGCCGCCAGCTGGAAGGGCATCGAGCTCGCCTTCCAGGCCTTCCCGCCCTCGATCGGCCTCATCGCCGGCCTCTGGGTGCTCGCCGGTCCGCTCGCCGGGGCGATCATCCGCAAACCCGGAGCCGCGCTGCTGTGCGAACTCCTCGCCGCCGCCGTCGAAGGCGTCCTCGGCTCCCACTTCGGGGCGACCGTGCTGCTGTCGGGCTTCCTCCAGGGCCTCGGCGCCGAACTCGTCTTCGCCGCCTTCGGCTACCGGAAGTTCACCCTGTGGGTGACCGCGCTGTCCGGACTCGTCGCCGCGACCTTCATGGCCGTGAGCGAGAACATCCTCTACAACGCCGAATGGCAGTTCGACTTCCAGCTCGCCTACGCGGTGTGCGCGATGATCTCCGGCGTCGTCATCTCCGGCATCGGCGCCTGGTACGCCTACCGCGCGATCGCGAAGACCGGGGCGCTGAGCTCCTTCGCCTCCGGCCGCGTGCGCTGATGGGCCTGCCGATCCGCGCCCACGGATACTCGTGGCGGCACGCCGATCGGGACAGCCTCGCCGTCGGCCCCGTCGACCTCGACATCGCCCCAGGTGAGAAGGTTCTCCTCTTGGGGCCGTCGGGGGCGGGTAAGTCGACGCTCCTCCATGCGATCGCCGGGGTCCTTCCCACTGAGGCCGGGGAGTCAGCCGGTGATCTCCTCGTCGGCGACGCCCCACCCGACCCCCGCCGAGGCGTCACCGGGCTCGTCCTCCAGGACCCCGATTCGCAGGTGATCTTCTCCCGCATCGGTGACGATGTCGCGTTCGGAATGGAGAACCTCGGTCTGCCCGCCGAGGTGGTCGACGCGCGGATCGACGCCTCCCTGGCCGCCATGGGCCTCGACCTTCCCCAGTCCCACCCGACGGCGGCGCTGTCCGGGGGCCAGAAGCAGCGCCTCGCGCTCGCCGGGATCCACGCGATGGCACCCGAGGTGATCGTCCTCGACGAGCCGACGGCCAACATCGACCCCGCCTCGGCGAGGGCGGTCCGCGATGCCGTCCTCACGGTCCAGGAGTCCACTGCGGCGACGATGATCGTCGTCGAGCACCGGGTGAGCCTGTGGAGCGACGAGGTCGACACCGTCATCGTCCTCGGCCGCACAGGCGTCGTCGCCCACGGCACCCCGGACGAGGTCTTCGGTGACCCCGCACTCGCCGAGGTGCTCAGGACCACCGGGATCTGGCTGCCCGAATCCGGGTCCCGCACCGCCCCCGACCGCTGGACGATGCCGGGCAGAACTGGAGCGCAGGACCGACTCGGGTCCCCCGTGCTCGTCGGCGAGCGCCTGGGCGTCGCCCGGCCGCGGGCAGCCGTGCCCGCAGCGACCGATCTCGACCTCGAGGTGCGGGCGGGTGAGGCGCTCGGCATCGTCGGCGCCAACGGGGCCGGGAAGTCGACGACAGCGCTGACCCTGGCCGGCCTCATCCCCGAGTTCTCCGGTGAGGTGCGCGCAGCGGGGCCGCTTGCCGCCGGGGCGAAGGAGGCGCGGCCGTACACCTGGCCCTCGAAGTTCCTCGCCCCGCGCATCGGCATGGTCTTCCAGGAACCCGAGCATCAGTTCCTCAAACCCAGCGTCGCCGAGGAGCTCGCCCTCGGTCCGCGACTGGCCGGCTGGTCGGCGGCCGAGGTCGACGCTCGGGTGACCGACCTGCTGGAGACGCTGGGACTGTCCGACATCGCCGAGGCCCACCCGCAGGGTCTCTCCGGCGGGGAGAAGCGTCGCCTGTCGGTGGCGGCGATGATCGCTCCGCGCCCCCAGGTCCTCATCGTCGATGAGCCGACGTTCGGGCAGGACGCGCTGACGTGGGCGGGACTCGTCGCACTGTTCCTCGACGTCCTCGACCACGGCAGCGCGGTCATCGCCGTCAGCCACGACCTCGACTTCCTCGACGCGATTGGAGCCCGCCGCTTCACCCTCGGCACGTCGGCGCAGCCTCTGCGGGGTGAGCGCGTTGAGTGAGCGGACGACCCTGACTCGTGAGCGCGTCACCGTCGAGGATCCGGGTCAGCTCATCCCGGTGGTGCGCCGCACGGCGCTCGTGCGCTGCAACCCGCTGACGAAGATCGCTGTCGCGCTCATCCTCATGGTCGGAGCTCTGCTGAGCATCGACGTCGTCTCCGCGGGGATCATCCTCGGCTTCTCACTCCTCGCCCTGCCGCTGACCGGCCTCGACCTCAAGGCGGCGCTCAGACGGCTGTGGTTCCTGCCGGTCGGCGCGCTCCTCGCCGCGTGGGGCACGGCGATCCTCGCCGAGAAGACGGGCGCCACCGTCGTCGACGTCGGTCCGATCCTCATGACGACCGGGTCGCTGGAGTCGGCTGCGGCGATCTTCGTGCGCGCCCTGGCACTGGCGATCCCGCTCGTCGTCCTCGCCTCGACGATCGATCCCAGGGACCTCTCGGATGCCCTCGTCCAGCATCTGCGTCTGCCCGAGACCGTCGTCATCTCGATCCTCGCGGCCAGTCGCCTGCTCGGACTCCTCGTCCTCGAATGGCAGACCCTGTCGATGGCCAGACGGGCCAGAGGACTCGCCGGCGGGTCGGTGCTGCGGCGCACCCGCAGTCTCTTCGCAGGCATCTTCGTCCTCCTCGTCCAGTCGATCCGCCGTGGCACGACCCTGGCGATGGCGATGGAGGGGCGGGCGTTCGGGCGGCCGGGCAGGACGTGGCGCAGGCGCTCGAGGTTCGGCACCGCTGATGCGGTCGTCCTCGTCCTCGCCGTCGTCGTCGCAGTCGTCGCGGTCGCCTCGGCGCTGGTGCTCGGAACGTGGAACCCGATCATTCCGGGCTGACGTCTCAGACCTCGGCGATGAGGTCCTTGAGGTGGGCGCGCCACTCCTCGAGCGCCTCGGCGCTCGGCAGCTTCGCGGCGGTGAGGGTGAGACGCGTGCGCTCGTCGTCCTTCGGTTCGGCGGCGGCTTCGATCTTCGTCCCGTCGGCGAGGTCGGCCCGCCAGAACGAGCGCTTTGCCGTCGTCGACGGGCGGGGCTCACCGGCGAGGTCGACTCCGCCCAGTGAGCCGTCGACGAGGGCGGCGAAGCGGTCGATGACGTCTCCGCGCTGTCCGGTCACGGTGCGGGAGACGGCGACGTCGAAGGTGCCGTCGGCGCGCTGGCCGGGAACCCGGCGGCCGATCTCCTGCTCGTAGGCGACGACGGCACCCTGGACCCACCAGCCGTGGTTGTCGACGACGCCGTCGAACTGCGGGTAGAGCGCATCGGCGAGTTCCTTGTGGCTCGCGTCCTTGCCCCCGGCTTTCTCAAGCCGCTGCCTGGTCTGCGACCAGGGCTCGCCGAGGGCCTTCTCGATGGACTCGATGTTCTGTGCTCGCGTCGCCATGGTGTCAGTGTAGCCAGCCCGGGCGCGGTGATCCGGCCGAGCAGCCTAGACTGCGCGGCTTAGACTGCGATCGTGACGGATGCGGATGGGTACACGGAGGACGAGAAGTGGCTCGTCGTGCGCGGACGCCGGTGGCGGCGCACCGATCCCGCACTTCCCGACGCTCTCGTCGAGCGGCTGAAGAGCCACCTCGGGCGGGCTCGCAACGCGGTGCGGGCGGCGAAGACGGCAGCCGACGACACAGCGCTGCGGGCGGCTCGAGAGCGCGTCGGCGTGGCCAAACAAGGCCTCGGCGAGCGGGGCGAGAAGTGGTGGGAGATGCCGCGTGCCGATCGGCTCGCCCGCGCCGAGGAGGCGCTGAGCGAACTCGATCGCTGAGCTGACCTCGTCAGTCGATGACGAGTTCGCCCATCTCGTCCCAGCCGTCGCCGTCGAGTTTGCGGGAGACGATCTTCGGCGTCGAGGCGAGCAGCGGGCGCATCGATTCGAGCGCGGCGGCGAAGTGATCGCTGGTGACATGCGGCTCGGCGCCGTCGTCGGTGAATGCTTCGAGCAGGACGTACTCGTTGGGCTTCTCGAGGCTGCGCGACCATTCGAACCAGAGGTTGCCGGGTTCGGCGCGGGTCGCCTCGGTGAAGTCGCGCACCACCTCGGGGAAGGACTCCGCGTTCTCGGGCTTGACGTCGAACTTGACGACGATGAAGATCATGATTCTCCTCTGCGCGTGGTGACGGTGGTCCGACCGCACCGGGTTGCAGGTACGGTCGCCTGGGCCGATCGGCCGTGTCTCCACCCAATCACGATCACCGTGGTTTGACGAGTCCGAGCGCTCATCGAGGTGGGCTGCGTCTGGCGCACCGGCGGTCAGTCGCGCTCAGTCGCGCGGGGCGCCGCGCCGGACGCGACGAACGGCGATGAGCAGGGCGACGATGAGCAGGACGATGCCCAGAGCCCACAGCCAGAGCGCATACCCGGAACCGGCCGGCAGAGTCGCGAGGACGAAGCACAGACCGGCCAGCACCGGCAGGATCACCATCAGCAGTCGGGTCATCGACACTCCTCTCTCCTTCGACGCTATCGAGCAACGTCGCCTGTGGTCAACAGGCCGGAGCGCGGAGGCAGCGCGACGGTCGACGGTGCGGCCGCCGCGAAGCGCGGCGACCGGGCCCAGCGAAGCGACTGGCGCACAGCGGTGTGCTTCCCAGCGAGGTGGATCCGGCTCGAGAAACACCGAAGAATCGAGCGGAATCCACCTCGCTGGAGCGCTCAGTCGCGCAGCGCGCGGCGAACGATCGCGGAGCAGCAGGCCGACTGCGGACCGGCAATGGTGCAGAATCCAGCGCCAAAACCTACGGGCGTTCGGCGATGAGCACGAGGAAGCCGCTGTCGGGTTCGAAGGGGTGGATCTCCCACGTCGAGAGCTTGAGGCTGACGATCATGCCTGTTGCCTCGATGTCGGCGATGAAGTCGGCGAAGTCGTAGCCGCGTCCGGCCCCGAAGCCGGCGACGAAGCGCCCGCCGTGCTTGAGCGTCGACTTGATGTTGGTCAGTGTCTGGCGTCGCGACGCCGGATCGAGGAACGCCAGCACGTTGCCGGCGCACACCGTGACGTCGATGTCCGTGATCCCGGCGGCGGCGAAGTCGAAGTCGGCGAGGTCGCCGGTGTGCCACTCGCCGCGCGGGAAGTCCTCCTCGGCGACGGCGATGAGGAACTCGTCGAGGTCGACGCCGTAGACCGTGTGCCCGGCGCCGATGAGCAGACCGCCGACACGACCGGTGCCGCAGCCGGCGTCGAGGATGCGTCCGCCGCGGGGCGCCATCGCATCGACGAAGCGCGCCTCTCCCCCGATGTCATGGCCGGCATCGACGAGGTTGCGCCAGCGCTGGGCGTAGTTCGCCGAATGGTCGGGGTTGTTCGCGCGGATGCGGTTCCACTGGTGATCGAAGCTCATCGCCTCAGTCTAGGCCCACGTGGATGCGCTCTCCCTCGGCGGAGAAGAGGGTGAGCACCTCCGCCGCCGAGGTGGTCGCACTGGCGATCCCGTGCGGTTCCCGCGTGTCGAATTCGGCGGCCTCCCCCGTGGCCAGAGTGGTCACCGTGGCCCCGAGTTTGAGGTCGACGGTTCCACTGAGCACGTAGAGCCATTCGTACCCGCCGTGCGCTCGCTGCGTGATCGGATCCCCCGGCCGGTGCCCGGGCAGGACGATCTTGACGGCCTCGACCGGCGCATTCCGGTTGGTCAGCGGCAGGAACACCATGCCGTGAGCGCGGATCGGGGTCGGGCGGATCCGCGGGTCGCCCGTCGACGGCGCTCCGACGAGGTCGTCGAGGGCGACCCGGTAGATGCGGGCGAGCGCGATGAGCAGGTCGAGGGTGGGCCGCCGCCGTCCCGATTCGAGGCGGGAGAGCGTGCTCACGGACGCATCCATCTGCTCGGCCACCTCGGCGAGGGTCAGTCCCCGCGCGGTCCGGGTCTCCCGCAGCCGCGGGCCGATCGCTTCGAGCACGGGGTCGAGCGCATCACCGTCGGTGCCGTGAGACGAGCCGCCGGCGCCGTGCACATCGACTCTGCCGTGCGGGTCGCGGGGTGAACTGTCCATGGCTCCTCACTGTAGCGGTCTCATGGCGGCGGCCCGGTCCGCTGCGAGGCGCGACCGCTCCGGCTCGCTCATGCGAAGACCTCGGCGACCACCTCGGCGACGGCGGCCACCGGCGCGCTCGGGGCGGGCACGGTGAGCACGATGATCTCCCGGCCGCCGGCCCCGGTGACGGGATGAAGGGCGACGTCGGGTCCGCCGAGGGACATCATGATCGGGGTCGCGAGCGTGAGGCCGAGGCCGGTGCCGGCGAGCGCGAGGGCGACGGCGGTGTCGGTGACGATGTGGCTCTCCTTCGCCTGGATCCCCAGCGCCGAGGTGGCCAGCCGCATCGCCCGCCCGAAGAGATCGGTCGCCGGCGGCAGGATCCAGTCCGCCTCGGCGAGCTCGCCCGGTGACGGCAGCGGCCGGCCGGCCGGGGTGACGACGCCGAAGTCCTCGGCGGCCACCGTCGTCCAGGTCAGGCCGCGCATCGGCGGCAGCGGCACGGCCGGGTAGTCGATGCCGATGCCGAGGTCGATGGCACCGTCGATGACGGCGGCCGACATCGTCTCGACGTTGACCTCCCGGGCGCGGACGACGATGTCGGGGTGGCGCTCGGCGAGCAGACGGACGATGAGCGGCAGGCCGATGGTCGACGTCGACCCGAACACCCCGAGGGTGACGATCGCCTCGCGCTCGAAGTCGCGGCCGAGCATCGCGAGCTCCGCCTGCGCCTGGGCGGCGAGGATGCTCCGGGCGCGCGGGAGCAGGGTGCGGCCGGCCTCGGTGAGCACGAGCGAGCGGCCCCGGCGGATGACGAGGTCGGAGCCGACGGTGCGCCGCAGCGCGCTCATGTGCTGGGAGACCGCCCCGATGCTGTAGCCCAGCGCTTCGGCGGCACGCGTCATCGAACCGCGTTCGGCGACGACGACGAACGTCTGCAGCTGCCCGAGCGTCCAGGTCATGGGCACAGACTAGCGGTTTTTAAGGAATCGTGAAAACAGTCTTCACAGACTCTGCCTTGTCCTTAAATGTGTTCGGTCGCACAATGGTGGACAAGCCGACAACGGTGTCGGCCCCGAACCAGCTGAGGTGCAGTGTGAACGCAGATGTGGTCATCATCGGCGGCGGCGTCATGGGCGCGTCGATCGCCTTCAACCTCGCCGCCGCGGGGGCAGGGAGCGTCGTCCTCGTCGAACGCGACGTTCCGGGGTCCGGGTCGACGTCGAAGGCCGCCGGCGGGGTGCGCTGTCAGTTCTCCGACGAGGTGAACATCGCCCTGTCCGTGCGCAGCCTCGAGATCCTCCGCGACTTCGAATCGCGCTTCGGCATCGACATCGATCTCGTCTCCAACGGCTACCTCTTCCTCCTCGACTCCCCCGAGGCGGCGAGCACGTTCGCCGGCAACGTCGACCTCCAGCGGTCGCTCGGCCTCGATTCGCAGATGCTCACCGTCGCCGAGGTCGCAGCCCTTGCCCCCTACGTCGACACCGCGGGTCTCGTCGCCGGGGCGTTCAACCCCGGTGACGGGCACTGCACCCCCGAGTCCGTCGTCGCCGGCTACATCGGCGCCGCCCGTGACCGCGGCGTCACCGTGCTCACGTCCTGCGAGGTCACCGGCATCCTCACGAAGGGCGCCGCCGGGAAGCGGACGATCACCTCGGTGGAGACGACGGCGGGCCCGATCGCGTGCTCACAGGTCGTCTGCGCGGCCGGCGCCTGGTCGGGGCTGATCGGCGAGATGGCAGGCGTCGACCTGCCCGTCACCCCTCTGCGGCGCGAGATCATGGTGAGCGAACCCGTGGCGTTCGACACCTCCGCGATGCCGTTCACCATCGACTTCGCCACCAGCTACTACGTCCACCCCGAAGGCCCCGGACTCCTCTTCGGCTGTCCCGATGCCGAGGACCGGTGGGGGTTCGACGACCGCCGCGACCCGGAGTGGCTGTTCCGGCTCTCCGAGCTCATCGACCGGCGCACCCCGGACCTCGCCGACGTCGACATCCGACGCGGCTGGGCGGGCCTCTACGAGATGACCCCCGACCACAACGCGCTCATCGGGCAGGCCCGCGAACTCGAGGGCTTCACCTACGCGTGCGGGTTCTCCGGCCACGGGTTCCTCATGGGCCCGGCCGTCGGCGAGGTCGTCGCCGACCTCCTCACCGGCCGCACCCCGTTCGTCGACGTCTCCCCGCTCGACAAGGACCGCTTCTCCCTGACGGGCCTGCGCAAGGAGCTCAACATCGTGTGACCATGACTCCCCTTCCTCCCGCTTCGATGCTCGCACCCTAGCCGCCGCCACTGACACACCCATCCGCCACTGACACACCCATCCGCCTGAGACACAGTGAGGACCATGATGACCACGACCTCCACCGCCACCGCTCTTCCCACCGATGACACCGTCGCCGCCCTCCTCGACGAGGGGCTGCGCGCCTGCGGCGTCGACGCCGCCGTGCTCGCCCCCGACTCGACGAGCGGGCAGACGCTGACCGCTCGCTCCCCGATCACCGGGCAGGTGCTCGCGACGATCGCCGCCGACTCCCCGCAGACCGCCGCGGCGAAGATCGGGCAGGCAGCCGCAGCCTTCGCGACCTGGCGGGACGTCCCCGCTCCCGTCCGCGGCCGGCTCGTCAGCCGCTGGGGTCAGCTGCTTGCCGAGCACAAGGAGGAGCTGGCGAAGATCGTCACCGTCGAGGCCGGCAAGACTCCCTCCGAAGCCGCCGGCGAGGTCCAGGAGATGATCGACATCTGCGAGTTCGCGCTCGGCCAGTCCCGCCAGCTGTGGGGCAAGACGATGCCGAGCGAACGTCCGGGTCACCGACTCATGGAGACGTGGCATCCGCTCGGAGTCGTCGGCGTGATCTCCGCGTTCAACTTCCCCGTCGCCGTGTACTCGTGGAACACCGCCCTCGCGCTCGTCGCCGGAGACGCCGTGGTGTGGAAGCCCTCGGAGAACGCCGTGCTCGCCGCCCTCGGGGCGCAGTCGCTGCTGGCCCGGGCCGCCGCCGAGGTGGGGGCACCGGAGGGTCTCGTGCCCGTCCTCGTCGGCGGTCGCGACATCGGCGACGCCATGGTCCGCGACGACCGCGTGGCGTTGGTCTCGGCGACGGGGTCGGTGCGCATGGGCCGTGAGGTCGGTCCGGTCGTCGCCGAGCGCTTCGGACGCGTCCTGCTCGAACTCGGCGGCAACAATGCCGCGATCGTCACCCCGAGCGCGGACATCGACCTCGCGCTGCGCGGGGTCGTCTTCGCCGCCGCGGGCACCGCCGGGCAGCGGTGCACGACCCTGCGCCGCCTCATCGTCCATGAGTCGATCGCCGAGGAGTTCGTCGAGCGGATCGTCGCCGCCTACGCGACCCTGAGCATCGGCTCGCCCACGGACGATGGGGTGCTCGTCGGGCCGCTCATCAACTCAGGCGCCTTTGAGGCGATGCAGTCGGCGCTGGGCCAGGCAGAGGCCGAAGGGGGAACCGTGCTCACCGGCGGCGGTCGCGTCTTCGCCGAGGAGCGACCCGACGCCCACTACGTCGAACCCGCGCTCGTGCGGATGCCCGCGCAGACCTCGGTGATGGAGTCGGAGACCTTCGCCCCGATCCTCTACGTCGTCACCTACAGCGACCTCGACGAGGCGATCGCCCTCCACAACGGGGTGCCGCAGGGGCTGTCCTCGGCGATCTTCACCTCCGACCTCGCCGAGGCGGAGACCTTCCTCTCCCGTTCCGACTGCGGCATCGCCAACGTCAATATCGGCACCTCGGGTGCGGAGATCGGCGGGGCGTTCGGCGGTGAGAAGGAGACCGGCGGCGGCCGCGAATCCGGTTCGGATGCGTGGAAGGCCTACATGCGGCAGGCGACGAACACGATCAACTACTCCGGCGAGCTGCCCCTGGCCCAGGGCGTCGAGTTCCACTGAGGCGGCAGTCGGCGGTCACCGGCCCCTCACCGCAATGCGATGAGCTTCTCGATGGCCCTTCTGCGCCGGGCGAGATCGGCCGACTCAGTCTCGATCCGGGCGACGTTCTCCCGGATCCGGGCCGCGACCTGCGGGCACATGCCGATCGGCAGATCCGGGTGCTCACCGAGGCACGGCAGCATCACCGCGATCGCGTCGAGGTTGAACCCGGCACCGAGCAGCCGGCGGATGCGCGCAACCGTGCCGACCGCCTCGGCGCCGTGTTCGCGATACCCTGTCGACGTGCGCGATGAGACCAGCAGACCTCTGTCCTCGTAATGCCGGATCGAGCGTCGTGCGCCTCGGCGGAGTCGAGGCCACGGTGCTCTCCGCCGTCTATGTCATCGCCTTCCAGGCCGGCATCGTCGCAGGCACCTGGGCCGGTGGAGTCAGCCTCGGCGCCGGCGCCCTTCCGCCGCTGCTCTGCCTGGGACTCGCGGTGCTCACCCTGCCGTTCATCCTCGCCACCACGGGGACTTCACGGTCGAGCAGCAGGGCATCGGTGACCTGACCCGGAAGGTCCGCCGGCCGGCGCGGGGAACTAGACTGGCCGGTGAGCCCAGACCCCAGAGGAGAGCACCCGTGATTGAGCTGAAGACACCCGCCGAGATCGACAAGATGGCGGTGACCGGTCGCTTCGTGGCGAACACGCTGGCCGAACTGTCTCAGACCGCCGAACCCGGCATGAACCTCATGCACCTGGAGAAGCGAGCTCGCACGCTCATCGAGCAGGCCGGAGCGAAGTCCTGCTACTGGGACTATGCTCCCTCGTTCGGGTCGGGTCCGTTCCGCAACGTCATCTGCCTCTCCGTCAACGACGGCGTCCTCCACGGCAAACCCCACGACTACGTCATGGCCGACGGTGACCTCCTCACCCTCGACTTCGCCGTGTCCATCGACGGCTGGGTCGCCGACGCCGCCCGCTCCGTCATCGTGGGCACCGGCACCGAGGAGGACCAGCGCCTCATCGACTCGACGTGGGCCGGCCTCGAGGCGGGGATCGGTGCCGCGCAGGCCGGCAACCGCCTCGGCGACATCTCCCAGGCGATCGGCGACGTCGCCGATGCCGAGCGCATCCCGGTCAACCTCGATTTCGGCGGTCACGGCCTCGGGCACACGATGCACGAGGACCCGCACGTCGCCAACCGCGGCAAGGGCGGGCGCGGCATGGTGCTCAAGCCGGGCCTGACGCTGGCGATCGAACCGTGGTGGTCGTTCACGTCGAAGAAGCTCAAGGTCGACCAGGACGGGTGGACCCTGCGGGTGGCCGACGGCTCGAACGGCGCCCATTCGGAGAACACGATCGCCATCACCGAGGACGGCCCCCGGGTGCTCACCGTCGCCGACTGAGGTCTGCCCCGGACGTCATGTCCGTGGGGTGCGCGTCATGTCCGTGGCGCACACGTCATGTCCGTGGCGCATGCCAGACTTGCCGTATGTCTTTCACCTGCACCGAATGCGGATACTCGACCGTGAAGTGGCTGGGGCGATGCCCCGAATGCCAGGCCTGGGGCACTCTCGAGGAGAAGGGCGCCGGTTCGACGTCGGTGAAGACGAAGGTGAAGAAGTCGAGCGGGGCGAAGTCGATCACCGAGGTGGACACGACCCTTGCGGTGGCGAAGCGGACCTTCGTCGACGAGTTCGACCGAGTGCTCGGCGGCGGCATCGTCCCCGGCGGGGTCATCCTGCTCTCCGGGGAGCCCGGAGTCGGGAAGTCGACTCTCCTCCTCGACGTCGCTGCGCGCGCCGCGAAGTTCGAGTCGACGGTCCTCTACGTCACCGGTGAGGAGTCGGCCGGCCAGGTGCGACTGCGCGCCGACCGGATCAACGCCCTCGAGGAGAACCTGCTGCTGGCCGCGGAGACCGACCTCGGCGCCGTGCTCGGCCTCATCGAAGCCGAGAACCCCGACCTGCTCATCGTCGACTCGATCCAGACGCTGGCCTCCTCGGAGGTCGACGGAGTGCCCGGCGGGGTCACCCAGGTCAGGGAGGTCGCTGCCGCCCTCATCCGGGAAGCGAAGTCCCGGTCCCTGTCGACCGTGCTCGTCGGCCACATCACGAAGGACGGCACGATCGCCGGACCCCGCCTCCTCGAGCACCTCGTCGACGTCGTGTGCACGTTCGAAGGCGAGAAGCACTCCCGGCTGCGGATGCTGCGGGCGATCAAGAACCGGTTCGGTCCCACCGACGAGGTCGGCTGCTTCGACATGGAGGAGAACGGGATCAAGAGCCTCGAAGACCCCTCCGGCCTCTTCCTCTCCCGCGCATCGGGGTCCACGCCGGCGGGCACGTGCCTGACGGTCAATCAGGAGGGCAAACGGCCGCTGCTCGTCGAGGTGCAGTCCCTGGTCACCGAGGCCGCGGCAGGTCAGACGCGGCGTTCGGTGTCGGGGGTCGACTCGTCGCGGGTGGCGATGATGATCGCCGTGCTCAGCCAGAAGGTCTCCGCGGCCGGGTTCGCGAAGTCCGATGTCTTCGTCGCCACGGTCGGCGGGGCCAAGCTCGTCGAACCGGCCAATGATCTGGCGATCTGCCTGTCCCTGGCCTCGGCCGCACTGGGGCGGGCCCTCTACGCGAAGTTCGTCGCGATCGGCGAGATCAGCCTCTCGGGTGAGATCCGCAATGTGCCCAACCTCGGCCAGCGGCTCAGCGAAGCGGCACGGTTGGGCATGACGCGGGCGATCGTCGCCCGGGGCGCGCTGCGCAACGTCTCGATCCCCGACGGCATGGTCGTCAAGGAATGCGAGCACGTCGCCGAGGCGGTCGAGCTCGTCCTCAACGACAAGGACAAGTGAGCGGGTGGCCGGGCGGTGGTCGCCGGTCGTGACGGGGCGGCCGCTGCGCCCGGCGCGTGATGTCGCGGACGGCGTGGCCGGCGCGTGATGTCGCGGACTGCGGACGGGAGAAAATCCGAGACTTCCGCAGCTAAACAGGGCATGCTTGAAAGATGACCACGACAGTGTTTCCGGCGCTGCGGACGACGGACATCGCGGCGACGACCGCCATGCTCGTCACCCTCGGCTTCGTCGAGCGCGTCACGGTGCGGGACGAGGACGACCCGAGCCTCGTCCTCCATGCCGAATACGCGCTCGGTGAGACCGGCGGAGTGATGATCGGGTCCGTGCGCCATGACGGTTCGGCCCTCGACAGCGTCGGCGGGGCGGCGATCTACGTCGTCGTCCCCACCGAACGGGAGGTCGACCGGCTCTACCGTGAGATCCGCGAGCTCGGGCATGCGATTGTGAGGCCGGTGGCCACGCAGTCCTACGGCGGACGGGAGTTCGCGTTCCGCGACCACGACGGCAATTCGTGGGGTGTGGGCTCGTACCGCGGCGTCTGAGCGGGCTAGCCGTCGGAGTTCTCGGTCTCCGTGGGCTTCGGAGTCGGCGACTCGGTCGCCTTCTTCTCCTCCTCGGCCTTCTTCTTGTCGGCGGCTTCCTTCTCCTTGGCCTTCGTCGCCTCGTCCTTCTCGAGTTCGAAGGGCACGGGTTTGCTCTCTGTGTCGCCGAGTTTGACGATGAGATCGTACGTGCCCGGTTCGAAGCCCTTGCTCGCCTTGTTGCAGTTCTTGTCGACGCGGACGCGGTTCCATTCGAACTGGGCGGTCTTCTGGGACTGCGGTGCGAACTCCGTCGGCGCCTCGGCGTTCTCATCGTCGTCGGCTGCGCAGTACTTCGAGGACCACACGACGTCCCCTTCCTGCTCGACGACGAATTCCTGCTGCTTCGTGCCGACCTCGATGAGGCAGGTCGCCGTGTGGGTGTTGCCGATGACCATCTCGAACTTCGGCTTCGTGTTCTCGTCGTAGCTCTTCTTGTCGGCCTTCGCGCTCACTGAGACGGAGTCCGGCGGGCAGGCACCGCTGGCCGCCTGCGCGTCGGGGACCGGAGCCTGAGGTGTCGGCGAGGCGCTCGTGGGAGCGTCAGCGGCGGTCGGCTCCTGATCGGACAGACCGCCGATCGCCTTCGTGATGCCGACGACGCCGAGCACGATGAGCCCGATGACGACGAGGCTGAGCACCGCCAGGGTGATCCTCCGCCGACGGTAAACGTGCGCAGGCAGCTTGCCGCTAGACTGGCGGGGCTGTTTCGGCTGCGAACCACGATCGGAAGGAGTCATCGCAATGAGCCTAGGCAATTGCGAATGCGCATCCAAATGACACACCGCACCTCTGCCGAAACTGGGATCACCCCCACAGCACCGGGCTTTCCGGACGTGTCCGAGTCCGCGATCGAACGCGTCCAGACGACGATCATCGACTGGTTCGCGGCAACCGCCCGACCCCTGCCATGGCGGGCAGAAGGCACCTCGGCGTGGGCGGTCCTCGTCAGCGAGATCATGTCCCAGCAGACCCCGGTCTCCCGCGTCGCCCCACGCTGGAGCGAATGGCTCGAGCGCTGGCCCACCCCCGCTGACCTTGCGGCAGCCCCCACCGCCGAGGTGCTCCAGCGGTGGGATCGCCTCGGCTACCCGCGTCGTGCGCTGCGACTGCAGGAAGCCGCGAGAGTCATCGCCGACGACCACGACAACCAGGTGCCGGACACTGCTGCCGCTCTCGAGGCGCTGCCGGGGATCGGCGCGTACACGGCGGCAGCCGTCGCCTCGTTCGCCCACGGCGAGCGCACCACTGTCCTCGATACGAATGTGCGCCGGGTCCTCATCCGCGTCTTCGCCGGCCGCGACCGGCCCACGGTGTCACCGAGCCGCAGGGAGACCGTCTGGGCCGAACAGTTCGTTCCCGCGACCGATCATGTGGCCTGGAACGCCGGGGTCATGGAGTTCGGTGCCCTCGTGTGCACCGCCCGCAGTCCGAAGTGCGAGGAATGCCCGCTCGCGGACATCTGCGCCTGGAACCTCGCCGGACGCCCGGTCTCAGCGTCGAAACCGAAGACCCAGAAGTGGGCCGGCACGGACCGACAGCTGCGCGGCGCGATCATGGACGTGCTCAAGGCCGCGCATGCAGAAGCCGCCGAGGCGGGCGATCGGTCGACCTCGGTCGTCGAGGGGGTCTCGGTGGCCGAGAGTTCATCGGCTGCCGACGGGTCCTCGGTGGTCGAAGGGGCGGCGAGCGCAGCCGCAGGTCGCAGGTCCGCCGCGACCGATGCTGTCGCGGTCGATCTCTTCACGGCACCGACTGCCGACCTCGATGACGAATGCCTCGCCGCCTTGGGCCCGGCCACCTCGGTGAAGCTGACGACGA
Organism: Brevibacterium sp. NPDC056726; assembly: GCF_042790515.1. NCBI lineage: Bacteria > Bacillati > Actinomycetota > Actinomycetes > Micrococcales > Brevibacteriaceae > Brevibacterium > Brevibacterium sp. NPDC056726. Next base: position 357,655 of record NZ_JBHTYZ010000003.1, on the reverse strand, counting down.
TGCGCGATCTCAGCGCGGACGCCGACCGCATCTCACGACTCATCGCCGATCTCGTCACCGACGGGTTGGCGCACCGCAGCGGGGACCGCCTCAGCCTGCCGCGGTGACGGCCGGGCACCCGGCCCGATTCCGGCGGCCGGATCTACAGGTACTTGATCATTCGCGTGTTGCCGAGAGTGTTCGGCTTGACCCTGGCGAGGTCGAGGAACTCGGCCACACCTTCGTCAGCAGAGTGGAGGAGTTCGACGTAGACCTCCGGTGAGACGGGAATGCCCTTGATCGGCTCGAAGCCGAGGGAGCCGAAGAATCCGGTTTCGAACGTCAGGCAGAAGACCCTGTCGACCCCGATCTCCTCGGCGTCGGCGAGGAGCTGGCGGATGAGGGCCTTGCCCACTCCCCTGCCCCGGTAGTCAGGGGACGTCGCGACGGTGCGCGCCTCGGCGAGGTCGGACCAGATGATGTGGAGGGCCGCGCAGCCGGCGAGGACTTCGCTGCCGTCGGGTCGCTCGTCGACGACGAGCCAGAACTCCTGCAGCGACTCGAAATACGTCACCGTGTCCTTCGCGAGGAGGATGCGCTCTTCGGCCAACGGGGCCACGAGCGCTTCGATTCCCTTGACGTCGGACGTCCGGGCCCGTCGCAGCCGCAGCCCACTGGGAAGTCCGTGGGTCTGGTGGTGGTCGGAGGCGACGAGTCCGTGGTCGAAGGTGGCTGAGCTCATCCCCTCATTCAACACCATCGCGCGCAGGCCGACGGTGCGTCCACTCAGGTCTGCGCCACAGTGACGGCGATTGTGCGCCGCCTCCAGGGTGATCTCGAGCCTGAAATCGCCATGAACCTGGCGCAGAACGCGGGGCGGCCCGGACAACACGAAGCGGCCCCGGGCGAGAACCGAAGTTCTCGGGCCCGGGGCCGCTTGCGGAGGGTGACTATTCGCTCAGCGGACCGCTGTCAGTCAGCGGACCGCTGCCGGTCAGGACGCCGAACCGGTCGACCCGGCGCCGGCGAGCTCGCCGCCGGAGGACGAATCGTCGGATCCGGAGGTCGGGAACGTTTCGGTCTCGACGCCTTCGAAGGTGAACTGCGCGTCCTTGCCTTCGCCCTCGATGTCGACCTTGATCGTCTGACCGCGGCCGATCTCCTTGAAGAGGATCTTCTCCGAGAGCTGGTCCTCGATCTCGAGCTGGATCGTGCGGCGCAGCGGACGTGCACCGAGCACCGGATCGTAGCCGCGATCGGCCAGCAGGTTCTTGGCCGCATCGGTGAGCTCGACCTTCATGCCCTGATCCGCCAGACGCGTGTCGAGGCGCTCGAGGAACAGGTCGACGATCTCGATGATCTCTTCCTTGTTCAGCTGCGGGAACACGATCGTGTCATCGACGCGGTTGAGGAACTCAGGACGGAAGTGCTGCTTGAGCTCTTCGTTGACCCGCTGCTTCATCCGGTCGTAGTTGGTCTTGGTGTCACCCTCGACCTGGAATCCCATCTGCAGACCGCTGGAGACGTCGCGCGTACCCAGGTTGGTCGTCATGATGATGATCGTGTTCTTGAAGTCGACCTCACGACCCTGCGAGTCAGTGAGTCGGCCGTCCTCGAGGATCTGCAGCAGCGAGTTGAAGATGTCCGAGTGGGCCTTCTCCACCTCGTCGAAGAGGACGACGGAGAACGGCTTGCGACGCACCTTCTCCGTGAGCTGACCGCCCTCTTCGTAGCCGACGTAGCCGGGAGGCGAACCGAAGAGACGCGACACGGTGTGCTTCTCCGAGTACTCCGACATGTCGAGGCTGATGAGGGAATCCTCGTCGCCGAAGAGGAACTCCGCGAGAGCCTTCGCGAGCTCGGTCTTACCCACACCGGTGGGACCGGCGAAGATGAACGAACCCGACGGACGCTTCGGATCCTTCAGACCCGCACGGGTCCGGCGGATCGCCCGCGAGATCGACTTGACCGCATCGTTCTGGCCGATGATGCGCTTGTGCAGCTCGTCTTCCATCCGCAGCAGACGCGAGGACTCCTCCTCGGTGAGCTTGAAGATCGGAATGCCGGTGGCAGAGGCGAGCACCTCGGCGATGAGATCGGCGTCAACGGTCGCGGAGGTGTCCTTGCCGCCCTTGCGCCAGGCCTCGGTCTGCTCGTCCTTCTCGTGCTGGAGCTTCATCTCCGAGTCCCGCTCAGAGGCAGCCAGCTCGAAGTCCTGAGCGTCGATCGCAGCTTCCTTGCGGTGACGGGCCTCAAGGATCTTCTCCTCGAGGTCGCGGATCTCCTGCGGCACCGACAGCCGCGAGATGCGCAGCTTCGCTCCCGCTTCGTCGATGAGGTCGATCGCCTTGTCCGGCAGGTACCGGTCGTTGATGTAGCGATCGGACATGTTGACGGCGGCCGCGAGAGCACCCTCGGTGATCGTCACCTTGTGGTGCGCCTCGTACTTGTCGCGCAGGCCCTTGAGGATCTCGATCGAGTGCGCGAGCGAGGGCTCGGGCACCTGGATCGGCTGGAAGCGGCGCTCGAGCGCAGCGTCCTTCTCGATGTGCTTGCGGTACTCGTCGAGGGTCGTCGCACCGATCGTCTGGAGCTCACCGCGGGCGAGCATCGGCTTGAGGATCGATGCGGCGTCGATGGCGCCTTCGGCGGCACCGGCACCCACGAGCGTGTGGATCTCGTCGATGAAGAGGATGATGTCACCGCGCGTGCGGATCTCCTTGAGCACCTTCTTCAGACGTTCCTCGAAGTCACCGCGGTACCGGGAGCCGGCGACGAGGGAGCCGAGGTCGAGCGTGTAGAGCTGCTTGTCGGTGAGGATCTCGGGAACCTCGCCGTTGACGATCGCCTGCGCCAGACCCTCGACCACGGCGGTCTTGCCGACGCCGGGCTCGCCGATGAGAACCGGGTTGTTCTTCGTGCGGCGGGAGAGGATCTGCATGACGCGCTGCATCTGCTCGTGCCGACCGATGACCGGATCGAGCTTGCCCTCACGGGCGGCGGCGGTGAGGTTGCGGCCGAACTGGTCGAGGACGAGCGAGCCCGAGGGCGTGCCCTCTTCGCGACCGCCGGCAGCGACCGGCTCCTTGCCCTGGTAGCCCGAGAGCAGCTTGATGACTTCCTGGCGCACCCGACCGAGGTCGGCGCCGAGCTTGACGAGGACCTGAGCGGCCACGCCCTCACCCTCGCGGATGAGACCGAGCAGGATGTGCTCGGTGCCGATGTAGCTGTGGCCCAACTGCAGGGCCTCACGGAGACTGAGCTCGAGGACCTTCTTCGCGCGCGGAGTGAACGGGATGTGCCCGCTCGGCGCCTGCTGTCCCTGCCCGATGATCTCCTGGACCTGATCGCGAACCTGTTCGAGGGAGATGTCCATCCCCTCGAGAGCCTTGGCCGCCAGGCCTTCACCCTCGTGGATGAGGCCGAGCAGGATGTGCTCGGTTCCGATGTAGTTATGCTTGAGGAGTTTGGCCTCTTCCTGGGCGAGCACCACCACTCGGCGGGCTCGGTCAGTGAACCGCTCGAACATATTCACCCTCCTGGAGTTCTGGTATCTGTAGAGCGTAACGACCCAACCTCGGGATCTATTGCACGTTTCGCCATCAGCCGAAACCGTTCGGCTCAGGGCGAAATCCCTTGATCCTGCGCCGAGGCGGTCGGTCGGAACCCGGTCCACCGCGGCCGGTCGGCCGCCCCGTTCGGACGCTGCCGCGACCGGCGCACGTGGCACCGCGCCCACGTCGAACGCCAACCGAGCGCTTCCGTGCTTACACTGTATATTCGGAGTCCCCGGGTTTCCGGATGGGTGCGGACCTGGTCTCTTCCAAAGTCCTTTTGACCGCCTCGGCGATTGTCATCCTCCCGGCAATCGGTGACGGCACCCTCAAACACCACACGCAACGCACACGGCGTTGCCGATATTCCGCCACCAGGATTGCCGCGTGGAAAGCCGCCTGCGGAGAAACAAATCGGCTCGCGCGACGCTCAGACAATTCTCAAGAAAGTCGCTTTGCGCGGCTAATCGCTAACCGCGCCACCGCCGCCGCAGATTCGCGGTCACCTGCACGGATGGTCGGATGCAGGCGCGGACCCCGCGATCCGGCGCAGCGCACGCACCGATCAAGCCCAGGCGACGAAAAGACCGAGGGACCGATGCTTGTGTCATCGGTCCCTCGGCGAATCGGCGCCCCTGTCAGGGGGCTGTCGTTCAGTTGTGCCTGTGCTCAGTTCCCTGCGGCTTCGTAGGCCTGGACGATCTCCTGGGGGATCCGTCCGCGATCACCGAGCTGGTAGCCGTTCTCCTGCGCCCATTCGCGGATCTTCGCGGTGTCCCGCTTGGGGCCCGAGCCGGTCGATCCTCCGCGGCGTCCGCGTGAACCGGGGTTGGCCACACGGCGGGCTTTGGCGATATAGGGAGCAAAGGTCTCACGCAGCTCTTCGGCATTCTTCGTGGACAGTTCCAGTTCATAAGTCCCCTGGTCGAGGCTGAACCGAACGGTTTCGGCTGCTTCCGAACCGTCGAAATCATCCGTGAGAACGAGTCGCATCTCCCGTGCCATGTTCACTCTTTTCATTTTCAGACGACTTTACGGGTGTAAGCATAACACCCGAATCCCCATTATCGTCCAATTCGCTAACTTCATGCTCGGAATAGAATTTCTCGATCTGCTCGCGTTCTGTCCGATCTGCGCGAACAATGCCGCGCATCACGTACCAGAAGAGCAATGCGATGCAGATCGACGGAAGCAGCGCCTTGATGAGATCCAACACGGTCTCAGCCTTCCTCTGTGGAGTCCGAATTCGCCGCGGCGATCGGTTTGGTGAAGGGGAAGAGAATGGTTTCGCGAATTCCCAGACCGGTGAGCGCCATGAGCAGACGGTCGAGGCCCATGCCCATTCCCCCGGTCGGGGGCATGCCGTGTTCCATCGCGGTGAGGAACTCCTCGTCGAGGCCCATCGCCTCATCGTCACCGCGGGCGGCGTCGGCGGCTTGGGCTTCGAAGCGCTGCCGCTGGATGACGGGGTCGACGAGCTCGGAGTATCCGGTCGCCAGCTCGAAGCCGCGCACGTAGAGGTCCCACTTCTCGACGACGCCGGGCTTGTCCCGGTGTTCGCGCACGAGCGGTGAGGTGTCGACCGGGAAGTCGGTGACGAAGGTCGGCGCCCACAGCTTGTCCTTGTAGAAGTGCTCCCACAGCTCCTCGACGTACTTGCCGTGCGAGCGGAAGACTCCGCCCAGATCGACGTCGTGGTCCGCAGCGATCTTCTCGAGCTCCTCGATGCCGGTCAGCGGCGTGACCTCGACACCGGATTCGGCCGAGAGCGTCTCGTACATGCTCACGACCGCCCAGTCGCCGCCGAAGTCGTAGTCGGTGCCGTCGTCGAGGGTGACGAGCAGCGAACCCGTCGCGTCCTGGGCCGCGTTCTGGACGAGCGTCTTCGTCAGCTCCGCGATCGAATGGTAGTCCCCGTAGGACTGGTAGGCCTCGAGCATCGCGAACTCCGGCGAGTGCGTCGAGTCGGCGCCTTCGTTGCGGAAGTTCCGGTTGATCTCGAAGACGTTGTCGATGCCGCCGACGATGGCCCGCTTGAGGAAGAGCTCGGGGGCGATGCGCAGGTACATGTCGATGTCGTAGGCGTTCATGTGCGTCTTGAACGGGCGGGCCGCCGCTCCCCCGTGCATGACCTGGAGCATCGGCGTCTCGATCTCGATGAAGTCCTGGTCGGCGAACGTCCGCCGCAGCGAGGCCATCACCTCGGCGCGGGTGCGCATCGTCGTCCGTGCGGCCTCCCGCGTGATGAGGTCGAGGTAGCGCTGGCGCACGCGGGTGTCCTCGGCGAGTTCCGTGTGCAGGCCCGGCAGCGGGCGGAGGGCCTTCGACGCCATCTGCCACGCATCGGCGAGCACGGAGAGCTCCCCGCGCTTGGACTTGATGACCCTGCCGTGGAGGAAGAGGAAGTCGCCGAGGTCGACGTCGGCCTTGAAGTCGGCCAGGCGCTCCTCGCCGACCTCGCGCAGGGAGAGCATCCCCTGCAGGCGGGTGCCGTCACCGGCCTGCAGGGTGACGAAGGCGAGCTTGCCGGTGGTCCGGACGAAGACGACGCGGCCGACGACGCCGACGACATCGTCGGTCTCGTCACCGGCTTCGAGGTCGGGGTGGGCAGCATGGACCTGCGCGAGAGTGTGCGTGCGGGGCACGGAGACGGGGTAGGCCTCGGTGTCGGAGTCAAGCATCCGCTGCCGCTTGTCCTTGCGGATCCTGATCTGTTCGGGATCGAGGTGTTCCGGTGCGGACTCAGCGGTGTCAGGGGCGATCGACTCAGTTTCTGCCATGCCCTCAAGGCTACCGCGCCAGCACCCCGCGGGGGAATTCGCGCAACCGTCCTGAGGCCCCCGCCACACCCCGTGCGTCGCGGGTCGCAGGACAGGCCGACCCGCCCCTGTCAGCTCATCCGAGGAGGGCGAGGATCTCCTGGGCCTGCGCCTCGGTGATCCGCCCCAGGGCCAGCGCCTTCGCCGTCGTCGACCGGGCCAGTGCGATGTAGCTGTCGCGGGTGCCCGGATGGGAGACGGCAAGGCTGTATTCGCTCAGGGCCGCCAGGTGCGCGGCGAGCGTCCCGACGTCGCCGCGGGCGACCGGTCCGGTCAGCGCCTTCGCCCCGTTCTGCAGGGTGTTGGCGACACTCGCGTCGACGAGTGCGGTGAGCACCCGCGAGGGGTCCTCGACACCGGCTTCGGTGAGCATCTCGAGGGCCTCGGCGATGATCGTGATCGAGTGGTTCGACGCGTGCGTGATCGCGGCGTGGTAGAGCGGCCGGTCGGCCTCGGCGATCTCGAGCGGTTCGGCCCCCATCTCGACGACGAGGGCCTCGCCCACCGGGCGGATCGGTCCGGGTGCGGTGACGGCGACGGTGGCCTGTCGCAGGCGCGGAAGGTCGACGGCGGTGCCGGTGAACGACAGTGACGGATGCAGGGCGATCGGCAGCGCCCCGACGCCGGTCGCCGGTTCGAGGATGTCCGTGCCGTAGCGTCCGGAGACGTGGACGACGATCTGACCGGCGTGGATCCGACCGAGCGCGGCGAGACCGGAGACGAGCGAGCCGATCTCGTCGTCGGGCACGGCGAGCAGGAGGAGTTCGGCGCGTTCGGCGATCTGGTCGGGAGGGAGGACGGGCACGCCGGGCAGCATGTCCTCGGCGCGTTCGAGGCTGGCCGCCGAGGTGGCGCTGACCCCGATGATCGCATGTCCGGCCGCTCGCCAGGCGGCTCCGATGACGGCGCCGACGCGGCCGGCGCCGATGATGCCGATGCCCAGTCGCGGGGCGTCCGGGGGCGGTGCGGTCATGCGTCGATCCCCTTCCCGGTGCGGCGCTGCTCGTCGAAGTGCTCACGGGCCAGCCGGGTGCGTTCGGCGTGTTCGGCGAAGAACCGCCGCGCCTCCTCGGCGTCCTGGTGGGTGACCTGCGGGGTGATCGGCCCTGCCGTCGAGTGCACCGCCACCGAGGCGAGACCGAGTGACCGCAGCAGCGGACCCTGCCGGTACTCCATCGACTGGACGCGTTCGTGCGGGACGAAGTCGACGCGGCGCTCGAGGCGGCCGAGGCGGATGATGAGGAGGGCCTCGGTGATCGCGTACGCCCGCCGCTTCCACACGAGCGGGTCGATGAACCGGGAGGAGCGCGGCTGCGGGTCGAAGGCCTCCTCGGCGCGCGCGGCCTGCGGGTCGGGCGAGTCGGTGTCGTACATCGCCGAGAGCGTGAGGCTGCGGGCGCTGACCTCGTCGTCGACCTGCGGTGCCGGCAGGGCGAGGCCGATCATCGTCAGCGCCTGGTCGATGTCGCCGACGGGCAGCAGCAGGTTGGATTCGCCCTTGTCGCCGGCACTGGCGATGTTGTATTCGGCCTTCCACCAGCCGCCGATGCGCCACAGCAGCGGCTGGTGCAGGCACACCGCCTGCACCCGGTCGAGGGGGATGACCTTCCGCGAGGTCGAGACGAGGCCGTGGCTTACGGCGAGGCCCGAGTCGGTGAGGCGGACGACGAAGTTCGCGTTGTCGAGGTCCTTCTTCACCGAGGCGAATGCCGCGATGCCGGCGGGCAGCACGCCGAAGAGCATCGGCATCGCCGCCTCCCGGACACCGGTGAGGAAGAGGACGATGGCCGCGACGATGACGGCGAGGAAGACGAGGACGCCGATGAGGAAGTCGGTCTTGAGCAGTGAGGAGAGGATGACCCGGTGGACGGGCACCCTGATGATCTCGCCCTCCTCCGTCAGCCTGGTCGAGACGCCGTAGGGGGCGAGCATGTCGTTGAGGCTGTCCTCGGCCTCCCCGATCGCCTCCCCCGCGTACCGGCTCAGGCGCTTGCTCAGCCGCACACCGATGCTGTCACCGGCGCGTTCGGGGGCGCTGAGATCGACCATCGGCTCGCCTGGACCCCGGCCCGCGCCGAGGCTGTCGACCGTGCCGTCCTCACCTGCCCAGGCCGCCTGGCCGACCGGGGAACCGGCAGGGCTGCCGAGCCCAGCGGGCCCTCCCGGGACCCCTGCATCACCGACACCGGCAGCAGCGGCACTGCCGACGACACCGCCCTGCTTGACTTCGCGCACCGCGGCGAGGAGCTCATCGCGCAGGGCGTCGGCCTTCTTCCGGCTGAGGTACTTCAGCGACACGTTCGCGCCCTTGCCGCCGGCGACGTCGAAGACGAGCTCGGCGAGTCCGAGGAGGCGGGGCACCAGTTTCTGCTGGAGGTCGATCGACTGGACCCGGTCGAGGCGGGCCTTGCGCAGCTTCTTCGCGAGCAGGCCCGAGCGGGCGTAGATCGCCTCGGCGTCGACGCGGTAGCCCATGACCCGCCAGGCGAGCCAGCTGTAGACACCGGCGACGGCGAGGACGAGGAGGACCCCGCCGAGGCCGGCGAGGATAACGAGCGGATGCGCGCCGACCCAGCCGGCCATCGACAGGTCGACGCCGTCACCGGCGGCGAGGTCGCTGAGCGCCTGCTGGATGAAGTTCTGCCCGACGTACCCGGCGACGACGAAGAGGACGACGATGACGCCGAGGCTCTCAAGCACCGGGGTGAGCGGATGGACCCGATGCCAGACCTCCGGGGCGGCCACCTCGGCGACGGAGGGCTCCGCTGCCGGCTGGGGCTCCCCTGCCGGCTGGGACTGCCCGGTCTCCTCGGTGATGTCGTGGTCGGAGCTCATCGTCACAGCCCTGCCAGGTTCGCCTGTCCGCGACCGGCGAGGCTGTCACGGAGACGGTCCGCGTCGGGGCGCGGCAGGCCGGGGATCGTCGCATCGGTGGCCGCCGAGGCGGTGTGGAGTTTGACGGTGGCCAGTCCGAACATCCGGTCGATGGGGCCGGAGTCGACGTCGACGAACTGGAGGCGGCCGTAGGGCACGACGGTGGTGCGGCGGAACATGATGCCGCGGCGGATGAGGAGGTCGTCATCGCGTTCGGCGTACCCGATGACCTTCGCCTGCCGGTAGAGGACGACAAGGTAGACGACGGCCCAGACGAGGATCGCCGCCCACAGCGGGTGCAGCCACCACTGGGACGGGAAGATCACGGCGAGTGCGATCGCCACGGCGAGCAGCGGGACGAAGAACGTCAGCGACGAGATCGTCTCCTTGCGCCAGTACTTCGGGCTGACTCGGGTGTAGATCGGGTCGGTCATGCGGCTTCGGCTCCTGGTGGGTCGTGGGGCGGGAGGGTGCAGAAGATCTCGACGATGATCCCGACGATCATCAGGGCAGCGGCGGCGATCGCGGCGAAGAGCATGCCGGCGGCGAGGTCGTTGCGGATGCCCGGGGCCGAGAGGAAGTAGTAGGCGGCGTTGCCGAGGTACCAGCCGGCCAGCCCGGCTCCGGTCAGAGCGCTCGCCTTGGCCATGACGGCCACGCGGGCGGCCTGGAGCGGGTCGATCTCGCGGGTCCGGTCCCCGTCGTTCCACTTCTTGATCGGGTAGCCGAGGACGAGGAGGACGGCGGCGAGGATGAGCATGCCGATGATCGGGAACCACGGCTGGCCCGGCAGCGCGAACCCCTGGCTCTCGAGGAGCACGTCGACGAGCACGCCGAGGACGACGCCGGCGGTCGCCCAGATGACGAGCATGCCTGAGGAGGTTCGCTGCATGCTCCTCAGTCTTTCAGATCTCCGGCGTCTGCGGGGAGGGAACCCGGGTGATTTCCTGATCGGCCAGTGCGGCGATGACCTCGGCGATCGGCAGGCGCCCGCTCGCCGTGGCGACCGTCGTCTCCGGTGCGAGCTCCGCCCACGGGACGAGGACGAAGGCCCGCTCGTGAGCGCGCGGGTGCGGCAGGGTGAGCGTCGGGGTCGCTGCGCGAACCTCCCCTGCCTCGGTGGTGACGCTGATGAGGTCGATGTCGAGGGTCCGCGGTCCCCACCGCAGCTCCCGGGTCCGCCCGGCGGCGACCTCGATGCCCTGGGCCACCCCGAGGAGCTGGTCGACCGGCAGGGTGGTCTCGATGAGGACGCCGAGGTTGCGGAAGTCGTTCTGCTCGACCCCGCCCCACGGCGCGGTCCGGTAGAGCGAGGACCGGGCGACGACCGTGATCGCCGGGTGCCGGTCGAGGGCGGCGACGGCGTCGTCGAGCGTGGCCGCGGGATCGCCGAGGTTGGCCCCGAGGCTGAGATAGGCGACCGCGGCCGGTGCCTCGGCAGGACCCGCGTCCGCGCGGTGCCGGTCGACGGTGACGGTGACGTCGGCGAAGGTCCGCTCGATCGGGGCGCTCGGCTTGTGGACGACGACCTCGACATGGTCGGTCAGGGTCAGGCAGTGGTCGGCGATCGCCTCGGCGAGGGTCTCGATGAGGTCGAAGGTCGTGTCCTCGATGATGTGCGCGACCGCCTCGGCGAGGTCGCCGTAGTGGATGGTGTCGGCGATGTCATCGGTCCCGGCCGCGGCCGCCGTCGAGGTGTGGAGGACGACGTCGACGACGAAGTCCTGGCCCTCGCGCTTCTCGAAGTCGAAGACGCCGTGGTTGCCGCGCACCGTCAGGCCGCGCAGCTCGATCCGGTCCGGCTGTCCGCTCATGCCCGGCCGGGCTTCCACGGTGAGGTGCCCGGGGCAGCGTGATCGGCGATGGCAGCAGCCACCCGACAGGCCAGCGCCGAGGCGGCCGGGTCGTGGACGCGCACCGCCCAGGCCCCTGCCTGCGCGGCGAACGCCGAGATCACGGCCGTGGCCTGGTCCTTCGCCGCTTCCGCGGCACGCGTCGGATCCTCCGGCGAGACGAGGGAGGAGATGAAGCGCTTGCGGCTCGCGGCGACGAGGAGGCGCTGGTCGAACGCGGAGAACGCGTCGAGCCCGGCGAGGATCTGCCAGTTGTGGTCGGCGTTCTTCGAGAAGCCCAGGCCCGGATCGACGATGATCGCGTCCGGGTCGATGCCGGCGGCCACGGCCGCGTCGATGCGCTCGCGCAGCTCCGCGACCACCTCGGCGAGGACATCGTCGTAGTGGAACGTCGCATCCGCACGGTCGAGATGACCGCGCCAGTGCATGAGGACGATCGGGACGCCGGTGTCCGCGGCGACGGTGAGCATGCCGGGATCCGACAGGCCGGCCGAGACGTCGTTGATGATGTGCGCCCCGGCGTCGATGGCCGCCGAGGCCACCGCCGCCCGCATCGTATCGACGCTGATGAGCACGCCGGCAGCGGCGAGTTCACGGACGACGGGCACGACCCGGCGCAGCTCCTCGTCCTCGTCGACGCGGACGGCTCCGGGGCGAGTCGATTCCCCGCCGACGTCGATGATGTCCGCCCCTGCGGTCGTCAGTGCGAGACCGTGCGCGATCGCCTTGGCGTGGTCGAAGTAGCGGCCGCCGTCGGAGAACGAATCGGGCGTGACGTTGAGGACGCCCATGATCTGCGTGCGCGCCGGATCCCCGAGGGCAGACGGCTGACCCGCGGCAGGGGTCGGTTCGACAGCAGGTGTCCCTGTCATCGCTCAGCCTCGGAGGATGAGGCTCATCGCCTCCGCCCGGGACGCCGGTTCGCGCAGCTGACCGCGCACCGCTGAGGTGATCGTCGAGGCGCCGGGCTTGCGGACCCCGCGCATCGTCATGCACAGATGCTCGGCCTCGACGACGACGATCGCGCCCTGGGGTTCGAGGTAGGTCATCAGGGCGTCGGCGATCTGCGAGGTCAGCCGCTCCTGGACCTGCGGACGGCGGGCGTAGACCTCGACGAGCCGGGCGAGCTTCGACAGGCCGGTGACCTTGCCGTTCTTCGCCGGGATGTAGCCGACGTGGGCAACACCGTGGAACGGCACGAGGTGGTGTTCGCACATCGAGTAGAGGTCGATGTCGCGGACGAGGACCATCTCCTCGTGGCTGATGTCGAACGTCACGGAGAGGATCTCGGCCGGGTCGTGGTGGAGGCCGGCGAAGAACTCCTCATAGGCGCGGGCCACCCTGGCCGGGGTCTCGATGAGCCCGTCGCGGTCGGGGTCCTCCCCGACGGCGACGAGGATCTCCCGGACTGCCGCGGCGATGCGCTCATGATCGACCGTGGGCTTGCCTGCGGTCGTCTCGCCGAGGTCGTCGAACACGTAATCGGTCATCAGCGCTGGCCTCCCGGTTCGTCCCCGGACAGACCGGAGTTCGGTCCTGCCGGTCCGGTGGGTCCGGCGGGTCCGACCGGACCGTTGGGGTCACGGGGTCCCGGCGGGTTGTGCGGCACATCGGGGCCGTGGGTGCCGGTCGGTCCGGCACCGGGCAGGTCCGTCGTGTCGGGACCCGGACCACCGGAGTGGCCGGTGCCGTCCTGATCGCCGCCGGCGCTGCGGCCGCCCTGCGGGGCGGGAGGCACGATCGGGCCGCGGTCGGAGACCGGGCGCTCGTCGTTGGCCAGCCACACCTCGCGGCGGGGCCGCTTGAGGACGGGGGCGAAGATCTCCTCGAGGGCGGCCTGGTCGAGCGTCTCGCGTTCGAGCAGCTGGTAGGCCAGGGCGTCGAGGATGTCGCGGTTGTGGGTGAGCACCCAGTACGCATCGGCGTGCGCGGTGTCGATGAGCGCGCGCACCTCCTTGTCGATGGCCGACAGCGTCGAATCGCCGTACTCGTCGCCGGCGCCGTAGCCGCGCCCGGCGAAGGGCTCGGACTGGTCGTCGCCGATCTTGACCATGCCGAGCTTCTCGCTCATGCCGTACTGCGTGACCATCTTCCGGGCGATGTTCGTCGCCTTCTCGATGTCGTTGCTCGCCCCGGTCGTCGGATCGTGGAACACGACCTCCTCGGCGACGCGTCCGCCCATCGCGTAGGCGAGCTGGTCGAGGAGTTCGTTGCGGGTCGTCGAGTACTTGTCCTCGCTCGGCAGCACCATCGTGTAGCCCAGGGCGCGGCCGCGGGGCAGGATCGTCACCTTCGTCACCGGGTCGGTGTTGTTCATCGCCGCGGCGACGAGGGCGTGGCCGCCCTCGTGGTAGGCGGTGACGAGGCGCTCCTTGTCGTTCATCAGGCGCGTGCGCTTCTGCGGTCCGGCGATGACGCGGTCGATCGCCTCGTCGAGGATGCGGTTGTCGATGACCTTCGCGTTCTCACGCGCGGTGAGCAGGGCCGCCTCGTTGAGGACGTTGGCGAGGTCGGCTCCGGAGAATCCGGGGGTGCGCTTGGCGATCTGACCGAGGTCGACGTCGGGGGCCAGCGGCTTGTCCTTCGCGTGGACCTCGAGGATCTTCTTCCGGCCCTTCATGTCCGGGGCCTCGACCGGGATCTGCCGGTCGAAGCGGCCCGGGCGCAGCAGCGCCGGGTCGAGGACGTCGGGCCGGTTGGTCGCAGCGATGAGGATGACGTTGGTCTTGACGTCGAAGCCATCCATCTCGACGAGGAGCTGGTTGAGCGTCTGCTCGCGCTCGTCGTGCCCGCCGCCCATGCCGGCCCCGCGCTGGCGGCCGACGGCGTCGATCTCGTCGATGAAGATGATGCAGGGGGCGTTCGCCTTCGCCTGTTCGAAGAGGTCGCGCACGCGGGAGGCGCCGACGCCGACGTACATCTCGACGAAGTCGGAACCGGAGATCGAGTAGAACGGCACGCCCGCCTCGCCGGCGACGGCCTTCGCGAGCAGGGTCTTGCCGGTGCCCGGCTGACCGTAGAGGAGGACGCCCTTGGGGATCTTCGCGCCGACGGCCTTGAACTTCTCGGGTTCGGCGAGGAACTCCTTGATCTCCTCGAGCTCTTCGAGTGCCTCGTCGACCCCGGCGACGTCCTTGAACGTGACGTCCGGGTTCTCCTTGTTGACGAGCTTGGCCTTCGACTTGCCGAAGTTCATCATCTTCCCGCCGCTCATCTGCGAGATGAGGAACCAGAAGACGACGAAGATGATGACGAACGGGATGAGGGTGCCCAGCAGCGACATCAGCCAGCTCTGCTGCGGCACCTCGTCGGTGTAGCCCTGAGTGGGGTTCGCCTCGGTGACGGCCTCGACGATCTGGTCGCCGCGCTGCTCGACGTAGTAGAACTGGACCTTCTTGCCGTATTCCTGGCCGTCGACAGTGAGGTCCTCTTTGAGGGTGAGGTCGACGCGCTGGTCGCGGTCGACGATCTTGGCCTGTTCGACCTGGTCGTCGGCCAGCAGTTGGAGTCCCTGCTCGGTGTCGATCTGGCTGAAGCCCACACGGCTGAAGAGGAGCGCTCCGATGGACACCACGAGGAGCGCCATGACGATCCAGATCAAGGGACCTCTCGTCGCCTTGTTGAGCAGTGGACGTCGCTTTTTGGACTCGGCCATAGATCCTCTCAGGATTTCAGTCTGGGCAACCCGTGCAGGCCGCCGCGGCTGCCTGGGAGCATCCCCCACAGCCTAGTACGTACCAGTGGCATAGCGGGAATCAGAGAGGTTTTGTTCCCCGGCGGAAGCAAATTCCAGGCAACGCGCGGTGGGCGCTCAGCTCACCGGTGCTCAGCTGTAGACGTGCTGTGCCAGCGTCGCGACGAACGGGACGTTGCGGTACTTCTCCGCGTAGTCGAGTCCGTAGCCGATGACGAACTCGTTGGGGACGTCGAAGCCGACGTACTTGACGTCGATGTCGACCTTGACGGCTTCGGGTTTGCGCAGCATCGTGCAGATCTCGACGTCGGCGGCTCCGCGCGAGCGCAGGTTCTGCACGAGCCAGGACAGGGTGAGCCCGGAGTCGATGATGTCCTCGACGATGAGCACGTGGCGGCCGGTGAGGTCGGTGTCGAGGTCCTTGAGGATCCGCACGACGCCGGAGGACTTCGTGCCCGAGCCGTAGGAGGAGACGGCCATCCAGTCCATCGTCACCGGCGAGTGCAGGGCGCGGGCGAGGTCGGCCATGACCATGACCGCGCCCTTGAGGACGCCGACGAGGAGGATGTCCTTGTCCTTGTAGTCTTCATCGATGGCGGCGGCCAGTTCAACGAGTCGGGCGGCTATCTGTTCTTCCGAGACGAGCACTTCTTCGATGTCATTGCCGAGATCGTTGATGTCCACTGGTGTCGATTCTCCTCGTGTGGGGTGGCTGTGACTCCATTATGGGCGACGGGACCGCCGCGGAGCCACCCGCGCGGTCACTGGGCCAGCTCGTCGTCGACGGTGCCCGGTGCCGCGGAGAGATAACCGGTGATGCCCATGAGCACGGAGACGGCGATCATGAGGATGAGCGGCAGGGTCCACGCGCCGCTGAGGCCGAGCAGTCCGCCGACGGCGAGCGGGCCGAGGGCGGCGAGCACATAGCCAGAGGACTGGACGAACGCCGAGGTGCGGGCGGTGACCGAGACGTCACGGGTGCGGCTGGTGATGAGGGCCAGGGCGGCGGGGAACGCGAATCCGCCGTAGGAGAGGAGCACCGCCCAGAGCACCGGCGCCGAGGCGGGGGCGAGGAGGAGGCCCGTGTAGCCGGCGACGGCGCTGACGGCGAAGGAGACGAGGAAGGCGCGGGGTGCGATCCCGCGCATGATCATCTGCGGGGCGAGGAAGCCGCCGGGCAGACCGCCGAGGGTGACGATCGTGAGCATCACGCCGGCGGCGACGGGGTCGAGACCGGCATCCCGGTAGATCTGCGGCAGCCACCCGAATTGGACGTAGGCGTTGACAGACTGGAGGCCGAAGAACAGCGCCATGTACCGCGCCTTCGCGGTCGTGTGGATGTGCCGCCTCGGTGCCGGTGTCGCGCTGCGATCGGTTCCGGCGGTGCGGAAGACGGGCACGGAGCCGAGACCGCGCAGCACGATCCATGTAGCCAGGGCGGTGAGCGGGACGAGCACCCAGGCGCCGAGGCCGACCCGCCAGTCGTCGAAGTGCTCGGTCAGGGGCGCGGTGAGGAGGGCGGGGAACATCGCGCCGAGGCCGAGGGAGACGGTGAACGCGGTCGCGCCGAGGTGGGCCCGGTGCGGGAAGCGGGTCTTGACGAAGACGGGGAGGATGACGTTGCCGAGCGACATCCCGGCCAGGGCGGCGATCGTCAGGGCGGCGAACGCCACCCATGAGTCGACGAGGACGCGGGCGCCGATGCCGCCGGCGATGAGCACGCAGGCGATCGTCAGCGAGGTGAAGAGTCCGACGCGCCGCAGGAGCGGGACGGCGAGGAAGCCGCAGACGGCGAAGATGAGACCGGGCAGGGCGGTGAGCAGGCCGGTCTGCCATTCGGCGAGGCCGAAGGCGGTCTGGACCTCGGCGAGGACGGGGCCGAGTGAGGAGGCCGCGGGACGCAGCGAGGAGGCGATGAGGACGAGGCAGATGAGGGCGAGCACGTCGAGGCCGGGGCCCATCCGCGGGCCGGTGGCGTTCGCGGTCCCGGGAGTGGTGCTCATGCGGTCATCCTCTCAGACGGTGCTCCGTCGTTCGTCGGTCTCTCACCCCTCGGTCTCACACCCGGCGGTCTCTCACGCCTGGGTCCCGGAAGGGGGTTCACTGGTGGGTGGACGGCTGCACGGGTGGAGCCGGGGTGGGCAGCCGCCCGAACAATGGTATACCGTTTGAGTCGAGGGCTCCGACCGGGCCTGCAGCTCACCGTCTCCCACCCGCAGAGACCTCTCCTACCCGCAGAGTGTTCTCCCCGACCAGCAGAGCGCTCTCCCCGACCATCGGAGAGCAGAGAGAAAGCCGAGGCAGCCCATGGCCACCACGTTCACCGATGTCCGCCTCTTCCCGCGCTATCCGGACGAGGCGGCCGTCGACGTCGTCGTCGCCGACGGTCGGATCGCGGCGATCACGCCTGCCGGCGAGGCCGGCGGCGCGGGAGCCGGGGCCGGCGAAGCGGGCGCCGCAGCGTCCGACGAGATCGTCGAGGGGCGCGGACGAGTGCTGCTGCCGAGCCTCGGGGATGTCCATGCGCACCTCGATTCGAACCGCCTCGGGCAGACCTTCCGCCCGCACACCGCCGACGGCACGCTGCACGGCTACATCATGAACGACCGCGCGAACTGGCGCAGCGGCGAACGGTCGGTGCGCGACCAGGCGAGCTTCGCGATCGCCGCGATCATCGCCTCGGGTGGATCGCGGATCCGCTCGCACGCGCAGATCGACTCCGACACCGGGCTCGAGCGCTTCACCGGGGTCCGCGATGCCCTCGCCGCTCATGCGGACGTCCTCGATTCGCAGATCGTCGCGTTCCCGCAGGCGGGCATCGTGCGGGAGAAGGGCGTCCGGGATCTTCTCGACGCGGCCCTGACCGAGGGCGCTGATCTCGTCGGCGGCCTCGACCCCGTCCAGTACGATCGCGACCCGAAGACGCATCTCGACATCGTCTTCGATCTCGCCGAGAAGCACGGCAAAGGCGTCGATATCCACCTCCACGAGGGCGGCACGGCCGGTGTCTTCTCGTTCGAGGAGATCGCGCACCGGACGCAGACGCTCGGCCTGCAGGGGAAGGTGACGATCTCACATGCCTTCGCCCTCAACACGAACCCCGAACCCGTCGTCCGTCGCCTGGCGGAGCTCCTCGCCGAAGCGGGCATCTCCGTGACGACCGTGGCCCCGCAGAAGGGCAGCCTGCCGCAGGACATCCTCGGTGAGCAGCGGGTGGCGATCGGCCTCGGCGAGGACGGGCAGCGTGACTACTGGAGTCCCTACGGTGACGGTGACCTGCTGCGACGAACGTGGCAGCTGGCGTTCACGAACGGCTTCCGCCGCGACGAGGACATCGAGCACTGCCTCGACATCGCCTCCCGCGGAGGTGCCCAGGTGATGGCCGGGACGCGCCCCGACGGCACCGCGCTCACCGACGATGCGGACCACGGCCTCGGTGTCGGGGCGCCTGCGGACTTCCTGCTCCTCGACGCCGACACGGTCACCTCGGCGGTCATGGACTGTCCGCTCGAGCGCGACGTCTACAAGGGCGGGAGGCTCGTCGCCTCCGGCGGTGAGCTCCTCGGCGGCCTCCGCTGACCCCGTCGCTTCCCCACCGGCGGCGCGGCGTTCTCCCCCATCCGCCGCCGCGCGCTCTACTCCCCTGCTGAGCGGCGGCGTCCGCTGGCGTCGCCGCTCCCCCACCGGCACCTTGAGCGTCACGCACAACCCGTGCACGCGGCGGATTCGCGGCTCCACGGAGAGCGTGCGGAGCTGCGCGTAGTGCGTGAGGCTCGGGGTTGTGCGTGCCGCCGCACCGGCGATATCGCGCTCCCCGGAGTGCGAGCACGCCTGAGTTCAGCGTCCCGGTATCCGTCGCCGCGAATCCCACACACGCAACTCGTTGCACAACCTGTGCACGCGGCGGATTCGCGGCTCCACGGAGTGCGTGCGGAGCTGCGCGTAGTGCTCGAGGCTCGGGGTTGCGTGTGCCGAGCTGCGGGTTGCGGGTGGAGCGCGAGGTCTTTTGTGCTACGCGGGGTTGCGGGTGGAGTGCCTGGTTGTGCGTGAAGCACGGGGCTATGCGTGAAGCTCGGCGTTGAGTGTGCGTGGGGCTCGGGGGTACCTGCGGACAGCGGCGGTCGACAGCAGAGGTACGGACGCTACGAGTCCGGGTGCTTGGCGGCGAAGCCGAAGCGCACGGTGCCGCGACTGACGACGACCTCCGTATCGCCCGGGAAGGACAGACGGCCCACCCGACCGGCCCCGGCATCCTCCCTGATGAGCGCCATGAGATCGCGGATCCGGGTCGACCCGAAGGACTGCGCGGGCACTCCGAGTGAGAGCAGCCACCCGCGCAGCACGCGGGAGAGGATCGCATCGGGATGATCGCCGAGGCGGTCGAGCGGAATCTCGGACGCTCCCCGGATCTCGGCGAGGACGTCCGCGGCGGCCGCGTCGAGAAAGTCCGCGTCGGCGCGGCAGAGCTCCGCCGTCCGGGCGAGATTGTCGGTGACCGGCTGGCCGAGCTCGGCCTCGAGCGTGCCGAGCAGACTGCGCACCCGCACCCTGGCGAATGCGGCATCGGCATTCATCGGGTCGTCCCACACGGCGATCCCCTGCGCCCGGCACGCGGCTTCGGTCGCGGCCCGGTCGATGTCGAGCAGGGGGCGCAGCACATGCCCTGACCGCACCGCCATGCCGGCCAGCGACCGAGTGCCCGAACCGCGGAGCAGTCCGAGGAGCACCGTCTCGGCCTGGTCGCTGCGGGTGTGGGCGGTGAGGATCCAGTCCGCGTCATGGGCTGTCCGAGCGGTCTCGAGCGCGGCATAGCGGGCGTCTCTCGCCGCGGCCTCGATGCCGTCGGCTCCGGGTGTGACGGTGACGGCGACGATCCTCGCGGGCACTCCCCACGACTCGGCGGTGCCCGCCACGGTCGCGGCCACCTCGGCGGATTCCGCCTGCAGGCCGTGGTCGACGGTGACGGCAAGCGCCTCGACCTCGCCGCGTCGATGGAGGAAGGCGCACGCGTGGAGCAGCGCCATCGAATCGGCACCCCCGGAGACCGCGACGATGAGACGCGGCACGGCTTCCGCGCGCGGTTGCCCGGAAAGATGCGACTCCCCGGAAGCCAGCGATTCGACAGATCGGCGTGACTCCCCGTCCGCTCGCGACCGCCCTCGATCCCCCGCATCTGCCAGCGTCGCGCGGACGGCGGCGCGGATCGCGGCACTCGCCGGGTCGAGCGTCGGCCGACGCCCCGGCTCACCCGCGTCGCCACTCACTCGAGTCACTCTCGCAGCCCCTCACCCGTGGACGCGGTCGAGCCACAGCCTCGGCGTCTGGATCTCCGGGGCCGTGGGCAGGTTCTCCGCGCTCGCGTAGACTGCGCCGAACCCGGACTGGCCGACCGCGGACCGGACCTCGCGGACGAACTTCGCTCCGTCCCGGTACTGCGCGAGCTTGAGGTTCATCCCCAGCAGATTCGAGAGGAACCCTCCCTGTCCGGCGTCCCGACGCGCCTCGAACCGGCGGCGCAGCTTGCGCACGCTGGGGATGACGCCGATGCCGACCTCGTCCATGACGACGTCGGCATGGCCTTCGAGCAGGCTGAGGATCGCCGAGGCGTCGGTGAGCGCCGTCTTCATCCCCTCGTTCGTGATGAGGTCGACCATGCTCGCCTGACCGCGGATGATGCGTCCGAAGGTGGCGAACACCTCGGCGACGGTCGACCACCCCGGAGTCGAGAGCGGGGTCGAGACGAACTGCGAGAGCAGCCCCCGCATGTGCTCGCGCAGCCACGGCGCGGTGGCGAACTGGACCTGGTGGGTGGCTTCGTGGAGGGCGACCCACATCCGGAAGTCCCGGGGGTCGACCTTCATCGCCTCTTCTGCGATGAGCACCGACGGGGCGATGAACATCAGCCGCCCGGACTCCCGGGCGAAGGGATCGAACTGGCCGAGCACGCGCGTCGAGAGCAGGGAGAGGACACTCGCCACCTCGACGGCTGCGGCCCGCTGCGAGGCCGGACCGGGGACCCCCGGCAGGGCGGTCACGTCGACCATCCCGTTGAGCGACTCGGCGTTCGCCTTGATCCAGCCGACCTGGTCGAGAACGAGCACGGATCCTGCTGCCAGGCGGGTGCGGACGTCGTCGGCGTGGTCCGGGGCCAGCAGGAACGAATCGACGACGAGGTCCTGCGCAGTCAGCGCATTGTCCTTCATCCCGCCGACGAGCTCCTCGAGTCTGCCCGCCGCCGGCGGTTTCGGAGCGGAGACGACCTCGCGGGCCGTGCGGACGGCGAAGTTCTCGTCGATGATCATGAGCACCCACAATCTGCCAGCGCGGACACGGCGTCGTCGACGGTCTTGCGGGCCTCGAGGATCTTCGCCCGGTCGACCCCGTCGATCTGGAGGCTGAAGACGAGGTAGCGGCCGTCGGCGTCGAGGACTCCCCCGGCCAGCGAGGTCACCGTCGACAGGGTTCCCGTCTTCGCGTGCACGACGCCCGCGGCATTCGGATCGTCGCCGAACCGGTCGGTGAGCGTGCCGGTCAGCCCGCCGACGGGGAAGTAGCTGATGAGGCTCGAGAGCGAGTCCTTGGCGACGACCGAGGCCTGGAGGACCGTCGTGAGATCGTGCGGACTGATCCGGTTGCCGTAGTCGAGTCCCGAGGTGTCGTAGAGCTGCGTCTGCCCGAGGTCGACGGTGTCCTCGAGTGCGGCGACGACGGCCTTCGGTCCGTTCTCGAGGCTGCCGGGCATGCCTTCGGCGATCGCGACCTCGTTGCCGAGCACCTCGGCGACGACGTTGTCACTGTGGACGAGGGCGTACTCGACGATCTCGGAGATCGTCGCCGATTCCACCGCTGCGAGCGTCGCGGGTTCCTCGGTGTTCGTCGCTGCCGCCGAGGTGTCCGTCGGGTTCGGTGTCGTCCCCGCAGTGTCCGCGGCGCTGGCGGCCGCCGGCTGATCGGTGACGGTGATCCCCGCGGTCTCAAGGGCGCTGCGGAACGCGGCGAGGGCATCCGCGGACGGGTTCTCGCTGCGGCCCCGCCACGCCGCAGACGGATCCCCGACGTACCCGCTGTCGACCATGAGCGGTTGGATCGGGGTGATGACGCCCTTGGCGATGTCCGCCCGCTCCCAGCTCGGGTTGAAGTCATTGCCCGGGTAGCGGCTCGTGTCCACGGCGAGCGCCACCTCGGTGACCTGCCGCTCCGTGAGCGCCGCCGCGGTCTCCTCCGCCAGGGTCGCCAGCCCCGCGTGGCCGTTGACGGCACCGGGCTGGGATTCGCCGGCGCCGAGGAGGGCGTCCCCACCGCCGACGAGCGTGACCGTCGACGTCGCCGGGTCGAAGGCGGTCGTCGTCGACAGTCGCTGCTCACCGCCGATGGCGAGCAGCGCGGCCGAGGCGGTGAGCACCTTCGTCACCGAGGCC
This sequence comes from Brevibacterium sp. NPDC056726, assembly GCF_042790515.1. Lineage (NCBI taxonomy): Bacteria > Bacillati > Actinomycetota > Actinomycetes > Micrococcales > Brevibacteriaceae > Brevibacterium > Brevibacterium sp. NPDC056726. The sequence continues at coordinate 335,464 of NZ_JBHTYZ010000003.1, read as the reverse complement.
GGTGTCCGCGCCCGGTTCTCGTCGGTGGCGAAGAGCACCTGGTCGGTCAGGGCGTCGCGGACCTCGACGCCGAAGCCCTTGACTTGCGCGTCGCCGAGGATGCGCTCGAGTTCGCTGCCGGCGTTCGTCGGGATCGGGGCGGAGTCGGTGAGCGCCGAGGCGGGGGCGGGTACGTCCTGTCCGGCGGCGACCGGCTGCGGCAGCGGGTCGACCTCGATCGCCGGTTCCGTGGTGAGGAAGCCGGGGACGACGTCGGCGGCGTCGGCGACCCCGTACCCGAGGGCACCGGCGAGGAGGACGCCTGCGGTGATGCCGGCGGCGAGCCGCTTGCCCGACCGCTTCCGCTCACCGCGTGAACCCGCACCGCCCGTGCCCGTCGATCCCGTGCTCGTCGAACCGGTGCCCGTCGAACCGGAACCTGCCCGCGGTTCCTCCTGGGGCTGAGAGTCCTGCGGCGTCGTGGGGGTCAAACGCGGGCTCCTGTTCGTGTCGTCGGGCACGTCCGCCCTCGCATCTGGTGCCGGTGCGGGGGCCGGCTGGGGAGGGTCAAGGCGTGTCGGCGGTGGGGACGCATAGGCACTATCCTAGTGATGCCACCCTAACGCGTAAGGAGCACTATGGAACTCTTGGCCACGATCGAGATCCCCCGCGGTTCGCGCAACAAGTACGAAGTCGACCATGAGACCGGCCGGGTCAAGCTCGACCGCTACCTCTTCACCTCGATGCAGTACCCCGCGGACTACGGCTTCATCGAGGACACCCTCGGCAACGACGGGGATCCCCTCGATGTGCTCGTGCTGCTCACCGAGCCCCTGTTCCCGGGTGTGCAGGTCGACGTCCGCCCGATCGGCATGTTCCAGATGGAGGACGAAGCCGGTGGCGACGACAAGGTTCTCGCCGTGCCCGCAGGCGATCCGCGCTGGGACTCCTACCAGGACATCGCCGATGTCAATCAGTTCACCCTCGACGAGATCGAGCACTTCTTCACCCGCTACAAGGACCTCGAGCCCGGCAAGTTCGTCAAGGGATCGAACTGGGTCGGCCGCGCCGAGGCCGAAGCCGAGGTCAACGCCTCGATCGAGCGCTTCAAGTCAAGCGACCACTGAGTCGGCGCTGACCGCGGCTTCAGCCCTTTCGAACTGAGCCCGCGGCTCAGTCCTTCGAACCGGCCCCTGCGGCGCGCGCCTCACGGCTGACCTCATCGACCGCCTCGACGATCACGTCGGGGCGGTCGATCATCATGAGGTGCCGGGAGTCGAGGACCTCCCGCTTCCGCAGATCCGCAAACGCCTGCCCGAGGATCCGCTCGCGCCGCAGGTTCGACAGCGGAGGTGCCTCGAGCGCCGAGGTGGGTGCGGCCACCGGGTCCGTCGACGTCCGCAGAGCTTGCAGGTCAGCCCCCTGGCTGCGGTAGCTCAGCCATTCCGCCAGGGAGGCCTTGAGGGTGTCGGGATCGGCGTAGGGGTCCTTGAATGCCGCCTGGTCGAGCGCGCGCCCCGACCCCGACTGCTTGGAGAATCCGCGGTGGGAGACCAGCGAGGCGAGCTGTCCGATCTCGATGCGCGTCGTCAGTGCTCCGAGGACGGGCAGCAGCGTCGCCCGGGAGAGCGCTCCGGCGCTGCCCCGGTACCGGTAGTCCTCGATCGAGGGGTCGACGAGGACGATGCCGGCCACGCGCTCCGGGTGCAGCCTGGCGAACGCCTCGGCGCGGAACGACGCCATCGAATGGGCGACGATGACGACCTCGTCGTGCTCGCCGATCGCCCGCTCCATCGCCGCGACCTCGGTGGCGAGGTCGGGCAGGACACCGGGCCAGGGCGTGCCCGCGAAGCCCGGACGGTCGATGGCGATGACCTCGCGGTCGGGCATCGCCTCGATGACCGGGGCCCAGCTCGCCGCCGCGATCGCGCAGCCGTTGAGCAGGAGCACCGGCAGGGCGGCGGGACCGGCGGCCCCGGGCCCGACGTCCCCTGCGGGCCGGCTGTCGTCGTGCGCCGGGAGTGCCGTGTCACGGTCGCCTGACTCCCCCACCGCGGCGGTCTCCCCAACCGAGGCGGTGCCCGGGCGCCGATAGACCGTGTACCCGTCGATGACGGTCGTCGCGAGATTTGCGAACCGGCTCTCAGCTGACACGGCTGTCCTCACCGGCGACCGCCTCGGCGCCCTTCTGCCCTGCCGTGCCGCGGTCGATGACGGCGACGTAGCCGAGGTGCGCGGCCCACGCGGCGATGAGGAGCACGGCGATGGCCTGGACGTAGCCCTGCCCGGTCCGCCACAGCGTCTCGATGACGACCGAGGACACATTCGTCGCGAAGAGGGCAGCGAGCATGATGACGACGCCGCGGGCGTACAACGTGCGCCCCCTCCCCTGCCGGCGCAGGGCGAGGTAGGCGAGCACCATGCTCGCCATGGCCCCGAACGCGACGAGGGAGGACGCGATCGTGTGGAGGAGGAAGTCGGGCCGCAGCGGGTTCGCGGTGTACTCGGCGTAGCAGACGTCGTCGAAGCTCTGCGCGCACGGCAGCGCGGCGATGGAATCGCCGATCGTGCCCAGACCCGTGACCGCCACGGCGACCGCCACCCAGACCGACATCCGCCCGAAGCGCGCCCGCCACCCCCGCACCCCGAGGCCCGCGATGAGGACCATGAGGGTCCCGGCGATCGCATCACCGGTGCGGAAGACCCACGAGTACGGCTGATCGGCCGCGGCGAGTTCGGAGACGTACCCGGCCAGCGGGTACGGCTGCGGGCTGAGCGCCAGCAGGACCCACGAGTCGTAGGACAGCAGGACGGCAGCGGCGAGGAGGACGGCAAGGGTGCGGCGCATGCTCAGTATCCGCGCGGTTTGGCCAGCGGGAAGGTGATCGTCGAGCGGATCGTCTGCTGCGTGAAGAGCATGACGAGCCGGTCGAGTCCCATCCCGAGCCCACCGGCCGGCGGCATGCCGTACTCGAGGGCCCGGAGGAAGTCCTCGTCGAGCTCCATCGCCTCGGGGTCGCCGCCGGCGGCGGCCAGCGACTGTGCGGTGAGCCGCTGCCGCTGGACGACGGGGTCGACGAGTTCGGAGTACGCGGTGCCGAGCTCTGAGCCGAAGATGATGAGGTCCCACTTCTCGGCGAGCATCGGGTCCGTCCGGTGCTGCCGGGTCAGCGGTGAGGTCTCGGCGGGGAAGTCCGTGTAGAAGGTCGGGGCGACCGTCTGGGACTCCGCGACCTCCTCGTAGATCTCCTGGAGCAGCATGCCCCACCCCCACTTCGGGTTGACGGTGACCCCGGCCTTCCGCGCCAGGGTGCGCAGCGCCTCGATCGAGGTGTCGGTCGTGACCTCCTCGCCCATCTTCTGCGAGACGACGTCGGTGAGCGAGATCGTCGTCCATTCGTCGGCGAGGTCGATCTCGTGTTCGACGCCGTCGACGGTCCCGCGCACGATCGTCGTCCCGAGCGATGCCTGGGCGGCGTTGATGACCATCGTGCGGGTGAGCTCGCGCATCGTGGTGTAGTCGCCGCCGGCCTGGTAGGCCTCGAGCATCGAGAACTCCGGGTTGTGGGTCGCGTCGACGCCCTCGTTGCGGAAGTTCCGGCCGATCTCGAACACCCGGTCGAAGCCGCCGACGAGGAGGCGCTTGAGGTAGAGCTCCGGGGCGATGCGGAGGTAGAGGTCGAGGTTGTAGGCGTTGATGTGGGTGAGGAACGGTCGCGCGTTCGCTCCGCCGTGGACGGTCTGGAGGATCGGGGTCTCGACCTCGAGGAAGTCACGCGACTGCAGGGTCTCCCTGATCGTCTGGAACGCGAGCGAGCGGACGACCATGAGGTCGCGCTGGCCGGTGTTCATCGTGAAGTCGAGGTAGCGCTGGCGCACCTTCGCCTCGGGGTCGGTCAGCCCCTCGTGGAGGCTCGGCCACGGGCGCAGCGACTTCGCCGTCATCGTCCACCCGGTGACGATGAACGACGGGGTGCCGGTGCGGGAGACGCCGTCGTAGCCGGTCATGGAGATCCGGTCACCGCGGGAGAGCCACGACTGCAGCTGGGAGAGCGATTCGGCGCCGAGGTTGTCCCGTTCGCAGACGAGCTGGACGTCGTGGCCCTGCGTGCGCAGGTCGAGGAAGACGACGCCGCCGTGGTCGCGGATGCCGAGCACCCGCCCGTCGATGACGGTGCCGGGCACGGCGTCGGCGGCCGCCTCGGCGGGATAGGGCTCGACCCCGGAAGCGAGCATCCGCTCGCGCACGTCGAGACGGTGGCGGACCTGATCGGGGATCCGGGACGCAGTGTCCGAGGCCGGCGCCGAGGCGGTGATCCCGAGCAGCGGGGCCGCTTCCTCGGGGGTGTAGATCGGCTGTTCGTGCTGGCCCTTGCCGAAGATCTTCGGCGGGGTGAGGAATCCCTCGGCGATGCTCACGGCGAGGCCGATGCGGGCGAGGTCCGAGCCCTCCGGGTAGCAGAGCATGCGGGGCACCCACGTCGGGTGGTACTTCTCGTTGGACCGGTAGAGGGACTCGAGCTGCCAGAACCGGGAGAGGTAGAGGAGGACGTTGCGCCACAGCCGCTTGATCGGACCGGCGCCGAGCTCCTTGCCCTGTTCGAACGCGGACCGGAAGACGGCGAAGTTGAGTGAGACCTCGGCGATCCCCTGATCGGGGGCCTCGCGCATGAGGCCGGCGACCATGAACTCGGTGACGCCGTTCTCCGCGAACGGGTGGCGACGCATGAGGTCGAGGGAGGCTCCCGAGCGGCCCCACGGCACGAAGCAGAGCAGTCCCGCCGTGGTCTCGGCCAGCGTTCCCGCGTCGGCGGGGAAGAGCGCTTCGACGACGAGCCCGTCGGCGTCGGCGGGGTCGCCGAAGCGTCCGAGCGCCATCGAGAAGCCGCGTTCGGTGTCCCCGTCACGCCATTCGTCCGCGAACCGGGAGAGGCCTGCGAGCTCGTCGGCGGGGATCTCTCCCTGCCGGCGGATGCGGAGCGTGTAGCCGAGGCCGGAGAGCTTCGAGACGGCCCGCTGCACCTCGGGCAGCGAGGAGAGGGTGAAGTCCTTCGTGTAGAGCACAGCCTCGTCGCCGACGTGGAGGACCTTGAGTCCGGCCTCGTGATAGGCCTGCGCACCCTGCTTCGAGGCGGCGAGGACGGCGGGCACCCAGCCGTAGGACTCGGCGTAGGCGACGAACGCACGGGCGGCACTCGCCCACTGCGAGGGCGGTCCGATCGGGTCGCTCGCGACGAGGCAGACGCCGGCCTGGACGCGGTAGGTGAGCACGCAGTCGTCGGCGAAGAACGCCGACCGGTCCCGCCGCGTCGAGAAGTAGCCGAGCGAGTCCGAGGGATGGTCGGCCAGGCCCTCGCGGACCTGGCGCTCCTGGTCGATGTCGATGCGCTCGGCGTCGCGCGAGGACCGCAGCAGGGTCCAGAAGGCGAGGATGATGCTCGCACCGGAACCGAAGCCGAAGAGGGTGATCATCCAGCTCGACGCGGTGTTCTGCCGGACGCCGAAGAGCTCGGCGAGGATCTGGCGGGCTTGGATCATCGTCAGGCCGCCGGTGACGTACTGGCAGGTCAGCACGATGAGCACGGTGAGGACGAGGCCGGCGGCGAGGACGACGAGCGCCTTGAGGAACCCGCGCGGCTGGGTCTTCGCGACGTACCACCGGCGGTAGACGAGGAGGGCGATGATGACGATCACCGGCACGGCGATGCCGGAGGCGAGGTCCCAGGCGAGGAGGTCGGGGGCGGTGAAGTACACCGCGATGACGATGAGGATGTAGAGGAGGAGGATGACGGCGAGGAACACGAGGAGGATCCACCACGCCAGGCGCTTGCGGATGTTCAGGGCGGCCGCGAGGAGGAAGAGGATGACCGAGGAGACGAAGTCGACCGGGGTGATCGGGACGATCCAGTCGAAGACGAAGCTGAGGACTCGGCCGAGCCAGCTGTCCTCGGGAGTGATGAGGTTGATGAGCATGAGCACGGCGAGGATGGTGAGCACGCGCGGCAGCCAGCGCACGAAGAACGGGGTGCCCTTCGCCGAGGAGATGTCTGAGGGGGGCATAGGGGGAATCCTTTCACACTGCTCCGACCTGGACCCTCAGGTGCGAGCCGCACCACATCACGCCTGTTGCCCAGGTCACATATGGTGTCACAGGAAAGCCCGCTTGCAGTGACGGACGACCGTGAGTTTTCAGATTAGGTTACCCTAATGAGAAGTGTGGGCCAGGGTGTGCAATTCTCGTGACATGAAACTCGACCATGTGTCCTTCGCCAGTGAACCTGACGGCTATCGAGCGACTGCCGAGCGCATCTCGGACCAGCTCGGAGTGGTTCCCTACGACGGCGGGGTGCATCCGCGTTTCGGTACTCGGAATCTCATCTTCCCGCTTGCGGGCGGCCATTACCTCGAAGTCGTCGAAGCCTTGGAGCACCCGGCCGCTCTCTCGACCCCCTTCGGCCAAGCTGTGCGGACGCGCTCCGAACTCGGCGGCGGCTGGATGGGCTGGTGCGTGTCCGTCGACGATCTCTCCGAGGTCGAGACGCGCCTCGAACGCAAGGCCGTCGACGGCAATCGCACGCCCGAGTCGGGAGAAGAGCTCAAGTGGCTGCAGATCGGAGTCAAGGGGCTCATCGCCGATCCCCAGCTGCCGTTCTTCATCAAGTGGTCCGCCGATTCGTCTCAGCACCCCTCCTCGTACAAGACCAACGAGGATGTCTCGATCGACACCCTCCAGATCGCGGGCGACCGTGACCGCCTGCGCGACTGGCTCGGCACCGACGATGCCAAGCCGATCCCGGAGATCCACATCGACTGGTCGGCCCCGCACGGCGCCCCCGGCATCATGTCGGTGACGTTCGAGACCGAGAAGAACGGCCTCGTCACGATCTGACCCGGGCGCTTCGGAACCGCCGCAGACTCAGCAGACGTTGAGAGAGGTCTGCCCGTCCCATAGTGCAGCCGCGCACAGCCCCCTTCGGGCCGTGCGCGGCTGTGTCATGTCCCCGCCGCGCTGCCTGTCCGGCTGCCCGTTTGCGGTCACATCGCCGAGGTGATTGCGCTGAATCGGCTCGAATCCCTCGGTTCTGTGATCACGAACGCGTCCTCAGACCGGGGTGGGGCCCCAGCGCCGATCGTCATTCAGCCGACGCGACGACCAGCCGACGCAACGGCGAACGCGAGGTGGATGCCGCAGGATCCGCGCCGGATCACCGAGGGTCGACGAGGGCGAGCACCCCGGGGGCGAGGAATCCGACGACGTCGATGAGGGTGTGGGCCCACACGAGCGGCATGAGTCGGCCGGTGCGCATGAAGAACCACCCGAAGATGATGCCCATCGCGAAGTTCCCGAGGAACGGCCCGATCCCCTGATAGAGGTGGTAGCTCGCGCGGAAGAGGGCGAGGGCGATGATGATCGTCCACGGCCGATAGCCGAGTTCCCGGAGACGCTCGGCGCCGAATCCGAAGAGGAGGACCTCTTCGAGGATCCCGTTCTTCGCCGCCGCGAGGATGAGCACGGGGATCGTCCACCAATGGTCGCCGAGGTTGGCTGGCTGCACCTCGGCGGTGATCCCGAGTGCCCTGCCGCCCGCGTAAATCCCCAGGGTCCCGATCCCGATGACGAGGAGGAGGCCCGCACCCTGAGCGAAGTCGCGGACTCGGTGCCCCTGGACGCCGAGGCGTTCGCTCAGGGGCCGCCGGTCGGAGTCGCGGGTGAGGAGGTAGAGGGCGAGCGCGACGGGGACGAGGGAGAACCCGATGTCGAGGAGCTGGTAGACGAGGTCGAAGAACGGCCGCGGATTGAGGGAGGTGTTGAGCTTCGCCTCGGCGTCGCTGATGGGGCCGCGGGTGATGATGTCGGCCAACCGCACGACCGCGTAGACCGCGGACTGGCCGAGGGAGAGGGCGGCGACGAGCCCGAGCTCGATCCACAGGCGCCTGCGCTCCCGCGGGTCGGTCGCGGTCTCCATGCTCACCGTCGTTCTCCTCCGTCTCGTTGTCAGTGCTTCGGTTCGTCGCGGCCCTCGGCGGGACCCGCCTGCGGACCCGCCTCGGACTCGGATCCAGTCGACGCTGCGTCTGTCGGCGCGGAACCGGTTGACGCTGACCCGCCGGACGTCGAGCCGGTCGATGGCGGACCGTCCGACGAGGACCCGGCCGGGGCGCCCACCGTCGCGGTCTCACGGTCGGCGGCGCGCGCCTCGGCGACGTCGAGGACCTGACCGCGGGCCATGTTCTTCACGTGCCGCTTCTCGGCCCGGCGCTCCTTGGCCCCTTCGAGGAGCAGGTAGAGGACGGGGACGAGGATGAGCGTGAGGATCGTCGAGCTGACGAGTCCGCCGATGACGACGATCGCGAGCGGCTTCGAGATGAACACGCCCCCGCCGGTGAGCCCGAGCGCCATCGGGACGAGCGCGAAGATCGTCGCCGCCGCGGTCATGAGGATCGGCCGGTAGCGCAGGCGCGCGCCGCCGACGATCGCCGGCCGCAGCTCGACCCCGCGGGCGCGGAAGTGGTTGATGAGGTCGATGAGGACGATCGCGTTCGTCACGACGATGCCGATGAGCATGAGCAGGCCGATCATCGCCGTGAGCCCCATCGCGGTGTCGGTGAGGAGGAGCAGCGCGATCGAACCGGTCGCCGCGAACGGGATCGAGACGAGGAGGATGAGCGGCTGGAGCAGCGACTTGAAGGTCGCGACCATGATGACGAAGACGATGAGGATCGCTGCGAGCATCGCCAGCCCCAGCTGGGAGAACGCGTCCTCCTGCTCCTCGGTGGCACCGCCGGTGTCGACGGTGACGCCGTCGGGGATGTCGACCTCGCCGAGCGCCGCCTGCACATCGGCGGACAGCGTGCCGAGGTCGTCTCCGGAGGGGGTGACCGACACCGTCGTCGAACGCTGACTGTTCGTGTGGCGGATGTTCGGTGCGGTCCTCACCTCGTTGACGTCGGCGACCTCGTCGAGTTCGATGTACTGCGGTTCGGCCGGCGCCGCCGCCCCGGTGCCTGCACCAGCATCGGTGCCAGCGCCCGCACCGGCTCCCGTTCCCGCTCCGGCGCCGGCTCCAGCTCCGGCACCACCGGGGGCGGTCGGCGTCTCGGGTGCGGCGGGGATCTCGAGGCTGCGCAGCTCGTCGACCGTCGTCGCCTCGCGGTCGAAGAGGAGGACGGAATGGGTGACGTCGTCGATGACGACGTCGCCGATCGTCTGCCCGCGCATCGCCCGCTGGACGTACTGGCCGATCGCCGCCTCGGTGAGGTTCTCCTCGGCGGCCCGCTCCGAGTCGATCGTGACCTCGATGACCGGTTGGACGGCCTCGACGTCGCTCGTCACGGACTGGGTGCCGGGCACCTGCTCGAGCCGGTCGGCGACGGTCTGCGTCGTCTCCTCGAGGACCTGCGTGTCGGTCGACGTCAGGGTGACGTCGATCGTCTGCGCACCCGGTGTCGAACTCTGATCTTCGACCTCGACCTGCCCCACGCCCTCGAGGGCGTCGAACGCGTTCTGCAGCTCGGTCGTGATCGACTGCGCCGAGACACCGTCCTTCGCGTTGACGATGTACGTGCCCGTCAGGCCCGAATCGTCGACGAAGCCGAAGTTCGACCCGCCGATCGACACCTGATAGGACTCGATGTTCTCATCACCGGCGAGGATGTCCTCGACCTGCCGCGCCTGGTCGGAGGCCTCGGTGAGGTCGGTGCCGGGTTCGAAGGTCTGGCTCACCTGCAGCTGCTCCTGGCCGGTGTCGCCGAAGAGCTCGGTCTTCAGCTGCGGCACCATGAATCCGGTGCCGACGAGGATGATGACCGCGGCGAGGATCATGATGACCGGATGCTTGGTGGAGAACGAGATCACCGGCATGTACGTCTTCTGCAGGCGCGTGACCGGGGAGTGGAGGGCGGCGAGTTCGTCGACCTCCGCCGCTTCGCGCCCCGCTGAGGCCGACGATGCCGACCCCGCGGCACCGGACGCGGAGACTCCCCCGGACCCTGACCTCGCCCGCGATCCCCCACCGACGGCTCCCGACCCCGCGGGCACGAGTCCGTCGTCGGTCTCGACGGCGCCGCCGGCGTCGTAGCGTCCGGCGGTGAGGATGCTCTGCTTCTTCGCCGCCTTGCGCGCCGCTCTCCGCTCGGTGCGCCACTGCCCGAGCATCTGCCTGCGGCTGCGGCGGATCTCCGCTTTCTCCTCCCGGGTGAGCTTGACGGTCGACTCCCGCTGCCGGAGGAACCAGTACGCGAGGACCGGCACGATCGTCAGCGCGACGAAGAGGCTCGAGAGCAGGGCGATCGTCGCGGTGAGCGCGAAGGGACGGAACATCTCCCCCGTCTGCCCGGTGACGAACGCGAGCGGGAGGAAGACGGCGACCGTCGTCAGGGTCGAGGCGGTGATGGCTCCGGCCACCTCGGCGACGGCGGCGAGGATGTTGGCGAACTTGTCACCGCCGGCGGCATGCCGACGACGGATCGCCTCGATGACGACGATCGAATCGTCGACGACGCGGCCGACGGAGATCGTCAGCGCACCGAGGGTGAGCATGTTGAGCGTCTCCCCGCCCATCCACAGGCCGATGAGGGCGATGAGGAGGGAGAGCGGGATCGAGATCGCGGTGATGATCGTCGCGCGCACGGACAGGAGGAAGACGAGGATGACGAGGACGGCGAAGATGAGGCCGAGCATGCCCTCGTTGAGCAGGTCCTCGATCGACTGCTCGATGAAGGGGGCCTGATCGAACGCGGAGACGAACTGCGTGTTGTCGCCCATCGTCCCCTCGAGGTCGGGCAGCCGCTCCGCCACCGCGTGGGAGACGTCGACGGTGTTCGCGTCGGATTCCTTCATCACCGACACCGACAGCGACGGCTGGCCGTTGGTCCGCGAGATCGATTCGACGGGAGCGTCGGCGATCGCGACATCGGCGACGTCGCCGAGTGTGATCGGTCCGTCGCTGCCGTTGATCGCGAGGTTCTCGATCGCTTCGACCGAGCGCACGCGGCTGCCGACCTCGACCGGTGCCGTGCCCTGGCTGCTGTTGAGGTCACCCGCCGAGGTGGGGATGCCGTTGGACTGGAGAAGCGAGGCGATCTCGTCGACGCTGGCGCCCTCGTCCTCGAGGTCGTCCTGGCGGATGCGGATGTCGACCTGCTTCGTCCGGGCCCCGGCGATCTGGACCTGGGAGACGCCGTCGACCTTCGACAGCTCGGGTTCGACGATGTCGTTGAGGTCAGCGGCGAGCCGGTCCTCATCGGCGTCCGAGGTCACCGACAGCGCGAGGACGGGGATGTCGTCGGTGCTCAGGGTCAGCACATTGGGTTCGACGCCCTCGGGCAGCTGCGACTGCACCTGGGACACGGCGCGCTGCAGGGTGCGGACGATGTCGTCGGAGTTCACCCCGTATTTCGTGCTCACGGTGATCGTCGACGACCCGGCTGAGGACACCGAGGTCATGTCCTCGACCTCGGAGAGCGGGGCGAGCGCTCCTTCGAGCGGGTCGGTGACTTCGGACTCGACCGCCTGCGGGGTCGCACCTTCGTACGTCGCGGTGACCGTGGCCTGCGGATTGTCGAGGGAGGGGAAGAGCTCCTGCTTGAGCGCTCCGGCCCCGATGACGCCGAAGATCACGGCGACGACGGAGATGAGTGCGATGAGCGCACGGTTCTTCAGACTCAGGCGGGTCAGAAAACTCACTCGTGGACTTTCTTCTCGGGAAGCCGACCGGAGCCGCGACATACGACACCACGGTCATCCTAGTGACCGGGACTGTGAGCTCGCCCGACGAGGTCGCCCGGCCCGCCGCGCCGACCCCGCGAATCCGCTCCGACGCCGTGAATCCGCACCGACGCCCCGAGTTCCCACCGACGCACTGAACCGACAAATACGCCGTTAGCGCAGAGCGTATTTGTCGGTTGAGGGCGTCGATGTCGATGGCGCCGCTAGTGAGGGTGGTGGTTGAGGGCGTATTTGTCGGGTGAGGGCGTCGGTGGCGCGACGACGCTGAGTCCCCGCCGACGCCGTCGACCAGCCCCTGCCGCACCAACGCCGTGAACCTGCACTGACGCCCTGAATTCCCACCGACGCACTGAACCGGCAAATACGCCCTTAGTGCAGGGCGTATTTGTCGGTTGGGGGCGTCGATGGCGACGGGGCCGCTGGCGAGGGTGTCGGTTGAGCGCGTAACTGTCGGTTGGGGGCGTCGGTGTCGGCGGCGACGGTGGCGAGGGTGCCGGTTGAGAGCGTATTTGTCGGTTGGGGCGTCGATGGCGGCGGCGAGGGCGCCGGCGCAGACCGCGAACGCGCCTACTCGGCGGCCGTCGTTCGCGGGCGGGTCTCGCGGCCGGTGAGCCAGACGGCTGCGGCGATGAGGCCGAGGGCACCGGTGAGGAGGAACGCGGCGGAATAGCTCGCGTGGTCGATGACGACGCCGGCGATGACGGGGCCGAGGATCGCCCCGCCGTCGAGGGCCATCTGGTACTTCGCGAGCACCCGGCCGCCCTTGCGGTCACGGCCGATGACGTCGGCGACCGCGGCCTGCTGGGCGGGATTGGCGAGACCCGAGCCGATGCCTGCGATGATCGAGAGGACGAAGAAGAGCCAGATCGTCTCCGTGAATGCCAGGGCCGCGGTCGAGACCCCGAGGACGGTGAGGCCCCAGAGGATGAACGGCTTGCGGCCGTACGTGTCGGCGAAGCGGCCGACGACGGCGACGGCCGAGGCGTTGCCGATCGCGAACATCGTCAGCGCCAGTCCCGCCACGGCGGTATCGGCGCGCAGGATCTGGATCGCGAAGAGCGGGTAGATGGCCACGCGGATGCCCATCGCCGACCAGCCCTGGACGAACGCGGAGACGAGCGCCGCACGGTAGGCGGAGTCCCGCCACGCCTGCCGGAACGTCATGACCTCCTGAACGCGCTCGTCCTGTGCGGCCTCGCGCCGGGCCCGCCCGGACTTCGTCGCCGACCCCGCCGAGGCGGTCGAGGCGAGGAACACGCGCACGACGCCGGCGGCGATGACGAGGCCGATCGCGTAGATGAGGAAGGGCAGGCGCATCCCCCACCCGGCCATGAGTCCGCCGAGCACGGGGCCGGCGATGCCGCCGACGAGGAACGCGGTGGCATAGGTGCTCGACGCCTTCGCCCTGGCATCGACGGGGGCGAGACGGATGATGAGCGCCATCGCGGAGACGGTGAACATCGTCGAGCCGATGCCGCCGAGGCCGCGGAAGATCAGCAGCTGCCAGTAGTTCTGGGCGAACGCGACCGCCGCCGTGGAGGCGGCGACGACGAGGAGCCCGGTGATGTAGATTCGCCGTTCCCCGAAGGCGTCGACGAGGCGGCCGGAGGTCGGGGAGAAGACGAACCGGAAGAACGCGAAGGAGGAGACGACGATCGTCGCCGCCGTCACCCCGAAGTCGAAGCTCGCCGCGAACTGCGGGAGGACGGGGGCGATGATGCCGTAGCCCAGCGCCACGATGAACGCGGCCGCGACGAGGACGTAGATCTCCTTCGGCAGGCGGCGATCGGCAGCGAGTGGGGCGCTGTCCGGATCGGCGGCCGCCTCGTCGCGCTGCCCCTCCTCGCCTCTCACAGGGTGTCGAGGAACTGATCGGGGTCGGGCAGGGGGCGGGTGCTCGTCGTCAGACGGGCCCGATAGCGCTCGGGCACGGCCCCGATGTAGAACCAGCCCATGAGCAGCTCACTGTCGGTCAGCCGGTGGAGGCGGCGGACGGCGGGTTCGTTCGTCAGGGTGCCGCTGCGCCACATCACACCCCAGCCGGCCTGCCAGAGGGCGAGTTCGAGCAGGTGTCCGGCACCGGCCGCGGTCGCGTGCTGCTCCCATTCGGGGACCTTAGGGTGCGGTGTCGGCGAGGCGACGAGCGCGAGGAGGAGTTCGGCGCGCAGGGGCTTCGTGTTGACCTCACCGGGCGCGCGGGTGACGCCCGCGGCCTCGTCGAGGGCGGCGCCGAGGCGGAGGCGGTCGTCCCCGCGGATGATGACGAACCGCCACGGCTTGAGCGCCTTGTGGTCGGCGACGGAGGAGATGATGCGGATGATCTCCCGCAGATCGGAGTCGCTCGGGGTCTCCGAGTCGACCTTCGAGATCGAGCGCCGTGTCGCCAGGGCGTGGAGGACCGGGTCGGTGAGCGCGTCGATCGAACTCGGCTGCGAATAGTCCGGTCCCGTGCGCGACTCCTCCCCCGCCTCGGCGAGGGTGGGCCCCACCGCGGTCGGGAACGGATCCCCGGAATCGGTGGGCATAGTCTCGCCCGACGGTCCGGCGGCGGTTCTCACGGCCTGGGCGGCGAGTCTCTTCGCCCACGGACCGGTCTCTCCGTCGAGGAAATGGGTGCGCGCGAGCTCACGCTCGGCGGTCGAGCGCTTCGGCTTCTTGGCCGCCTTCTTCCCACAGCCGGACTTCTTCTTGCTCCCCACTCAGCTCACCCAGTTCGCGTAGGCCTTCCGCGCCTTCGACAGCTTCGGGTCGATGATCACCCGGCAGTAGCCGTTGTCGGGGTTGTTCGTGTAGAAGTCCTGGTGGACGGTCTCGGCCGGGTAGTAGGTGCCGAGCGGTTCGAGGGTCGTGACGATCGGGTCGTCGAAGTACTCCTGGGCTTCGGCGATCGCCTTCTCGAACTCGGCCTTCTCCTCGTCGTCGCGGTAGAACATCGCCGACCGGTACTGGGTGCCGACGTCGTAGCCCTGGCGGTTGAGGCTCGTCGGGTCGTGACCGGTGAAGAAGAGGCCGAGGATGATGCTCTCGGGCACGATTTCCGGATCGAAGGTGACCTGGAGGGCCTCCGCGTGGCCGGTCGTTCCGCCGGCGACTTCACGGTAGTGCGGGTCGGGGGTGTCGCCGCCGGTGTATCCGGAGACCACCGAGGTGACGCCCTTGGTGCGCTGGTAGACGGCATCGAGGCACCAGAAGCATCCGGCGCCGAGCGTGAGGGTGCGAAGTTCGCTCATAGTTGGTACAACGGCTTTCGGTTCAGCGTATTCCCGGGCCCGCGTTCGGGGCGCCCGGGATCGTTCAGCAGTGTAGCCGACGGCGTGGTGCTCGACGGCCCGCGGTTCGAGAACGTGGAGTCCGACGGCGTGGGACCCGACGACTCGGTGCTCGACGGCTCGGTGCTGATCGCTCAGCTGCGGTCGGTGCGGAACGTCAGGTCAGCCGGTCGCGGCCAGTCGGCGAGCGTGAGCGGCGGTGGTTCCGGGGCGTCGTCGACGACCACCGCAACGCCGTCGAGGTCCTCGTCATCGAAGGTGTCCGGGTAGCCTTCCACGCCGTCGGGGTGGAGGGTCCCCGGTGCTGAGGCGTCGAGGCGCTCGGCGGTCTCCGCAGCCAGGACGAGGTCCTCGCCGTCCTCGGCGGCGAGGAGCTCGATGCGCGCGAGCAGTCCCTCGGAGATCTCGAGGCTGAGTTCGAGCCCCGTGGGTTCGTCGTCGCCGGTCGCACCGGTCAGCGCCTCCCCGGCCTCGACGACGCCGACGACGGGGTAGGTCTGGGTGGCGGGCACCGCAGCGGGCGCGTCCGAGTCGAGGTAGACGTCGATGCTCGTGATGTCCTCCTCGGCGAGCAGTGCCGCCAGATCCTCGTCACTGAGCTCGATCGGATCGCTGCCGGGGAACTGCTTCGTCGAGTACGGCACCCACACGAAGAACCGGGCGTGCTCGAGTTGGGCCCGGACCACCTCGGCGACGTCCTGGGACTGCGGGTGCGGCTGGTCGAGGATCGCCTCGACGGAGGCCCGGATGTGAGGGGGCAGTTCGATCTCGACGGGGGCGAAGGCGGTGTGTCCGTCGATCGCCTCGGCCGCGACGAACTCCTCGGCCTTGTCGAGGGCGAACGCGGTGACGGCCATGACCGTCGAGTTCACCGCGGCGTTGAGCCCCCGGCCGACGCCGGTCGGCAGCTTCGCATCCCAGCGGTCCTTGATGTCCTGGATCGGCGTCCACAGGGCCCAGCTCGCGACTCCGGCGGCGACCGCGGCGGCAACGTTGAGCACGGCCTGCGACTTCCATGTATCGGCCTCGACCGTCCACGCCTCGGAATCCTCACCGTCGACATCGAGCTGCCCGAATGCCGTGTCGTCATCGGCGAACGCGGAGTCCTGGTCGGCGAATGCCTTCGTGCCTCCGAGCCAGGTCAGGGCGGCCGTGGCCACTGCGTAGGCGGCGCGGACCACGGGTTCCTGACCGGCGGTGAAGTCACGGCGGCGGACGATGCTCTGCGCTCCGGAGCCGAGCGTGGAGACGGCGCGGACGAGGAGGCGATGGCGTTGGGGGATATCGGGGAGGCGCATGTCCACATCGAATCACGCGCACCTGAAGCGCGGGTGTGAACTCGCTGGCCGGACGGCGACGCTCGCCGGACGGCGAAGGCTCAGAGCACGAGCGAGCTCGGCAGGGTGAATCCGAGTTCCGCGGCGGCCGTCTGCGTCGAGGGCTGGTTCCACAGCCGCGCGACCGCCTCGTTCGTCGCCAGCGACCGCATCTCGGCCTTGTCGAGGAAGAGGATCCCGCCGAGGTGGTCGGTCTCGTGGGCGACGATGCGCGCTGACCAGCCGGTGACCTCCTCGGCGAAGGGGGTGCCGTCGAGCTCTTCACCGCGCAGGGCGATCGTCCGCGGGCGGGCGACGACGGCCTGGTAGCCGGGGATCGACAGGCAGCCTTCGTAGAAGGCGACCCGCTCTGACGTAGACGGCTCGTAGGAGGCGTTGACAATGGTGCGGAACGGAAGCGGCTCCCGCTCGCGCACCGCAGCGGCTTCGGGGCTGATGGCGGCGGGGTCCTCGGCGACGAAGAGGGACAGCCCGACACCGACCTGGGGGCCGGCGAGTCCGACGCCCGGGGCGGCGCGCATGGTCGCTCGCATCACCTCGGCGAGGCGGGCCAGCGTCGCATCGTCGACCTGTCCGGTAAACGGCAGCACCGGGGTCCGCAGGATCGGGTCGCCGGCATCGACGATGGGGGCGATGCCGCCGCCCGCCTCGGCGGCCGCGAGGACGGCATGGATCTGGTCGGCGACGAGACGGTCGGTGAGCTGCACTGGGTTCTCCTGAATGCGTGGGGTCAGCGGGCGCGGGCGACGATGAGCTCGGCGTGCTTGAGCAGCGGGGCGTCGATCATCTTGCCCTCGTAGGCGAACGCGCCCTTCTCCGTCTTCGCACGCTCGAGGACGGCGTTGGCCCAGGTGAGCTGGTCGTCGCTGGGGCGGAAGGCCTCGCGGACGACGGGCACGTGGTTGGGGTGGATGGAGACCTTGCCGCTGAATCCGGATTCGACGGCGTCGTCGGCTTCGGCGGCGAGACCGTCGTGGTCGGGGATGTCGGCCCAGATCGAATCGAGCGCGTACTTCCCGTGGGCGCGGGCGGCGAGCAGGGTCGAGCTGCGCACGTGGGCGACGACGTCACGCCACGTCCCGTCTGCCCGGCGGGAGGAGCCCCCGCCGAGGTCGGCGATGAGGTCCTCGGAGCCCCACATCAGGCCGTAGGTGTTGTCGGCGGCGGCGATCTCGGCGACGTGCAGGGCGCCGAGCGCGGTTTCGATGAGGGCGATGACCTCGAACCCGGCGAGGATCGTCAGATCGTCGGCCGACTCCGTCTTCGGCAGCATGACGGCCGTGTAGTCGGTCTGCGCGAGCATCCGCAGGTCGTCGGCGAGGTGCGCGGAGTCGCGGGCGTTCACGCGCACGACGGTGCGGGCGGGATCGAGCGGGTAGTCGATGATCGCTTCGCGCGCCGCGTCCTTGTCGGCGTCGTTGACGGCGTCCTCGAGGTCGAGGATGACGATGTCGGAGCGTTCGGCGGCCTTCTGGAACCGGTCGGGCCGGTCGCCGGGGACGAAGAGCCAGGCGGGGGCGAATTCGAGTGCCATGGTCGGTCTCCTCACTTCTCCGTCTGCGGGGCCGCGGCCTGCGGGGATTCGGTCTGCGGGGATTCGGAGGGGGCCGCGGTCTGCGGTGTCGTCGCGGACCCCGCGGTCGCCTCGGCGGGCTTGGCATGGGACGAGTCGAACATCATCGTCTGGCGCACGGCCTTCGCGACGAGCTGGCCGTTCTGGTTGTAGCCGCGGTGTTCGAGGGTGACGATGCCCTGTCCGGGGCGGGACTTCGAGGCGCGCTTGTCGAGGATCGTCGTCTCCGCGTAGAGGGTGTCGCCGTGGAAGAGCGGGGCGGGGAAGCTGACCTCGGAGAAGCCGAGGTTGCCGACGATCGTGCCCTGGGTGAGCTGGGAGACGGACAGGCCGATGAGCGTGGCGAGGGTGAACATCGAGTTGACGAGGCGCTGCCCGAAGGGCTCGGTCTCGGCGAAGGCGGCATCGAGGTGGAGGGCCTGCGTGTTCATCGTCACCGCGGTGAACCACGTGTTGTCGGCCTCGGTGATCGTCCGGCCCGGCGCGTGCTTGTAGACGGTGCCGACTTCCATCTCGTCGAGCCACAGTCCGCGCTGTTCGATGACCTTGCTCTCGCTCATTCTCGCTCCTTCGTCGTGATGTTTCGAGCTTACCCGTCAGCTGGGTCACAGTCTGCGGCAGGTGCGGTTGCCCCGGGGCCCGCACGATCACCGCCGAAGCGGTCCGAGGAACGCTCCGACCACGGCGGTGCCGGCGGCGACCGCGAACGCGGGACCGGCGCCGAGCCCGGTGATGAGGGCCCCGAGGAGCGGTGCGCCGAGGGCCTGGCCGACGGCGATGAGGAGGAAGGCGAGTCCGACGCCGGCCGCGGGCGCCCGGTCGTAGACCTCGGTGCCCCAGACGAGGAGGAGCCCGGTCAGGGCGATGTAGACGGCCCCGAAGACCGCGGCGGCCGCCCAGGCACCGGCGATGCTGCCGGGCACGGCGGCGAAGAGCAGGGTCGATGCGGCGAGGATGAGCATCGCGACGAGCCAGCCGCGGCGCAGTCCCACCGTCGCGGCGAGGTCCCCGGAGACGGCACCGAGCATGCCGAAGGTGCCGAGGAGGATCCAGGCGATCGCCGAGGCGGTCTCCCCCATGCCGCCGACGCCGACGAGGAGGTCGCGGCCGAACGTCCACACGGCGGCGCTCGCAAATCCCATGAGCGCCGAGGCGGTCATCAGCGGCGTGCTTCCGCGCGGGAGGAGCGGGCGGGGCAGGAAAGCGGGCTCGGCGATCCCGGGCCGGCGCGGTGAGGGTGTCGCGGCCCTGGCACCGCCGGGTGAGGGGACGGCGCGCAGGATCCAGAGGGTGACAAGGGCGGAGAGGACGGCGAAGGCGATCCATGCCCAGCGCCACTGGCCGAGGGTGAGCAGGGCGATCGGTCCGGCGACGGCGACGCCGAGTCCTGTGCCGGCGTTGATGACCGTCTGGGTCCGACCGCGGACGGACGAGCGCACGGACTGCGCGACGGCTTGGGCGAGCGGCGGTGAGGCGACACCGGTGCTCGATCCGGCGATGAGGACACCGATCGCGAGCATCGTCGTGGTGGGGGCTGCGGCGATGAGCGCGGTGCCAATCGTCGCGATGATCCCGGCGCAGGCGGCGATGGGACGGGCACCGCAGCGCGGGGTGAGGATCGTCGCGGCGACGATCGCCAGGCAGTAGGCGATGTACGACCCCGAGGCGATTGCCCCGGCCGTCTGTGCGTCGAGTCCGAAGTCCGCGCGGAATGCCGGGAGGAACAGTCCGAAGGCGAAGCGCGCGAGGCCGTAGCAGGCGGCGATGAGGCTGAGTCCGGCCGCCGCGAGGGCCAGAGTGCCGCGGCGGCCGAGGAGTGCTGCGCCGGTGTCGGTCGAGGTCATTGCGGAGATCTCCGGGGCTCGTCGTCGAGTCGCCGGCGAACAGTGCCGCCAGGCAACTTCACAGGTCTGTGAACTAGTGTGATCACAAGTACACTGATCTGTAAAGTGGGAGCGCAGTCGCACGGCGCAACGCCCGGCCGCGCCGGACGGAATCCCGCACGACTCCCCCGCGACAGGAGGACACTGATGACGACCACGACGGCAGAAGACCCCCTCACTCCCCCGCAGCTCACCGCCGGGGCGCAGCGCATCCTCGAGACAGCTGCGGGTCTCTTCTACTCCCGCGGCCTCCATGCCGTCGGCGTCGACACGATCGCTCACGAGTCGGGGAGGACGAAGCGGACGCTCTATGACCGATTCGGCTCGAAGGACGCCCTCGTCGTCACGTACCTGCAGGTCAGGCACCACACCTGGTGGTCGCGCCTGGAGCAGCGGCTCGCAGCGCTCGACGTCGACGACATCGACGAGAGGTCGGCAGCCCGCGACCGCGTGCTCGCCGTCGTCGACTCCTACTCACTCGACGCCGATACGACGGCCGAACGCGGGTGCGCGTTCGTCAACGCCGCGGCCGAACTGCCCGCCGACCATCCCGGCCGCGCTGTCATCCGGGCGCACAAGGCGCGCGTCGTCGATCTCCTCGCCGGTATCCTCGACACCGGCGGACACCCCGCACCCGAAGCCCTCGCCGAGCATGTGTTCCTCATCCTCGAAGGCGCGATCGTCCACCGCGGCCTCGACGGCGACGACCACCGCCTGCAGAGCGCCCGGGCCCTCATCGGCGATCTCCTCGCCTGAATCACCAGGCCTCCCGCCTGCCCCTGAGCTGCGGGAGGATGACACCTTCCGCAATCGCACGCTGCAGTCCCTCGCCGCGGTCGACCACCTCGGCGAATGAGGCGAAGTCCACCCGGGCCAGCCCGCCCTTTCCCCGCGGAATCCGACTAGGCTGAAGGCAACGGGCCCACCGAGTGGCAACCGCACCCGAGACCGAGGAGAGCGATGGACCGCGATTCGATCGACTGCTGGCTGACCGACATGGACGGCGTCCTGGTCAGGGAGAACAACGCCCTGCCCGGTGCCTCGGAGCTGCTCGCGCAGTGGCGGCGCAAGGACATCCCGTTCCTCGTCCTGACGAACAACTCGATCTACACCGCCCGTGACCTCTCCGCGAGGCTGCGCTCGAACGGTCTCGAGGTTCCCGAGGACAACATCTGGACCTCGGCGATGGCGACCGCGGACTTCCTCTCCCACCAGGTCGACCACGGCTCGGCCTATGTCGTCGGTGAGGCGGGTCTGACCACCGCGATCCACGAAGCCGGGTTCATCATGACGGAGAACGACCCCGACTTCGTCGTCGTCGGCGAGACCCACAACTACTCGTTCGAGGCGATCACGAAGGCGATCCGGCTCATCGACTCCGGCTCGCGCTTCATCGTCACCAACCCCGATGCGACCGGACCGAGCCCCGAGGGGGTCCTGCCGGCCACCGGTGCGATCGCCGCGCTCATCACGAAGGCGACGAACCGCGAACCCTACGTCGTCGGCAAACCCAACCCGATGATGTTCCGGTCGGCCCTCAACAAGATCGGCGCGCACTCGAAGTCCACCGCGATGATCGGCGACCGCATGGACACCGACATCATCGCCGGCATGGAGGCGGGCATGCACACCGTCCTCGTCCTCTCAGGGATTTCTACCGCCGAGGATGTCCGCCGCTATCCGTTCCGCCCCGACGAGATCCTCGACGGCGTCTACGACCTCCTCGACGTCCCGCTCGATCAGCAGACCGACCTCGGCGCCGACGTCACCGGCTCCGCGTGAGCTGACGCCCGGCACCCGCATCACGGGTCAGAGCCTCGCCGAGGTGGATCGCGCCCGATTCTCGACGCAGATTCGAGCTCGATCCACCTCGGGGGCCGGCATCACTCGGCGCGACCGGCCCAAGCAGCCCTAGACTCACTTTCATCATAAAAGTTATGTGATGGAGGTCACCATGCGCTATCCCGAGATCGTCGACGAGGACACCTGGGTCACCGCACGCCGGCGCCTGCTCGACGAGGAGAAGGACCTGACGAAGCGGATCGACGCCGTCAATGCCGCGCGCCGCCGCTTGCCGATGGTGAAAGTCGAGAAGGACTACCGTCTCACCGGCCCCGACGGGGAGGTCACGCTCCGCGCGCTGTTCGGCGATTCGCCGCAGCTCATCGTCCAGCACTTCATGTTCGATCCCAGCTGGGACCAGGGCTGTACGAGCTGCACGGCGATGGCCGACAGCTCCGCCCACCCCGCCGTCCTCGACCAACTGGCCAAACGGGGCACTGCCTTCGCCGCGGTCTCCCGCGCACCGCTGGAGAAGATCGAAGCCTACCGGACGGCGCGGGGCTGGTCGTTCCCGTGGTTCTCCTCGGCGGACAGCGACTTCAACCTCGACTTCCACGTCACCCTCAACCCCGAGGCGGCACCGCCGAACTACAACTTCCGCTCCGCCGACGAGCTCATCGCGGCCGGTCAGGAATGGCTGACGACCTATCGGGGCGAGCAGCCGGGGATCAGCGTCTTCCTCCGAGACGGCGACGACATCTTCCACACCTATTCGGTCTACGCCCGCGGGCTCGAGGTGATGATGCCGGCCTACGGCATGCTCGATCTCACCGCCCTCGGCCGGCAGGAGAGCTGGGAGGAGCCTGCCGGACGCGCACCCGTCCTCTTCCGCCACGATGCCGGAGTGCTCAGTCCGGAGACCGTCGCTCAGTGAGCGGCACCCGCGGACCTCCCCGCCGGCCCGCGGCCGGGATAGACTCTCCACCACCCGGCCCAGCGGCCGACGACGGAGACGCAAGGAGGCCCGATGCCGCGGCAGCACACCGAGATCCGGGAGACCGCCTCCGACCGGCGGGAATGGCGCAGGATCCGTCGGCACCTGCGGCCGGCGACGATGTGGGGCGTCCCGCTCAGGCTCCTCATCGCCGCCGCGGTCCTCGGCGTGCTCACCCCGCTCGTCGACCGTCAGCTCGCGACCGTCTTCAACTCCTATCCGGACCTCGACTCGGGCAGCGTCGGCTCCCTGCTCGGCATCATCTCAGGCGCCATGGTCACCCTCGCCGGCCTCGCCTTCGCCGCCCTGACAACGGCGATGAGCCTCGGCATCACGGCGATGTCCGTGCGCCTGGCTCCCCTGCTCCAAGCCGATCGCGTCGTCCAGTGGGCGCTCGGCTCGTTCATCGCGACTTTCGTCTATGCGCTGCTCATCGCCCTGAGCATCGCGCTCGGCGAGGACAGCTACAAGCCATGGGCGGGCACGATCAGTGCCGTGACCGCCACCCTCGCGTGCGCGGTGATGTTCCTCGCCTTCGTCGTCCGCGTCTGCCAGCTCCTCACCTCCGGTGCCCTGCTGCGCAAACTCGCCCGGGACGGCTGGAGAGCCACCCGCTATCTGCCGAAGAAATTCCCCGCCGAGGCGGCTGCGGTGTCCCAGCGCTCCGTGCCCGACGGTCATCCGGTGCACCGGCAGCGCCCCGGCCGGGGCGGCGATGCGCTGCTGGCGGTCAACACCCCGCGCCTGCTCGACTTCGAAGACGCGTGGCACTGCACGATCGAACTCGTCCCCACCGTCGGCTCCCCCGTGCCGGTGCGCACCCTCCTCTTCCGCACGAGCGTCGAACTGAGCAGCAAGCAGGCCGCCGAGCTGGAGAAGGCCGTCGCATTCGGCGACATCGAATCCGCCGCGAACGGACCGTTCGGAGCGATCCGCACCATCGTCGACATCGCACTCAAAGCGCTGTCACCGGCGGTCAACGACCCGTCCCGGGCGGTGCAGGCCCTCGACCAGATCGAGGCCATCCTCATCGGCCTCTCACCCCTGGTCGCACAGCAGGAGCGCACGCTCGCGGCCAGCCCAGACGCCTCGGTGCTGCGGGATTGGACCCGCAGCTGGACCGAGTACATCGAAGCGGCGACCGACGAGATCCGCCAGTTCGGGACGTCGTCGATCCAGATCCAGCGGCGTCTGCGGGCGCTCTTCGCCACCCTGTCCTCCGTCGTCCCGGAATCCCAGCGGCCTCCGCTCGAGGCCCGCGTGGCTGTGCTCGACCGCGGCACGGACCGCTGGTGGCACGACCCGCTCGACCGCAGGCTCGCCACGGTCAGGGATCCCGAGGGCATCGGCGGAGCCGAACACGACTGAATCGGCCCGCACGCCGAGCCCCGCACGCCGAGCCCGTACGTCGAGCCCGTACGTCGAGCCCAGCACAGCGAGCCTGGCACGCCGAAGCCGCCACGCAGTGCCGAGTCCTTACGCGAGCGCCGACATCAGCCGCATCGCCGACTCCATGTACCGGCGCGTCCACGGTCGCTTCATCCATTCGTCGAGGGTGAGCTCGTGGCTCTTCTCCCGGTAGTCGTCGATGACTGCGGAGATGTCGGGCACGAGGTTGCCGCCGGTCGTGAGCAGGCTGATCTCGTAGTTGAGTCCGAAGGAGCGCATGTCCATGTTCGAGGACCCCATGACCCCGTACTCGCCGTCGACGACGAAGCACTTCGTGTGGAGGACCGCGGGCTTCGGGTAGAGGTAGATGCGCACCCCCGCCTCGAGGAGGGCCTGGTAGTACGAGGCCTGGGCGCGGCCGACGACGTACTGGTCGGCTTCCTCGCTGACGTAGAGCTCGACGTCGACGCCGCGGTAGGACGCGGTGTTGATCGCGGCGAGCAGGGATTCGTCGGGGATGAAGTAGGGGCTGACGATCGAGAGCTTCTTCTGAGCGAGGTAGAAGAGCGAGTTGAAGACCTTGAGGTTCGGCTCCGTCGTGAACCCGGGCCCCGATGGGATGAGCTGCATTCCGCAGACGTCTCCCCCGACGTCCGGCTCCGGCGCAGTGCCCTCGTAGTCGCGGATGCCCAGCTCCTCACCGCATTCGGAGTACCAGTCGGTGGCGAAGACCGCTTCGATCGAGGCGACGATCTCGCCGCTGACCTCGACCATGATGTCGTGCCAATGCCGCCCGACCTTGATGTTGGCCTTCATGTCGTAGGTCGAGTCGATCATGTTCTGCGAGCCCATCATCGCCCGCTTCCCGTCGACGACGAGGAGTTTGCGGTGATTGCGCAGATCGATCCGCCGCAGCTTGCCCCGCCACGGGATGAACGGGAGCATGAGGTGCCATTCGATCCCGGCCGCGGTCAGCCGCTTGCCGAGCGAATGGAATCCCGGGTACTTCCGCGACCCGATGTGATCGTAGAGGACCCGGACGTGGACGCCGCGGGCCGCTGCACGCTTGAGGGCTTCGAAGAACACGTCGGTCGTCTGGTCCCACGCCATGATGTAGATCTGCACATGAACGTACTTCTGCGCCCCGTCGACGAGCTCGGCCATCCGCTCGATCGTCGAATCGTAGTCCATCGTGATGCCGTGGTTGGTGCCGGTGACCATCGGCAGCGCGGTGAGGTTGCGACCGAGTTCGGCGATGAGGTCGAAGTCGCGCGGGGCCTTCAGCGACGGCGGCACATCGGGCAGGTCGTCGGCGCCCTTGTGCATGAGCTCGTTCGCCATCGCCTGGATCCGGGCGCGCCGCCGGTTGATGTAGGGGCTGCCGATGAGGAGGAAGAGCGGGATGCCGACGATGGGCAGGAAGAGGATGAGCAGCAGCCACGCCGAGGACGATGACGGCCGCCGGTTCTCCGGCACGACGCCGATCGCGATGATCTTCACGATGTACTCGATGACGATCCACGTCACCGACGCCACGGTCGCCCAATTGATGGTCGCCCAATCGATGGTGTTCACCCGCAGCCTCCGTTCGTGGGGTTGAGGTCAACCCTAACCGCCGAGGCGGCCCCCGGAGCCCGCACGCCCGCACAGGATCGCACGGGGCAGCGGTGGGAACCGCCTCGGCGGGGCGATGTTGAGCGGCGTGCCCGGGCCGACGTCACCACCGGGTCACGGAATCAGCGTCCCCCGGCGGCACCTCAATCCCAGCACCGCGACATCGGCACCGGCGGCGCCGCAGAACCTGCGCCCGACGAGGTCAGAGCCCGAGTTCGCGGGCGATGAGCATGAGCTGGACTTCCGTCGTGCCCTCGCCGACCTCGAGGATCTTCGAGTCGCGGTAGTGGCGGGCGACGAGGTATTCGTTCATGAAGCCGTAGCCGCCGTGGATCTGCGTGGCGTCGCGGGCGTTGTCCATGGCCGCGTCACCGGCGATCATCTTCGCGATCGCCGCTTCCTTCTTGAACGGCAGACCCGCGAGCATGCGGGAGGCGGCGAGGTAGTACGCGGCGCGGGCGGCGACGACGCGGGCCTCCATGCGGGCGATCTTGAACTGGATGCCCTGGAAGTCGGCGATCGGGTGGCCGAACGCCTGACGCTCCTTCGCGTACTTGACGGACTCGTCGACGCAGCCCTGGGCGGCGCCGACGGAGAGCGCGCCGACGGCGATGCGGCCCTCGTCGAGGATGCGGAGGAAGTTCGCGTAGCCGCGGCCGCGTTCGCCGAGCAGGTTCTCCTCGGGGACCTCGACGTTGTCGAACGTCAGCGGGTGCGTGTCCGAGGAGTTCCAGCCGACCTTGTCGTACGGGGGTTCGGCGGTGAAGCCGGGGGTGCCTGCGGGGATGATGATCGTCGAGATCTCCGGCACCTCACGGCCCGACTTCGAGGTCTTCGTCCCGGTCACAGCCGTGGCGGTGACGAGACGGGTGATGTCGGTGCCGGAGTTCGTGATGAAGGACTTCGACCCGTTGATCGTCCACGTGCCGTTCTCGAGCGTCGCCTTCGTCCGGGTGCCCCCGGCGTCGGAACCGGCTTCGGGTTCGGTGAGTCCGAAGGCGGCGAGCCCGGAGGCGTCGGTGAGCTTCGGCAGCCATTCCCGCTTCTGCTCCTCGGTGCCGAACCGGTAGATCGGCATCGCGCCGAGCGACACCCCGGCCTCGAGGGTGATGGCCAGGGACTGGTTGACGCGGGCGATCTCCTCGATCGCCAGGCACAGCGCGAAGTAGTCTCCGCCCATGCCGCCGTACTCCTCGTCGAAGGGCAGGCCGAAGAGGCCCATCTGCCCCATCTTCGCCACGAGGTCGTAGGGGAACTCGTGCTTCGCGTCGAGTTCGGCGCTGACGGGGGCGACCTCCTCGTCGGCGAACTTCGCAACGCCTTGACGCAGATCCTCGTATTCTTCGGGCAGCATGCCCGGGACGAAAGTGCTCATCGTGTCCTCTCCGCCGGTGGGCGTGGTTTCGCTGGTGTGTGCGGTCTGTGGTGCGGTGGTCATGCGGCGCCGCCCTTCCCGACGACCGCGACCGCCGTCTCCGTCTCAGTCGCGGAATCCGCGGCGGCCGTGTCGAGGTCGGCGGCGCTGTCGTCGACGACGGTGGCGAGCACCTCGTCGAGGGCCACCTGGGCGCCGGGCACCGCGGTGACGGTGACGGTGCCGGTGGCCGGGGCGGTGAGCACGTGCTCCATCTTCATCGCCTCGACGACGACGATCGCGTCGCCCGCCTCGACATGGGCGCCGGATTCGACCTTGACGTCGACGACCGAGCCGGGCATCGGGGCGAGCACCTCTGCCCCGCCGGCCCCGGGTGTGAGCGAGGTGTCGGCCTGCGGGCGGGTGAAGACGTGGATGCCGCGGTCGCCGGTCACCCAGATCGACCGGTCAGCGGCGTCGGAGAAGACCCGGCCGGTGTGCTGGGTGCCGTCGATGAGGACGTGCCAGGTGCCGTCGTCGCCGACGCTGACGTCGTCGACGGCGCTCGTGACGTCGACCGTCTCCCCGTCGACGGTGAGGGCGACCGTGGGGCGGAAGTCCGGACGCGAAGTGCGGAAGGGCAGCGCCCGCGCCCACGCCGAGGCGGTCCCCCGACCCAGCGCGTCCGCGGTGAGCTCCCCGGTCACCTCGGTGCCGGCCCGGCCCTGCGTGCGGAGGACGGCGGCGGTCGCGATCTGCCGGTCGATCTCCCCGGCTGTGTGGGCGAGCTGATCCTCGCCGAGGCGGTCGATGAGCGAGGTGTCGAGGTCACCGGCGACGACCTCGGGGAGGGTGGCCAGGGTGCGGAGGAAGTCGATGTTCGTCACGATACCCGGCACCGCCGAGGCCGCGAGCGCGGCGTCGAGGCGGGCGAGGGCGGTGGCTCGGTCAGGGCCCGAGACGATGAGCTTGGCGATCATCGGATCGTAGTCGGAGGCGACCCGCTGACCGGCGTCGAGTCCGGAGTCGACGCGGATGCCCTCCCCGGCGGGGAAGACGACGTCGAGCGCGCGGCCGCCGGTGGGGAGGAATCCGCGGGCGGGATCCTCGGCGTAGATGCGGGCCTCGATCGCGTGCCCGGTCAGGGTGATGTCGTCCTGGCTCAGCGGCAGCTCCTCCCCCGCGCCGACGCGCAGCTGGAGTTCGACGAGGTCGACCCCGGTGACCTCCTCGGTGACGGGGTGCTCGACCTGGAGGCGGGTGTTCATCTCCATGAAGAAGAACTCGTCGGGCCGGTCGGCGCCGACGATGAATTCGACGGTGCCGGCGCCGCGGTAGCCCACGGACCGTGCCGTCTCGATCGCCGCCTGGCCGATCCGCTCCCGGGTCGCCGCGTCGAGGAGGGCCGAGGGAGCTTCCTCGATGACCTTCTGGTGGCGGCGCTGCAGGGAGCATTCGCGTTCGCCCAGGTGGATGACGTTCCCGTGCGCATCGGCCATGACCTGGACCTCGATGTGGCGCGGGGTGGCGACGAGGCGTTCGAGGAAGAGGGTGTCGTCGCCGAAGGAGTTCGCGGCCTCGCGACGTGCGGTCTCGAGAGCGGCGGGCAGAGCTGCGGGCTCGAAGACCGCGTGCATGCCCTTGCCGCCGCCACCGGCCGAGGGCTTGATGAGGACGGGGTAGCCGATGTCCTCGGCGGCGGCGATGAGCGCCTCATTGCTCAGCCCGGCGTCCTTCGTGCCGGGCACGAGCGGCACGCCGCGGGCGGAGACGGCCTGCTTCGCGGTGATCTTGTCGCCCATCGTCCGGATCGCCTCGGGTCCGGGACCGAGGAAGACGATGCCGGCGGCCTCACACGCGGCAGAGAAGTCGGCGTTCTCGGAGAGGAAGCCGTAGCCGGGATGGATGGCCTGGGCCCCGGTCGCCTGGGCGGCCGCGATGACCTTGTCGATGTCGAGGTAGGACTCCGAGGCGGCGGCGGGACCGAGCCGCACGGCGGTGTCGGCGGCCCTGACGTGGGCGGCGTGCGCGTCGGCGTCGGAGTAGACGGCGACGGTCCGGATGCCGAGGCGCTTCGCGGTGCGGATGACGCGCAGGGCGATCTCGCCGCGGTTGGCGATGAGGATGGTGTCGAACATTGGTCAGCTCACATTCTGAAGACGCCGTAGCCGGCGGCGTCGAGCGGTCGGCTCAGGGGCGAGAAGCGGGCGAGGTCGAGGGCGAGCGCGAGGATCTCGCGGGTGTCCTGAGGTTCGATGATGCCGTCGTCCCACAGCCTGGCCGTCGAGTAGTACGGGTTGCCCTGGGCTTCGTACTGGTCGCGGATGGGCTGCTTGAACTCGTCTTCGGCCTCGGCCGACCACGTCTCGCCGCGGGACTCGATCTGGTCGCGTTTGACGGTGGAGAGGACACTGGCGGCCTGTTCGCCGCCCATCACGGAGATGCGGGCGTTGGGCCACATCCACAGGAAGCGCGGGGAGTAGGCGCGCCCGCACATCGAGTAGTTGCCGGCGCCGAAGGATCCGCCGATGACGACGGTGAATTTCGGGACGCGGGCGGTGGCGACGGCGTTGACCATCTTCGCCCCGTGCTTGGCGATGCCGCCGGCCTCGTAGTCGCGGCCGACCATGAAGCCGGAGATGTTCTGGAGGAAGACGAGCGGGATCGTCCGCTGGTCGCAGAGTTCGATGAAGTGGGCGCCCTTCTGGGCGGATTCGCCGAAGAGGATGCCGTTGTTGGCGATGATGCCGACGGGGTGGCCGTCGATGTGGGCGAAGCCGGTGACGAGGCTCGTGCCGTACTCGGCCTTGAACTCGTGGAACTGCGAGCCGTCAACGAGGCGGGCGATGACCTCGTGGACGTCATAGGGGACCTTCGAGTCGACGGGGACGATCGAGGTGAGCTCCTCCGGTGAGTGGAGCGGTTCCTGCGGTTCGATGACGTCCCAGTTCGGCGCCGGCTTCGGTCCGAGGGTGGAGACGATGTCGCGCATGATCTCGAGTGCGTGCGCGTCGTTGGCCGCGAGGTGGTCGGTGACGCCGGAGACCCGGGAGTGCAGGGCACCGCCGCCGAGGTCCTCGGCGCTGACCTCTTCGCCGGTCGCGGCTTTGACCAGCGGCGGGCCGCCGAGGAAGATCGTGCCCTGTTCGGAGACGATGATCGATTCGTCGGCCATCGCCGGGACGTAGGCGCCGCCGGCGGTCGAGGAGCCGAGGACGGCGGCGAGCTGCGGGATGCCCGCGGCGGACAGGGTCGCCTGGTTGTAGAAGATCCGACCGAAGTGCTCGCGGTCGGGGAAGACGTCGTCCTGGTTGGGCAGGTTCGCACCGCCGGAGTCGACGAGGTAGATGCAGGGCAGCCGGTTGTCCTTCGCGATCTCCTGGGCCCGCAGGTGCTTCTTCACCGTCACCGGGTAGTAGGTCCCGCCCTTGACGGTGGCGTCGTTGGCGACGATGACGCATTCGCGCCCGGCGACCCGGCCGATGCCGGTGATGATCCCGGCGCCCGGGCTCGCGTCGTCGTACATCCCGTTCGCCGCGAGCGGGGAGAGTTCGAGGAAGGGGGTGCCGGGGTCGAGGAGGGCCTCGACGCGATCGCGGGGCAGGAGCTTGCCGCGGTCGATGTGCCTCTGCCTGGACTTCTCGGGTCCGCCGAGCGCGGTGGCGCTGATGCGGTCCCGGAGTTCGGCGATGAGCGCGGCGTGCGCGTCGGCGTTGGCCTGCCCGGCCGCCGGGTTGGCCGCAGTTCCCACTGCTCTCATTCCCTGGTCCCCTCACTGCAGTTTCAGTTAATGGTGATTAACTGACTGCTATGATACTGCTCACGGTCGAGTGTGACAACGCGCACGACCACCGAGCACGAATGTGAGTGGGAATGAAGCAGACGGAAGCGACGTCGCCGCGCGCGGCGGCGAAGGCGGCCAGGCGCGAGCAGCTGCTCGCGGTGGCGAAGACGCTCTTCGCCCGGCACGGCTTCCACGGGGTCCGCCTCGAGGACCTGGCCAAGGGCGTGGGCATCTCCGCACCCGCGGTCTACCGGCACTTCGAGTCGAAGGAGGCCGTCCTCGAGGAGCTCCTCGTCGGGATCTCCCAGTACCTGCAGACCGGCGGGGATGCGATCGCCTCCCGGAACGCCGAGGCGGTGCCGACGCTGCGGGCGCTCGTCGACTTCCACATCGACTTCGCGATGTCCGAGCCCGATCTCATCCGCATCCAGGACCGCGATTTCGCCGCCCTGCCCGACGGGTCGCGGCGCACGGTGCGGCGCCTGCAGCGGCAGTACGTGAGCGAATGGGCGGCCGTCGCGGCGCAGGCCCACCCGGACTGGTCGCTCGAGGCCGCGACCGTGCGCGTCCACGCGGCGTTCGGGATGATGAATTCGACGCCGTACCTCGCCCGCAGCTCCAGCGCCGAGGTGGTCCGCCGCGAGCTGCGGGCGGCAGCGACCGCGGCGCTGGGGCTATCAAAGTAAGAGTATCTATCGAGTTCTCGTCGGACGCCACGGTGCCCTATAGGCAACAAAACCAGGACGAGGTCAAATGTACGTGCACGGAAACTGCAAGAAAGATTCACGTCAGAAGCATCCGTTGCTTGAACTGAGTTCTCTCTAAACGAGCCCACATTTCGCCACCCAACCTCAATCACAGAGATACCAGCACGTTCAGGTCCACGGTCGATTCCAGGCTCGTGTCAATGCATCATGAAGCATATATTGATGATGACGGCTAAACCCGGCACCGCTGACATTGCGATAAGCAAAGTCAGTATACTTTCCATTGCGCATACCTATTCCCCCAACATCGAACAGCTGTTTCAGCAGTTGACGGATTTCATGTGTTTCAATTTCACCTTCTAGCTCTCGCTGGAGGTACTCGAAAGAAAACATGCGCCTAGGGCTTGTTCGCAACACATCCTCAAAACTTCTTAGGCGAGGCGTCTTATTCGGCGGCAAAACTCCCGCAAGGTTGTCGAATATTTCACCCACGAAATACTCAATGCAGTAGCGTTTTAACGCACTCTCAGCAATCGCCTGCGGGATTGCCGAACGTCCACCGTATTCAAGTTTCATGTAATTCAATGCCGCGATAATGTCACGCGGCAATAGACGGGTATGATCCAGGATCGCGGTTGGAATGTCGGGATATATCCACGCCCTGTGATTGGCAAAGTACTGTTTTACCAGATTAATCTGAGGATGGCGCACGGATGTTTTTCCTTGAACCAAGTTCCAAAGATCATTCTGAGGCCCAATGCCGCCAGCATTCCAGTCTAGGTGGACCGCTTTTTGCTTCATCTTGTTCAGATCGGGCCCCGAAAGCACATCAAAAATATCTGAGCGAACTGCGGTAACAAACAAATACGGCAGCCGACTAGCTTTCGACCACTTGTTCAGAGAATTGATCGCCTGGATCAAACCGGTAAGAGAATTCCACTCGTCATGATCTTCAAAGAAGAACGAATCCAATCCATCCAGTGCAATCAAATGCCGACTTTCACTTGGATTCTCGATCAAGGTTTCCTTAATGAACGCCGAGGCCTCCAATGGGCCCTGAGATGTAAATTCGTTGTTTTTTTCGGACCTGCCAAATTCACTGCTAAGAAATTTGAGATCCATCTTGATCGGACCCATTTTCCACTTTGTTACCGCCCCGATCCAATCATTTGTAATGTATCCTTGCTTACGCAGTCCAGAAATTAGTTGCTCAAGTTGCCGATGGGCGGAAGTCGCACCTACATCATTCGATAGCGAGGACAACAGCCTCAACAAAAGCAAAAATTCCCATCCAGATTGAGTCCTCGAAGCGCCCAGCGATTGTCCGCTTCCGAAGCCTGTGACATCGTTAACCGGGAAGCCGGCGAGATCCCAGAGCATAAAGAACCGGTTCGGGTCGCCTTGCCATTTGAGCCTAATATGCTCTAGAACTGCCGTTTTTCCTGATCCCTTCGGGCCAAGCAATAACCAAAGATTGCGAGTTTCGATGCCGTATGCCGCTTCACGATAATCGAAGTAACCGTTTAACAGTAGTTCGGGCTCGTCGATTGCTTCTTGAGTAGCATCTATGTCTCCGAAGTTGAGATCACTGAACTTCGGGGAGAGTTCGCGCGGGGATGTCTTCTTCGCCATTTCGTTAGTCTAGACCGTCGGCGCGCCAGGGCGTGAACGAAAGTCTGAGTCAAGTTCTAGGCGACTACTGATGGCGAAAATTTCGGCCGACAGCAGTTCAAACTCCTCTGCCGTTTGAGAAGCTGGCTCTCCAGGCACGAGCGCGGCCAATGTCTACAAGCGTATCGGTATCTCCAGTATTGCCTATGCCGAAGCTACGGTGACTTGGTTAGGGAGCCCTGCGAGGCGCGCCATGAGGCGTACGTACATTTTTCGGCTTCGCGATGTCCGAGCCCGATCTCATCCGCATCCAGGACCGCGATTTCGCCGCCCTGCCCGACGGGTCGCGGCGCACGGTGCGGCGTCTGCAGCGGCAGTACGTGAGCGAATGGGCGGCCGTCGCGGCGCAGGCCCACCCGGACTGGTCGCTCGAGGCCGCAACCGTGCGCGTCCACGCGGCGTTCGGGATGATGAATTCGACGCCGTACCTCGCCCGCAGCTCCGGCGCCGAGGTGGTCCGCCGCGAGCTGCGGGCGGCAGCGACCGCGGCGCTGGGGATCGGCTGAGCCCCGGCCGCGGACGGATCCGCCGGCCGGGATGCGGGCCGGTCAGGGGACGATGACGAGCTTGCCGCGGGTGTGCCCGGTCGCGCTCGAGCGGAACGCGTCGGCCACCTCGGCGAGGGGGAAGATCTCTGCGACATCGACGGTGAGCTTGCCCGCGTCGACGAGCTCGGTGAGCCGGGCCGTCGTCGCTCCATCGGGACGCACCCAGATGTAGCGTCCGCCGTGCTCGGTCACGGTCGGGTCGGCGATCGAGGCGTGGGCTCCGTCGTCGGCGAGGACGGCGAGCGTGGTCTCGAGCTGTCCGCCGACGAAATCGGCGACGGCGTCGACGGGACCGCCTGCGAGCTCCGTGACCCGGTCGGCCAGGCCCTCGCCGTAGGTGACGGGTTCGGCCCCGAGACCCGTCAGGCAGTCGTGGTTGCGCTCCGAGGCGGTGCCGATGACACGGGCGCCGGCGGCCTTGGCGATCTGGACGGCCATGCTGCCGACACCGCCGGCGGCACCGTGGATGAGGACGGTCTTCCCGTCGAGGTCGCCGAGGGCGTCGAGGGTGCGCAGGGCGGTGTTGCCGGCCAGCGGCAGTCCCCCGGCCTGTTCCCAGGTCAGTCCCGCGGGCTTCTTCGTCACGGCGTGGACGGGGACGGCGACCTTCTCCGCGAAGGTGCCGCCGCCGAGGACGTCCTTGCGGGCGTAGGCGACGACCTCATCGCCGATCTCGAACTCCGGGGTGTCGAAGCCGAGGCCGATGACGATGCCGGCGACGTCCCAGCCGGGGATGACGGGGAACTGGGTGGGCAGGAACTTCTCGAGCCCGCCGCCGACGAGCTTCCAGTCGACGGGGTTGACCCCCGCGGCCTTGACCTCGATGAGGACGGAGGCCGGCGGGACCTTCGGATCCTCGATCTCTCGGACGGTGATGTCGTCGAAGTCATCGGTGAACTGGTCATAGACCGCTGCGCGCATCGCGCCTCCTCAAAGGGGCTGTCGAGTCAGATGTGCGGGCACCGTTGTGCGCCCGTGCGACGCACAACGCCCCCGGCCCGCGCGCTATTCCGCCGGAGTCCCCGACGATGTCAGTGCCCCGGCGTAGTCTCATGACATGACTGTGCTCGCGGATCCTCCGCCACCGGACTATGTCTGCGACCGTCTCATCCTCAGGCGGTTCGACGATGCCGATGCGTCGTTCGTCCACGGCCTCCATGCGAATCCGGATCTCCTCCGCTTCATCCCGAAGGCGGCGCTGCCGCGGATCGAGGACGCCGCCGCGTGGATCACGACGGAGAATGACTCGGCGTCGCCGGGACGCGGCTGGTGGTGCGTGACTCTCCACGACGGCACCCCGGTCGGCGCTGCGGTCCTCAAGCCGATCCGCTACAGCGCCGGGGAAACGGGGGACGAGGTGGAGATCGGCTGGCGGTCCCATGCCGCGCACGCGGGCAGGGGTTATGCCGCCGAGGCGGGGGCGCTGCTGCTCGCTGCCGGTTTCGCCGGCGGACTCGAGCGGAGCATCGCCGTCGTCCGCCCGGACAATCCCGCCTCACAGGCGGTGGCCCGGCGCATCGGGATGACTCCGCTCGGTGCCACCACAAGGTACTACGACACGACGATCGAACACTTCGAGGCGACCTCCGCCGATGCACGCTCACGGCAGGTCGCTTGGAGGGGTCTCGACGATCCTGATCGCCGCGACAGCGCCGAGGTGCTCCTCGCCGACGGTCTCCACGCCGTCGGACGGCAGGTCACGGACGACTACGCGGCGGCGTGGACGGTCGACGCCCGCGACGGGTGGATCACGAGGACCGTCGCGGTCGCCGTGCAGGGCCGCGGCTGGTCGCGCGCGCTCAGCCTCACGCGGGATCCGGACACGGGTCGCTGGTCGAGTGAGACTGAGCAGTCGGGGACGCCGCCCTTCCCTTTGCCGTCGCCGGGCATCGTCGACGCCGATGCCCTCGACGGTGCGCTCGACTGCGATCTCGGACTGTGTCCGCTGACGAACACGATGCCGATCCGCCGGCTGTCCCTGCAGACCGACACGACGGCCGAGCATTCGCTGACGATGGCGTGGATCGACATGCCCTCCCTCAATGTCATCGCCAGTCCGCAGATCTACACGGGCATCGACGCCGACCGCGTCCGGTACACGAGCGGGACGCGGGATTTCACGGCTGACCTCACGATCGATGAGGACGGACTGGTCCGCACCTACCCGCAGCTGGCCGAGCGCACGGCGGTGGACCGACCGGCCTGACTCTGGGTCGAGCACACCGGAGGCCCGGACGAATCGCGTCGTCCGGGCCTCCGGTCTGTGGGCGCTGTCGGAATCTCGCCGAGCCGCTGACGTCAGCTCACTCGTAGGTCTCCCCCGACTTCGCGCGGGCGAGCAGCGACTTCGGCGGGGTGAACCGCTCACCGTAGGTCGCGGCGAGTTCCTTCGCCCGCTCGACGAAGCCGGGCAGCCCGCCCTCGTACTGGTTGACGTATTGGAGGACGCCGCCGGTCCAGGCGGGGAACCCGATGCCGTAGATCGAGCCGATGTTGGCATCGGGCACCGAGGTGAGCACGCCCTCGTCGAGGCATTTGATCGTCTCGATCGCCTCGGCGAAGAGCATCCGCTCCTGCAGGTCGGCGAACGGCTCTTCCCTCGATCCGGAGTCGAAGTGCTCGCGCACGCCGGGCCACAGGTGGGTGCGCTTGCCGGTCTCGTCGTACTCGTAGAATCCGGCGCCGTCCTTGCGTCCGGTGCGCCCCTGATCGACCATCCAGTCGATGACCGCCTCGGAGGGGTGCTCCTCCCAGTTGCCGCCGCCGGCTTCGACCGCGGCGCGGGTCTCCTGGCGGATCTTCTGCGACAGGGTGAGCGTGAGCTCGTCGAGGAGCTGGAGCGCACCGGTCGGGTACCCGGCCTGGAGGGCCGCCTGTTCGACGCTGGAGGGTTCGACGCCCTCGCCCACGGCGGCGACCGCCTCGGCGATGAAGGTCCCGATGACCCGCGAGGTGAAGAATCCGCGGGAGTCGGTGACGACGATCGGGGTCTTCCGGATCTGCTGGACGAAGTCGAAGGTCCGGGCCAGCGTCTCATCCGAGGTGTTCTCCCCGGTGATGATCTCGACGAGCGGCATCTTGTCCGCGGGTGAGAAGAAGTGGACGCCGATGAAGTCGGCCTGCCGCTCGACCCCGGTCGCGAGTTCCGTGATCGGCAGGGTCGAGGTGTTCGAGCCGAGGACGGCGTCGGGGGCGACGATGTTCTCGATCTCCCCGAAGACCTGGTGCTTGACGGGCACGGACTCGAAGACGGCTTCGATGACGAAGTCGACGCCGGCGAAGTCCTCGACCGAGGCCGACGGGTGGATGCGCGCGAGCACCGCCTCGGACTTCTCCGGGGTCGTCTTGCCCTTGGCGAGCGCCGCCTCCTCGCGCTTGACCGCGTAGGCCTTGCCCTTCTCCGCGGCGGCGAGTTCGACGTCCTTGAGGACGACGTCGATGCCGGCGCGTGCGGCGGTGTAGGCGATCGCGGCCCCCATCATCCCGGCGCCGAGGACGCCGAGCTTCTTCACCTGACGGGATTCGACGCCGTCGGGTCGGGAGCCGCCGGAGTTGATGTGGCCGAGGTCGAAGAAGAACGCCTTGATCATGTTCTTCGCCACCGCGGTGTGGGTGAGGTTGACGAAGTAGCGGGTCTCGACGGTCAGCGCGGTGTCGATGTCGACGAGCGCACCTTCGACGGCCGCGGCCATGGCCGCGCGCGGGGCCGGCATCGGGGCGCCCTTGAGCTGGCGGCGCAGGGTCGAGGGCAGCGCGGGCAGCAGCATCGCGATCGACGGTGAGGTCGGGGCGCCGCCGGGGATCTTGAAGCCCTTGACGTCCCACGGCTGCACCGCGTCGGGGTTGGCCTTGATCCAGGCCTTCGCACGGTCCTCGAGATCCGCGGCGGGGGCGAGCTCATCGATGAGACCGAGCTGCTGGGCGTCGGCGGCGGTGAACTTCGTGCCCGGCAGGATGACCTTCTGCAGGGCGTTCTGCAGGCCGATCATCCGCACGACGCGCGAGACTCCGCCGCCTCCGGGCAGCAGTCCGAGGGTGACCTCGGGCAGTCCGAAGCGCGCGGACTTCACGTCGTCGGCGGCGATCCGGTGGTGGGTGGCGAGCGCGATCTCGAGGCCGCCGCCGAGTGCCGCACCGTTCATTGCGGCGACGACGGGCTTGCCGAGCTTCTCGAGGCGACGCAGGAGCGACTTGATGTGCTCGACCTGCGCGGTCTCCGCCTCGGCGTTCTCCGGATCGGCCCGGCGCAGGCGGTCGAGGTCACCGCCGGCGAAGAACGTCTTCTTCGCCGAGGTGATGACGACGCCGGTGATGTCGTCGACGTTGGCCTCCAGCCAGTCGACGGTCTCCTCGAGGGCGGCGCCGAAGTGGTCGTTCATCGTGTTGACCGAGGAATCGGGGTCGTCGAGGACGACGGTGACGATGCCGTCGGCGTCGGTGGTGCGGGAGTAGTGAGCGTTCGTCATGTCAGACCCTTTCGATGATCGTCGCGATGCCCATGCCTGCACCGATGCACAAAGTGATGAGGCCGCGGTTCAGGTCGCGGCGTTCGAGCTCGTCGAGGACGGTGCCGAGGATCATCGCCCCGGTTGCGCCGAGCGGGTGGCCCATGGCGATCGCCCCGCCGTTGACGTTGACCTTCTCGTGCGGGATGTCGAGGTCCTTCATCCACTTGAGGACGACGGCGGCGAAGGCCTCGTTGAGTTCGAAGAGGTCGATGTCGTCGACGGTGAGTCCGGCCTTGTCGAGGACCTTCTGCGTGGCCGGGGTGGGGCCGGTGAGCATGATCGTCGGTTCGGAGCCGACGACGGCGGTGGCGACGATGCGGGCGCGCGGCTTCATCCCCATCGTCTTCCCGACCTCCTCGTCGCCGATGACGACGAGGGCGGCACCGTCGACGATGCCCGAGGAGTTCGCGGCGGTGTGGACGTGGTCGATCTCCTCGACCCAGTGGTACTTCTGCAGGGCGACGTCGTCGAAGCCGGTCTGCTCGGCGAGCTTCGCGAACGCCGGGGGCAGCTGGGACAGGGAGTCGACGGTCGAGCCGGGGCGCATGTGCTCGTCGCGGTCGAGGATCGTCACCCCGTTGAGGTCCTTGACGGGCACGACGGAGCCGTCGAAGCGTCCGTCCTCCCACGCCTCGGCGGCGCGGCGCTGGGACTCAGCGGCGTAGGCGTCGACGTCGTCGCGGGTGAAGCCCTCGGTCGTCGCGATGAGATCGGCGCCGATGCCCTGCGGCACGAAGTAGGTGTCGTAGTTCGTCGTCGGATCCTGCGACCAGGCGCCGCCGTCGGAGCCGAGAGGAATCCGCGACATCGATTCGACACCGCCGGCGAGCACGAGCGATTCGAAGCCGCTGCCGACCTTCTGCGCGGCGAGATTGACGGCTTCGAGCCCCGAGGCGCAGAACCGGTTGACCTGGACGCCGGCGACCGATTCGTCGAGCCCGGCGACGAGTGCCGCGGTGCGGGCGATGTCCGAGCCCTGTTCGCCGACCGGGGAGACGACGCCCAGGACGATGTCGTCGATCGCGGCATCGTCGAGGTCAGGGTTGCGCTCGCGCAGGGCGTCGATGAGTCCGACGACGAGGTCGATGGGTTTGGTGCCGTGCAGCGCTCCGCCGCGGTTCTTCCCGCGCGGCGTGCGCACTGCGTCGTAGATGAACGCTTCGCTCATGTGGTCCTCACAGTCTTGAGGGCGCGCAGTGCGACCGTGTGATCGCCCGCGCGGATCCCTGCAAATGGTGGTGAATCGGGGTGTCGGGCGGCATGCGCCGTCCGACGGCGCTCACGCTCGATCGAAGCTGATCGATCGTTCACTAATACTCACGGTCACCATTGAACACCGCATCGCTGTGATGGTCAACACACCGGACTCACCCCTCGCCGAGGCGGTCGCCGGGCACCCGTGGCACTGTGACGAAGGTCTCAGTGCCGGCCCGCCTCCGGACTCGTCTGACAACAGCCGCAGTGCTTATGATGAGGCGACTGCCCTGTCCGAGCAGTCGCCTCATCCCGCACTCATCCCTCAGGAGACTCATGTCCGTGATCACCCCTGCCCGCCTGCGCCCGGGCCTCGCTCTCGTTCTCGCTGCCGGTCTCCTCGCCGGGCCGATCGCCCTCGACGCGACCCCCGCCGAGGCGGCGACGAAGTCGTGCAAGGTCTCGATGTCGAACTCGAAGCCGAAGCAGTACTCGTGGACGACGGTCAAGGTCTCGAAGGTCGGGGCGAAGGCGAAGGTGACGACGACCGCGCACTACAAGACGACGAAGACGAAGAAGAACGCGACCGCCTCGAAGAAAGGCGCGGCGAACCTCGACTACTACATCTCGGGCGCCACCCCGGGCAAGAAGGTCAAGGTCACCGTCACGGCGAAGAAGGGCAAGACGTCGTGGTCGTGCTCGACGTCGTTCACCCCGAAGAAGAAGTAGCCTTCCGCCTCAGTGCTTCGGCCTGTGCCGCCCGGTCCCGTCGGTCCTCTCCGGATCGGCGGGACTCTGCGTTTCCGGGGTCGACTCTGCTGCTCGCGGGGCCCGTTCCGCGCCTGCCCTGCCCTCAACCTGCTCGCTGCGTTCGGTGATCTCGGCGTTCTCCCCCGCCTCGGCGCCGGAGGGGTCCTCCGTGACGGTCAGGCGCTCGACCTGCACGACTCGACCCTCGCCGGGCTCCTCGGTCCGGTCGGCCGCCTCGGCGCCGGAGGACGCGGACACCGCAGCCGTCGCACTGTCGTCGTCGGTGGAGAACGGGGCATCGAGGCGGATCTTCGCGATCGCCACGGCGACCCAGATCGACAGGAGCACCGGGAGGAGGATCGCGATGAGGGCCGAGGGGTCGAGGATCGAGGAGAGGTAGGAGTTGAGCTCCTGCGTGAGGTCGCGCTCGTTGACGACGCGGCCGAGTCCGTTGAGCTGGTCGAAGATCACCTGGTAGACGGTGACGTAGATGAGGAACCACTGGATGTAGTACTCGGTGATCGCGAGGATCTCCAGGCCGACGCCGGTGCGCTTGAAGATCGGCTGGACGATGAGGAACATGATGATCCCCGACGCCAGAGCCACGGAGATGACGCCGAGGAAGAGGCCAGGGCCGATGTTGATGAGTGCGACGCCGACGATGTAGAGGCCGAGCATGACGATGAGGATGACCATCCCGACGACGGTCATCGCCAGGCCCAGGCCGATGGCGCCGAGGAACCCGCCGATCCGCTTCCAGTCGCGGTTGCCCGGCGGGGTCGTGAGGATGCCCATGATGATGAACAGTCCGCACAGGACGACGAGGTGGACCAGCAGCGACATGTCATTCTCCGTTCGCCTCGACCGGAGCCGATGATGCCCAGGCCGCTTGCCCTCAAGGGTACACAGCCTCGGGGTCAATGACGCCGCCACAGGCCCGGTGACCACGGAGAACACCGCAATCCGCCCATACCTCGCGTAGAGTTGTCAATATTTTCTTGACACTCGACAGAGTGTCAACCTAGCCTTGACACATGACTTCTTTCACTTTCTACGGAATCACCGAAGACCGCCCCTCGACCCGCTGGCAGGCACTGTTCGACACCGTGTGGCCGGCCTACCGCGCCTGGTACCTCAGTGAGGGCGACTGGGCTCGACCCGATCTGGCCACCGCGGAGGCCAAGCTGCGTGAGCACATGCCCGAGCTCGTGCCGACGTGGGAGCGCCTCGTCGAACTCACCGGCAACGATGAGACGGCCGCGCGGATGCTCACTCTGTGGAACCCGCCGCGCTTCCTGCCCGGCTGCTCCCAGGTCGCCATGTCCTCTCCCGAACCGGCGCTGCTGCGCAACTACGACTACGGCCTCGAACTCTTCGAACAGGTCCACGCCTCCACCCGGTACGGCACCCGACGGGTAATCGGCACCTCCGACTGCCTGTGGGGTCTGCTCGACGGGTTGAACGAGGACGGGCTGGCCGTGTCCCTCGCCTTCGGCGGACGGCCCGGCGACGGGGACGGCTTCGCCGCGCCGCTCGTCGTCCGTTTCCTCCTCGAGGTCGCCGGTGATGTGCCCGAGGCCCTGCGCCGGCTCGAGACCGTTCCGGTGTCGATGTACTACAACCTCACGATGGTCGATGCGACCGGCAGGACCGTCAC
Source organism: Brevibacterium sp. NPDC056726 (assembly GCF_042790515.1). Lineage (NCBI taxonomy): Bacteria > Bacillati > Actinomycetota > Actinomycetes > Micrococcales > Brevibacteriaceae > Brevibacterium > Brevibacterium sp. NPDC056726. Next base: position 293,743 of record NZ_JBHTYZ010000003.1, on the reverse strand, counting down.
CGCGTACGTCGGGCCGGGAATGGCCCCGGAGATCATCGAGGATCCGGTCGCGACGAACCATCGGGGACGGCACCCGGACTACCCCGACCACGCTCGCCGGTTCCGCAGCGTCGAGCGTCAGGAGCTGCTCACCGAGGCACTCGAGGACGGGCGCGGAGTCGAGGAGATGGCCGAGGCGATGCTCGCACCGGGAGTCTGGAGCGGAGACTACGACAACGCATTCGGCACCCTGTACACTGCCGTCTATCGGCCCCTGAGGGGCGAGGTCGAATACCGCTGGCACTCCCGCAGTTGGACCCGCAGCCTCAACTCTCCAGAGGAGATGATCGTTGTGACACTCGACGACGACAGCACCGAACCGGTGGATCTCAGCGACTCCGGCACCGCGTCCTCCAACGCGGGGACGGCCGGCAGCGCGCACTCCGGAGGCGGCACCCGGTTCACGGCAGCCGATGCGCATGCCGATCCCGGAGTGGAGGCGGTGGCCGAGCTCATCGCCTCGGCGCGGGAGGCGATCAACGGTCTCGCCCACTCCCCCGACCCTGCGGCGTTCACCGCCCTCATCTCCCTGTCCTCCGAAGTCGGGGAGGCACTCGGCACGAGCGCCCGCCTGCTCGCCGAGCACAATTCGTGGGCCCGCGTCGCCGAACTCGCCGACGTCAGCCGCCAGGCCGCCTGGCAACGCTGGCGCTGATCGCACCCGTCAGGAGGCACCATGAACGGCACCGAGGATCTCATCACCCGCGCCGAAGCGATCGCTCGGAAGGCGCACACCGGCCAGGTCGACAAGGCGGGCCAGGACTACATCGACCATCCGCGGCGGGTCGCAGCCAACGCCGCCGCCATCGCCGAAGAGCAGGGTCTGGACTCCGCCGATGCCGAGTTCGCGATCGCGGCGGCGTGGCTCCACGATGTCGTCGAGGACACCTCGGTGAGCGCGGAGGATCTGCGTCGTGAGTTCCCCGCCGAGGTGGTCGACGCGGTCGACGCGGTGACGAAGCGCAGCGGCGAGGCCGTCGAAGACTACTTCGCCAGGGTCCGGGCCGACCGGCTGGCCGTCATCGTCAAGACCGCTGACCTCGCCGACAACACCGACCCCGCCCGGCAGGCCGCGCTCGACGATGAGACGCGCGTGCGCCTGGCCGCGAAGTACCGTCGGGCCTATGAGCTGCTCGGCGTCGACCTGCTCGGGGAGGACGCCGACTGAGCCCGTCGACGACCCGCGGCAGGCGGTGCTGTCGGGAACCGCGCTGAGGCACCCTCGCATCGGCAATGGTGGTTGCGGTGTTCTGTGTTAGTGTTTCGCAGGCTTTCGGCCGGACGGCCCCGTCCGTGAGCCCGGCGCCTGACGGGTGGTCCCTGCCGCCTCGGCGCTCTCATCCCCATCCCCCGGCTCGCCTCGAGTCGACGACGAAGAGGACACAGATCCATGACAGCCAACCAGACTCCCACCCCGGTGAGAGCCTACGGCCCCTCGGTCAGTCAGCTCCGCCACCGTGCCGAGATGCCGATGCTCGTCCTCGGCATCGTGCTCACTGCGATCGTCTCCATCGGCGCGCTCACCTACCTGCTCCTGGGCCTGCGCCTCGATGAGTGGGCCGTCGGCATCCTCATCGGCCTGTTCGCGCCGATCGTCAGCTTCATCTACATCCGCTATCTCTTCTGGTCGCAGATCTCCAACGGCGTCGAGGTCACGGATGAGCAGTTCCCGGAGCTCTACCGGGTCTACCACGATCTCGCCGTGGAGATGGGCTTCGGTGCCGGCACGGGACGGATGTCGACGATCCCGCAGATCTACGTCATCAACGGCAACGGAATGATGAACGCCTACGCATCGAAGTGCCAGCTGCAGCGCGGCTATGTCGTCGTCTACAGCGACATCGTCGATCTCGCGTACATGTACGGTGACTTCGGGGCGCTGCGCTTCATCATGGCCCACGAGCTCGGGCACATCAAGTGCGGTCACGTGAACCTGTGGCGCAACGGCATCCAGCCGATCCTCGCCCTGCTGCGGCTCTCGCCGACGCTGTCGCGCGCCCAGGAGTACACGGCTGATCGCACCGCGTCGTTCTACGCCCCGCAGGACGCGATGAAGCTCATCGCCCTCTTCGCCGGCAAGAACATGGCCAAGCACGTCGACGTCGACGCCTACATCCGCTCGGTCGATCGGCACAAGAACGGGTTCTGGCTGCGTCTGTCGAACTTCCTCGCCGGTCATGCCGTCGGGTTCCGCCGGATGAAGGCGCTCAGTCTCGTCAAGACCCAGGGGTGGAATGTGCAGGGCAAGATGCTCTGAGGCCGGCCGAGGCTCACGAGCCTCCCAGCCTGTATGTGATGACTGACACACGCCGGGGTGGAAGAATGAAGGCGTGCGCTCAGTCCTCGTCTCGGCGAATGCCCTCGGATCCGGTCGTCCTCTGCGTCTGCTGCTGTGGCCTCTGCTCGCCGCCGTCGCAGTCTTCATCCTTGCGCTGGCGGTTCTCGCCCCCGCGCTCGCGCAGCTCGAACGCTCCATCGCCGCGAGCAGTCAGCCCGGGCCTCCGGCGGACGAGTCCGCGGCGGTGAGCGTCGAATCGCCGCCGAGCTTCTCCGTCGCCGTCGGGGTCGATGACACGGTCTCAGAGATGCCGGCCCTGCAGAGCGCCATGGTCGACTACCTCGCGTTCTCCGACGAGTATGCCAAGCGCCTCAAGGAGGGTGCCCTGGTTGAGGAGTTCGGAACCGAGGAGCGTGTGCTCTCCCCCGCCGGGGCCCGCGCTCAGGTCGAGGACGGGACGTCCGTTCTCGCGGTGGTCCTGCCGGCGCAGCTGACACCGACGGTGCTGTCGGACATCCGCGACTACTCCGCGGGACGGCTCGCTGAGGCACCGACGTATCCGATCACGATCGTCGCCGGACCGCAGGCCCTCAACGAGGACCGCTTCATCGTCTCGAAGTACGAGGACGAGGTGGTTCGGCAGGCCAATGAGTTCGTCGCCGACCAGATCCGCACCGTCGCCGGCGAGCTCACGTGCGATCCTGCCGGCAGCAGCCTCGACTGTGCCCGGTCGACCGATGAGACCGCGCGGGCGTTCGAGCGCCCATTCACGACGACCGTCGACGAGGTGTCGGGCCCTGACCCGGTCGACTACTTCGGCCCGGACGCTGACGGTGCGGCAGCGATGCCGTCGGCTGGGGACCCGCCTGAGGCGACCGCCCAGGTCAACCCCGTCGCCGAGGATGTTGTCAGTGATGAGCCTGCGTGGGCGTCGTCCGCGTGGATGCCGTCCGTGGTCATCGCGTCGGCGCTCGCGGCACTGACCTTGGCATTGACGGCGTCGTTCGTCGTCAATCGGGCGGCGGGGCTGAGCATCGTCCTCGTCGGTCCGTGGCGCACGATGCGCACGCAGCGACCGTTCCCCCGGCAGACTCTGCTGAAGATCAAGCTGCTCATCGGAGCGGTCGGTTCGGTGGTGCTCGGTCTGGCCGCGGCCATCGCGGCAACCGGTATCGGCACGTTCGTCTTCCAGCATGCCGGTGGACATGCGGAGGTGCGCTTCGTCGCGGTCCTCGTCTTCAGCGGTGTGGTATCCGCGATGCTCGTGAGCATCGTGCTCGCGAGCAACGACCTGGCCGGCACAGTGTTCGGTGGCTTTGCTGCCCTGGCTGCGGTCATCGTCGTCGCGGCGAACTCGGGACTGCCCCGCCTCCTCACCCTTCCCGTCAGCGATCTCGACCTGGCGATTCAGCTGGAGATGCTCGTGTCATTGGGAAGCCCGACGACCCTGCTCGCCGAGATCGTGCCGACGCTGCTGGGATTCGCCGTCGCGACGGTCGTCGCTGCAGTGGCTGGCGTTGTCGGAACCCGCTTCTACGACCGTGCGCACAGCACGAAGGTCGACGTGCGGTGAGGTTCCGTCGCGTCGTACGGTCGACATGACGGTGCTCTCTGGTGTTGCCGTCGTACGCATACCCGTCTCCCCCTAGATTCTCTGGACCCTGTCGGGCTGGTGACTGTCAGAGGTCCGAGGGGCTGTCCGGCGGCGTGAAGTAGCGCCTCCGAAGGAGATGGAGGACAAGCCAGACGACGGCGCCGGCAATGACCGCGGTGACCACCAGATCGATGATGTCGGTACCACGACTGAAGAAGCCTGGAACCACGAACGCGAGAACGCAAACGCTCAGCAGTGCGGCACCCTGCGGAACGCTGCCGACGAAGCTCTTGACCTCGGGCCGGAGGCCCCTGGATCGGAAGTACCACCAGACACCTCCGGCGGCGAGCGTCGAGAGGACCATGAGGACCCCTATGCCGTTCACAATCGGCTGCTGGCGAAGCAGCGCTTTCACGATCTCCGCGAGAGACCCCCATGCGCACAGCGTGGTGACACCGAGCAGCACGGTGCAGGTCTTCGACGTCATACGGTTGCGCGCCTTTCGTTCAAACGGGCCCGTGGCGCGTCGTCCGCCGGGCCTGTTGGGAGCCGGAGTGTCCTCTCGCCGTCGTCGGCCATGTCTTCACGTCATTCACCGTAAGCAGGTGGCTTCGGCATGGTCAATTGCTGCGCCGATCCGGTGCGTCATCACCGGCCCGCACGCCGCCGACGCGTGACTCGGCATCGGCACGCTTGACATAGCTAACCGTGCGCACAGCACGAAGGTCGACGTGCGGTGAGGTCCCGTCGCGTTGCAGGGTCTGGGGGACGAATCAGGCCGGCTGACTCAGCATGTCTGCTGGTCAACCGGCCTGTTGCCGAGCCGCCTGCGGGAATCGAACCCGCGACCTATTCATTACGAGTGAATCGCTCTGCCGACTGAGCTAAGGCGGCAACCGCACCAACTCTAGCCAATCCGAGCACCGCGGGTCAAAACGGACTACGGACCACCTCGGTGCCTGGAACCACCCACCCCACACGTGCGCGTGCATGCCGCTGATCTGCGGTTTCAACCGCCCCGACGACGGTGATCCGCGACTCTCCCACGACCTCCATCTGCTGGTGAGAACGGGTGCGACACGTGTCACACTCAACCGACCCGCTAACCTTGGGTGATACCGACTGCGAAACTGAGAGGCCGATTACGTGAGAGAGTTCGATTCGACAGAGTTCATGAGCGACTTCCAAGCGCTCATCGAGTGCGAATCGTTCTCCCATGACCCCGCGGCGCTGGCCCGCAGCGCCCAGCTCATCTCCCGCATCGGCACCGGCCTCCTCGGAGCCGCGCCGCACGTCATCGAGACCGACGGCCATCCGCACCTGCTGTGGCGCTTCGGCTCCGGAGAGCGCGAGGTCGTCCTCATCGGCCACCACGACACCGTCTGGCCGACCGGCACGATCGAGTCCTTCCCCTTCTCCGTGGCCGACGGGGTCGTCCGCGGGCCCGGTGCCGATGACATGAAGGGCGGAATCCTCATCGCCCTCTACGCCATGGCCCGACTCCGCTCCGAACGCGGCAGCCTCGACGGCGTGAGCGTGCTCATCACCTCCGATGAGGAGCTCGGCTCCCCCGGGTCACGGCAGATCATCGAAGACGAAGCGCGCGGCGCGAAAGCCGCCCTCGTCTTCGAAAGCGGCGCCCCGGACGGCTCGGTGAAGATCGCCCGCAAGGGCGTGGCGATCTACTCTCTCGAGGTCGCCGGTCTCGCCGCGCACGCCGGAGTCGAACCCGAGAAGGGCATCAACGCCACCGTCGAGATCGCCAACCAGGTCGTGTCGATCGCCGCCCTCCACGCCCCGACAGTCGGGACCTCCGTCGTGCCCACCGTCATGCGCAGCGGCTCGACGACGAACACCGTCCCCGCCGAGGCGGTCGTCGGCATCGACTCCCGTGCCGCAACCGTCGCCGAACAGGAGCGCATCGACGCCGAACTGCGGGCGCTCACCCCCACCGTCGCCGGTGCCCGACTCGATCTCAAGGGCGGGATCAACCGGGGTCCGCTCGAAGAGGAGATGGCACTCGGCCTCTACGCCCGCGCGCAGCGCCTCGCCTCGCACCTCGGCCACCCGCCGCTGCGGTCGGTGGCCGTCGGCGGCGGCTCGGACGGCAACTTCACCGCCGGAGTCGGGACACCGACCCTCGACGGTCTCGGCACCGTCGGCGGCGGCTCCCACGCACGCACCGAACACGCCCTGCAGGTGTGGATCCCCCGCCGCGTCGAACTCACCGCTGCCCTCGTCGGCGAACTCCTCGACGAGGACTGACCACAGCAGACTGTTCACGGCATCCGCCGCTCCGAGTCCGGCTCCATTCGTGCAGAGGACGGGCAAGACTCAGGCGGCACCGTCGCGGTCGGTGAGCAGCCAGGGATTCGACAGCAGCACGAACGCCGATTCGACGATGAGCACCGGTGACATGTTCGTGGCCAGACGCCGCCGCGCCTCGGCGATCGCATCGATGCGCAGCAAGGTGGTGTCCGCAGTGTCCCGGTTGCCCTGTTCGGTGATGAGTTCGTCCTCGCCGGCATTGATCCACCCGTCCCGCATGCCCAGCTGGTACATGAGGATGTCGCGGTAGAGACTCATGAGCTCGAGGAAGATCCGGTCGAGTTCGTCATTGCGGGCCCGCACCGACCGCCGCTTCTGCTCCTCCTCGAGCTTGCGGATCTGCGCTCGCGCCGACGGCGGAACGGTCTTCTCCCCGGCGATGCCGAGGGTCTCCATGAGGTCGCTGCGCTCCTTCGCATTGCGCTCCTCGACCCGGGCCTTCGCCGTCTCCGCGGCTTCGTCGACGATGCGCCCGGCCAGCCGGATCGTCGCCCCCACCGAGGTGAGTTTGCCCGGAATCGCGAGGATCTTCCTCCGCTCGTCGGCCGCGAAGTCGCTCAGCGCCATGTACTTCGCCCGACCGATGTGGTTCTGGGCGACGGCCGCGGCCCAGCGCGCCCGCTCGGGATCGACATGGTCGCGGTCGATGAGCAGGCTCGCCACGGCCTCACGTGAGGGAATGCGCAGGCGCACGGGACGGCACCGCGATCGGATGGTCGTGAGGACGTCGATGGGGCTCGGGGCGCAGAGCAGCCACACGGTCGCCGGCGGGGGTTCCTCGATCGCCTTGAGGAGGACGTTCGCGGTGCGCTCGGTCATCCGGTCGGCGTCTTCGATGATGACGACGCGCCACGGGGAGTTGACCGGTGCGGTCTGGGCCTTGCCGACGAGTTCGCGCACCTCGTCGATGGCGATGACCGACTTCTGCGTCGACATGATCGTCAGCGACTCGTGGTGGCCGGACATCACCCTGGCCGTGACATCATTGGGCGCCTCACCGCCGGAGATGAGCGCGGCCGCAAACGCTCTGGCCGCGTTCGACCGACCGGAGCCGGGCGGACCGGTGAAGAGCCACGCATGCGTCATCGCCGCCGGCGAATGAAGCGCGTACTCGAGTTGGCGAACGACGTCGTCCTGTCCGACGAGTTCGTCGAAGACGCTCACCGGGACCCTCCGGGACCGTTGAAGCGGTTGCGGTTGCGCTCCCGCTGCTGGCGCACACGCTCCCGGGCCTGCCGTTCGATCTCAGCCTGTGCCTGGAGGCGTTCGCGGCTCATCTGCCGGGCGCTGCGGGCCGGAAGCACAGTCGTGGCCGCTTCGTCGGAGCCGTTCGACTCCTCAGTCGCCGAGGTCTCGATGATCGTCGTCGGCGCCTCATCGGGATCGTCCTCGTCGGTCACCGGTGCCTGCGGCCGGAACGTGCCTGCCGAGAGCACCGTGGTCTCGGCTTCCTCTCGCTCATCCGGCGTCGCTGCGCTGCTCGTGCGCTGCTCGATCTCGACGGCGTCGTCATCGCCGACGACGTGGGCGGCTTCGGTCACCGAGTGCACTCGGGTCTCTGCCTCACCGTCGGTGACGAGCGGTCCCTCATCGCCATCCTCTGCGTCGGGACCATCGCTTGCCGACTCCGGTGTCCGCGCGTCATCGTTGGTTTTGGTCTCGTCGTCTGTGCTGCCCCGGTCCTCGGTGCTGCGACCGAGGAACGGCTCGCTCCGGTCGGCAGTCGTCTCGTCGGCATCCTCACGCAGGTCGGCACCGAGGTCGACCTTGTCGGTGGGAACGCTATCGTCATCATCGGTCGGTGATCCGACCTCGCTGACGGGGACGAAACGCGCCCGCGGACCGTCGGCGGACTCACGTGACGGTCGCTCCTCCGAGGCCGTTGCCGCAGACGCATCGTCTGCCGCGTCGCCCTCGGCGGTGCGGGTCGACTGTCCGACGGTCGGCGAGTCCTCGGGCACTAACGGGGCGGCCTGCGTCGCAGGCAGCACGCGCTCGCCGGTCCCCCGGCCAGCCTCATCGCGGCTGGGCGAATCGTCGTCCGCGCCACCGGCGGGTGAGGGCGTCGTGGTCTCAGCGCTGTCCGGCCCGTCGCTCTGCGGCCTGGGTGTTGCGGCGGCCGCCGCGCCTCCGACGGCCGGCGTCGCCGACTCGGCGTCGGTCGCGGAACCGGGGACCGCCTCGGCGACGGAGCCCTTCCTCAGGGTGTGCGGCAGGCGCGCATGCACGGCTGCGAGGATCTGCCCTGCCAGCTCCTCCTGGGTCACGGACGCGTCGAGGACGACATAGCGCTCGGGGTCCTTCTGGGCGCGGTTGAGGTAGGTCTGACGGACCCGCTGATGGAACTGCTGGTTCTCCTGGTCGAGGTAGTTCGACTCCCCGCGGGCGCTCATCCGGGCGGCGGCGACCTCGGGGTCGATGTCGAGGACGATCGTCAGGTGCGGGATGAGTCCTTCAGTGGCCCAGCGGCTGAGCGCGAGGATCGTCTTCGGGTCGAACTCGCGGCCGGCCGCCTGGTAGGCGACGGTCGAGTCGATGTAGCGGTCGGTGATGACGATGCTTCCTGCCTCGAGGCCGGGATCGACGAGCGAGGCCACATGGTGGGCGCGGTCGGCGGCGAAGAGGAGGGCTTCGGTGCGGGCGCTCGGCGGTTCGGCGTCGAAGAGCACCGAGCGGATCTTTCGCCCGAGTTCGGTGCCGCCGGGTTCCCGGGTCGCCTCGACGCTGTAGCCCTCGTCGGCGAGTTCACGGGAGAGTCGGGTGATCTGCGTGCTCTTGCCCGATCCGTCGCCGCCTTCGATGGCGATGAAGAACCCGGGGCCGAAGCGGTCGGCGAGGGCGCCGACGCCGTCCTTGTTCGCGTCCTCGGACTGGCTGGGCGGGCGGAAGCCGTGGACGATGTCGACCGAGAGTCCCTGCATGCCGTGCGGGTCGAAGATGCAGAGGCCGATGATGCCGGCGACGAGCGCGGCGAACCCGATGACGACGAACGCGACATCGGCCGGCGGCAGGGTGAAGATCGCGTCGGTGCTGATCGGGGCCACGGTGATGTCGGCGGCGTTGATGAGGAGGGCGATGAGGGCACCGCCGACAGCGCCGATGCGGCGGGAGAAGACGTAGACCTGGGAGCGCACGCCGATGCCGACGAGGAACGCGACGACGCCGGCGAGCACGACCTTGCCGGAGAGTTCGTCGATGGCGCCCGTGGCGATGAGGAGGACACCGGAGACCGTGAGCGCGAACGCCGAGACGCGCGGGCGGGACATGCCCGGCGCGAACGTCGGCCCCATCTCGAAGCCGATGGCCCATCCGAGGAGGGCGACGACGAGCATGAGCGCGTACCCGGCCTGACCGAACTCGTGTTCGACGGCGGTGGGTTCGGCGAGGATGAAGGTCGCACCGAGGACGCCGAAGAGGGCGATCGGGACCCACGGCTTCTCGATGCTCGCCGGGGGCCTGGCGACCCGCGCCTTCGCGACCGGGAACGACCCGGTCGTCGACGATTCCGCGTGCAGTGCGCGTTCGGGCGTGAGGTAGATCATCACGGCGCCGATGACCATGGCGATGCCGACGAGCAGGCTCATCCAGCCCAGCGCACTCGTTCCGGCCACCGCCCCGCCCATGATCTGGAAGGAGCAGGCGAGGAAGAGGAGGACGGTGGCGGGAACGCCGACCCGGCGCCACGGCTTCTCGTTCGTGAAGGGGGTGAGGCTCATGAGGAGGCCGATGACAGCACCGAGGACGAGACCGGTCACCCAGGTCAGCCACGCGCTCGGGGCGAGGCTGAGGACGATGAGGAGGGCCGCCTCGACGACGGCGGAGATGCTCAGGGCCCGTTTGCGCACGGCCGGCCCCCGACCGGCAAAGACCTTCGACGGGATGAAGAGACCCGCACAGGCGAGGACGAAGACGATGAGCAGGGACAGGCTGCCGGCCTGATTGTCGAACTCGCCGGCGCCGAGGGTGTCGGCGAGCGTCGTGAACGCGCGACCGCTGACGGTCGTGAAGAACCCGCTGGTGCCGGCTACGACGTAGCTGATCGCGGCAAGGACGATGAGGGCGCCCCACACCGCGGTTTCGGTGACCAACCGGCCAGGAGCGCCGGGAAGTCGATGTCCTGTAGTCGTCAACATGCTCACGCCACTACCCTATCTTCAGGTGCTGACATATCTCTTGGAAGCCCCGTGAGTCTCGGCTGGCCTTCCGGTGAGTCCCGCCGGTGTCGGGTGCGCGGTCGCCGCCAGTGTCCGGCGTGTGTGGGCCATCCTCTACTCTTGATCCGTGACGACAGACCGTGAACCCGCACCGGACGATGCCGGCCCCACGACCGGAGACGACTCCCGCACCCCGATGGATCGCGTCGAGACCGAGGGCCTGTCCCCGATCGACGAGCTCGCGTTCGCCCGTGTCCTCCTCGACTCGGTCAAGGCCGGGCGCCGAGGCGCGACGCTGCGGCTCTACCGTCCCGCCCCGACCGTGGCCTTCGGTGCCCGCGACCGCTTCCTCCCCGGCTTCCCGGCCGCCGTCGAAGCCGCCCGCGACCACGGGTTCACCCCCGCTCTGCGCAGCCTCGGCGGACGCGCCGCCGCCTACCATGAGGGCTCTCTCGTCATCGATCACATCGAACCGAGCGATTCCTTCATCACGAACACCTCCGCGCGCTTCAGCCGCTTCGGCGAAGATTATGTCTCAGTGCTGCGCGGCATCGGCGTCGACGCCCGCCTCGGCGAGATCCCCGGCGAATACTGCCCGGGAGAGTACAGCGTCAACGTCGCCGGACGGATCAAGGCCATCGGCACCGCGCAGCGCGTCGTCTCCGGGGCGTGGCTGTTCTCGTCCTCGGTCATCGTCACCGACCCCGATCCGATCCGCGCCGTCCTCACCGACGTCGAGGCCGCACTGGGCGTGACGTGGGATCCGCTGACCGGCGGGGCGATCAGTGAGGTGCACCCGGAGATCACGGTCGATGCCGTCGCCGAGGCGTTCGCCTCCTATTTCGCCCGCGACTTCGCGCTCACGCCCAGTTCGCCGACGGCAGACGAACTCGCCGCCCTGCCCGCACAGGCCGCCGGACACGTGCTCTGAAGACGGTGGCGGCGGTGCCCTGGGAGATGCTCTGCACGCGGGGTCCGGGTGGGCGTCCGGTGGCGGGGAGACGCAAACGGACTTCACGGCGGCCTTCCGCGGCCACCCCGGATTGTGCGCCAGGTTCAGGGTGGAATCTGCTCCGATTTGACCCTGAACCTGGCGCACAACCACCGTCGTTGCGGCGCACACTCGATGTGAGGCCGCTTTTCGGCGGTCCGCCGACCGCTGAGCATGTGAAGAGCCCCCGGGTACGTACCCGGGGGCTCTCACTTGCGTGAAGCAGCGGCCTGACTCGAGGAGTCTGCGTCTTCACTGCTGGCCGGGGATTACGCAGCCTGCTTGAGCTCGCGCCTTCACTGCCGCCACATCGCGTTCCAACCGGTCCAGTGCCGCAACGAGATCTTCGTCGCCGCGATTCGACAGTCCCTCGGCGATGAACTGTCGCGTGAGCGCTGAGACGGACACTCCTGACTCCTCCGCGAGCGCCTGGAGCTTCTCAAGAACATCAACAGGGACTCGCACGGTCAGCAGCGGTGAGGCACTTCGATTCGATTTGCGCCACTCACCTTCTGCCAACTTGTCCCGGTAATCAGCGGTATCGGCATCCAATTCGGCGCGCAGTGCTGCGCGCGCCTCGGGAGGAACACTACCTTTCGTCATGACGGCTTCCTTCGTAGAGCTTGCGATGCGATTCATTGGCGGGCCAAGCATTGCCGCCGTAGAGCAGACCTTCGTGCCTGACAACGATGACGACCAGCACCTCTGCCCGCGTGGAACTCCACCCGATGTATCGATCAGATTTGCCGGATCTGCTGGCCGGATCAGGCGTCAGCAGGAGGGCTTCCGGATCATCGATTGCCTCCTCTGCCTCTGTCTGCGTGACACCATGGCGCCGCCACATGTGTGCAGCTGCGCGCGAATCCCACTCGATCGCCGTCACACAGAAAGTGTATGACATTCGTTATACAGTGCAATAGCCCTTTACGCCGCAGAGTTTCCTACTGCCCACTGGCAGTCAGCCGGATTGTGCGCCAGGTTCAGGGTGGAATCAGCTCCGATTTCACCTTGGAGCTGGCACACAATCACCGTCGATGCGGCACACCTTCGATGTGAGGCCGCTCTTCGGCGGTCCGCCGACCGCTGAGCATGTGAAGAGCCCCCGGGAACGCACCCAGGGGCTCTCGCACGCGCAGAACGCAGAGCAGTCGCCTGACTCGAGGAGTCCTGCCTCGCCGCCGGCCTCAGGCCGCCCGGCTCAGGGGGTCTTCGGCTTGGCCGCAGTCGTCTTCGAAGCCGTGGTCTTCTTCGCCGCCGTGGTCCGTGACGTCGTCGACTTCTTCGCCGCAGTTGTCTTCGCCGCGGTGGTCTTCGCCGTCGTCGACTTCTTCGCCGCGGTCGTCTTGGCTGCAGTCGTCTTCTTCGCCGCCGTCTTCTTGGCGGGAGCCTTCTTCGCCGGTGCCTTCTTCTTCGCCGGGCCCTTCGCACGCTTCTCGGCGAGGAGTTCGGCGCCACGCGCTGGAGTGATCGACTCGACGTCGTCATCCTTGCGCAGGGTCGCGTTCGTCTCCCCGTCGGTGACGTAGGGGCCGAAGCGACCGTCCTTGACGACCATCGGCTTCTTCGTCTCCGGGTCCTCGCCGAGTTCCTTGAGCGGGGGCTTGGCCGTGCGTCCGCCGCGCTGCTTCGGCTCCGAGTAGATCTTCAGCGCCTCCTCGAGGGTGATCGTGAAGATCTGCTCCTCATCGGTCAGCGACCGCGAATCCGTGCCCTTCTTCAGGTACGGGCCGTACCGGCCGTTCTGCACCGTGATGTCCGTGCCCTCCTCGTCCTGGCCGACGATGCGGGGCAGGCTGAGCAGCTTGAGCGCGGTCTCGAGGTCGATCGTGCCGACGTCCATCGACTTGAAGAGCGAACCGGTGCGCGGCTTGGGCTTCTTCGCGCCGCGCTTGGGCTTCTCCTCGGACTCGGGCAGCACCTCGGTGACGTAGGGGCCGAACCGGCCGTTCTTCGCCACGATCGTGTGCCCGGTCTCCGGGTCGACACCGAGTTCACGGTCGCCGTCGCCCTGGTTCTCGATGAGTTCGGCAGCCTTGGCGGCGGTGAGCTCATCGGGAGCGAGATCGTCGGGAATCGACACGCGCTTCGGGTCCTCGCCCTCGACCCCCGAGGTGACCTCGAGGTACGGGCCGTAGCGTCCCACGCGCAGGGCGACGCCGTCGCTGATGCGCACCGTGTTGACTTCGCGGGCGTCGATCTCGCCGAGGTCGTCGACGATCTCCTTGAGACCCTCGCGGTCGAGGCCCTTCCCGCCGAAGTAGAACCGGGCCAGCCAGGCCTTGCGATCCTCTTCGCCCATCGCGATGCGGTCGAGTTCGGATTCGAGATCGGCGGTGAATTCGTAGTCGACGAGTTCGGTGAAGTGATCTTCGAGCAGGCGGACGACGGAGAACGCCAGCCAGCTCGGCACGAGCGCATTGCCGCGGGAGGTGACGTAGCCGCGGTCCTGGATGACCGAGATGATCGAGGCGTACGTCGAGGGGCGGCCGATGCCGAGCTCTTCGAGCTGCTTGACGAGGCTCGCCTCGGTGAAGCGCGGCGGCGGGGCGGTCGTGTGACCGTCGGCGGCGACCTTGACGACGGAGAGCTTCTGGCCCTGCTCGACCTGCGGCAGGCGGGATTCGCCGGACTTCGTGTCGTAGCGGCTCGCGTCCTGACCCTCCTCGTAGGCGGCGAGGAAGCCGCGGAAGGTGATGACGGTGCCCGAGGCGCTGAAACCTGCCTCATGGCCGTCGCCGAGGTCGGCTGCGACCTTGATCGTCGCCGTCGAGCCCTTCGCGTCGGCCATCTGACTGGCCACGGTGCGCTTCCAGATGAGGTCGTAGAGACGGAACTCGTCGCCGCTGAGCGACTTCGCCACCTGCGCAGGCGTGCGGAACGAGTCTCCGGCGGGACGGATCGCCTCGTGGGCCTCCTGCGCGGACTTCTGCTTGCTCGCGTACTGGCGCGGGGACTGCGGGACGTACTCCGGACCGTAGAGCTCGGTGACCTGGCGTCGGGCCGCGGCGATCGCCTGCCCGGACAGCGCCGAGGAGTCGGTGCGCATATAGGTGATGTAGCCGTGCTCGTAGAGCGACTGGGCGGTGCGCATCGCCTGGCGGGCGCTCATCCGCAGCTTGCGGCCGGCCTCCTGCTGCATCGTCGAGGTCGTGAACGGGGCGGCGGGCCGCCGCGAGTACGGCTTCGATTCGACGCCGGAGACGGTCAGCGCGTTCTTCGCCGGCCCCGCGAGCAGGGTTGCGAGCTCTTCGGCCTTCGCCTGGTCGACGACGACGGCGGACTTGGTCTTCAGCTCGCCCTTGTCGTTGAAGTCGCGACCGCTGGCCACCCGCGACCCGTCGAGGGTCGTGAGGTTCGCGGCGAACGGGTTCGACCCGTCGGGCAGTCCGAGATCGACGTCGAGGTCCCAGTAGTCGGCGGAGACGAACGCCATGCGCTCGCGTTCGCGTTCGACGACGAGCCGGGTCGCGACCGACTGGACGCGGCCGGCGGACAGGCCGGCGCGGACCTTGCGCCACAGCACCGGGGAGACCTCGTATCCGTAGAGGCGGTCGAGGACGCGGCGGGTCTCCTGCGCGTCGACGAGGTCGATGTCGATCTCGCGGGTGTTCTCGAGTGCCCGGGAGATCGCCTCGGGGGTGATCTCGTGGAAGACCATCCGCTTGACGGGGATCTTCGGCTTGAGCACCTCTTTGAGGTGCCACGCGATGGCTTCGCCCTCGCGGTCCTCATCGGTGGCGAGGAAGAGTTCGTCGGCGTCCTTGAGCAGGCGCTTGAGTTCCGTGACCTTCTTCTTCTTGCCCGGATCGACACGATAGTAGGGGTCGAAGCCGTTGTCGACGTCGACGGCGAACTTCCCGTACGGCCCCTTCTTCATGTCGGCGGGCAGCTCCGACGGCGTCGGGAGGTCGCGGATGTGTCCGACTGAGGCCTCGACGTCGTAGCCGTCGCCGAGGTACCCGACGATCGTGCGCGCCTTCGTCGGGGACTCGACGATGACGAGACGACGGGGCTTCTTCTCGGTTGTGGCCACGCTCACTCATTCCTTTCGGGGCACGGGGTGATCGACGAGATGGTCGATCCGAGCCAATGTAACACTGTTGTTGTCCGGGTTCTTCCCGGGGTGCGTTGGCGGTGGCCCATACTGTGGCATCCGCGTCCCGTCGTGTCAATCGCCGCCGGGAAGCAGCATGCCGGCCGCGACCAGCCCTCTGACCTGGGCGATGAGCTGGTTCCCCAGCGCCGCCTCGTCGACGCCGAGGAGCTGGGCGAGCGCCGCGGCGGTCTGGCGCAGAGTGAGACTGCCGTCGGCGACGGAGAGGAACCCGGCCAGGGCCGTGTCGACGTCGATGACGCGTCCGAAGCCGATGCCCTGTTCGACGGTGATCGACGTCGGGTCCGTCTCCCCCGGCACGAAGTGCCGATGCTCGACGAGGTCGGGTGAGCGGGTGAATGCGGTGGCCGCGATCTCCTCGTCACCGGCGGACTCCGCCCAGGCACCGAGTTCGTGGATCGTCTGGACGAACGCGCCGATTCCGTGGGGGTTCGTCGCCGGCGCCGAGGTGATGCGCACCCGCGCGCGGAACGCCGGCACAGCCCCCGCCTCGGCGAGGTCGGTCCGACCCAGGGTAGTGCCGGTGGCCTGCGGGGAAAGTGATGAGGAATCGTTATCTGCCCGGTGCATGAGGACGTAGCCGAAGACGATCTCCGTGACCTTCCGGGAGGCGAAGTCGTCCAACCACGCCGAGGTGGCTGCGTTCCACTCGGCACTCGCGCGGGGGATGCCGCCGTCGCGGATCCAGGTCTCGGCGTAGGTGACGGGGTCGAGGATCTCGCGTTCGATGACGAACACGGAGGTCTCCGCGGCCGCGGTAGAGGTGTCGCGGGAGTCCCTGGCTGGGGTGGCAGTGGCGGTGTCATGGGAGGCAGCAGTCGCAGTGGTGGTGTCGTGGGAGGCGGTGGGCTCGCGAGTCCCGTCGGCAGTGCTGCTGACCCAGGTCTCCGGACCGCTCGTCGAATCGGGCGTGACCTCCCAGTTGCCCAGGCACACGGCTCGACCGCCGGGGGCAAGGACGGAGGGGATCTCGGTGAAGAGCTCCCGGACGAGCCGGTCGGCGCGCATCCCGCCGTCCCGGTAGTCGAACGCGGGCAGCGCTGCATCGGCCTCCGCACCGCGCGGGGTGATGACGAACGGCGGATTCGACACGAGGAGGTCGACGGTGCTGTCGATGGGGTCGAGCAGCGATCCCTGACGCAGGTCGAGGTTGGTGACCCCGTTGAGCGCGGCGCCGAGTGCGGTCAGGTGCAGGGCACGGGCGGAGATGTCGGTGGCGATGACGCGGTCGGCATGCCGGGCGAGGAGGAGTGCCTGGATGCCGCAGCCGGTGCCGATGTCTGCGGCGAGCGCGACGTGGTCGCGCGGGGTGAGAGAGACAAGTGTCCGTCCCGCGCCCCCGACGCCGAGGACGAAGTCACCGTCGAGGACGTCCGGGCTGGTCAGGGTGCCGTGGTCGCTGACGAGGTAGAGGTTCTCATCCCCCGGTCGCAGACCGCGCGGGACGCCGACGGGAAGGTCGAACGGGGCGACGGCGAACGGGGCGGTGACGAATGAGGCGGAGGCGTCCCGTGTGGAGGAGTCCCGGTCTCGGTCATCGCCGGTGCCCGGACCGGAGGCGTCAGCGAGGAGGCCGAGGTCGAATGCTGTCGCACAGTCGGCTGCGCCGAGCGCCGCCTCGAGAAGGGCGGTCGGCAGAGTGTCGCGGAGGAGGAAGGTGAGCGCGAGCACGGCGAGCCGCTCGTCGAACGACAGGTCCGCCGACGCCGCCTCCGTGGCGGAAGCCTCACCCGCGCCGCTCGGCGAGTCTGAGCTGCTCGGCGAGTCCGTGCCGCCACCGGGCCCGGTGTCCGCGCCCCTCGCCCTGAGTACCTGCCGGCAGTGGCGGAGGGCGGGGGCTGCGTTGTTGCGGGCGAGCGCGTCGGAGACGGGTCCTCCCCAGAACTGCCGCAGCCGAGGCTCGGTGTACCCCGCCGCATAGAGCGCAGCACCGAGCCGTTCCGCGCCGGCACGCTGCTCGGCGCTCAGGGACGGAGTCCCGCTCCCGTCACCGCGGTTCCCCACCACAGTGGTGGCACGGCTGTCAGAGTTGTCACGACTGTCCGGGGTGTCACGAACGTCAGGGGTATCGCGAACGTCGGGGGTGCGGCTCACATCTGCTGTCTCTTCGGTCACAGGTGAATCCTAGTCACAGGCGACTGCGCCATACTGGGATCATGGCCGATTCCCCTCTCCACGACATCGTCTCCGGGTTCGGTGTCAGGGACGATCGGATCGTCCACACCCGCGATATTCCACAGCGGTTCGAACACGAGTCGGACTGGCCGGAGTGGGTCGATGAGGAGTTGCGGCACGCGACCCACGCGATCGGCGTCGACCGCCCGTGGCGGCATCAGGTCGAGGCGGCGCAGGCGGCCCGTGACGGCGAGGACGTCGTCATCGCCACCCCCACCGCCTCGGGCAAGTCGCTCGGATTCTGGCTGCCGGTGCTCGAGTCGATCCAGACGACGCGGGAGGGTCTGCGGACCTCCTCGGCGATCTACATCGCTCCGACGAAGGCACTCGCCGCCGATCAGCTGACGAAGCTCGAGCAGCTCATCGTCCGCGGTGTCCGCCCGGCGGCGTATGACGGCGACACGTCGCAGGCGGCCAAGGACTGGGCGCGCCGGCACGCGAACATCATCTTCACCAACCCGGACATGCTCCACCGCGGGATCCTTCCCCAGCACGAGCGCTTCGCCCGGCTGTTCAAGTCCCTGCGCTTCATCATCGTCGACGAGGCCCATCGGTATCGCGGCGTGTTCGGCTCCCATGTCGCGCTCATCCTCAGGCGGCTCCTGCGCATCGCCGCTCACTACGGCGCGCATCCGGTCGTCATCGGCGCCTCGGCGACGATGGCGCAGCCGGATGCGGCGTTCGCGCGGCTGACCGGGCGGCCGGCGCACCCGGTGACCGAGGACGCCTCCCCGCGTGCCGCGGGCAGCTTCGCGCTGTGGGAGCCGCCGGTGTCACCCGACGGTGATCGTCGCAGCGGACTCGCCGAGGCGGCCGACGTCCTCACCGACGCGATGTGCGCAGGCTTCCGCTCGATCGCGTTCATCGCCTCCCGCCGCGGCTCGGAGGCGCTGGCGTCAACGGTCCGCGAGCAGGTGGGAGCCGTCGATGACTCCCTGACCGGCAAGGTCGCCGCCTATCGCGGCGGATACCTCGCGGAGGAGCGCCGCGCCTTGGAGGCGGCTCTGCGGTCGGGGCGTCTGCTCGCGGTGGCATCGACGAATGCCCTCGAACTCGGCATCGACATCTCCGGACTCGACCTCGTCATCATCTCCGGCTGGCCCGGCACTCTGGCCTCGCTGTGGCAGCAGGCCGGCCGTGCGGGCCGGGCCGGACAGAAGTGGATGGCCGTCTTCATCGCCCGGGACGACCCGCTTGACACGTACGTCGTCCACCACCCGGAGGTCATCTTCGACGCTCCCGTCGATGCCGGGGTCATCAACCCCGGAAACCCGTATGTCCTCAGCGGGCATCTGTGCGCGGCCGCGGCCGAGGTGCCGCTGACACCGGCCGACCTCGCCCATTTCCCCGACAATGCCGCCGAGGTCGTCGACGACCTCGTCGAACGGAAGATGCTGCGGGCAAGGCCTGCCGGGTGGTTCTGGGCCAAGGACATGCCCGCCACCGACCTCGCCGACATCCGCGGCACCGGCGGCGGTCAGTTCCGCCTCGTCGAGGCGAGCACGGGAACGCTGCTCGGCACCGTCGACGAGGCGGGCGCGCACACCGGTGCCCACCCGGGAGCCGTCTACACGCATCAGGGCACGGACTTCCTTGTCGCCGACCTCGATCTCGACGAGAGAGTCGCGTTCATCGAGCGCGCCGAGGTCGACTACACGACGCAGCCGCGGTCGACGACGGAGATCTCCATCGTCGACACCGCCTCCCAGCGCACCCTGCCGTCGGGGGTGACCGTGGCCAGCGGCACCGTCGACGTCACCGATGAGGTCATCGCCTACCGGATGCGGGCGAAGCGCGGTGGTGCGATCATCGCCGAACACGACCTCGACCTGCCCGAGCGCACCCTGCGGACCTCGGCGGTGTGGTGGACGATCCCGCAGGCTCTCCTCGAGGAGACGGAGGTCCTCAAGGCCGATCTGCCCGGAGCCGTCCATGCCGCCGAGCACGCCTCGATCGGCCTGCTGCCGCTCTTCGCCGGGTGCGACCGCTGGGACATCGGCGGGGTCTCGACGGCGCTGCACGCCGACACCGGCATGGCCACGGTCTTCGTCTACGACGGACTGGCCGGCGGGGCCGGATTCTCCGAGCGCGGCAGCGAGGTCATCGAGGAGTGGCTCGGCGCCACCCGGGATGCGATCGCGGCCTGTGAGTGCGTCGACGGCTGCCCGTCGTGTGTGCAGTCGCCGAAGTGCGGCAACGGCAACGAACCGCTCGACAAGGCGGCCGCCCTGCGCCTGCTCCGCGGCGTCCTCGACTGAGGCCACCGGCGTCGACACCGGACGCTGTCATCGACACCTGAGGTCGCGGTCGCCCGCACCCGACGCCAGGGCCCCGCAACGACAGCCCATTCCCTACCGTCCCGCCACAGCCTCCTCCCGCACCGCCGGCAGAGGACCGGGGATGTCGACGTCGACCTCGACGAACGCACTCTGCTGCGCGCTCGAGGCCCGACAGTCCCGCAGCGTCGCACCGTTGCGCTCGGCCACCTCCTTCGCCGTCTCGCAGGGGTCGCCGGTGGTCAGACCCCGCGCGGCGTCCGCGGCGGCAAGCGCTGCGAGATCGGCGGCGGCCTGAGCCGTGCTGTGGGCGACGAACGCCTGGCTGAGGGCCCCGATCGCCGTGACGAAGGCGACGATCATCCCGCACAGCCCGATGACGATGTTCGTCATGACCCGTCTCCCCGTCCGCCCTCGGAACGCGCCGTCGCCTCGGCGCTGACCTCGTCGAGGAAGAAGATCGCGTCGGGCAGGGCGATCGTCACGGTCACGGTCGCATACCCGCCGTCGGTGCCGACGGTGACCGTCGAGGACGTACCCGCGTGCTTCTTCGCCTCGTCGACGACGGCGGCCCGCGGTTCGCCGCGAGCGATCTCACGTGCGGCCGACCGCGCGGCGTCGAAGGCTCTCAGCTGGGAGAATCCCACGGCGGCGGCTCCCGCGAGCACGACGACGAGCAACACGAGGGCCGGGAGGACGACGGCGAACTCCGCGGTCGCCGTGCCGGCGTCGTCGTGACCGCGGGACCCGGGCGCGCGCATGTCAGGCGCCGAGGCCGAGGGCTGCCTGGATGACGCCGGTGACGAGTTCCTTGATCGGCTCCGATTTGAGGATGACGACGAGAAGCGCGGCGAAGCCGCAGGCCGCGAGCGTGGTGATCGCGTACTCCGCCGTCGTCGCCCCGGTGTCGGCACCCCACCCCGCGTCTGCCCGCAGCGCACCGTCGAGGTGGTCATCCGCTCCGGAGTGGTCGGCCGGCAGGCGGTCGGTTCGCGGCGCCGATTCGAGCGACGACGCGGTGTCGGCGCTCGTCCCGGAACCGACGGAATCGCCGCCGGCCGCCGGTGCGGGTCCACTCCCCCACGCGGGATAAGTCGGCGCGGTGCCTGTGCGGAATGTGTCTGTGCCGGTGGTGTCTGTGCTCATGGTCTCCTCCTCGAGGACGGTTCCGCACACTCTGCGCGGACGGACCTCCAGACTGGTCAGCGAGCACCGCGGAGGTCGAGGCCCGAGAACACCCCTGTGGACTCCGCTCGAGCGTCCACAGGCCCAGCGCACACGAGTTCGCGACTCGTCCACAGGCGACTGCACGCAAGTCAGTACGCGAGCCACTCCCAGGTCGGACTCTGCTCGATGAAGTAGTCGACGATGCTGCTCACCCGCCGCGGCACCGGATGCCCGGTCTCGTAGACGGCGACGATCGAGTTCGGCGCCTGAGGATCATCGATGGGGATGTAGGCGATGCCGTCGTCGGAGTCCCGGCCCTCGGCCTCCGAGCCGATGTTGCCCACCGAATAGCCCAGCCCCCGGCGCACAAGTCCGCGCACCGTCTCCGGACTCGCACTCTCCCAGCGGACATCGGGCTCGACTCCGGCCCCGCGGATCATCGCCTCGACCCTGTCCCGCGACGGCGGCTGGTTGAAGAGGATGACCGGCATCTCGGCGACCTCGCGGAAGGCGATCTCCTTGCGGCCGGCCAGCGGATGGTCGGCCGCGAGGAGGATCACCTGGCGGAAGCTCGCGATCTCCTGCGCCGGCACCGTCGGCGGAAGCTGACCGCCGAAGGTGAGGACGAGATCGAGGCGACCGACGTCGAGCTCTCGCCGCAGATCCCCGGTCGCCCCTTCGGTGAATGAGATGTCCAACCCGGGATGCGCCTCGGCGAAATCACTGATCAGCTGCGGCAGCAGATACGGCCCGAGCGGGAAGATGCACCCGACCCGGACCGAACCGACGATCGTCGACTGGTCCCCCATGGCGACGTCGGGGATCTCGCGGGCCAGATCGAGCATCGCCCGGGCCCGCGACACCAGGGCCGTCCCCGCGCTCGTCGGCCGAACCCCGGCCGTGCGACTGCGCACGAGCAGACGGGTGCCCACGGCCCGCTCGAGTTCGTTGAGCGCCGTCGACACCGTCGCCTGCGTGACGCTGCACGTGCGCGCCGCAGCCGTGATCGACCCGTCGTCGAGGGCGGCGAGGAAGTATTCGAGCTGGCGCAGCGTGATGTCGCTCATTGAGATTCCCTATGTGCGTTCGACATTTAATTAATTGGATCAATTTTATGACCTCGGCCACACTGGATGAAACCCCGACACCGACGAGAGGTCACCACCATGCCATCCACCAGCTCCACTGCCACCCGCGTCATCACCCTGGGCGTGGCAGGCGGACCCCGCTGGTGGCCGGCCACCGCCTCCGAAGAGCCCTCGGGCATTGCGACCGCCGTCGTCGTCGGCGACGCCTTCTACCTCATCGACGCCGGCTCGGGCACCGGCCGCAACCTCGTCCGGGCGGGCCTGCCGATGGAGCGGATGCGGGCGATGTTCCTCACCCACCTCCACTCCGACCATGTCGCCGCCCTCCCGAGCCTGCTCCTCTTCAGCAGCTACGAAGCCAAGAGCGAGAACAGCGACCCGATCCGTATCATCGGCCCCGGTGACCGCGGCACACCCCCTCCTCTGTCGGAGCACGCCGCAGCGTCCGACGGCACGGCCGCCCGCACCCCGCTCTACCCGGAGAAGCCGACGCCGGGCACCGCAGACATGGTCGACCTGCTCTTCCGCGCCTTCGCCACCGACCTCAACGACCGCTACCTCGACGGGCTCAAACCCACCGCGAAGCAGCTCTTCACCGCCTCCGACATCGCGGTGCCCACGACCATCGGCTATCACCCCGATGACGATCCGGCCCCGGAGATCAGACCGTTCGCGATCTACGAGGACGATCGCGTCCGAGTCCTCGCCACCCTGGCACTCCACCCACCCGTGGCACCGGCGTTCGGCTTCCGCATCGAGACCGATGACGGCGTCGTTGCGATCTCCGGGGATACGACGTTCACCCCGAACATGATCGCGCTCGCCGACAATGCCGACATCCTCCTCCACGAGGCGATCGACGAAGAGTGGATCGACGCCGTCCACGGCTCGCCGACCGACCCCGTCGCCCGCGCCTCACGGGCCCACCACCTGAGGTCCCACACGACTGTCGCCGATGCACTGAGGGTGGCTGACTCCGCTTCAGCCAAGCAGCTCCTCCTCCATCACATCGTTCCCGGTAACAACCGGTCGAGCATCCAGGCGCAGCTGTCCGCGGTTCGGAACTCGCGGGCATCCATCCCACACGACCGAGACGAGTTCATCCTGCGCTGACACCGGTTCGGAGCCGCCACCTCGGCGAGCGACTCCGGATCACCATCACGACGGTGCCGACCCAGCGCACCACTGACCGGCCGCACCACCGGGCCACCGCACCCGCACCGTCGCCGCACACCGCGCTGACGCTCCACCCTGCGCCGATGCCTGCCTGCACGTTCGACGATCTGCACTCCTGGCAGAGAATTCCGCACGATCCGAGGAGAATCCCGTGACCCAGCCCTCTGCACCCCTGCCCGAAAATCCGCCCGCACACACCCCGGACCCCAAGGAAGTGCGCACCGTGCTCGCCTCCGGCTTCATGGGGACGATGCTCGAGTACTACGACTTCATGCTCTACGCGACGGCGGCCAGCCTCGTCTTCGGGCCGCTCTTCTTCTCCGGTCTCGGCCCGCAGGGGGCGCTGCTCGCGTCGTTCTCCACGCTCGCCGTCGGCTACCTCATCCGTCCGCTCGGCGGCATCATCCTCGGTCACTTCGGCGACAAGATCGGACGCAAGCCGATCCTCGTCTTCACCCTCGCCCTCATCGGCGTCGCCTCGGTGGGCATCGGCCTGCTGCCGACGACGCAGGACGGCAACTACTTCGGTGTCTTCGCCCTCGTCTTCCTCCGCGTCCTCCAGGGCATCGCCGTCGGCGGTGAGATGACCGGAGCCGCCCTCATGGCCGTCGAGCACGCCCCGGAGAAGAGCCGCGCCTTCGCCGGCGCGATCGCCGTCTCCGGCGGTCCCGCGGGCACCGTGCTCGCCGCCCTCGTCGTCGCGACGACCGCCGTCATCTCCGGCGATGACTTCCTCGTCTGGGGATGGCGCGTGCCGTTCCTCCTCAGCGCTGTCCTCGTCGTCGCCGCGTTCATCATCCGCCTCAAGGTCACCGAGTCGCCGCTGTTCGAGCAGCTCGAGGAGGAGAAGAAGGAGAAGCGCCTGCCGATCCTCGACGTCTTCAGCAAGCACCTGAAGACGATCCTCATCGGTGTCGGCGTCTACACCTCGATGGTCTTCACCCAGCAGATCGTCACCGTCTACGGTCTCGCCCTGGCCACCCAGAACGGCGTCGACGTCTCCGACTCCCTCTACCTCAAGGCCGGCGGAGCGCTCGGCCTCATGCTCACCACGGTCCTCTTCGCCCGCCTCAGCGACCGGATCGGCACGACGAAGGTGCTGATGATGGGCGCCATCGCCGGCGGCGTCCTCGCGATCCCCATCCTCCTCATGCTCAGCAACGGCACCGTGTGGGGCTTCGTGCTCGCGATCGTGCTCGGCAACGTCATCATCCAGGGCGCTCTCTACGGACCGTTCGCGGCCTTCATCGCCCGGCGCCTGCCGACGGCCGTGCGCTTCACGGGCACCGCGCTGGTCTACAACATCGCCTCGACCCTCGGCGGGCTCGCCCCGACCGTCGCAGCGGCCCTGGCCGTCGCCTTCGCCGGCAGCGTCCTGCCGCTGGGCTTCCTGTGGATCGTCGTCGCGCTCATCACGGTCCTCTCGCTCATCGTCGCCCCGAAGTCCGGCCCGGCAATGGTGCACACCTCGCGACCGGTGACGATGGACCGCCACGGCATCAAGCGCTGAGGTCGGCATCAGAGGCCGGCGGCTCACGCTTCAGGTGCCCTGCCGCCGAACCTCGTCAGCTGCCGGTCCGAGGGGGCGTCCCGATCCCGGGACGCCCCCTCGGACCGGCAGCTGCGCCCAGAAACATTCTTGCGAGTCAGCCGGACCAGTCGTCGCGCAGGATCGCCATGATGACCTCGTCGTGGCGGCGGCCGTTGAAGAACACCGCCTCGCGCAGGCGGCCCTCTTCGACGAATCCGGCGTTCGCGTATGCGGCGATCCCGCGAGTGTTGAAGGCCCAGGTGCGCAGCTCGACACGGTTTAGTCCCAGCTGCAGGAAGCCGTAACGCAGGGTCAGACGGACGGCGTCGGTGCCATAGCCGCGCCCGTGGAATTCAGGTCCGAGGATGATCGCCAGGGTGGCGGATTGGTTGATGGCGTTGCGCCCGAATAGCGTGACGTGACCGATGAACTCACCACTCTCGATGAGCTCGATGCTGAAGCCCACGGAGCTGCTGTCGGTATTCGCACTCCACTGCAGGAACTGCTCAGACACCGCACCTTCGGGTCGCGGCAGAACGGTGGCATTCTGAAGCACGACGATTGCGGGATCGAACCACCACTGTTCAAGGTACGGCAGGTCCTCCTCGCGCAGGGGACGCAGCCGAACGGACTGCCCGGCGAAGAGGCTCTGCGCGTACTGTGCGGCCTCGTCGACATCGTCAAGGCAGTGGAACGGTGGAACTGAAGGCATGGGGCGACCTTATCAAGAGCTTCCGAGGGGTCCGATCCAGCTGCGAGCCGCGTCCCCCACCGCGTGGATCACCGGCGCATGGATCACTGGCGCAGGAGTCCACGATGAACCGCTGAGCGAAACTGTCTGCCCCGGCACCGAGTCAGAAGAACACCGAGGTGAGATCGGTCAGCAGGGAGATGACGACGGGCACGACGGAGAGGAGGAGGAACGCCGGCAGGATGCACACGCCGAGCGGCACGACGAGGCGCACCCCGAGTGCGGCGGCCGCTTCCTGCCGCCTGCGCCGTGAGGAGTCCCGCAGCTCCCCGGCGACGGCTTCGATGAGCGGGGCCGGTCCGACCCCGGTGTGCTCGGAGAAGACGAAGACGTCGAGGACCGGTCGCAGCCGGTCGTCCTCGGACAGGTCGTCACCGCCGATCGTCTTCGCCCGTGCGATCCGCAGCAGCCCCGACCGGTCGCCCGTCGCCTCGGCGGTGAGGGTGAGCGCCACAGGGATCGGCAGTCCGGCGGTGAGGCAGATCGCGACGAGGTCGAGGTCGAATGCGAGCTGTTCGTCGGCGACCGCGGTCCGCTCATTCGCCGAGGCGGTGCCCCCGTCCCCGCTCCTCGCCGAGGCAGCCCCACCGGCCGTCTGACCGGCCGTCAGACCGGTCGTCCCAGGACCGGGACCGGACCGGCGGCCCGCCCGGACACCACCGCTGAGCAGCATCTCCAGCCGTCCCGCGGGGCGGGCGGTCCACAGCAGCACGGCCGCGGCGACGAGGAGTCCGACGAGGATCGCAGCCATCGTCCCTCAGCGCTCCGCCCGGGTCATCATCCGCATCATCCACCACCGGCCGAGCGCGTAGAGGACGATGCCGCCGCCGATGCTCAGCTGCCCCGGCAGACCGGTGAGGAGCGCGAGCGGGCGGACGCCGATGAGCAGGCCGAGGCCCATGCCGATGAGGGGAAGCCAGCTGAGGACCCGCACGGTGGCACGGGGTCCGGCCATCGCGATCCGCCGCTCCCGGCTCGCATCGAGGGCATCCCGCTGAGCAGCGGCGTAGCGGAGGATCATGTCGGCCGCGGGCGCCCCCGACCGCTCAGAGACCGTCCACACCGCAGCCATCCCGGTGAGCACCTCGGCGGCCGCGGCGGGCAGACCCTGACCGCGGGCGGCGATCGCCCGCCCGGGATCGTCACCGAGCGCGATCGCCCGGGAGATCGGACGAAGGCGATCGTCCTGCCCGGCCAGCGTCGCCATCACCGCCTGCGGGGTCATCCCCACCTTGAGCAGATGCGCGCAGCTCTCCACCGCCCCGATCGCCCACAGCTGGTCGGCCTCGGCCTCCTCCCGTCCGCGCCGCGCCAGTGATCGCGGTCCCGGCGGGCCGCCTCGGCGAGGGTCTGCCGCCAGGAGCTGGGCCAAGCGCGCCCGCGGATCGGGTGGGGCCGCGAGCACGATCCCGGCGGCGATGAGCACGGCGACGGTGAGGACGATCATGCCGACCGCGTCTCGAGGACGGCTTCGAAGCGGGCGAGCGCACGCCGGTTGAACTCCCCGGCCGACCGCGGGGAGGGTCGACCCCACACCGGTTCCATCGTCATCGTCTCCCCCTCCGGCCCGGTCGGGATCGCCAGCTCGGTGAGCCCGCGGTCGGAGCCGACCCGGCGGAGGTGGACGACGAGGTCGATCGCGGTCGCGAACTGCGCATGGACGGCCTGCGGACTCATCCCCGCGAGCGCCCCGAGCGCGGCCAGGCGACTGGGGACCGCCTCGGCGGTGTTCGCATGGATCGTCGCGCACCCGCCTTCGTGCCCGGTGTTGAGCGCGGTGAGCATGTCCCTGACCTCCGGGCCGCGGCACTCCCCGACGACGAGGCGGTCCGGGCGCATCCGCAGGGCGTTGCGGACGAGATCGGTGAGCGTGACCTCGCCCCCGCCCTCGACGTTGGCCTGCCGCGCTGAGAGCTGGACGACATGACCGTGGCCGATGATGAGCTCGCGGGAGTCCTCGACGACGACGATCCGGTGGGCGGGGTCGACGAGTCCGAGGAGCGCGCCGAGGAGGACGGTCTTGCCGGTGCCCGTGCCCCCGGAGATGAGGATGTTCGCCCGCGAGCGCACCGCCTCGGCGAGGAGGTCGTGCACGGCGGCCGGGATGAAGCCGTCGCCGAGGAGGTCAGCGACGGTGAACCCGTCCCGCCGAGGCACCCGGAAGGAGATCGTCGTGTGGTCCCCGGAGATCGGAGGGACGATCGCGTTCATCCGCACCCCGTCGGGCAGGCGGACATCGACGAACGGACTCGAATCGTCGAGGCGACGCCCGCCGAGCGCGGCCAGGCGCACCGCGAGCGAACGCACGTCGTCCTCGGAGCCGAGGGAGAGGTCGAGGCTGGTCGGCCCGGATCCGGTGTCGGCGAAGATCTCACGCGGCCCGTTGACGAAGACGTCGGTGGTGCCGGGCACCTCGAGCACGGCCTGGAGCGGGCCGGCACCGGACAGCTGCGCGGAGAGGCGGGTGACGAGATCGAGGAGGGCCGCCGAACCGAGCACCCGGCCGGTGCGCTGGACCGCCTCGGCGACGGCGGCGGTCGTCACCGGTCCGGGATTGTCAAGCAGGGTCTTGCGGACCTCGGCGACGAGGGTGGCGTCGAGCCATTCGCTCATCCGACCCACTCCCCGAGGAGCCGATCGACGAGGCGGCCCAGGCGCGCCCCGCCGGGGATGCCCTCACCGCGGTCGACGGCGGCCGAGAGTCCGCGATCGTCGCGGATGCTGCCGGCCAGGCCGAGTCCGATCGAGTCGGCGAGGAGGTCGGAGTCGAGGCCGCCGGCTCCGGTCTCCCGGACGACTAAGCGCACATCCGGGTGGGAGTGGGAGAGCCGTTTGGCCACCTGTGAGGCGGCGACGGCGGAGCGGACCCGGGCAGGGGCGACGAGGAGGACGTGGTGGCAGCGCCGCGTCCACTGCGGCGGTGCGTGGCGGGGCAGGTCGACGATGACGAGGTCGAAGGCCTGACCGGCGGCGGCGAGGACGTCGTCGAACACCTCCGGGGCGAGATCGAGGGTGTCATCGCGTCCCCAGGAGAGGATCGCGAGTCCGTCGTGGACGGGCAGGGCGTGGCGCAGCGCCGAGGGACGCAGCTGGCCGCGGGAGGCGCTGAGGTCCGCCCAGCGAGGGCCGGGCACCTGTTCGGCGCCGAGGACGAGGTCGAGTCCGCCGCCGAGCGGGTCGGCGTCGACGAGGACCGTCGAGACCTCCTTCGCAGCGCGTCTGGCCAGGGCGCTGGCGAGCACCGAGGCGCCCGCTCCCCCGCAGCCGGCGACGATGCCGACGGTCACACCGGGAGTGACCGGGGGTTCGACGGCGGCGATGATCCGCTGGCTCAGCCATTCCGCGGCCGAGGGCAGCATCGCGAGCTGTTCGACACCGAGGGTCGCGGCCCGCCGCCAGGCCGATGCGGGTTCGTCTCCGTCGAGGACGACGAGGATGCGGTCGGCGCGGTCGGTCATGGGGACCTCGCGGACGTCCTCGCCGAGGAGGATGAGCGCCGCGCCCTGCCAGCCGCCGGAGTCCGGTGGGAGCACCGTGAGCTCGATGCCGATGCTCTCGGCAACGCGGGCGCACTCCTCGGTGATGGCGCCGAGGTCGGTGATGAGGGCGATCTGCATGCGCACAGCCTGACCCCGGCGGCCCCCTCCCCGCCAGGGTCGGGCGCGGGCCTGTGGACAGAGCGGAGAAGGGGCGGCTCCTGTGCATCTGAGTCACAGGAGCCGCCCCTTCGGCGACGATGTGCGCATCACCGCTGGTGACGGCGCTGAGCGTGGGCAGCCCGGGCGGGATCGACCCGCGCTGAGTGCCCGGCCCGTCCACAGGCCCAGCACACGAGTCAGCCGCGCTGGATGCCCTCGATGTTGCGCAGCAGGCCTTCCTTGCCGTCGGAATCGCGGACGGTGAACGTCGTTCCGCGGTCCTCGAGCGCGAGGAACCATTCGCCGGGGTAGATCGTGAACACCGGCAGGCCGGTCTTCTCGTCGACGGCCTCCCGCGGCTCGGGCACGGCGAACCAGAAGGCCTGGATGACCCCCCGCTCACCCTCGTCCGCACCGCTGCGGTCGCCCGAGGCAGCCGCATCGGTCGACGCCGAGTCGTCGGACGAGGCACCCGTGCCGGCCGCAGGCGCACCGGTGCGGGTGTCCCTGTCGGAGTCCTCCCGGTAGTTCGCCATCGGCACGTACTGCGTCGGCTCGTCCGAGTCGGGCGGAGTCGTCCGCTCGCTGGTTCCGCTGCCAGCAGCACCGTCGCGCTCGCTCGGGGCGGCGGAGCGGGTGGTGTCCGTGCGGGCAGTGTCCGCCCCGGCTTCCGTGCGGGCAGAGTCGGTGCCCGCGGTTTCCGTGCGATCAGCGTCCGTGCCCGCGGTTGCGGTGCGGTCGCCACCGGATGCGGCAACGTCCCGGACGGCGGCCGCGTCGAATCGCGCAGTCGCGTCATCATCCCGGGTGACATCGGCGTCCGTGCCGGCCGACGGGCCAGCTGTCGCCGAGTCTCCACCTGCGGAGCCGCCCGCGGCCGCGGTCGTCGCGCCGGCAGCTCCCGTCGCGGAGCTCGAGGAGTCCGACGACCGGCGGTCGTCGGCGACATCGGTGCCGGTCGGATCGGCGCCGGGCGCCTCATCGATGTGTCCGTCAGCGGTGACGACGGTCGCCTCCGTCGTGCGGATGTTCGTCTCATCGCCGTCCGGGGTCGCCGTCTCGTCGACGACGGTCGTCTCGGTGCTCTCCTCGGTCACACCGCCGGGGCCGCCGACGAAGATCCCCATCGGACCGGGACCCGGCTCGTCCTCGCCGGTCGCTGTCGAGGAGGCCACGGTGTTGCCGTCGGCGAACCGGGCCGCTGCGGTGGTCTCGGAATCAGCGGGCGTTCGGTCCCCTGCGGATTCGTAGCTCGTGGCCGTCGCCGACCTCTCCGCATCCGTCTGCCCGGTGCCGCGTGCCGCCTCGGTGGCCGTCGAGGCCGACCCTGACGTGGCCGATTCTCCTGTCGCCGAGGCGGTCGTGGCCGAGTCCGCGTCAGGTGCGGCGTGGCGTCCGCGGCGACGTTCGGACACCGAGGTGATCCGCTCCGAGCCGGCGTCCGCCGAATCGTCGTTCCTCACGGCCTTGCTGATCGCGACGGTGTCATCGGGTCCGCGCTCGGCGGACCGATCCGAGGTGTCGCCGCCCGCGACAGCACCGTCAGAGACAGCACTGTCGGCACCACCACGGTCGGCGGTGCCGGCTTCCGAGGCAGCCCGGTCGGCAGGCACACCGTCTGCTCCGGCGCTGTCACTCGTCGAGACGTCGCCGGATCGCGTCGAGGCGGCCCCGGCAGCGACTGCCGCACCGGCAGCCCCGGCGGCTACTGACGCACCTGCGGCGACACCGGCATTGTCGGAGCCACGGTGGTCATCCTGGCCGGAATCACGGCGGTCACCCTGGCCGGCGTCGGTTGCGCGACCGTCGGTTCCGGCGGCCCCGGCACCGGTCGGATCATCGCCGACGAGCGGTTCGTCCGAGACCACGGTCTCCGATTCCCACGACTCCTCCTCGCGCTGCGCACCGAACCCGAAGGTCTGGGTCGGCTCGCTCTGCGAATGCTGAGGATCGCGCGGATGCTGAGCGCCGAGGTAGGTCTGTCCCGACCCGGTGCTCTGCACCGACTGCTCCTCGGATCCGGCAGCCGGCGGGGCGAAGGACGAATCCGACCGCCCCGCGGAACCGCTGTAGTCCGACGACGGGTAGGAGTGACGCCCTGCGTGTCCCTGTTCGCCGCCGGTGGGCTGGGCGGAATACCCCGGCTGGTCGGAGGCGCCGGTGGCACCGTATCCCTGTCCGTGTGCCGTGGGATCCGCGGTGAACTGCTGCTGGCCCTGGGGGTCGAATGAGCCCGACCCGGACTGGCTGTCGAACTGACCCGACTGGCCACCAACCTGCTCCTGGCCCTGTCCACCGAACTGGCCCTGCGCACCGAACTGACCCTGCGGTCCCGGCTGGCCCTGTGCGCCCCAGCCGTCCTGGCCGGGTGCGCTGCCGAATGCGGCAGCCTGAGCGCCGGGCACATTGGCCTGGGGAGCCGGGTGCTGTGCCCGCTTGCCCACCGGTCGCGCCTTGGGGTGCGCCTGGACGCTCTCGCGCGCGTCGAATTCCTTGCCGAAGAACGGCAGCATCGTGAAGACCCCGGCGAAGAACGCCACGAGAGCGGCGAAGAACGCGAGGTAGGCACCGACATGCCAGTACGGCACCGAGGTGACGAGATCGACGAACGCGTACGTGAACGCGACGGCGGCGAGCACGGAGATGAACTGGTCGATACCGAGCGATCCGACCCGCAGGCCGCCGTTGCCGAGCTTGTTGACGAGCACCGCCGCGACGATGAGGAGGATCGCGAGCACATTGAAGACGAGAGTGCCCATCGCATCGATGTTCCACGACCACAGCGGCAGCGGGATGAACTCGAACCTCTTGAACGGGACGAAGAGAACGATGAGAGCGAGCAGTCCCGCGAAGAGCAGGAAGAGATCACGCAGCGTCAGCGGGCCGATGAGGCCGGGACCCGAGCGCCGTGGTCGCTGCTGCCCGGGCGCTCCCGGCCCGAACTGGGCGGGACCCGACCCGTACTGCGATGGTCCGGAGCCGTACTGCGACGGTCCGGAGCCGTACTGTCCCGGACCCGCACCGTACTGCGACGGTCCTGAACCGTACTGAGCCGGACCTGACCCGTACTGGGAGGGGCCCGAGCCATAAGGCCCTGGCTGAGCACCGGGCTGGCCGCCGGCGGGCGGCCCGTACGCTGATGGACCGGAACCGTACTGGGCAGATCCGTACTGACCCGATCCGGCCTGGGCAGCTCCGGGCTGTCCGGAACCGTACTGTCCCGGCTGACCGCCCTGCCCGGGACCGTACTGTCCGGGGCCGGAACCGTACTGTCCGGCGCCGGCGGGCTGACCGCCGAACTGCTGACCGCCGTAGGCTCCCGCCTGTCCCGCAGGCGGCTGATTGTTCGGCCCTGCATTCGGCGCGTTCTGGTCATGCCACGGCGGCACTCCCTGGCCGTTGGGGTATTGCGGCGAACTCATCGCGGGCTCCAGTCGATCGGGGAACAAGGTCATGTCTGCAGCGTCCATCACCGCAGGCCTAGGGCCATCCTTGCAGACCTCGGCCCTCATGTGCAGTCATTCGACACCGACAGTCCCCTTGTCCGACCGCCGGCGACCGTGCGAACCCGGCAAGTCTTAGCACAGCAGGGTGCCGATGACTACCCCCGACTGACGCTGTTCAGCGCCTGAACGGCGGTGACCGCACCGCCTGGCCCGGGTATACAGTGCAGAGAGAATCTTCGTTCCATCAAAGAAGCCGGAGGGAATCATGACCGACAGCACCGAGGCGACCGAAACCTTCGCCCCGCCCGAGGAGTTCGCGGCCGCAGCCAACGTCAAGGCAGACGCCTATGAGCGCGGTTCCGACGACTTCGAAGCGTTCTGGGCGGAGCAGTCGCGTGACCTCGTCGATTGGCAGCAGGACTTCACCGAGGTGCTCGACTGGTCGAATCCGCCCTTCGCGAAGTGGTTCGCCGACGGCAAGCTCAACGTCGCCTACAACGCGCTCGACCGTCATGTGCTCGCCGGCAACGGCGACCGGGTCGCCATCAAGTTCGAAGGCGAACCCGGCGATTCCCGTGAATACACCTATGCCGAGCTCCTCGCCGAGGTGTCGAAGGCGGCGAACACGCTCACCGAGCTCGGCGTCAAAGCCGGCGATCGCGTGGCGATCTACCTGCCGATGATTCCCGAAGCGGTCATCGCGATGCTCGCGTCGGCCCGCCTCGGCGCTGCTCATTCCGTCGTCTTCGGCGGGTTCTCCGCCGATGCGCTGCGCTCGCGGATCATCGACGCCGAGGCGCGGGTCGTCATCACCGCCGACGGCAGCTACCGTCGCGGGAAGGAGACGAGCCTCAAACCCGCCGTCGACGAGGCCCTGTCGACGGGAGACACCCCGGTCGAATCCGTCCTCGTCGTCCGCCGCACCGGCCAGGACGTCGACTTCACCGAGGGCCGCGACATGTGGTGGCACGACACCGTGGAGAAGGCGAGCCCCGAGCACGAGGCGGAGTTCTTCGACGCGGAGAACCCTCTGTTCATCCTCTACACCTCCGGCACGACGGGCAAGCCCAAGGGCATCCTCCACACCTCGGGCGGATACCTCACGCAGGTCCTCTACACGATGAAGGCCGTCTTCGATGCGAAGCCGGAGACCGACGTCTTCTGGTGCACCGCCGATGTCGGATGGATCACCGGACACTCCTACGTCGCCTACGGCCCGCTGGCCATGGGCATGACCCAGGTGATCTACGAAGGCACCCCCGACACTCCCGATCAGGGTCGCTGGTGGGAGATCGTCGAGAAGAACAAGGTGACGACCCTCTATGCGGCACCGACGGCGATCCGCACGTTCATGAAGTGGGGTGAGGACATCCCCGCGAAGTACGACCTGTCCAGCCTGCGCCTGCTCGGCAGCGTCGGCGAACCGATCAACCCCGAGGCCTGGCGCTGGTACAACCGGGTCATCGGCGGCGGTCGCTGCCCGATCGTCGACACGTGGTGGCAGACGGAGACCGGCGCCCACATGATCGCGCCGCTGCCCGGCGTGCTCGCGACCAAACCGGGGTCGGCTCAGCGTCCGATCCCCGGCATCGCCGTCGACGTCGTCGACGACACCGGTGAGAACCCGGCCGGACCCGAAGGCGGCCTCCTCGTCATCCGCCAGCCGTGGCCGTCGATGCTGCGCGGGATCTGGAAGGACCCCGAGCGCTTCAAGGAGACCTACTGGTCGCGGTTCCCCGACACGTACTTCGCCGGTGACGGGGCGCGCCGCGACGAAGACGGGGACATCTGGTTCCTCGGCCGGGTCGATGACGTCATGAACGTCTCCGGCCATCGGCTCTCGACCGCTGAGATCGAGTCCGCGCTCGTCGCCCATCCCTCCGTCGCCGAGGCGGCGGTCGTCGGTGCGGCCGACGACACGACCGGGCAGGCCGTCATCGCGTTCGTCATCACCGTCGGCGGAGTCGAGGACAGCCCGGAGACCGCCGAGGAGCTGCGCCAGTTCGTCGGCAAGGAGATCGGACCGATCGCCAAGCCCAAGCAGGTGCACATCGTCTCCGAGCTGCCGAAGACCCGGTCGGGCAAGATCATGCGGCGCCTGCTCAAGGATGTCGCCGAGAACCGCGAGGTCGGGGACGCCACGACCCTCGCCGATTCCTCGGTGATGAAGCTCATCGAGGAATCGGTGGCGAAGTCCTGATCCGACGGTGGGATCGGCGCGGGCCGAATTCAGTCCGCAACGTCTTTGGCGAGCACGAACGTTGAGACTACTCTTAAGGAAGATTGTCACACCGTTCTGTCGATAGGAGCACTCATGGCCGAGAGGTCGATCAGCGAACTGATCAAGGACATCGGCGACGATTCCAAGGCGATCGCCGAGGAGGAGCTCGCCCTGGCGAAGGCCGAGGCCACCGCCGGTGCGAAGAATCTGGGCATCGGTTCGGCACTCGCGCTCGTCGCCCTGTTCTTCCTGTTCCTGTCATCGTTCATGGTGATCTTCGCCGGCGCCTCGGCGTTCCGTGAGGGACTCGGATGGCCGTGGTGGGGAAGCTTCCTCATGATCTTCGGCATCCTCGCGGTGCTCGCAATCATCCTTGTGCTCATCGCGGTGCCGATCCTCAAGAAGGGCAACCCGGTGCCCGGCGGGGCGATCGCCTCGGCGCAGGCACTCGTCGCCGCCGTCAAGCGGGCCCTGAAGAACCCCTCCGGCCCCCGCTACTGAGCCGGTGCCCCGCGACCGGGGCACCGACAGCAAGCAGGCGAATGGCGCCGAGACTCCCCCGGGAGCTCGGCGCCATTCGCGTCCCACCCGGGTTCGCCTCGCGTCGCGTCCGGCAGGCACTGCCTGGGCGACTCGCCGGCGGTGCCGAGATCGTGTCGGCCAGAAGTACTCGCGCGGTCGACAAGTTGTGGAGCATTTCGACTTTTCGCCATCATCCACTGTCAGCGCGAAACCTCTGACCGGCAGAACGACGTTTCGCCAGCAGAACGACATTTGCCCACCCACGTCCCCGCGGGGACGTTTCGGTGGAGCCCACCCACCGAGGCGGCTCCGAGCCTGCGAAGCCCTCCCCCGAGACCGCGTCCTCAGAAGTCGATGTCGATGTGGGCGTCGCGGTCCCAGTCGACGGCCCAGCCGAGTTCGTCGAGGGCGAAGTCGAGGATGCCCGCGGTGAAGCCCCACACCTTGAAGACGCCGACGTCGAAGGCGGGGGTGGTCAGTGCGAGGTCGGGGCGGGAGAAGCTGCCGCGGTTGGCCGGGGCGACGAGGTCGGCGATGGCGACGCGGTAGACGGAGTACGACTCGGCTTCGTCCATGACGGCGACGACGCCGGGCACCGCCCAGTAGCCGATGACGGGGGTGACCTGGAACTTGCTCACGGGGATGTAGAGCGGCTCGAGCTGGCCGAGGACGTCGACGCTGGCGGGGACGATGCCGGCCTCCTCTTCGGCTTCGCGCAGGGCCGCGGCGATGAGCGAGTCGTCCTCGGGATCGCGTCCGCCTCCGGGGAAGGCGACCTGACCGGGGTGGTGGCGCAGCGTGCTCGCGCGCTGGAGGAGCACGAGGTCGACGTCGGAGACGCCCTTGTCCGCCAGGGCCGGGAGCACGTCGCGGCCGGCGGCGGTGCGGGGCTTCCCGCCGCGACCGAAGAGCATGAGGACTGCGGCGTCGCGGACGACGGCATCGCCGCGGGCCTTCGCCCGGCGCAGCCACAGCGGCGAACCCTGTGAGGCGGCGAGGCGGGTGAGCTGGTCGCGCAGCTCGGCGTCGGCCGGGTTGTCACTGCCTGCCGCCTCGGCGCCGGTCGACCCCGATCCCGTACGGTCGGCATCGTGGAGTCCGTGGAGGAAATCGCTCATGCCAAGGGCGCCATCTCGTACCGGAACATCTCACGGGCCTTCTCGGGGTCGAGTTCGCCGATGCCGAACGACGGGCACAGGGTCATGAGCGGGCACGCTCCGCACGCGGGTCTGCGGGAGTGGCAGATGCGACGGCCGTGGAAGATCACCCGGTGCGAGAGCAGGGTGAGGTCCTTGGTCTCGAAGAGTCCGGCGATGTCCTCTTCGGCTTTGACCGGGTCCGTCTCCGTCGTCCACCCGAACCGGCGCGCGAGGCGGCCCATATGGGTGTCGACGGTGATGCCCGGGGTGTCGAAGGCGTTGCCGAGGACGACGTTCGCCGTCTTCCGTCCGACGCCGGCGAGCTCGACGAGCTCCTCCATCGTCCGCGGCACCTCACCGTCGTACTTCTCGACGAGGTCGCCGGCGAGCTTGACGATGTTGCGGGCCTTCGCCCGGTAGAACCCTGTCGAATGGATGAGCTCCTCGACCTCGCCGAGGTTGGCCACCGCGAGCGCGTGCGCGTCGGGGAACGCGGCGAAGAGTCCCGGGGTGACCGAATTGACGCGGATGTCCGTCGTCTGGGCGGAGAGCACGGTGGCGATGAGGAGCTGGAACGGGGTCGCGAAGTCGAGTTCGACCTGGGCGTTGGGGTACACCTCGGCGAGGATCCGGTTGATCTTCCGGGCACGTCGCTTCTTCCCCAGCGGGGTCTCCTTCGCGAACTTCCGCGCACTCTTCTCTGCCACCGTCAACACGACTCACCATCCTAATCCGCGGGAATCGAAACCGCAGTTGTCCCGCTCACACATGAAGGGACCCAAGCGAGGCAGTCTCCAGGAAACGACAACACACCCTCATATTCCTCATTCATCCGCCCACACGCGCGCATTTGGTGGTATAGGTACCCTTGACCAGGTAGATTTATGTGTGGAGACCATCACAAGGAGGACATTGTGGATACAGAAGTTGTGCGGGGCGCAACACTTTTTGCCGGACTCGATGACGAATCGACGAGCGCGCTGATGAAGTTCATGAACCCGCGGAGCCTCCGCCGGGGCACCGTGCTCTTCCACGAAGGCGATGCCGGAGACGAGCTCTACATCGTGTCCACCGGAAAGCTCAAGATCGGCCGCGAGTCCTCCGACGGCCGCGAGAACCTGCTCTCCGTCGTCGGGCCGGGTGAGATCATCGGCGAGCTCAGCCTCTTCGATCCGGGCCCGCGCTCCTCCACCGTCACCGCGGTCTCCCAGTCCGAGCTGCTCAGCCTCAAGCACGAGGACCTCACGACGTGGCTCAAGGATCGTCCGCAGGCGGGACTCAACCTGCTCAAGGCGCTGGCCCAGCGACTGCGCCGGACGAACGAGACGGTCGGCGACCTCGTGTTCTCCGATGTTCCCGGTCGTGTCGCCAAGGCGCTGCTCGACCTCGCCGCACGCTTCTCGAAGCCGGCTCCCGACGGTGTGCTCGTCGCGCACGACCTCACGCAGGAGGAGCTCGCCCAGCTCGTCGGTGCCTCCCGTGAGACCGTGAACAAGGCCCTCGCCGACTTCGCCGCCCGTGGCTTCATCCGCCTCGAAGCGCGTTCGGTCGTCATCCTCGACATGGAGCGCATGCGCAACCGCGCCCGCTGATCACACCCCGCAGGCCCCTAACCGGCCTCCAGAGTGAGACGAACGCCCCGACAGCAGTCGGGGCGTTCGTCGTCCGTCCGATAAGTCCAGGTCTCTCGATGAGCGTCCTCGTCGCCCGCCGGCGGTCAGGCTACCGAGGCGGTCGTCCGCTGACCTCCTACGCGTCCTCGGCAGCGAGCTCACCGAGGTAGCTGAGCTGGGCGCGCACGATCTGCTCGGCGGCCCCGCGGACGCTGGGATCGACGTCGTGGTAGACGATGTCAGTGACCTCAGCCGCCGTCGTCGCACCCTGAGCGAGAGCGGCGCGGACTTGGCCGATGCGCTCCTGCCGGTGGGTGCGGTAGTGGTCGATCACCTCGGCGGGATTGTCGATCGTCGGTCCGTGCGCCGGTTCGATCCGGGTGTACGCACCGGCATCGAGAAGCGCACGGAGGCGATCGAGGCTGTCGAGATAGTCGCCGAGGGAGCCTTCCGGGTACGTGACGATCGTCGTCCCCTCCCCGAGGATCGTGTCGCCGCTGAAGAGTACGCCGTCGTAAATGATGCTGATGCTGTCGCTCGTGTGCCCCGGGGTCGCGACGACCTCGAGGACATCGGCAGGATCGCTGCCGAACGCGATCCGCTGCCCATCGCGCACCGGCGGGGTGTGCCGGGCGAATCGGTCGAGCACCGCATAGACGGGCACCTCGGGCGCCCATTCGTCGACGGACCCGAGCATATCGGAATGATCGGCGTGCTGGTGGGTGAGGACGATCGCGGTCAGTCTCCGGTCCCCCACCTCGGCGAGGATGGCCTCCCGGTGCTCCGCCAGCTCCGGTCCCGGGTCGATGACCACCGCCGAGGTGTCATCGGCCGAGGCGATGACGTACGTATTCGTCCCGGTCAGGGTCATCGGTGAGGGATTGTTCGCGCGGATCCTCATGTGTCCTCGTTCTCCTCGTCGACCACGGCGTCGTCGTCCTCGCCGCCCAGGCTCATGAGGCTCGGGCTCTCGTCCTTCTCGTCGTCGCCGACGGCCACCTCGTTGTCGCGCAGCGTTCCCTTGCGATGGAAGTCGCGGCGGGGCTGGATGATCAGCCGCCATTCCCCGTCCTCGTCGATGATCTCCGGACGCAGCGGGTGGATGTCGCGCACCTGCGCCATGGCGGCACCGACGCTGTGGACGGGCACGAGGCTCTCGACGATGAGGCGGGTGCTCGCACTGATCCGGTTCGGATCGTCGGCCGCATCGGCGAGGATCTCCTCGGGCCGCTGCCACCGCCCCGAGCTCTCGTTCGAGGTGAGGAAGTCGACCTCCTGACCGAACGGCACCGCGGCGAGGAAGTACGTCGTGTCGAAGCGGTGGAGCTGCGTGGCGGTGTTGATCCACCGCATCCACGGTTTGAGCAGATCCGGGCGCAGCTTGAGATCGCGCTCGCGCAGCACCTGCGTCCAGCCGATCTCATTCGACAGGAGCTTGTACCGGACGGACTGCCAGTCCGTCTGCGGCGAGGCGACGAGGTCATGGTCGACGTTCTCGGCGAGCATGACGCCGGTCGCCGCGAACGCAACCCGTGCGGCCGCCGAGAACTGCTGCAGCGCCCGCGACTTGTTCTCCAGCGCCAGCGTCCGCGCACAGCGCGTCGACTTCCACCCGGTCACCGGAACATTGCGCAGGTCGGTGGGCCGCAGCTCCCCCACCGGGTAGGCGAGCCGGTTGCGGTCCTCGACCCCGCGCACGTCGAGCTGGCGGGTCACGAACGTCTCGAGCCCCTCCCGGGTGTCCCGGACGAGGATGATCGCCGAGGCGGGACGCGGAGGCTCGGGAACGGGCCGCCGCCCCTCGGTGCGCCAGAGATCGAGCAGCCAGGTCAGCTCCGAGGAGACGGGCAGATTGCGTCCGCTAAGCGGCATCGTCCTCGACCTCGACGACGACCTCGACCTCGACGGGAGTGCCGAGGGGCAGGGTGTTGACGCCGACGGCGCTGCGCGCGTGCTGGCCCTTCTCGCCGAAGATCTCACCGTAGAGCTCGGAGACGCCGTTGATGACGGCCGGCTGCTGGGTGAAGTCGTCGGTCGAGTTGACGAAGCCGGTGACCTTGACGACGCGGACGATCCTGTCGAGATCCCCGATCACCGAGGCGATGGCCGCCAGGGCGTTGAGCCCGGCGATCCTGGCCAGCTGGTAGCCGGTGTCGACGTCGACCTCGGCGCCGAGGTGGCCCGTCGTCGGCAGGGAGCCGTCGACGACCGGCAGCTGACCCGAGGTGTAGACGTAGTTGCCGGTGCGCAGCGCGGGGACGTAGACGCCGGCGGGGGCGGCGACCGTGGGCAGCTCAAGGTCGAGTTCGGCGATGCGGTCGAGCACTTTCGACATGGGTGGTCTCCT
This sequence comes from Brevibacterium sp. NPDC056726, assembly GCF_042790515.1. NCBI lineage: Bacteria > Bacillati > Actinomycetota > Actinomycetes > Micrococcales > Brevibacteriaceae > Brevibacterium > Brevibacterium sp. NPDC056726. The sequence goes on along the minus strand of NZ_JBHTYZ010000003.1, from coordinate 253,155 downwards.
TCGACGAGGTGCGGTGGGTCAGGCCTTGGGGCGCTTGAGGTAGGCGACGAGTCCGTTGTTGTCCGGTCCGGGCACGACCTGCACGAGTTCGTAGCCGTCCTCACCCCACTGGTCGAGGATCTGCTTCGTCGCGTGGACGATTAGCGGAACGGTGGCGTATTCCCACTTGGTCATGGCTCTCCTTGCCTGGTTGTCGTCGCCCGGGCCGCCCGGGCGGGATCGGGCGTCGCCGGTGCCCGGAGGACCCGCGACGACGCCGCTCCCCACACTAGCGGAGATGCGCTGGGCGTGGGGCATCGCCGACACATGCGAAGCGGGGCGAGACGACATGGTCTGTCGTCTCGCCCCGCTGGGTCTGGCTCAGTTGCCGCCGAGGCCGGGAGCTTCGTCCCCGCCGCCGTCGCCTCCGCCGCCGGTGTCTCCACCGCCGCCGCCTCCGCCGCCGCCGGTGCCGCCTCCGCCACCGCCGCCGTTCTGGGAGCCGCCGCCACCGCCACCGGTGCCGCCGCCTCCGCCTCCGCCGCCGGTGCCTCCACCGCCGCCGTTCGAGCTGCCGCCGCTGCCGGATCCACCGCCGCTGCCGCCGCCCTGGAAGTACTTCGAGCTGGGCTTGGGGAACCCGGTGTTGCCCTTCGTGTACTTCACGGCCTTGCTCATGTACGACTGCCAGGTCTTACCGGAGATCGTCGCACCGTAGATCTGACCGCGGACCTTGCCCTTGCTGTTCTTGCGCCAGTCGCGGGTACCGCTGGGGTCACCGGTCCACACGGCCGTCGACAGGGTCTTCGTGAAGCCGAGCAGCCAGGTGTGGCCGACCTCGAAGTTCGTCGTACCGGTCTTCGCGCCGGCCGGAACGCCGATGCCGAGGCTGCTCGTCGTGCCGCCGTTGAACGTCTGCGACAGTGCGTACGCGACGCCGCGGGCGACGTCCTTGTCGAGCACCTGCTTGCAGCCCTCACCGGGGACGTCCATGTTCTTGCCGTTGCGGTCGGTGATCTCGAGGATCGGCTTCGGGCCGCAGAACTCTCCGTCGTTGGCGAACGTCGCGAACGCGGCCGCCATGGCGATCGGGGTCGTCTCCGTCGTTCCGAGGATCGACGAGGGCGAGAGCGCCTGGATGAAGCCGGCGTCGTCAGCCTGGTCCAGCGGTGCGCCGCTGCCGTAGCGGATGCCGAGATCCGTCGCGGTGTTCATGATCTCGCACATGTTGAGCTGGTTGCCGATCGCGGCGTAACCGGTGTTGACGGACTTCTTGGTCGCCTCGAGCACGGACATCGAGCCGTTGCCGCCGCCGTCACCGGCGTTGTTCGGATCCCAGTCGCCGCCCATCGCGGGGCAACCGCTGTACTTCCAGGAGCTCGCCGGGAAGTTGCGCTTCGTCGCATTCACCGTCGCGTTGAGGCTCTTGCCCTCCTTGAGCCATGTCGCGAGCACGAACGGCTTCCATGTCGATCCGACTTGGAACCCACCACCGCCATTGTGCTTCTTGTCGACGGTGTAGTTGATGCTCGTCTTGGTGTTCTTGTCCTCTTCGCTGACCTCCCCGACCGTGTACTCACGGTTCTCGGCCATGGCGATGACCTCGCCGGTGCCGGGTTCGACCGTCACCAGCGCGTGGCCGGCACCCGAGGGATCGCCGACGGGAACGCGCTTCTTGACCTCTTTGTCCGCGATCTTCTGGATGTCGGGGTTGAGGCTCGTCGTGATCGTCAGACCGCCGCGCTGCAGGAGCGCGAGTCGGTCTTCGACGGTCTCGCCGAAGGATTCGTCGTTCTTGATGACGTTGGTGACATAGTCACAGAAGAACTCCGCGTTGTTCTCAGCGGCGGAACAGCCGTTCGGCGTCTCCTGGAGGTTGAGGTCGAGGCCCGTCTTGACCGCCTCGTCGTACTCCGCCTGCGTGATGTGGCCGTACTTGAGCATCTGTCCGAGCACGACGTTGCGACGTTCGAGCACGGCGTCGGGGAATCGCTGCGGGTTGAACGCCGCAGGATTCTGGACGATGCCGGCGAGCATCGCCGACTGCTGGATGTTGAGGTCCTTGGCGTCGATGCCCCAGTACCGATACGCGGCGGCCTGAACGCCGTAGACGTTCGGCGAACCCGAGTAGTTGTTGATGTTGAGGTAGCGGTTGAGGATCTCCTGCTTGCTGTACTTGTTCTCGACCGCCACGGCGAGTTTGGCCTCACGGAGCTTGCGTGCGTAGCCGGCGGTGCCCTCCGACTCCTTCGCGGCGTCGATGCCTGCCTGGTTCGACTCCGCGTTGGCGTTCTCCGCCAGCACGTTCTTCACGTACTGCTGAGTCAGCGTCGATCCGCCCTGCGTCGTCGAGGAGACCATGTTGTGCACGGCCGCGCGGGCGATGCCCTCGAGGTCGATGCCGCCGTGGTCGAAGAACCGGTAGTCCTCGACGGAGATCGTCGCGTCCTGCATCGGCTGCGAGATCTCCTCGAGGGGAACCTCGACGCGGTTCTGCCAGTAGAAGTCGGCGATCTTCGAGCCGTCGGCTGCGAGCATCGTCGACTTCTCGCCGAGGTCGCGTTCCTCGAGGGTCGCGGGAAGGGCGTTGAAGATGTCGACCGCGCTGTTCGCGCTGGCGGTGGCGACACCGACTCCGGGGATGGCAAGACCGGCGGCCACGATTCCAGCCACCGCGCTCACCGCGACGAACTGGAGGAAGGCCGCCATCTTGGTCGGTTCAGCATTTGACTCAGGAGACACCATGAAACCAAGTTTAACCAACCGCAGATGAGCGCTCACTCAAAGAACGGTGAAAACCCTAGGGGCGGGGCACCAGGGTGAGCAGTGCGACTTCCGGTGGTGAGGCGAAACGCACCGGTGAGAACGGTGAGAACCCGAGGCCGGCGGAGATCTCGACGGTTGCATCACGATATGGGAACACTCCGCGCGCCCGTGTCCGATCGAGGTCGCAGTTCGTCACCGGCGCACCCCAGAACGGCACCCGGATCTGACCGCCGTGGGTGTGTCCGGCCATGATGAGGTCGGCTCCCGCCGAGGCGAACGCCTCCAGGGTTCGGGAGTAGGGGGCGTGCGTGACGCCGATCGTCAGCTCCGCCGCGGCATCGAAGCGCGGGAAGACCAGCTCGCCGGCGGCGTCGAGGCGGATCCGGTCACGATCGATGTGGGCATCGCCGAGCCCCGCGAAGCCGATGCGGGTCCCCCGGATCTCCAGCACCGCCTCGGCGTTGTCGAGGAACACCCACCCGCGGTCCTCGAACCCGCGGACCAGGGACCTGACGTCGAGATCGGGTTCGGTGCGGTGCTTGACCTCCGAGGGCGAGCGCAGGTACTTCGCGGGATTCTTCGCCTGCGGGGAGAAGAAGTCGTTGGATCCGAGGACGAAGACGCCGGGGACATCGAGCAGGCCGTCGAAGACGTCGAGGACGGTCGGCACGATGTCGGCGGAGAGGTTGTCTCCGGTGTTGACGACGAGGTCGGGCTCGAGTCTCGTCAGGCCCGCCACCCACGCGGCACGATGCCTCTGCCACGAGGTGAGGTGGAGGTCGGCGACGTGGAGGATGCGGATCGGCTCGGCACCGGCCGGCAGCAGCGGCAGGGTGTGGCGGCGGACGGTGAAGAGGTGGGGTTCGATGCCCGCTCCCCAGATGCCGGCGGCCGCGGGGACGGCGAGGGCGCCGGCGACAAGTGCGCGTTTCTTCATTCGCCCCAGTCTAGGCGGTCGCCGCAGGCTCAGCCGACGTTCGAGCCCTGCCTGCCCGCGCAACCCGCCGACGGTGCAGCGCGGTGAAGCGGCGGTGGCCGATGACCCGGCAGACGAGGTAGATGAGGAAGGAGATCGTCGTGACGAACGGGCTGATCGGGACCACGGGTGAGCCGAGGGCGATGAGGATGCCGCCCACCGAGGCGGTGACCGCGAAGATCACGCTGAGCACCGGGACCCACACCGGTGACGCCGAGACCTGGGTGGCCGCGGCGGCCGGGGTGATGAGGAGGGCGAGGACGAGGAGGACCCCGACGATCTGGACGCTCAGGGCCACGGCGAGGCCGAGGGTGAGCATGAAGACGATCGTGAGCACGGAGACGGGGACCCCCTTCGCCCGCGCGACCTCGGGGTCGAGGCTGGCGAAGAGGAGCGGGCGCCAGACGAACGCGAGGACGGCGAGGACGATGAGCGCAGAGACGACGAGCGTGGTGATCTGGCCCGGGGTGATCGCGACGATCTGACCGGTGAGCAGCCCGAACTTGCTCGCCGAGCGACCGTCGTAGAGGGCGAGGAAGAGGATCGCCAGGCCGAGCCCGAAGGGCATGAGCACGCCGATGATCGCGTTCTTCTCCGAGGCTCTGGCTCCGCCGACGCCGATGATGAGGGCCGCGAGGATCGAACCGACGATCGACCCGGTGACGACGTCGAAGCCGACGAGGAGGGCGAACGCAGCGCCGGCGAAGGAGAGCTCGGAGATCCCGTGGACGGCGAAGGGGATGTCACGGGCCATGACGAAGACGCTGATGAGGCCGCCGACGACGCCGAGGAGGCCGGCGGCGATGAGCGAGTTGGCGAGCAGGGCGACGAGTTCGCCGTAGTCCTCGAAGGAGAACAGGCTGCCGAAGATCTCGGTGACGGTCATCGGTGCGCTCCTCGGCTCGCCGCGGCACCCGGGTGTGCCGCAGCACCCGTGTCCGCGGTCTCGCCGCCGGCGTGGTGGCCGGGGTGGACGTGGTGGTCGATGCACTCGTCCTCGCCGCCGACGACGATGAGGCGCCCGCCGACGCGGACGACCTCGACGGGTGAGCCGTAGAGCCGGGTGAGCGATTCGGTGGTCATCACCTCGGCGGGGGTGCCGATGAGGAAATGCCCGCCCACGATGTAGAGGACGCGGTCAACGTAGGGCAGGATCGGGTTGATCTCATGGGTGACGAAGAGGACGGCGGCGTTGCGCGTGTCACGCTGTTCGTTGATGAGACCGGCGACGACCTGCTGATGGTGCATGTCGAGGGAGAGCAGGGGTTCGTCGCACAGGAGCACCGAAGGGTTGCTCGCCAGGGCCTGCGCGACGCGCAGCCGCTGCAGCTCTCCCCCGGACAGCGTGCCGGCCGGGGCGTCGGCGTAGGCGGTCGCGCCGACGGCGGCGAGGAGTTCGTCGACGTGCTTCCGCCGCTTCCTCGACGGCCATCCCGGCCCCCACCGGTAGCCGTCGATGCCCATCCGCACGATGTCGCGTCCGCGCATCGGGGTGTGCGGGTCGATTCCCCGCTGCTGTGGGATGTAGCCGATCGCCGGGTTGCCCGCGTGGATCGGCCGGCCGTCGATCTCCGCGCTGCCGTGGTGGAGCTGATGTTCGCCGAGGAGGACCTTGAGCAGCGTCGTCTTCCCCGTCCCGTTGGGGCCGAGGACGGCGAGGAACTCCCCCGGCGCGACCTCGAGATTGAGGTCGTGCCAGAGCACCCGGTCGCCGAAGCGCAGCTCGGCATCGTGGACTTCGATGACCGGTGCCTGTCTGACCTCCGCACCGTCCCCGCCGGAAGGCGGCGCGCCCGGTGCGGTGGCGATGCTCTGCGGCAGGGCGGCCGTGTTCGTCTCAGGGTTCATCAGTGATCGTGTCCTTCGAGTGCCTGGGAGATCGCGTCGATGCTCTCCCCGATCCAATCGGTGTACTGCGCGCCTGTGGGCATCGTCTCGGCGAGGTCGACGACGGGGACGTCCGAGGATTCGGCTGTGGCCTTGAGCTGTTCGGCCTGCGGTCCCGCTGCCTGGGTGTTGTATCCGAGGAGGACCGCCTCCCGGGAGGAGATCTGCTCCTCGGCGTCCTTGAGCACGAGCGGCGGCACATCATTGCCCTCCTCGACGGCGGCGAGGAACTCCGGACTCGTGATGTTGTCAAGCCCCATGTCGTCGAAGAGCCACAGCGGGACGGGTTCGGTCGTCGCGACCTTGTCGCCCCCGTGGTCGGTCCTGATCGCGTCGATCGTCGTCTCGAGTCCGCCGAGCTGCTCCTTGTAGGCCTCGGCGTTCGCGGCGATGTCGTCCTCGCGCTCCGGCAGGGCTTCGCCGAGGTGGACGGCGACGTCGTCGACGAGCCTGACCATCGTCGGCACCGAGTACCAGAGGTGTTCGTTGAACTCGCCGTGGTCGTGACCCTCATGGCCGGCCTCGCCGTGGTCGTGGCCCTCGTGGCTGTCGCCGTCGGCATCATGACCGTCGGCTTCGGTGTGCCCGGTGTGCTCGCCGCCCGCAGACTCATCCTCGCCGTCACCGTGGGAATGGGGCGCGCTGCTGACGTCCTCGGAGCCGGGCAGTCCGGAGATCGCGACGACGTCGATGATCTCCGGGGTCGCGTCGGAGGCCTCGAGCATCGTCGTCATGAAGCTGTCGTACCCGCCGCCGTTGATGACGACGAGGTCGGCCTTGGAGAGCTTGAGCCGGTCCCGCGTCGTCGCCTCATACGAGTGGGGATCCTGGTTGGGGTCGTCGATGATCGCGGTCACGTTCGCCGCATCGCCGGCGACCTGGGAGACGATGTCGGCGTAGACGTTCGTCGAGGTGACGATCGAGAGTTCGCTCGACCCCGTGGCCGAACCGCCTCCGCACCCGGCGAGCAGCAGGCCGCAGGAGAGCAGGATCGCCCCGCTGCGGAGGGGAAGACGGGACAAGCGCATGGCGGGCCTTTCGGTTGCAGGGGAGCGTTGCTGTCGCTCACACTACTCAGCCGAAGGGCCCGCCACTAATATAAATATTTATATATAGCAACCTGTTTATGCGTCAGCTCAGGTTGCCACCAGCGCTCATCGGGCGCTCCGCGCTCAGGCTGCCTGGGACGCGAGCTTCTCGGCGAGGAGCGCCGCGATCTGCACGGTGTTGAGCGCCGCGCCCTTGCGCAGGTTGTCGTTCGAGACGAAGAGCACGAGCCCCTTGCCCGCGGGTGCCGACTGGTCGGCGCGGATGCGCCCGACGTAGCTCGGGTCGTTCCCGGCCGCCTTGAGCGGGGTGGGCACTTCATCGAGGACGACACCGGGGGCGCTGCTGAGGATCTCCGTGGCGCGTTCGGGGGTGATGTCTCCGTCGAATTCCGCGTGGATGCTCAGGCTGTGCCCGGTGAACACGGGCACGCGCACGCACGTGCCGGCGACGAGGAGGTCGGGAAGGTCGAGGATCTTCCGGCTCTCGTTGCGCAGCTTCTTCTCCTCGTCGGTCTCGAGCTCACCGTCGTCGACGATGCTGCCCGCCAGCGGCAGGACGTTGAAGGCGATGGGCTCGACGTAGTTGTCCGGCGCAGGAAGGTCGACGGCACTGCCGTCGCGGGTGAGCTTGCGGGCATCGGCGACGCCGGCTTCGAGCTGACCGGCGAGCTCCTCGACGCCGCTGAGACCCGAGCCGGACACCGCCTGGTAGGTCGCGACGATGAGGCGCTTGAGCCCCGCCTCGGCGTCGAGGGCCTTGAGCACGGGCATCGCGGCCATCGTCGTGCAGTTGGGGTTCGCGATGATCCCCTTGGGCACGGAGTCGAGGGCGCCGGGGTTGACCTCGCTGACGACGAGTGGGACCTCGGGGTCCGAGCGCCACGCCGAGGAGTTGTCGACGACGATGACCCCGGCCGCGGCGAAGCGCTCGGCCTGCGCCCGGGAGGTCGCTCCGCCGGCGGAGAACAGGGCGATGTCGAGACCGGTCGGGTCCGCCTCGGCGGCATCCTCGACGACGATCTCACGGCCCTGGAATTCGACGACCTTGCCGGCCGAGCGCGCCGAGGCGAAGAGGCGCAGGGTGTCGATCTCGAACCCGGGATCATCGGCGAGGAGGTCGAGCATGACCCCGCCCACCTGGCCGGTTGCTCCGACCACTCCGATTGAAACGCTCATCGTCCTGTCCCTCCGTAGACCACTGCTTCGTCTTCGTCACTGTCGAGTCCGTACGCCGCGTGTGCGGCGCGGACGGCGTCGTCGAGCAGGTCGGCCCTGGTGACGACGCTGATGCGGATCTCCGAGGTGGAGATCATGTCGATGTTGACCTGAGCGTCGCTGAGCGCTTCGAAGAGCGTCGCGGTCACACCCGGGTGGGAGCGCATGCCGGCGCCGACGACGGAGAGCTTGCCGATCTGGTCGTCGTAGCGGACCTGGTCGAAGCCGATCTTCGCCTTGGCGGCGTCGAGGGCCTCGATCGCCTTCGACCCGTCCGTCTTCGGCAGGGTGAAGGAGATGTCGGTCTTGCCGGGCTCCCGGGTGGAGATGTTCTGGACGATCATGTCGATGTCGATCTCCTGGCCGGCGATCGTCTTGAAGATCTCCGCCGCCTTGCCGGGGATGTCGGGCACGCCGACGATCGTGACCTTGGCCTCCGAGCGATCGTGGGCGACACCGGAGATGATTGCCTGTTCCATGGTGGACTCCGTTTCTGATTCCGCTGCCTTCGCACTGCGTGCCGGCAGAAATGCTTCGGGGACGGGCGAGTCGGTGACCCAGGTGCCCTGTTTGCGGGAGAACGACGAGCGCACGTGGACGGGCACGTCGTAGCGGCGAGCGTATTCGACGCAGCGGAGCATGAGGACCTTGGCCCCCGAGGCGGCCATCTCCATCATCTCCTCGAACCCGATCTCGTCGATCTTGCGCGCTGTCGAGACGATGCGCGGGTCGGCGGTGAAGACGCCGTCGACGTCGGTGTAGATCTCGCAGACATCGGCGCCGAGCGCGGCCGCGAGTGCGACTGCGGTCGTGTCCGAGCCGCCACGGCCGAGCGTCGTGATGTTCTTCGCCGTCTGGCTCACTCCCTGGAAGCCCGCGACGATGGCGATGTTGCCGTCGTCGAGGGCGGAGCGGATGCGGCCGGGCGTGACGTCGATGATCCGCGCCTTGCCGAACTGCTCGTCGGTGATGACGCCGGCCTGCGAACCGGTGAAGGACTGGGCCTCGAAGCCGAGGTTGGCGATCGCCATCGCGAGCACGGCCATGGAGATCCGCTCACCGGCGGTGAGCAGCATGTCGAGTTCGCGGGCCGGCGGCAGCGGGGAGACCTGCTGGGCGAGGTCGATGAGGTCGTCCGTGCTGTCCCCCATCGCCGACACCACCACGACCACCTCGTGGCCGGCCTGCCGGTATTCGACGATGCGTTGGGCCACCCGTTTGACCGACTCGGCGTCGGCAACGGAGGACCCGCCAAACTTCTGGACGACAATGCTCACTGAAAGTCTCTTCCTGTTCGCGTGTGCGGACTGCGCCGGTCGATGCTCTCGCGGTGCCGATGCCCGCGATGATGCTCGTACGTGCAGGCGGCGTCGGCGAACCGGCGTCCCCACCATTGTAGGAGGTGGCTCCCGCCGCTCGTGGGGGTGCCCGTCATGCAGACAGTCGTCTCATCTTTCGGGGTGTCGGTGTCCGCGGCGCGAGGTGGCGTCATCCCTGGCCCGGCTCGGCCGGCGGCCGGGAGGAGGGAACGACGGTGAAGATGTCGCCCGGCTGGCAGTCGAGCGCGGCGCAGAGGGCGACGAGCGTCGAGTACCGGATCGCCTTCGCGCGGTTGTTCTTGAGCACCGACAGGTTGGCGAGCGAAACGCCGACGGCATTCGACAGTTCGGTGAGCGTCATCTCCCTCTGAACGAGCAGCGCGTCGAGATGGCAGACCACGCGCCCCTCGCCGAGGTCGGCCGGCATCAGACGAGCCCCTCGAGCTCTTCCTGTGCCTTCCGCCCGGAGACGAAGCTGCGTCGGAGGAGCTCGATGACGCCGACGATGCCGACGATGACGTACGTCTGCGCAATCGACGCACTGGAGCCCACTTCGTCCGCGATGTTGAGATCTCGGGAGGCGAGATTCGTCCCAAGAGTCGTCGAAATGAAGTACGTGATGATGCCGCCCATGAGCACCCAGTTGAGAACGCCCAGAGCCCGGAGAGCCGCAGGGGTGAATGGATTGCCCGCCGAGATCGCCCTGACCACCGGAACGAGGGCGACTGCTGCGCCGAGGAGTGTGAGGACCAGCGAGAGCTTCGCGATGATGAGGAACACCATCGTCTCCGTCGCCAGATCTCCGGTTGACAGCGTGACCTGCGTGAGGCCGCTGAGATTCGCCGAATGGCCAGCGAGATCGAGTGAGGCGACGTCCGAATTCGACAGATCGAACCGTACGGTGATCTCGGATCGCACGATCCCTGCGACGAAGAGGCCGATCAGATAGACGGCGTAGATGCCGGGAGCGAAGGCGATGAGGAACACCCCTCCAGCGGGCAGCCCTTTTCGTTCGTCCGGTTCGCGTCGTCGAGCGTTCTCTTCCATCACTGCCTCCGCTCTCGTGATCACCTGGACACGTCCGGAATCCCGCTGCCGGGCAACACGTGTCACCTTATCGATCATCGATATATCGATAATCAATATGTTGCACCGTGCGCACTCGGGAGTCAAGGGATTCTGAGGAGTCATGTGGCGTCACAGCCGCCGTTGCTGACCGATCGTGGGTGCCGTCGCGGACGCCTGCCGCGGCGGAATCTGCTCAGTCGATCTCGCGGCGGCCGGAGAACGCCCGGCCGAGGGTGACCTCGTCGGCGTACTCGAGATCGCCGCCGACAGGAAGGCCGGAAGCCAGGCGGGTGACCGTGACACCGAGGGTGCCGAGCAGACGCACGAGGTAGGTCGCCGTCGCCTCGCCCTCGAGGTTCGGGTCGGTGGCGATGACGACCTCGTCGACCTCGCTGTCCTGGAGACGGGGCATGAGCTCCTTGATCCGCAGGTTGTCGGGCCCGATGCCCGCCATCGGATCGATCGCTCCGCCGAGGACGTGGTAGAGGCCCCGGTACTCGCGCGTGCGCTCGATGGCGACGACGTCCTTGGGCTCTTCGACGACGCAGATCATCGTGCGATCGCGACGCGGATCCTGGCAGACCGTGCACTCGGCCTCCTCGGAGACGTTGCCGCAGATCTCACAGAAGCGCACGCGCTTCTTCACCGCGCTCAGCGCCTGGGCGAGCGCGTTCACATCGCCGGAGTCGGCCTGGAGGATGTGGAACGCCAGCCTCTGGGCCGACTTGGGCCCGATGCCCGGGAGCTTGCCGAATTCCTCGACCAGGTCCTGGAGGGCACCTTCATACACTGCGCTCATACGTCTCTCTCATCGATGATCTCTCCGCCGAGGACCTTGGCGATCACCGAGACCCCGACCTGCGGGGCGTCGGAGATGTCGAGGTCCGTTTCCGGATCATACTCGTCCTCCATCGACCCGGTGGACGAGGGTTCCGGGGCGGCGGCGCGCTGTGGGGCGAAGCCACCTGGCGCCTGGCTGGCAGGCGCGCCGACATCACCGCGCGGGTTCTGTGCGACCGAACCGCCGGTGTCCATGCCGTGGCGCTCGGCGATCGCGGCGAAGCGGGATTTGAAGGGCTTCACCGCACCGGCGCCTCCCGTCGGGGCCGGCGTGGGAGTCGAATTCGGCGCCGGCTGGCCCGCACTGCCCTGTCCGCTGAAGTCGACATCGGGATCTGCATACGCGCCGAGGTAGTCGAGATCGTCGTCCTCGGGAGGAGGCACGACGACAGCCCCGACGTCGACGGCACCGCTGCCGGCACTCGTCGAGTCGACGTCCGCGGCTGCTGGACCCGAACGCTGCGGCGCATCGTGCCAGACGGGTTCTTCCCACCGTGGTTGGACGTACTCCATCGGCTCATCGGCCGACTCATCGGCGGCAGACGTCGAAGCACCGGCCCCAGTCCCGGAATCAGTCCAACTCGCAGTGCTGTTCTCGTCGGCTCGCGAGTCCGTCGCAGCGTTCGTCGCGACCGCTGACGACGCTGCTTCTCCGATGGCTGAGTCTCCGCCGTCCGGGGCGCCGAGGCCGGCACCGGTCGTGGGCGGACCGAAGAAGTCCTCATCGGACAGGTCGGGAACGACGATGTCGGAGTCGACGGCAGCAACACCGTGATCGACGGGAGCAGCGCCGGTGTCCGGATCAGCCGGAGCGGAATCAGACTGAGCGGAAGCGGAATCGACGCCTCCGACCAGTCCGTCAGCGACGGGGGCCACAGCGGTCGAATCGGGATCGGCCGGGGTGGATTCCGTGTCGACTCCTGCGGCCGGATCGTCGGCTGAAGTCGACCGGTCAACGGAAGTCGGCTCGTCAGCGGAGGGTGCCGCGGGGGTCGAATCGGCGGCGTCCTCTGCCTCGGCAGAGTTCTCCGACGCACCCGATTGAGCCGGTGATTCCCCCTCCTCGTCGTCGGAGGACCAGGGACCCTGCGGCGAGTCGCCGGTCTCCCAGAACTTCTCATGGTCGACCTGGGGCTTGTCGACCTCGCGGGTCCCGACGACAGCGGCGACCTCCTGCGGGCTCGGCCGCCGGAAGTCAGCACTCGGCCCGCGGTTGCCGCCGGCCGGGTTCAGGCCATGTCCGGACTGGTCGTGTCCGCCTGAGTTCCCGCCCTGATTGCCGCCGATGCGTCCGACGTCGCCGATGTCGATGCGAGCCTCGATGCCGAGGACATCGTTGATCGCCATGGCGAGCTTCGCCGCGTGGTCGCGCTGCTGGAACCCCTGGACCGAACCGGCGTTGTTGAAGCCGAGGTAGACGACGCCGTCGGCGAAAGACTGAGGGATCGCATTCGCAGCGATGATCGCGCGGGTCAGGCGGCTGCGCTTCTCCACCGCTGCGAGGATGCTCGGCCAGGCGCGACGGATCGCTTCGATCTCTCCGCCGATGCCGCCGGCTCCGGCACCCGATGCCGCCGGTGCCGAATTCGCTGAACTCTCGTCGGCGACCGGGTCAGGGCGCTGAACATCAGGGTGCGACGGACGATCGGCAGACGGCGACGCGGGCCGAGAATCGGCCGGCTGAGTCGTGGAACGCTGCTCGCCACCGTCGCTCTGTCGAGCGGATTCCGGCGAACCAGAGCGCTGACTGTCGCCGGGACCCTGCGGTCCCGGGTGCGCGTGCATCGGCGCGTCCTGCTGTGGCCGACCTGCCGATTGTTGGGGCTGCTCGGCCGACTGCTGCGGTTGACCCTGTCGCGGGTCGGCAGATCGCGAGTCGGCAGATCGCGGGTCATTGGGAGGCGAGTCAGCGGACCGCGCGTCGGCAGACCCGCGCCCGGTTGGCCCATGCTCGGCAGGTCCGAACTCGGACGACCTGCGCTCGGACGGCGCGTTCGACCCGGGACGAGGTGATCCGTGATGATCCGCATTCGTCCTGTGGCCCGCCGGGGCACCGCTCGAGCTACGAGCCCCCTCTCCTCCGGGAGCAGGGTTCTCGGACGCGAAGCGTTCAGGAGCAGAGTTGCCAGCAGGAGATGAGTTCCCAGCAGGAGCCGACCCCGGTTCGGGAGCGGAACCCGCGTGCGGAGCGGAGTCCGCCGCCGGCACGTCATTGAGCATGGATTCGGCCGCCGCCGCGATCGCGGTGAGCTCGTCGAAATCGTCAGGGGCGGAATCCGTGAAAGGCCCAGCGCCCTGCGCCGACCCGCCACCGCCGGCACCAGCCGGCGCACCACCCTGACCACCGGCACCGCCCTGGCCGCCACTAACCGGCGCACCCGACCGACCGTCACCAACCGGCGCACCGCCTTGACCGGCAGCCCCGGCACCCGGACCGACCGCCTCGGCGGGAGTCTGCGGAACAGCCTGCACGGGAGCCTGCGGAATCGTCCCACCCGACCCGGAGGCGGACATGCCGATCCGGCGCTCCATCCGCTCGACGCGGCTGAGCACGGCATCGCGGCTGCGGGTGGTGGCGGGCAGGAGGATGCGGGCGCAGATGAGCTCGAGCTGGAGCCGCGGCGAGGTCGCCCCCGACATCTCCGTCAGGCCCTGGTTGAGGATGTCCGCGGCACGGGAGAGCTCGGCCTGGCCGAACCCGCGCGCCTGCAGGGTGAGGCGCTCAAGACGGTCCGGCGGCACCTCGGGCAGGAACGCATGCGCGGCCTCGGGAGCGGCATGGATGACGATGAGATCGCGCATCCGCTCGAGCAGGTCCTCGACGAACCGCCGCGGATCCTGCCCCGATTCGATGACGCGCTCGATCGCCCGGTAGACGCCTGCACCGTCCCCGGCGGAGAACGCGTCGACGATGTCGCTGAGCAGAGAGTCCGGCGTGTAGCCGAGCAGCGCCACCGCCGTCGCATAGTCGACGCCGTTGGGCCCGGACCCCGCGATGAGCTGGTCGAGCACGGACAGCGTGTCTCGCACCGACCCGCCGCCGGCACGCACGACGAGCGGCAGCACGCCCTTGTCCACCTGGACGTTCTCCCGCGCGCAGAGCTCTTCGAGATAGTTCCCCAGCGCCTCGGGCGGCACGAGCCGGAACGGGTAGTGGTGGGTCCGCGACCGGATCGTCCCGATGACCTTCTCGGGTTCGGTCGTCGCGAAGATGAACTTGATGTGCGGCGGCGGCTCCTCGACGATCTTGAGCAGAGCGTTGAAGCCCTGCGAGGTCACCATGTGCGCCTCGTCGAGGATGAACACCTTGTACCGGTCGCGGGCCGGCGCATAGATCGCGCGTTCGCGCAGGTCACGGGCATCATCGACGCCGTTGTGGCTGGCCGCGTCGATCTCGACGACATCGAGCGACCCGGGTCCTCCGTTGGCGAGGTCGCGGCAGCTCGGGCACTCACCGCACGGAATCGGGGTCGGCCCCTTCTCGCAGTTGAGACAGCGCGCGAGGATTCGCGCCGAGGTGGTCTTTCCGCAGCCGCGCGGCCCCGAGAACAGGTAGGCATGATTGATGCGACCGCGTTCGATCGCGGCCTTGAGCGGCTCGGTCACATGCTCCTGACCGATGACCTCGTCGAAGGTCTCTGGGCGGTAACGTCTGTACAGTGCGGTGGACACAGGACAAGCCTAATGCCACCCCCTGACGTAGGACACGGTCATCGTCGCCAACCAGTCCGTCGACCGGTCCCTCGCCCCGGTCCCCGTTGTGAACCGGTCCCCGTTGTGACCCTGGCCCCATGTCGGGCACGATAGTGCGTATGACCGACGCCGTCTCTCCGCCCGAGGACTCCGATCCCGCCCGCACCTTCCGGATCGGGCACAAGGAGCGCGACGAGGCGATCGAGATGCTGCGCGAAGCCGCCGGGGACGGCCGGATCACCGTCGAGGAGCTCGACGAGAGGATGGAGCTCGTCCAGCGCGCGAAGTTCCCCATCGACCTCGATGAGGTCCTCTCCGATCTCACGACTCAGCTGCCCTCGGAGCGCTACCGTCCCCGCACCGAGGTGGCCCGCCGAACCCCGCCCTCCGCACCGGCCCGCCGGCTCCCGCCCCATCAGCAGACCCGCGGCTGGGATCCGTCCGATCCGCTCGTCGTCAAGGCGACGTGGGAGTCCGAGCACCGCCGAGGCCGCTGGCAGGTCCCGCCCTACATCCGGGCCGAACCGTCGATGTCGAACATCGAGCTCAACTTCCTCGAGGCCGACACGACGCTGGCGACGATCGACATCGAGGTCGTCGCCGGGATGGGCTCGCTCATCGTCGTCGTCCCCGAGGACTGGGCCGTCAACGTCGAGGATCTCTCGAAGTCGTGGGGTTCGGTCAAGACCCTCGTCGACGCGGTGCCCACCGGACGCGCCCCGACCATCGTCGTCGGCGGGTCGATCGGGATGGGCAGCTTCCGCGCCCGGTACGCGAACTTCTTCGACCGCCGGCGATTGGCCAAGTGATGCCTCCGGGACTCGGCGCCATCATCTTCCTCACGATCGCCATCGTCATCGTCTTCAGCGTGGGCTTCTTCCTCGTCCACCGGGTGATGACGAAGCCGGGCACGCACATCGGCTCCCGCCTGCCCAAGGACGGCCACGACGGCGAGCAGCGTCCCGGAAAGGGCCCCACGCACCCAGGCCCGAAGGACCGCTGACACGGCAAGGGCATTTGCCCGAACACCCCACCTGACCGGGGATAACCCTTGCAATGGCACGCGTCACATGATGCACTCATTGCATGGCTGAGCTCATCGTGACCCGCCTCGACGCCGACGACGCCGACGGTCTCAGGCAGTGGCTGACGATCATGCGCGAGGGCTACACGGACGATCGAACCGCCGTGTGGTGGCAGAGCGAGGAGTCGATGCTCGTCCAGTTCGCCCACCCCCGCCACGACAGGACCGACATCGCCCTGCTCGCCCGCCTCGGCGACGAGGCGATCGGCGGGGCGGAGATCACCCTCGTCTCCGACTCCCCCGCCCTCGTCGAACTCGCCGTCCTCCCCGCCCACCGCCGGCAGGGCCACGGCACGACGATCGCCGAGGCGGTCGATGGGATCCTCCGCGACTCCGCGGCGACGATCGTCCAGACGGAGACCTATTCGCCTGCCGGCATCGCCTTCGCCGAATCCCGCGGCATGCACGTCGGCAACGCCGAGCAGCGTCTGCTCCTCGACCTGCCCGCCTATCTCGACGCCGACGCCAACCGCTACAAGTCCCGAGCCGCTCCGGCCCCCGACGTCGGTCCCGCCGATCCCACCGAGGTCCACCCCGACCCCGACTGGTCGATCGTCTCGTGGATCGGCATGTGCCCCGAGGAGCTCGTCGAGGCGTGGGCGACCCTGCGCAAGCAGATGGACGAGGACGTCCCCCTCGGCGCTCTCACCCGCACCGACCACCACGCCGACGTCGCCGCGATCCGCAGCCATGAGGAGCGGATGGACGAACAGGGCTGGGTCCTCGTCAGCTCGATGGCGGAGATGACCGGGGACGAGCCGCTGGCCGTCGGGTACACGGAGATCATGGTCTCCCGGCACGCCCCGGAGATCGCCGTCCAGGAGGACACCCTCGTCGACCGCGCGTACCGCGGCCGCGGCATCGGGCGGGCGCTGAAGATCGCGAACCTGCGCCAGCTCCACGACCTCCCGGAGGCCGCCGCGGTCCGCTGGCTGCAGACGTACACGGCCACGGACAATGAGGCGATGCTCGCGCTCAACGCAGAGCTCGGCTTCGTCGTCGCCGACACGATGACCGCTCTCGAAAGCCCGGTTGTCGATTAGACTGACTCTGACCGCACCGGCTATCGAAGCGAAGCAGGCTACCGTGTCCTCCTCCAACGTCATCATCATGATCGTCGTCTTCATCATCGTCGTCATCGTCACGATCCTCATCGTGCGGTCGCGGGCGAAGAAGGCGCAGAGGGAGCGCGAGGCGCGGAACTCTGCCCCGAGCACCCCGCGCGACCCCTTCGCCGCCGACCAGAACACCGGCGGCGACCCCGCCCAGATCAAGGCCGGCGACCTCCTCGAGTTCGGCAATGAGAAGTACTTCGTGCGCGGCACCCTGCGGATCTCCGAGGGCGGCTACGACTGGGCTGAGCACTTCTTCCAGTCCGA
The DNA here is from genome assembly GCF_042790515.1 of Brevibacterium sp. NPDC056726. Lineage (NCBI taxonomy): Bacteria > Bacillati > Actinomycetota > Actinomycetes > Micrococcales > Brevibacteriaceae > Brevibacterium > Brevibacterium sp. NPDC056726. The sequence continues at coordinate 235,900 of NZ_JBHTYZ010000003.1, read as the reverse complement.
CGACTCCGCGACCCGCCTGTGGCTGACCGTCGAGCACGACCCCGACCTCCAGGTCTCGCGCTGGCGCGACCGACCCGACCTCGACATCGAACCGACGTCGAAGTCGATCACGATCGACGGCACCGACTACAGCCTCGTCGAACACGGCACCGCCACCTACCGCTCCGAGGGCACGACGGGGCTCAACGAGAAGGGCGGCCTCGACTACGTCGACTACGAGTCCCCCGACGGGAAGCTGCTGGCGTTCGAGCGCTTCGACCACGGCCGCTGGGAGGTCAGCACCGGCGAACCCGTCCCCGTCGGCTCCTTCACGATCTACTCGAGCAGCTGATGAGCCTGACCGCCCCTCACGTCACCGTCGACGTCCCCTTCGCCGACACGAGCGCCGACGACCTCCGGTTCTCCCTGGACCGTCCGCGGATCGCGCCGCTGGCCAGTGAGATCGTCGACCTTCAGCCGGCGGGCGTCACCGGTGCGGGGCTGCGGCTCGAGCTCCACGTCATCGGCTCCTCGCATCAGGTCATCCTCGCCACCGCGGCCCGTGACCTCCTCATCGAAACCTTCGCGTGCCCGCCGGCCGAGGTGCCGGCTCAAGCACCGACCACCGTCACGGCCCTGCCGAGCTGGGATGCCCCGGTGCGGACCCGTGGTGCGTGGGCCGGGTTGACCCGCCATGAGTTCCGGTGCACCCGCACGGCGCATCCGGCGGAGTTCCGCACGTCCGTCGCCGAGGTGCACGATCGTGTCCGCGCCCATGACCGTCACGTCATCGCCCGGTTCCCCGGTGACCGCGATGCGCTCACCGCACTCGCGCTCACGACCGCCGGCCAGGGCCACCTCGCGTGGGAGACGTGGCACGTCTACCCGCAGCACGCGGAGATCGTCCGCACGACGACCGCGCTCACGGGCGCACCGGAGCCGGCGACCGCCTCGGCGAGGGGTGGGCGGTGATGTCGAACAATCCGAACATCTCCACCGGCGGCGGCTCCTTCGACTTCGACGCCGAGCACAACCGCGGCAACCGGTTCGGAGGCGGGCCCTTCGACAACGGCCCCGGCGGACGGGGCGGCGGACCAGGTGGCAACGGCCCCGTCGGCAACGGTCCCTTCGGCAATGGCCCCGGTGGACGGGGCGGCGGAAGCTCGGGTGGGGGCTCGGGGAGGAAGCCGCGCCGCTTCGGCTGCGGCGCCGTCATCGGACTCGTCGTCGTCCTCCTCCTCGTCGCGATGATGTTCCAGAGCTGCGGGAGCAGTTCGGGCGGCGCGAACTGCGGGGACTACGACCTCGTCGACAACCAGTACGTGGAGAACCCCGGCCAGGGCGACTACGTGAAGAACGGCGACAACTACGACTACGTCGGATGCGACGCCTCCCGCTCCGGCGGCGGAGGATTCTTCTTCTTCCCGTTCTTCTTCGGCGGCGGCTCGGGCGGAACCGGGTCGAACTACGGGGACGGCTCGAACTTCCGCGGCGGCGGACCGGGGTCGGGCAAATGAGCGGCACGACCCAGAGGAGCGGCACGACCCCGAGGCGCCGCCCCGGCCGGTCGAACCACCTCGGCCAGATGACCAGACAGCGACCGAACCAGCGACGACAGCACCAGGAAAGGCAGCCATGATCCTCGACATGCTCCTCTACGAGACCGGGGTCGTCCTCGCGTATGCCGCGAGCGGAATCCTCCTCATGTTCATCGGCTACTTCGTCGTCGACCTCCTCACCCCGGGCAAGCTCCACGTCGTGCTCTGGGAGCAGAAGTCGCCGAACGCCGCCGTCCTCGTCGCCTCCGACCTCCTCGGTGTCGCGATCATCGTCATCGCCGCGATCCGCGCGAGCGCCGACGACCTCGGCGCCGGCATCGTCACGACGCTGCTCTTCGGCATCATCGGCATCATCCTCATGGCCGCGAGCTTCCTCCTCATCGACGCCCTCACCCCGGGCAAGCGCGGTGAGATCGTCAACGCGACCACGCTCCACCCCGAGGTGTGGGTCAACGCCTCGGCGCACATCGGCATCGCCGGCATCATGGCCGCCGCACTCCTGTGACCCCTGCCCCACCGTCTGCCCGGCCCGGCACGGGCGCTGCCCGCAGGATGCGACCGCATTGAGCACGACCGCACCGGCACCGCTGACGCTCCCGCTGCAACCGGGTCCTGCCCGCTTCTTCGTCCTTCTCGCCGTCTTCATCTGCGCGAGCTGCGGGATGGTCTACGAGCTCGCGCTCGTCGCGCTCGGGTCCTACCTCCTCGGCGACACGATCGTCCAGGCCTCGATCGTGCTCGCCGTCATGGTCTTCGCGATGGGCATTGGGTCGCTCGCGACGAAGCGCCTCACCCGCTTCGCCGCCGTCGCGTTCGCCCTCATCGAAGCCGCCCTCGGCATCATCGGCGGCCTCTCCGTCATCCTCCTCTACCTCGCCTTCGCCTTCGCCGACGTCTACACGGTGGCGATGGTCGGGCTCGCGTTCCTCATCGGAGCGCTCATCGGCGCGGAGATCCCCCTGCTCATGGAGCTCGTCCAGCGCATCCGGGCGCAGCGGGCCTCGAGCGCCGTCGCCGATCTCTTCGCCGCCGACTACGTCGGGGGCCTCGTCGGCGGACTCGCCTTCCCGTTCGTCCTCCTCCCCCTCTTCGGGCTGACGAAGGGGGCGCTCGCGGTCGGCATCACCAACACCGTCGTCGGCATCCTCATCGTCCTCTGGCTCTTCCGCGCCGAGGTGGCCCGCCGCACCCGGGTCCTGCTCGCCGGCCTCCTCGTCCTCATCGTCGGCGGCCTCACCGTCGTGTGGGTCTTCACCGACGACATCGAGGTGACGACGCGGCAGCGCCTCTACCGCGACCCCATCGTCGTCTCCGAGCGCACCGACTACCAGGAGATCGTCGTCACCGAGTCCCTGCGCACCGGTGACACCCGCCTCTATCTCAACGGGGACCTGCAGTTCGCCTCGGTCGACGAGTACCGGTACCACGAGTCCCTCGTCCATCCGCTGATGAACGGGCCCCGCGGCAATGTCCTCGTCCTCGGCGGCGGCGACGGGCTCGCCGTGCGGGAGATCCTCAAGTACCCCGACGTCGAAACCGTCACCCTCGTCGACCTCGATCCCCGCGTCGTCGACCTCGCCCGCACCTCGCCCCACTTCACGGCCTCGAATGAGAACTCGCTCGACGATCCGCGGGTGACGACGGTCGCCGCCGATGCGTTCACGTGGCTGCGGGAGACCGAGCACCCGGCCTACGACGCCGTCATCGCCGATCTGCCCGACCCCGATGACGTCGCCACCTCGAAGCTCTACAGCGTCGAGTTCTACGGGCTCATCAGGCAGGTCATGGCCCCCGGGGCCCGTCTCGTCGTCCAGGCGGGCTCCCCGTACTTCGCCCCGGAGGCGTACTGGGGAATCGGGCAGGCCGTCACCGAGGCGGGACTGGCGACGACGCCGTACCACGTCGATGTCCCGAGCTTCGGCGACTGGGGCTACTTCCTCGCCGCGGCTCCCGGGGATGCCGGCAGCAGCGGCACTCCGGCGGGGACCGACGGCGGCACCGGTCCGATCGTCGCCCTGGCGCCGGATGCGCCGACGGATCTGAGGTTCGTCACCCCCGAGGTGCTCAGCGCCTCGACGACGTTCCCGCCCGACCGCGACCGTGCGTCGGTGAGGAACGTCGAAGCCTCGACCCTCCTCCACCCGAAGGTCCTCGACCAGGAGCGCGGAGCCTGGGTCGGGTACTGAGTGCAAGGTCGGGTGCTGAGCACGGCAGAGGGCCCGCGCGCGGTCGGGGTGACCGGGCGCGGGCCCTCTGCTGCGGTCGCGGCTAGGACATCATCGCGGCTACGACATCATCGCGGCGAGCACGCTGAGCGAGACGCCGAGGAAGCCGCCGACGACGGCGATGCCGATGAAGACGAGGCCGAGGATGAAGCCCCACTTGCCGAACTCGTTGTCGCCGAAGCCCGCCTCCTTCGAGGCGCGACGGGCCATGTACCCGGTGACGATGCCGATGGCCGGGCCGATGAAGTTGAAGCCGATGAACGTCGACAGGGTCGCGACGAGCGAGATGATGCCGAGCACTTTGCCCGGATCCTCTGCCGCTCGCTGGGCCGGGTAGAGCCGATCAGCGTAGGGCTCATCGGGATAGGGCTGATCGGCATGCGGCTGGGCGTAGGGCCCCTGGGCGTACGACCGGGGTGCGTCGGGCCGCTGCGGGTAGGCCGACTGCCGGTCGGGATCGGTCACGTCCGGCCGGGCTCCCAGCTGGCCTGTTCCGGTCGGGTCGAATCGATTGTCGGGTTGGGGTGCGACCGGTGTGCTCATCGCGGTGCCTCTCTCGTGTGGTCCGAACTCCAGGCTGATGGCTTCAGCCTAGGAACCGGACCGGTGAGGGGAAAGGGACCTATCCGTCGACCTCGGCGGGGGTTTTCCCCCGGTCGCATCCGACAGGCTCATCGGGCGGGCGCCCGGCCTCTCCTCTGCGCGCGCCCGACACCTCCTCGGCGGGCGCCCGGCACCACCTCGGCGGGCGGTCAACACCGGCATTTCGCCCCGCCTCGGCGGGTCTCAGCGCACGTCGACGAGGGCGTGGTCGGTGCGGCCGAGGAGCCAGAGGAGGACCTCGACGGGTTCGCCGGTCACGGTCGTCGTCTCTCCGCGGCCGGCGGCGTGGGTGCCGAAGCCGGGACTGACGATGACGGTGCGGCCCTTCGCCTTCGCCGCGTAGGGCAGGAGCGCGAACCGGGCTTGGGCCCACACGGTCGCGTTGTCCTTCCGGGAGAGGCGGCGGGGGAACCATTCGAGTTCGGCACGGCGGATGTCCTCATGGTGGACGAGGTATTCGGTCGTGTTCATCACCGAGCCGACGCCGGGCCACGCTCCCGGGGTCCACTTCGGTGGGGCGGCGACGAGGCCGAGCAGCTCGGAGTACGGCATCGACGCGTAGTCGCGCTCCTTGTCCTCGAGCCTGCCCTCGAACGCGGGGACCATGATCCCCATGGCCGCGACGGGTTCGCGTTCGCGGATGACGAGGTGGGTGGCGAGGTCCCTGGTCGTCCACCCCTCACAGAGGGTGGGCGCGTCCTCACCGGCGGCGCGGGCAGCGGCAACGAGGCGCAGTCGTTCTGCGCGAGCAAGACTGGTCATGGTGGCAGTCTGTCATTGCCTCATTGGATTTCTCTGGACGCCCACTCTCTGACGAAGTCGGTGACCCGGGAGATCGACCGGTAATCGGCAAGGTCATCTCCCCTGGTGGGGCCGTCGGTGACGATGACGACCGGCTTGCCCTCCTTCGCCGCCGACCGCACGAAGCGCAGCCCCGAGAGCACCGCGAGCGACGATCCGAGAACAAGGAGACCCGCCGCCGAATCAGAGATCCGATTCGCCTCGGCAACGCGATCGGGCGGGACGGCGTCGCCGAAGTAGACGACATCGGGCTTGAGGAGTCCGCCGCAGATCGGACAGTCGAGGACCCGGAAGTGCGCGGTCTCCTCGAGGTCGACGTCGCCGTCGGGTGCGGTCTCGACGTCGATCGGATCGATGCCGGTGAGCGCGATGAAATCGCGGTTGAGGGCGGTGAGCTCGTCCTGCACCCAGTCGCGGTCGAAGGTGTGGCCGGTCTTCAGACACACGACTCGGTCGAGGCTGCCGTGGAGGTCGATGACGGGACTCCGGCTGCCGACCTCCCGCGCCGCGGTCTGGTGGAGCCCGTCGACGTTCTGAGTGATGATGCCGGCGACCGGCAGACGGGCGAGCGCGAGGTGACCGGGGTTGGGATCCGCCCACTCCATCCGCGGCCAGCCCACCCAGGACCGCGCCCAGTACCGAGCACGCTGCTCGGGCGAGGAGAGGAAGTTCTGGATCGTCATCGGCCGGCGGGGCGCGGCATCGGGGCCGCGGTAATCCGGGATTCCCGAATCCGTGCTCATCCCCGCCCCGGTGAGCACCGCCCAGTCGCTCGGGTCGTACCCCGTGGTGAGGACGTCGATGATCTCGGAGTCGGTATGGCTGGCCACCGGACGGGTGCGCCCGCGCAGCGGATCGACGATGACTGCCATGGTCTCCTCGGTCTCCTTGCTCATTCTCTCTCCCCAGTCCCCATCGACTGCGTCTATCGTGGCCGTATGGTCAGCGTACTGCTCGTTCATCACTCACCGTCACCATCGACGCAGAGAATCGCCGAGGCGGCCGAGGCCGGACTGCGCCTGCCCGAGCTCGGCGACATCGACGTCACCGTCAGACCCGCCCTCGAGGCCACCGTCGACGACGTGCTCGCCGCCGACGCCTACGTGCTCGGGACGACAGCGAACTTCGGCTACATCTCCGGGGCGCTCAAGCACTTCTTCGACACCACGTACGACGCGGTGCGCGAGCCCACGGCTGGTCGGCCGTTCTCCTACTGGATACACGGCGGCTATGACACGACCGGCGCGGAGACCGCGATGACGCAGATCACGACCGGGCTGGGATGGTCGCTCGTCTTCGATCCGCTCGTCCTCACCGGCGCGGTCGACGAGGAGCATCTCGAGACCGCGACGGAGCTCGCCGCGACGGTGGCCGCCTCGACGCTCTGAGATTGCTCCGAGAAACTACTTTCCAATATAGAAAGTAGTTGGTAGGGTGAAATCACTTCCACCGGAAGTCAACGGTCATCTCGTTGGATCGGCCGCCTCGGCGGATCCGCAATCGCATCGAAGGAGCAGCCATGACCACGCCCACCCCGCAGCAAGCCACCGACCTCCTCGCCCAGATCGATTCGACGCAGAAGCAGGCCCGCAGCACCGATGCGTGGCCGCTCGTCCTCTTCCTCCTCGTCATCAGCGCCGCGGCCTCGATCGGGCTCGTCGGAATGGCGCTCATCGACGATTCGACGACCCAGCTCACCCTCCTCGGGGCGAGCGCCGCGTGGCTCGCCGCCGCGCTCGTCGTCTACCTCGTCTCCGCCCTGAGCTGGAGCCGCCGGTCGACGCTCCTGCTGCTGACCTGGCTGCCGGTCATCGTCCTCGCCTTCATCGCCGGGGTGATCGCCGACAGCCTCACCGCGGGATCGTGGGTGACGGTCGCCGCCGCCGGAGTCGTCTGGGTCGCAGGCATCCTCGGTGCTCTCATCGGACTGCGCCGGTGAGGCGCGCAGAGACGAATGAGGAGACCACGATGACCCCCTCCACCGCCCCCACCGACGGCACGGGAGCCGATTCGGAGTCCGCGCCCGAGGAGACGATCCCCCACCTCGGCGAGACCCTCTCCCGGATCGATCCGGACCTCGGGAACCCGACCCGGCTCGGACTCGTCGCCAGCCTGAAGAACCGCGATCGCGCGGAGTTCAAGCTGCTGCGCGATTCGCTCGGAGTCTCGGATTCCGTGCTCTCCCGACACATCACGGCACTGGAGAAGGCCGGTCTCGTCGAGGTCGCGAAGGGCTACGTCGGCAAACGGCCGCGGACCTGGGTCTCGATCACGAAGGACGGCGCCGCCCGCCTCGACGGTCACGTCGAGGCGCTGCGCGAACTCGCCAGCGGACGCTGAGGCCGCGCCGGTCAGACGCTGGTCGTCCGGTCGCCGGTCCGCCCGATCGTCGCGCCGGCCGTCACTTCCCCTCGGCGCGGCGGCGGACGATCTCCGTGATCCAGATCGGGGCGAACGGCGAGGTGCAGTTCGGCGGCGTCGGATAGTCCTTGAGCACCTCGAGGCGCTCGCCGATCTCGAGCGCACGGTCCCTGAGCTCGGGGTTCTCGATGCCGATCGACGCCAGCGTCTCGTTCATCGCCCACTGCAGGCGTTCGGGTGCCTCCTTCATCTCGGCGTCGATGACGTCGAGGAGGCCTGGCAGATCGAGGCCCTCGGGATCCTTCGCCACCCTCTCCGAGGTCAGAGCCCATCCGGCCGAGGCGACAACCGGATCGGGGTCGGCCATCCACGTCGTCCGCAGCGCCTCGGCGTGCTTCGACTTCTTGACGATGTAGTTGACGAGCCACCCGTGGACCTTCGGCACCCGCGACTCCCGGAGCATCGCGTCGAGCTCGGCCGCGTCCCAGCTGCGCGGACGCATGATGAGGATCGCGACGAGGCGGGCGGCGGTGTCCCCGGTCGCCCACAGCTGCCGGGCGAGGTCGTCGTTCTTCTTCAGCTCCTTCGCGATGCCGCGCAGCTTCGTGAGGTTGACCCCGTGGTCGTCGCCGTGCCGTTCATTGACCGCACGAGCCTTGGGGTCCTCGAGCTCGGCGAGCTCCGCCCTGACACCAGCCACCGTCGCCTCGACCATGCTCGTCCCCTCGCTGTCGTTCCCATTGCCGCGCACCCTCATTCTGCCCCACATCGCGTGTTCGCCGCGCGTCGTCGCACCGTCACTCCGCGTCGTCGCACCGGCGTCGCACCGTCAGCGCGCGTCGTCAAACCGTCAGTGCGCGTCGTCGCCGAGGTAGGGCCGGACCTCGAGCCATTCGTTGATCGGGGCACCCTGGAAGCCGGGGGCCGCGGAGAGTTCGGCGGCGAGCGCGAGCGCGCGATCCCAGTCGGCGACGTCGATGATCATCCACCCGGCGACGAGGTCCTTCGAATCGGGGAACGGCGACCTGACCTCCGGGGAGAGGTCCGGCCCCGACGCCCGGACGAAGGCGCCGTCCGGCGACAGCGCCGCCGAGTCGACGAATTCGCCGGACTCGCGCAGCCGATCGGCGAAATCGTTCATGTACTGGACGTGCGCGTCGACCTCAGCGGGCGTCCACTGGTCCATGGGCACGAAGTCGATGTACTCCGGCGTCCCCCGGTAGTGCTTGAAGATCTGGTACTTGGCCATCGCTGGCTCCTCCTCCGATCACGGGAGCGCCGGACCACCTCGGCGAGCCCGATCTGCCCCTTCCCACCTCCCAGGGTAGGCCCGCGTCCCGGGAATGCGACCCGCGTGTGCGTCGTTGATGACAGTGCAGGGCTCAGCCTGCGCCACGGTCCCGACCGCGAGCGATTCCCACCATTTGAGGAGTGCAGCATGACCAAGCGCGTCCAGTACGACAATCACGGCACGACCGACGAACTCGAGGTCGTCGACGTCGAGTCCCCCACGGTCGGCCCGGGACAGGTGAGCGTCCAGGTCCGCTTCGCCGGCCTCAACCCGGTCGACCTCGCGATCCTCTCGGGAAGCTTCGGGTCCGGCAGCGGCACTCGCGGCCTCGGCATGGACTTCTCCGGTGTCGTCGCCGAGGTGGGCGACGGCGTCGAGGACTTCTCCCCCGGCGACCTCGTCTTCGGCGGCGTCCCCAACCAGTCGGAGGCCGACTACGTCCTCGTCAAGGATCCCGCCAAGCATCTCAACAAGATCCCCAAGGGACTGGGCACCGATGTCGCCGGCGGCCTCAACGTCGCCGGGAGCACCGCGGTCGCCGGCATCCGCGCGATCGCCCCGCAGGCCGGCGAGACGATCTTCGTCTCCGGCGCCTCGGGCGGGGTCGGCATCATCGCCGCCCAGCTCGCCCTCGGCCTCGGCGCCCGTGTCATCGGCACGACGAGCCCCGGCAACGTCCAGCTGCTCGACGGACTCGGCATCGACGCCGTCGAATACGGTCCCGAGCTCGAGGAGCGTCTGCGCGAAGCCGCCCCGGACGGCATCCAGGCCGCGTATTCGACGCGCGGCGAGGATGAGATCGAGATGCTCCTCGGCCTCGGCGTTCCCGCCGCGCGGATCAACTCGATCGCCGCCGGCCCGCAGGTCGCCGATAAGTACGGCGTCCACACCGACGGCCAGGCGAAGGCCCGCCGCGACGACCTCCCCTGGCTGGCGATGGCGATCGCCTACGGCCACGTCGTCGTGCCCATCGGCGGGGTGTTCGACCTCGACGACGTCCGCGCCGCCTACGGGTTCCTCACCGGCGGCCACCCCGTCGGGAAGGTGCTGCTGCGGATGGAGCCGAAGCCCTTCACCGCAGAGCAGACGGACTACCTCACACAGTGACGGCCGACCCCGGGGTCCGGTCCGCAGACACGCGCGCGGACCGGGCCCCGAGGCGTCTGCGCCCGTAGCCGATAAGCGCGACAGCGATCGCGACGGGCCAGACGAAGAACGGGATGTAGCAGGCCAGCAGGACGGCCCGCTCCCCCGCACTCATCCCCACATCGGGCGTCCAGCCGGGGACGACCCCGGTCCAGGCGAGGACGAACTTCACGAGCACGGACCCGATAAGCCCGAGCAGGACCACGGTGCCGATGCCGCCGACGATGAGCGGCACCAGGGGTGGGATCGTCCTCCCGCCGAGGCGGGGCACCCACCGCGGAACGACCTCGCCCCACGGCCGGATGAGTCCGAAGCCCGCCACGGCGACGAGCAGCGTGAGCACCTCGAGGCCGAGGACGTAGACGACGCCGCCAGCGGAGAACCGCACCTCGTCCGCGAGGCCGAATCCCACATCGAGACCGGCGAGCAGCGCGATCCGCCAAGCCACGCTCGGCAGCGGGAGCACGAGCGCGCCCCAGCCGGCGATGAGCGCCCAGCGGGGGATCTCTCGGTTCTGCGGCTCTCGGTTCCGTGGCTCTCGGCTCTGCGGCTCCCGGTTGCCTGACCGCCTGCCTTCTGGCTCCCCGTCCTCCGCCTCCCGCCTCGCCGGTTTTAAATCCTTCGTTCTAAAACTCATGCTCTAAAACTAGCTATGATCGGGTGCCATGGCAAGACCTGCGCGCTTCTCCGATGACGACATCCTCGACGGAGCCGCTCATGCGCTCTCCGTCAGCGGCCCCCGGGCGACGATCGCCGACGTCGCCCGGAGCATCGGCGGCCCGACGGGATCGATCTATCACCGCTTCCCCTCCCGTGACGATGTCTTCGCCCGCCTCTGGCTGCGTTCGATCGGCCGCTTCCACGTCGGCCTCCTCGCCGCGTACGACCTCGACGATCCGCACGAGGCCGTACGGGCCGCGGCGCGCCACATCCCGGCGTTCTGCCGCGCTCACCCCGAGGAGGCGCGTTCGATGCTCCTCTTCCGTCAGTCGGCACTCGCCGCCGAGGGCCCGCTCGGCGTCCGCGACGACGCCGCGCACATCAACGACGACATCGACGCGGCGATGGACGGCCTCCTCGCCCGGCGCTTCGGCGACCCGACGCCCCACCGGCGCGAACTCCTCTCGATGGGAACGCGCCTGGCCCCCTACGGCATCGTCCGCCCCTTCATCGGCACGGCGATCCCCGACTGGGTCGACGACGCTGTCGCCGCCTCCGCTGAGGCGATCGTCCGCCTCGGCGATCCCCCGCCCTGACCGGGACCCCGCGGATCTCGCGCCCCCGCCCCGACCGGCGCGGTCCCCACGCTCTGACCAGGACGCCGCGGATCATCTGCCCTGACCCGCCGGCCGATGTTCGGAATGTTCTCCCAGGGTCAGGCTGTTGAATGGAGACAACCCGAGTTGCGTCAAAGCGCAGCCTTCGGGTCGACCGGCATCGCGCCGGCCCGTGTCCGACAGCAGTGCACCAGAGAAGGAGAGCCACCATGGCCGTATCCGACAAGAAGATCGCATTCCTGCTCACCAACGGCGTCGAACAAGTCGAGCTGACGAGTCCGCGGACGGCACTCGATGAGGCGGGCGCGACGACCGTGATCATCTCGCCCTCGGAGAACACCCTGCAGGCGATGGAGAACGATTGGGACCACGGCGACACGTTCACCGTCGACGTGCCCGTCGCCGAGGCGAACGCCGACGACTACGACGCGCTCGTCCTGCCCGGCGGCACGATCAACGCCGACACCCTGCGCACCGATGAGGACGCCGTCGCACTCGTCAAGGCGTTCTTCGCCGCCGACAAGCCGGTGGCCGCGATCTGCCATGCCCCGTGGATCCTCGCGCAGGCCGACCTCGCGAAGGACCGGAAGCTCACGTCGTTCGAGTCGACGAAGGTCGATCTGGAGAACGCGGGAGCCGACTGGAGCGATTCCGAGGTCGTCGTCGACGGCAACCTCATCACCTCCCGCAACCCCGGCGATCTCGACGCGTTCAACGCCGCGATCGCCGATGCCCTCAAGTGAACCGGCTGGCGGATTGAGCTGAGCCAGCCGCCTCGGCGCGCGAACTCCCCGGGACCGCGGTTCCGGGGAGTTCGTCTGCGTTTCACCTCGGTGTGTCCGTGGACGCGCCACCTGCGCATATGATCATCACATGCGTGCTTCCTCCACCGGGCGTATGCCGTCCGGCGTCCTCTCCTGTCTGCTCACCGTTCTCCTCGTCGCCGTCTCCGGCGCGCTCACCGTCACCGTGCCCGCGCCGGCCGCGGCGGCCTATCCCACCGGCGGCGGCATCGGTGCGATGCACCGCTCGCTCGGCGGGGACACCGGACGGCTGGGCCCGGCGGTCAGCCCCGAGCGGTGCACGCTCAGGGACGGCGGGTGCTACCAGACGTTCAGGGCGGGCACGATCCATTGGACGAAGGCGACCGGGGCCCACGCGACGTGGGGTGCGATCCGCACGGCGTGGCAGAAGTCGGGCTGGGAGAACGGGCCGCTCGGGTACCCGACGAGCAACGAGTACAGGGCGGGTTCGGTGACCCGGCAGGACTTCGAGAACGGGCGCATCACGTGGACGAGCGCCGCCGGGGCGAAGATCGAGCTGACCACGGCGCCGTCGTCGTTCACCCTCAAGGGCTCCGGGTTCGGCCACGGGGTCGGGATGAGCCAGTACGGGGCCCGCGGGATGGCCGCCGCCGGCAAGAGCGCGACGCAGATCCTCGAGCACTACTACAACCCGGCGACGGTCACGCAGACCTCGGCGAACGCGAACTCCGACATCACCGTCCAGCTGCTCGCCGGGGAGAAGTCGGTGACGCTCACCCCGTCCGCGGGCCGCCTGCGGGTCAAGGTCGGGCGCACGACGGTCGAGTCGGGCTCGGCGATCACCGTCGAGCGGACGTCGTCGGGCAGAGTCAGGGCGAAGGTCGGGGGTCAGTCCTACGAGGGTTCGTGGATGACCGTCGAGTGGCAGAACACGCGCTACTGGTCGGGGTCGCAGGCGACGACGGTCGCGGTCAGCCGCGCCCAGTCGGGGTCGACGGGGACCTATCGGCACGGGAAGATCGAGATCCGGCAGCTGAAGAACGCGCTCAACGTCCTCGGCGTCATGCGGACGAACTCCGAGTACCTGCCGGGCATCGCCGAGGTCCCCGCGTCCTGGCAGTCGCCTGCGCTCGAGGCGCAGGCGATCGCCGCGCGGACGTATGCCTACCGCAATCTGGGGCCGCTCAAGGCCGACTGCGCGTGCAACGTCTACGACGAGGTCACCTCGCAGCACTTCAAGGGCTGGGCGCACGAGAACGCTCGCGAAAGCGGTCCTTGGCGCAGGGCCGTCCAGGCCACGCAGTCGGGATCGGGGGCGAACGTGAGGAACGCGAAGGTCGTCATGTACAAGGGTGCACTCATCGACGCCGTGTACTCCTCGTCCTCGGCGGGGGTGACGAACTCCGCCGCCGAGGTGTGGGGCAGCGATGTCCCCTACCTGCAGTCCCGTGACGATGCGGCGTCGAAGTCGAAAGCCGCCGGGAACCCGAATGCCGCGTGGACGGTGACGCCCTCGCAGGCGGCGATGGCGAAGGCATTCGGCCTGCCCGACGTCGCGACGGTGACGCTGACCCGGACGAAGGCGGGGCTCGTCACCTCGGCGAAGGCGACCTCGACGAAGGGGGCGACCGCGACCCGCTCCGGCGCCGAGCTGCGCAGTGCGCTCAAGCTGAAGTCCGCATCGTTCACCATGGGGTGAGCGGCGGGGTTCAGCACTGCCGGCGCTTGGCGTCCGGCGGAGACCGCTCCGGAGCGCCCACGCTCCCGAGCGGCTGAGCTTCGCGAGCTGCGGCGCGCGCAGGGACGGCCCGGCCGGCGGCTACCGGCTACCGGCTACCGGCTACCGGCTACCGGCTACCGGCTACCGAGCGAACGCTAGTGTGCACGCCACCCTGCGGGCCAAAAGTGAAAATGCAGGCGACTAGTCGTGGGGCAATTTTACTTTTGCCCGACATCTGCCCCGTGTCGCGCCTGCGCCGTGCCGATCGCAGCGTGTCGCCGCACCGACGCCGTGTGCCTCTGCAACGATGCCCCGTGTCGCGCGGGCACCCCGGCACGCAGAAGCCCCTCACCCGAATCTTCCCAGGTGAGGGGCTTGCGCTTGCTGGCGGAGGATAGGGGATTCGAACCCCTGAGGGCGTTAACCCAACCCGCGTTCCAGGCGAGCGCCATAGGCCACTAGGCGAATCCTCCGCGGATCAGCTTATCGGAGTCGTGACCGCAATGCGAAATCGCAGAGGCCCAGTGTGAACCATCACACGACCCGCAGGTGAACAGGCCGATCGCCCCCATCAGCCGCGGTTGCGAGCGCCCGTTCATGCTCGGCGACGACCTCGGCGCGCTTCTTCTCGATGCTGCCGTCCCTGATCCACCCGTGCAGCGTCTCCAGCCGCGCCCGGGTCACGGAGTCGACCGGCAGATACACCGACAGCGTCAGCCGCTGGTTCTCCTGCGCGATGAGCGTGGCCATCGTGAGGTTGAGGGTGCCGACGTAGGGGTTCTCGACGACCTTCGTCCGGCCCGGCGTCCGCCCGACATTGCCCGAATCCCACAGCGCTCGGAAGTCGGGGTACCGGCTCAGCCGCTCGAGCAGGGGACCCCACTCGGGGTCCTCGAGCGACTCGGCGTACGCCGCCCTCATCTTCGCGACGAGCAGCCGTTTGTGCTCGTCGATCGGCTGGAAGATCGAGGCCCACTCGGGGTTTTCGTACGCCTGGATGACGCAGTTGCGGTCGGCGGGGGCCACCTCGGCGAGATCGGTCGTGAGATACCGTTCGACCTCGTTGTACGCGCGGATCGTGTACGTCGGATCGGTGACCATCGCCGGCAGCGGCAGCACCTCGTCGAGCATCATCCGCAGCTGCTCGCCGACCTCCGAATCGCCGGGATTCGTCGCCCGATCCGGGTATCCGCCGAGGAGGAAGAGATGCGCGCGCTCCTCACGGTCGAGCAGCAGCGCCTCGGCGATCGCCTCGAGCACCGACTCGGAGGGGTGGACCTCCCTCCCCTGCTCGAGCCACGTGTACCAACTCGTGCCGATGTTCGCGAGCACCGCGACCTCTTCGCGCCGCAGACCCGGCACCCGCCGCCTCGTCCCCTTCGCCAGCCCGACATCGCAGGGCCGCACCCGATCGCGCCGCGACCGCAGGAACCGCCCCAGCTCACTTGTCCTCTCCTGTGCCATGCCCTCATTCTCCGCCCACTCCCCCGCCCGCATCCAGGTGGCGCGACCACCACCATGACCACGCCCTCCCACCTTGGTCACCGCGACCGAACAATGGGAGCATGAGAATCTCTCCCGGTGCCGCCACGGCAGAATCGAGTGCTCCCGTCCACAACGACAACCCCGCCGAGGCGACCGCCCCGACCGCATCGTCGACGCAGCCGCCATCGCGCCCCCAACCGACCGCGACCTCGGAGTCCGAGGCGACTCTGTGGCCGCTGCACGTCGGCGCGTTCCTCGCGACCTACATGTTCTCCGTCTCGAACATCGCGATCCCCGCCGTCAAGGCCGACCTCGGCGCCGGTGACTCCGCCTCCGCCCTCGTCGTCGGCCTGTTCTCCGCATCGTTCGCCGCGGGGCTCATCCTCAGCGGCCGCATCGGCGACCGCTTCGGCCGGCGTCGCCTCTTCACGATCGGCACCGCCGCCCTCGTCATCGTCTCCCTCGCCGTGGGTCTCGCTCCGACGACCGGTGCTCTCCTCGTCGCCCGCACCGGGCAGGGTCTGGCCGCGGCCTTGATGATGCCGCAGATCCTCGCAAGCATCCAGCACGCCCTCGCAGGTGCGGCGCGGCTGCGGGCGATCAGCCTCTTCGGGGCATTCTCAGGGGTCGGCACCGTCAGCGGTCAGGTCATCGGCGGCGGCCTCATCTCCCTCTTCGGTGCGGCGTGGGGCTGGCGCGCGGCATTCCTCAGCTGCGCCGTCGTCGCCCTCGCCGCGTTCCTCGGCTCTCTGAGGCTCACCGAGTCCCGGACTCCTCATCCGGTGCCGCTCGACCTCCGCGGCGCGGGACTGCTCGGCATCGGCATGCTCTGCCTCGTCATCGGCCTCGCCCTGGGACCGGTGACCGGCTGGCTGCCGCTGCCCGTGATCCTCCTCGTCACGGCCGTCCTCGCCCTCGGCGCCTTCGTCGCCTGGCAGGCCCGCGCCGAGGCGACCGACCGCCATCCGCTCATCCCTCCGCAGGTCGTGCGCATGCCGGCGGCATGGGTCGGCATGGTCATGTCGTTCGTCTTCTTCGGCGGGTTCGGCACCTTCATGTACAACTTCGCGCAGACGAGCCAGACCGGTCACCACGACCCCGCCTACATCTCCGGGCTCACCCTGGGCCTCTTCGCCGCGGCCTTCCTCCTCACCTCGCTCGCCGTCCCCCGCGTCGTCCGGCGGCTCACCGGCCCGGGCACGATGCTGCTCGGCACGCTGCTCCAGGTCATCGGCCTGCTCGGGGTGGCCTGGGCAGCCGCGGCCGCCGGCGAGGCCTTCAATCTGTGGATCCAGCTCCCCTCGATCTTCCTCGGCGTCGGTCAGGCGCTGCAGTTCGGTCCGCTCGTCGGCACGGTCGTCAGCGCCGTGCCCGACCGGGTGGCGGGCCTGAGCGGCGGACTCATCGCGACGATGCAGCAGGCGGGCATCGCCGTGGGTGTCGCCCTCCTCGGTGCGCTCTTCCACGCGGTGGCGGCCGGCTTCGGCTTCGACACGGCTTTCGCCGTCGCGAGCCTCGCCCAGATCGGAATGAGCGTGATCTTCGGCATCGGCGCCCTCGTCCTGCTCCGTGAAGCGAGGCGGACGATCACAGCCTGAGCGCACCGGCTCGAAACCGCCGCGAGCCCGGACCGATCGTCTCGGTCCGGGCTCGCAGCAGTCACCGGGCGTATGGCTCCCGTCGCCCGGCGGTTGGCTCCCGCCGCGCGCTACGCCCTGATGGCGTCGATGATGCGCACCCGCATCGCCACGAGCGCGGGGACGAGTCCGGCGAGCGCCCCGATCCCGATCGACACGAGCATGCCGACGACGACTGCGGAGAACGGCACCTGCGGGGTGACCATGCCGTCGAAGAGCACCTGCCCGACGATCGGGGCCTTGAGCACGAGGACGGCGATGAGCACGCCGATCGCGCCGGCCACGGTCGTCGCGACGACGCTCTCCATCATCACGGAGAAGAAGATCCGCCGGCTCGTCGCGCCGAAGGAGCGGCGGATGCCGATCTCCCTGATCCGCTGCTGGATCGTCACCATCGAGATGTTGATGAGCCCGAGCATGCCCATGAAGAGGATGAGGATGCTGATGGCGAGCAGGACGTTCTGCACGGGGCCGAGCGCGCCGGCGGCATCCTCGGCGAAATCGCTGCGATAGCTGTCGATGGTGTACCCGGGGAGCTGCCGCTTGAGGTCGGAGGTGACCTGCTTGCTCAGCTGCTGCGCGACGTCCGGGGGCAGCCACATCTCGAACTCGGTGGGACGGGAGACCGTCGGTCCGAACTTCTCCGCCTGCGCGCTCAGCGCGTAGAAGGTGCCCATCTCCGCATAGCTCGGGCTGGCGACCGACCCGATGACGGTGGCCACTCCCGCCTGATGCCCGGGCAGGTCGACGGTCGCAGGAAGCGCACCGGCGTCGAGGCCGTACTGGTCGAGGAACACCTGATCGGCGACGATCGCCGGGGCCATGTTCTCGGCGTCGGCTGCGGTGAACCATCGTCCGTGCTCGACCCGCACCCTGTGCATGACCTCGTAGTCGGCATCGACGATGGTCAGCGTCGCGTCGATGCTGCCCGTCGGGCTCTGCAGCCGCAGGTCCGACTGCCCGGTCGCCGACACGTAGTCGATGTCGAACCGGCTCTGGGTCTTTTCGATCGCGTCGGAGATCTTCTCCGCGTCTGCCGAACTCGTCTCGCCGCTGGGGCTGATCACCGAGAACATGTACGTCGAATCACGACCGCCAGAGCGCTCGAAGTCGTCGACGAGTCCCTTCTGCATCATGTTGCCGAAGCCGACGACGAGGGTGAGGCCGCAGACGGCGACCCCGACGCCGATGAGCGACATGAGGACCCGGACCTTGTGGACGCGCAGCTCCTGCCAGGCCTCGACGATCGAGGCGAGGAATGCTGAGATCATCGGGCACCTCCTGCCGCCGGCGCGCCGGAGAGCGCCTGCGCCGTCGCGTCGTTGCGGATCGCCTGGAGTTCGCCCCGGTGGAGGGCGTAGCGGCGGGAGGCCATGTTCGCGATGCTGAGGTCGTGGGTGATCGTGATGAGCGCGGCACCCGACTCGCGGGTGATGCCGTCGAGGAGGCCCATGACGGTCCTGCCGGTCTCGACGTCGAGGGCGCCGGTCGGCTCATCGGCGAGGACGAGCTTGGGCCGGCGCACGAGGGCGCGGGCGATCGCAACCCGCTGCTGCTCGCCGCCGGAGAGCCGGTTCGGCTTCGCATCGATCCGGTCGCCGAGACCGAGCCGCTCGAGCATCTCGGAAGCGATCCTCCGCCGGTTCCGGAATTCGCTGCCGGTGCCGTACATGAGCGGCGCCTCGACGTTCTCGACGGCGGTGCGGCCGGGCAGAAGGTTGAACTGCTGGAAGACGAAGCCGATGTCCCGGCCTCTCATCTTCGCCGCGCGATTGCGGGGAATCGACTGCACCGGCTCCCCGTTGAAGTCCATCTCCCCTGCCGTCGGCAGGTCGAGGAGGCCGAGGATGTTGAGCAGCGTCGATTTGCCGGTGCCCGAACGCCCGACGATGCCGATGTGCTCACCCGGCCGGACGTCGAGGTTGATGTCGGAGAGGATCGTCAGCAGCGTGCCCTCACCGATGGGCACGGTGCGCGCGACGTGGCGCAGCGAGAGCAGGGGCGCCGAGGCGGCCGTGGACTCCTCTGTCATTGGTGCGGTTCCGGGCGGGGCGGGGATGTCTGGCGTCGCCCCCATCAGAAGTCGAACTCTTCGCCGCCGGACATGTCGTCCTCGTCCTCGGGTTCGGCGCCGGGAACGAACTCCTCGATCTCCTCACCCTCCTCGAGACCGGACTTGACCTCGACCATCGCGCCGTCGTTGAGACCGAGCTCGACCGGACGCTCCTCCTGGCTGCCGTCCTCGCCGACGACCCAGACCGTGCCGGAGTCGGTGACTCCGCGCACCGCGGTGACGGGGACGACGAGGACGTCGTCGGCACTGCCCGCCTCGACGGTCATCGTCAGGGCGAGTCCGTTGTAGACCGTCTGCTTGTCCGGGATGCCGCAGATGAGCTTCGGCCCGTCTCCGGAACCGGCGGCTCCTGCCCCGCCGTCCTCGGGCATGGTGCCGTCCTCGGCACCGGCGTCCTCGGGCTTCGGGGCGCTCTTGACCGAGGACCCCTGGTCGAGGCGCAGGGCCGTGCAGTCGAAGGGTTCGGGCCCGTCGGTGATGGCGATCGATGCGGTCTCCGGGAGCTTCGGCACCCGGTAGAGGTCGACGGCGGGGATGTCGGCCTGGGCGGTGAAGGAGTCCTTGAGCAGCTGCGTGACCTCGGTGTCGGCGGTCACGGTGTCGTTCTTCTCGACCGCGAAGTCGCCGACGGTGCCGTCGTCGGGAGCGACGACCGTGTGATAGCTCGGCTTGGGCGCCGGGGCCGCGGGAGCCTCCTGCCCGTCGCCTGCGCCGTCGGCAGCGTCACCGGCGGCCGCCTCGGCGGGCTGACCTTCGCTTCTCACCTGGAACAGCTGGGCGCCCTTGAGCACCTCGTCGCCGGGTTTGACGAAGAAGTGGTTGACGGTGCCCTCACGTCCGGCCTTGACCGCGGTCGGCTTGTCGACGGCGATGGAGCCCTTGAGCTCGAGGGTGTTGGCGATCGATCCGCGTTCGGCGAAGACCGAGGAGCCGACCGGCTCACCCGTCGCCGAGGCGGCGTCGAAGCCGTCCTCGGGCGCCGGTTTGAAGGCGATCCAGGCGAGGATCGCGGCGATGACGACGAGGACGAAGAGGAAGGCGCTGGGCAGGATGACGCGGCGGAAGATCTGCATGGTTCCTTAGACGGCGGGGATCGGGGACGGGGATCGACGGGAGGGACACTCCACCCTACGCAGAGGTCACACCATCTGCAGTTGCGGCGGGGTCACGAGGTGATAACACTGTGGTCTCGGCCGGTGACGTCGCCCACACGCGCAGAGGAGACACCTCGCCGGAAAAGTTTCTCGAAGTTTTCCTCGCCACCCTGTCGATCCGCTCTAGGCTTGTTCGACGTAGTGCATGAGAGGGTCTCGACCGGGACTCTCCGAGGTTCATCTGACTGCTAGGAGTCATCATGAAGTACATGCTCATCATGCGGGCCGTCGACCAGGCCGCCGTCGACGCCTTCGAACAGGCCGATTTCAACGAGGTCATCGCCGCCATGGGACGGTACAACGAATCGATGATCGAGGCCGGTGTCCTCGCCGACGGCGCCGGGCTCACCGACGCCTCGGAGGGCGCGGTCGTCGACTTCAGCGAGGACGATCCCGTCGTCACCGACGGGCCCTACGGGGAGCTGCGTGAGCTCTTCAACGGATTCTGGATGGTCGAGGTCTCCTCGCAGGAGGAGGCCGTCGAATGGGCCAAGCGCGCACCGTTGAGCGCCGGCTCCCAGATCGAGGTCCGCCGCGTCACCGGGCCCGATGACTTCCCTCAGGACAACGAATGGGTGCAGAAGGAACAGGAGTGGATCGCCGAGGGCCGGCTCGCCGGGAACTGATGTCCCCACCGGAGACCGCGGCGCCGACTGCCGGCGGTACCGACCGCGACCACCGGAGCACCGCCGAGGCGGCGGCTCGGGTGGTCGCGGCGACGTGGCGGATCGAGGCGGCGAAGATCATCGCGTCCCTGACCCGCCATGTCGGCGATTTCGGGTTCGCCGAGGATCTCGCGCAGGAGGCCGTGGCCGAGGC
This sequence comes from Brevibacterium sp. NPDC056726, assembly GCF_042790515.1. Classification (NCBI taxonomy): domain Bacteria; kingdom Bacillati; phylum Actinomycetota; class Actinomycetes; order Micrococcales; family Brevibacteriaceae; genus Brevibacterium; species Brevibacterium sp. NPDC056726. The sequence continues at coordinate 215,005 of NZ_JBHTYZ010000003.1, read as the reverse complement.
GCTGAGTGCGTGGCCGGAGGCGGGGATCCCCGCGAACCCCGCCGGCTGGCTGATGACCGTGGCCAAACGCCGGGCGATCGACACGTGGCGGCGGCAGGAGCGCTTCGCCGAGCGGATCGCCGCCCTCGGAGAGGATCTCGAGGACGAGCAGGAGACGACGGCGACCGCCCTGCCGTGGGATCCCGATGCCATCGACGACGACGTGCTGCGCCTCATCTTCATCTCGTGCCATCCCGTGCTCTCCCGGGAGGCGCAGCTCGCGCTCACCCTCCGGGTCGTCGGCGGGCTGACGAGCGAGGAGATCGCCCGGGCGTTCCTCCTTCCCGTTCCGACGATCCAGCAGCGCATCGTCCGCGCGAAGAAGGCGCTGGCCGCCGCCGAGGTCCCCTTCGAGCTGCCGCCGGCGAACGCCTGGCCGGGCCGGATCACCGGGGTGCTCGCCGTCCTCTATCTCATGTTCTCCGAGGGCCACGTGGCGACCTCGGGTCCGGACTGGATGAAGCCGGAGCTGTCGCTCGATGCCCTGCGACTGACCCGCATCACCGCGGGTCTCCTGCCGCGGGAGGCCGAGGTCCACGGACTCGTCGCCCTCATGGCGCTGACGGCCGCGCGCTTCCCCGCCCGGCTCGGCCCCGACCGCGAACCCGTCCTTCTGGCCGACCAGGACCGCACGCGCTGGGATCGGTCGCTCATCCGCCTCGGCGAGGCCTCGCTGACGACGGCGCTGACCCTGCGCGAGACCCGCGGAACGTACACGCTGCAGGCGGAGATCGCCGCCGTCCATGCGCGAGCGCGGACGCTCGCGGACACGGACTGGGAGCGCATCGCCGCCCTCTACGGCGACCTCGAACTGGCCGCCCCGTCGGCGATCACGACGCTCAACCGGGCGATCGCCCTCGCTGAGGCCCACGGCCCCGAGGCGGGGCTCGAGTACATCGCCGACCGGGGCGTGACCGCGGCGCTGCCGAGGTTCCATCATGTGCCGAGCGTGCGCGGTGAGCTCCTCGCCCGGGCCGGACGGAGCGCCGAGGCGGTGGCCGAGTTCGAGCGGGCGGCCGCGCTGGCGACGAACGACCGGGAGCGGGAGGTGCTGCTGGCGAAGGCGCGCCGGCTGCAGTGATCGACCTCGCACGCGCTCATTTTGTCCGCAGCCCGCGACCTCGCCTAGACTGGTCGGTGGCTCCCCGTGCGGCGTCATCTTGTGAACTCCCCCAGGGCCGGAAGGCAGCAAGGGTAAGCGAGCTCTGGCGGGTGCACGGGGAGTCCTTCGATTCCCCTCCACATCACGATTCCACAACTCCCTGACGCACCGATTCCCCAGGTGAGAGGCGTTAAGCGGAATTCCACGCGGGCTTTGTCACGCATTCTCAATACTTTCGTGATTTCGCATCAATAGCATTGATTCCGCTCCCCTTCTCTGTCTTCCGAACGAGGTTCCCTGTTTTGTCACGCACGAAGATCTCCGGGGCGATCGCCGCCGTCTCCGCTCTGGCCCTCCTCGCCGCCTGCACCCCGTCGAGCTCCGACCCCTCTGACACCCGTGAGGACTCGACGTCCGCCGAGGTCTCCCCCGCACCCGAGTTCCGCATCGGCACCGTCGCCGACAGCGCTGCCTCCGAAGCGGATGACTCCGCCGAGGCGGACGGTTCCGAGGCGAGCGCCTCCCCGACCGCGACCGGCAGTTCCGTCGGCGAGACCGTGCAGACCGGTGCCGACATCGACGTCGACTCCGGCAAGCGCCTCGTCCTCAGCGTCGACGGCGCGGTGCTCAAGGACGTCAGCCTCGTCGATCCCGACCACCCGAGGATCGCCGTCGATCCCGGCACCTTCGTCGACGCCGCCGGCACGGAACTCGAGAGCGAAGGCGACCCGACCGCCGGGGGACTCACCTCACCGGAGGACACGGACGCGCCGTCCCCGTCGGCCACCTCGGCGCCGGAGTCGTCGGAGAGCCCGTCGACCGCCTCGGCGCCGAATGACGCCGACACCGTGACGGCACCGGACAGCGCAGCGGGGTGGACCTCGGACTTCGATCTCGTCGCCGACAGCACGTACGAGGTGAGCGCGACGGCGACGACGCCCGATGGCAAGGACCACGACTTCGAGGCCACGGCCACGGTCGCTGCGGCCGACGGTGAGCCGATGACGATGCGCACCGTGCTCTCCGACGACCAGACCGTCGGGGTCGCAGCGCCCATCGTCCTCACCTTCGGGTCGACGGTCGCGAAGGAGTACCGGGACGATGTCGAGCATCGGCTCTCCGTCGACGTCACCGACGAGGACGGGAAGAAGCGCGAGGTCGAAGGGTCGTGGGCATGGCTGCCGAACGATCCGGAGTCGCGTCTCCACTTCCGCCCGAAGGAGTACTGGCCCGCGTACTCGAAGGTCTCCGTCGATGCGCCGGTGAAGAACGTGCCGATGGCCGATGGCCGCATCGGCGCCAATGATCTCACCCTGGATTTCGAGATCGGCCGTGAGCAGGTCACCGAGGCGAGCGCGAAGACCCATCGCATGACGGTCACCCGCGACGGCAAGGAGGTCATGGACTTCCCGACGTCGCTCGGCTCGGCGAAGGCGCCGTCGTACAACGGCACGCATGTCGTCATGTCGAAGCACGCGAACTACACGATGACCTCGGCGCGGTGGGGCTACACGACCCCGGTGCAGTGGGCCGTGCGGATCCACAACAACGGCGAGTTCGTCCATGCCGCCCCGTGGTCGGCCGGCGTCCAGGGGTCGCAGAACGTCTCCCACGGGTGCATCAACTTAACGACGCAGCGGGCGAAGGAGTACTACGACTCCGCGATCTACGGGGATCCGGTCATCATCAAGGACTCCTCGGTCGACCTGTCGACCGAGGACAGCGACATCTCGGACTGGGTGTACTCCTGGGACGAATGGAAGAAGCTGAGCGCGCTGAGCTGATGTCCGACGACAGTACCGCAGGCCGCGCTTTCCGGATCGAGTTCAGCACCCGTTTCGGCACGATGTGGGCGATGTCGGGGGCCTCGGTCCTCGAGGGCCGGATCGCCGGCTACCTGCTCCTCGACTCCTCCGGCGGGGTGACCGCGGCCGAGCTGACCGAGGCCCTCGGCATCAGTGCGGGCACCGTGTCGACGGCGACCCGCCGCCTCGTCGACTCCGGCTTCGTCCGCCGGGTGCGCCGTCCGGGGACCCGGGCGGACCGGTTCATCATGGACGAGGATGTGTGGGCGGGCTTCCTCGAGCGCGAGTATGCCTACCTGCGCGCCCAGCGCAGCCTTGCCGCCTCGGCGCTCGAGCGCGTCGCCCCGGGCACGGACGCCCATGCCCGGGTGACGAACATGCACGACTACATGTCGTGGCTCATCGACGACGTCGACCTCGCTGCGGCGTGGGAGACGCACAAAGCCGCGCTCACGCAAGCGCGATCCCCTCGAGCTCGACGAGCTGGCCGGGCACCGCAAGCCGACTGACCTCGAGCATCGTCGTCGTGGGGGCGACGCCTGCCGCGGCGAGGCGCCCGGCGAGCTCCCCGTAGTGCGGGAAGAGCCCGTCGATGTCGGTCGTGTGGACGTTGAGCTGCACAAGATCGCTCAACCCCATGCCCGCTGCGGCGAGGACGGCTTCGACATTGTCGAGGCTGAGGCGCAGCTGTGCGGCGATGTCGCCCTCATGCTGGGGTCGGCCCTCGGCGTCCATGGCCGTCTGACCGGAGATGAAGAGGGTGCGGGCGGGCCCGGTGACAAGCTCGCCCTGATTGAAGCCGAGCTCGGTCGACCAGGTGACGGGATTGACTGCCGTGCGGTCCATCGTTCCTCCTGAAGGTGGGTGTGAGGACGCCGTGGTCGACGCCCCGTCCCTCAAGGCTGTCCGACAATCACGACATCTCCTGTCAGGTATTCGCATAGAGTGACGACATGCGTGCGGACCGGCTCGTCTCCCTCGTCCTCCTGCTGCGGCAGCGGGGCCGACTGTCGGCGCAGACGCTCGCCCGCGAACTCGAGGTCTCGACGCGCACGGTGCTGCGCGACATCGACGCGCTCTCGGCCGCAGGCGTGCCCGTCTATGCCGAGCGGGGTCGGCACGGCGGCTTCTCCCTTCTGCCCGGCTTCCGCACCGAGCTCACCGGCCTGCGCCACGATGAGGCGCTCGCGCTGCTCACCGCCGGTCTCCCCCGCGGCGAGGAGCTGTTCGGGCTAGCTCCGGCTCTCGGCTCGGGGATGCGCAAACTCGTCGACGCGCTGCCGGAGAGTCACCGCTCCCAGGCGACGACGGTGAGCGAGCGGATCCTCATCGACCCCGACATCGACCTCCTCGCCAGGCCCCGCGCATCGGAGACGGTGCCGGCCGAGGTGCTCGAGTCCGTTCGCCTCGGTGTGCTCCGCGGCCGCAGGCTCCGGCTCCTCTATCGGTCCGCGGGAGGCTCACCCGAGCGCTCACCGAGGTGGCGCATCGTCGATCCGGTCGGACTCGTCTCCGCGCGGGGTCGGGGGTATCTCCTCGCCCTGGCCGGCGGGGAGGATCGGACGTACCGGCTGTCGCGGATCCAGGCCGCTGAACTCCTCGCCGAGGTGGCCGACCGCCCCGAGACCGTCGACCTGCCGGCGCTGTGGCGCGAGCGCAGCGAGCGCTTCCGCACGGCCGGTGACACCGTCGAGGTGACGGTGCGGACGTCAGGCGCCGGCGCCGCGGCCCTGCGCGCGACGGCGATCGACCTCGGTCGGGCGCGGCCGGTCGAGCAGCGGCCTCCCGGGCAGAGCACGGTCGCAGGCGGTGAACTCGACCTCACCGTGACCTTCCAGGATGCCGAGCACGCGATCTGGGCGCTGTGGCAGCTCGGGCCCGATGCCGAGGTCATCGCCCCGGACGACATCCGGGACCACCTCGGCGATCGGGCCCGAGCGATGGCGGCGCGCTATCTTACTTCTGCACCTTCTCAACGGCGGCGTCGATCATCGGGACGTAGCGCTCGAGCGCCCAGGGCACGGTGAGCGGGTTGATGATCGAGGACGCGGTGACGAACGACTGGTCCTCAGGGGCGACGACGGCACCGGCCTTGATCGCGGGAATGTTCGCGTACACGCTCTGCCCCTCGATCTCCTTGCGGCTCGCAGGATCCGAGTAGAACGTGAAGATGAGGTCGGAGTTGTTGAGCTTGTCGGCATTCTCCAGACCGATGAGCGCGGAATCGGTGCCCGGCGCATCGTAGTCGGCGCGCAGCTCCTCGGCGATGGGATCGGGGGTGAGACCGAGCGCCGAGACCATGGCCACGCGCTGCTCCTGCGGGTAGAAGACGCCGAGGGTGCCCGGGCCGTCGTTGTAGATGAAGGAGAAGGTGAGGTCCTTGTACTCATCGCGCTTGGCGCTGTCGAGCTGGCTCTGCACGTCCTCGACGAGCTGCTGCGACTCCTCTTCCTGCCCGAGCGCCTTGCCGATCGTCGTGATCTGGTCGTCCCATTCGATCGTCCACGGCTGCTCCGGGTAGGCGACCGTCGGGGCGATCGCGTCGAGCTGCTCGTACTGGTCGGCGGTGATGCCCGACCATGGGGCGAGGATGACGTCGGGTTCGAGCGAGGCGATCTTCTCGACGTCGAGTTCGGTCGCGCCCTGGAACTGCTCGGGCAGTTCGTCGCCGCGCTCCTGGACGGCCTCGTAGATCCACGGCATGTAGCCGGTGTCATCGCTGCCCCACGCGTACTCCTCCATGCCGACCGGCGTCTTGCCGAGGGCGATCGCGGTCTCCGTCGACCCCTGTCCGAGCGTGACGACGCGCTGCGGCTCCTCCTCGATGACGGCTTGGCCGAGTGCGTGTTCGATCGTCACCGGGGTGAAGTCCGAGGACGCGGTGGCCTCCGACGCCGAGGAGTCTGTGCTGCATGCGCTCGCGGTGAACGCGAGTGCGACGATGGTGCCCGCGGCGAGTGCCCGGCGCGCGAATGGAATCGACATCCCTGCCCTTTCGACAGTGGTGGACCGCGACGCGGTCCGTGTGCTTGACAAGGACAGCCTAACTTAAGTTTTCAAGAGAATTGAAACCCCGGCCGTCATCGACTCAGCTTTTTGCCAGCTGACACCCGGATAATCGTGCTCAGCCGTTGCCACAGTCTCTTTCGGAAGGAACATGGACGACTATCGAAGTCCCGGCTGGGACATCACTTCGCACCACACTCGACAACTTCATCCTGCAGAGGCAGGTGGCCGACGATGACCTGGCTGCTCTCTCTGCTCATCGGCCTCATCGTCGTTCTCCTCATCACGGTGGCCACCGGCTACTTCGTGGCCCAGGAGTTCGCCTACATGGCCGTCGACCGCTCCCGCCTCGCGGCCAGATCCGCTGGAGGCGATCGCGCCGCTGATCGCGCGCTGGGCATCACTCGCCGCACCTCCTTCATGCTCTCGGGCGCACAGCTCGGCATCACCGTGACGGGTCTGCTCGTCGGCTACGTCGCCGAGCCGCTCATCGGCACCGCCGTCGGCGAAGCCCTCGGCGGCACCCCGATCCCGACCGGCACCGGCGTCCTCATCGGCACCGTGCTCGCGCTCGTCGTCTCGACGATCATCCAGATGCTCTTCGGCGAGCTCTTCCCGAAGAACCTCGCGATCGCCCGCCCCGAAGCCCTGGCGCTGTGGCTGGCCCGCTCGACCTCGATCTATCTGGCGATCTTCGGGTGGCTCATCAAGATCTTCGACGCCTCCTCGAACGCCCTGCTCAAGGTGCTCGGGATCGAACCCGTCCACGACGTCGATCACGCCGTCAACCGGCGCGACCTCAAGCACATCGTCGCGGAGTCGCGGGAGAGCGGCGACCTCGTCGACGAGGACTCCCTCGTCCTCGACCGCATCCTCGACTTCCCGCAGCAGACCGTCGACCATGCGGTCGTGCCCCGCTCCCGTGTCGACGTCATCGACGAGGGCACCCCGCTGCGCGAGATCCGTGCGCTCATGCAGACCGGGCACTCCCGCTATCCGGTGCTCTCCGACGAGGACGAGGTCATCGGCACGATCGACCTCCTCGACGTCATCGCCGCCGACCCGGACGACGCGGATCTCGCGTCGCTGATGAAGGACCCCGTGTTCGTGCCCGAGTCGCTGCCGCTGCCCGACGCCGTCCGGGTGCTCACCGACAACCACGCCCAGATGGCGTGCGTCGTCGACGAGTTCGGCGGCTTCGCCGGCGTCATCACGATGGAGGACCTCGGCGAGGAGATCGTCGGCGACATCGTCGACGAGCACGACGCCGTCGTCGAGGAGATCGTCGAGATCGTGCCCGGCCGCTGGTCGGCCCCCGGCGTCATCCCGCTCGACGAGGTGGAGCGGGCCCTGCAGCGCGAGCTGCCGGAGACGAGTGCGCAGACCCTGTCCGGTCTCGTCGTCGAGCACGCCAAGGGCTTCCCGGAGGTCGGAGACCGCTTCGAGATCCCCCTGCCGATCGATCCCGGTGATCTCGCCGGTGCCGAGCCGCCCGTCGCCGAGGTGCTCGCCGCCGAAGTCGTGGAGGTCGATTCGCACGTGCCCTCCCGCCTGACCGTGACCATCGAGGAGGCCTCATGATGAGCAACCCGTGGGTCGTCGCGGCCCTGACCATCCTCATCATCGGACTCAGCGCGTTCTTCGTCGCCGTCGAGTTCGCCCTCATCGCGGCCAAGCGCCACCGGCTCGAGGACGCCGCCCCGACGAGCCGTTCGGCCCGGGCGGCCCTGCGCAGCTCGACCGAGCTCTCGGTGCTGCTCGCCGGCTCCCAGCTCGGCATCACGGCCTGCACCCTGGCCCTCGGTGCGATCACGAAGCCCGCCGTCCACTACTGGATCACCCCGATCGCCGAGGCGGCCGGCCTGCCCCTGTGGCTCGCCGACGTCATCGGGTTCGTCCTCGCGCTCGTCATCGTCACGTTCCTCCACCTCGTCGTCGGTGAGATGGCGCCGAAGTCGTGGGCCGTGGCCCACCCGGAGCGGTCGGCGATCATGCTCGCCCTGCCGATGCGGGCGTTCATGTTCGTCACCCGGCCGCTGCTCATCGCGCTCAACAACGCGGCGAACTGGTGCCTCAAGCGCGTCGGCGTCGAACCCGTCGACGAGGTCGACCAGTCGCACAACCCCGACGATCTGCGGCAGCTGCTCCAGCATTCGGCGCAGGCCGGGACGCTCGAGAAGGACGATTCGGACTCCCTGCTCAGCGCCCTGGCGCTGTCGAAGCTCACGCTCGACGACCTCGTCGCCGGGCACGGGGCGCCGACGGTCGTCGGCCCCGGAGCCACCGCCGGGGACGTGCGCAGCGCCTCACACGAGAAGCGGCACCGCCGCATCCTCGTGCGGTCGGAGGAGAACGGACCCCCGACCCACATGGTCCACGTGCGCGACGTCCTCATGCTCGACGACGCCGACCCCGTCACCGAGGCGCTGCGACCGGTCACCGTGCTGCCGGGCACGATGACCGTCATTCAGGCGTTCGCCGTGATGAAGGAGGAGGGCTCACAGCTCGCTCTCGTCGAGCGCGCCGACGGGACGCTCGGTGTCGTCACCGCCACCGACGTGCTCCGCTACCTGCTCTCCGCGGGCGCGGACTCGACCGTCGCCGACGCCCCGACGAAATGAGTCGGGACTCGGTAACGTGAGTCGGGCTCGGTGACGTGAGCTGAGAGTGCTCCCGAGGTGGATTCCGCTCGAGATCGACGCGAGAGTCGAGCGGAATCCACCTCGAGGCGCCTCCCGCGGTGCCGCGTTAGCCCCACGCGATGCCGAATCGACCTCGCGCGAGGCTGGCGCGACCTCCCGCGCTGCTGCCGCGGTCGTCTGCTCACAGCGGAAAGCCTCGCGAGCCGACGTCGGTCGGCCTAGGCTCACAGCATGGACGACCAACGCGCCCCCGTGACCCCGCCCCGGCTCTGGCGAGAGACCCTCGGCCGCGTGCTGCGGGTGCGGCGTACGGAGCTCGCGCTCACCCTCGCCGCCGTCTCGAAGCTGTCGGGGGTCTCCACGCAGTACCTCTCCGAGATCGAACGCGGCCTCAAGGATCCCTCTTCGGAGGTCATCGAGGCGATCGCCGCCGTCCTCGGCCTCTCCCTCCCTCAGGTCCTCGTGCTCGCCGCCGCCGATCTCCAGGCCGGCTCGCTCCAGCTCGCCCGCCTCGCCCAGGCTCCCGCACCCGCGCGGAGCACCGGCCAGGCTCAGCTCTCACTCGCGGCCTGAGCCCCTGCAGCACGGCGAACGCACAGCCCGGCGAACCTCCGCCATACCGAACCCACAGGACGTCAATCCCACAGCTCGGCAAGCCGCCAGCCCGGCGTCCCACCTCGCGCCCGGCACCCCAACCCACCTCCAGCGCGGCGCACCCGCCTCACACGATCTGGTCGACGATCCCGAACGCCTTCGCCGCGGTCGCGTCGAGGACGAGGTCACGGTCGAGATCGGCGTGGATCTGCTCGGGAGTCCGCCCCGTGTCGGCGGCGAGCATCGCCTCGACCTCTCGGCGCTGCCGGACGATCTCGTCGGCGGCGACGATGAGGTCCGGGATCGTCCCCCGCGCCCCGTCCGCGTGCGGCTGCCGCAGGACGACCCGGGCGTGGGCGAGCATCGACCGCTGCCCCGCCTCTCCCCCGGCGAGCAGCACCGCGGCGTCGGCGACCGCCTGTCCGACACACGTCGTCGCGACCGGCGCGGACACGTGCGACATCGCGTCATAGACCGCGGTCATCGCGGTGAGCGAACCGCCCGGTGAGTTGATGTAGAGGTGGATCGGCACCTCCTGGCTGGACGCTTCGAGGTGAAGGAGTTGAGCGATGACGGTGTTGGCGACGCCGTCGTCGATCGGCACGCCGAGGTAGATGATCCGATTGCCGAGCAGGTGCGAGTAGACGTCGACGATCTTCTCGGAGTTCCCCGACCGGTCGACGACGTGGGGGATCGTGTACTGGCTCATCACCGGGCTCCGTCCGTCGCGAGTCCGTGCGTGCGCCCCGGTCCCAGCGGCGCGAAGAGCTCGGAGGAGGCGGACACGACCCGGTCGATGAAGCCGTACTCGACGGCCGCCTCGGCGGAGAACCATTTGTCGCGCAGGGAATCGTGGAACACCTGGTCGAAGGTCTGCCCGGTCGCCTCGCTGATGCGGGTGAGGACGGAGTCGCGGACGTCGCGCAGGTCCCCGCCCTGGAGTTCGATGTCGGCGGCCGCGCCCCCGATCCCCGCCGACCCCTGGTGGAGGAGGATCTTCGCGTGCGGGAGCGCCAGGCGCTTGCCGGGCGTGCCCATCGTGAGGACGAACTGCCCCGCCGAGGCGGCCCACCCGAACGCGATCGTCACGACATCGTTCGGCAGGGCGGCGATGACATCGGCGATCGCGTGCATCATCGGCACCGACCCGCCCGGGGAGTTGATCCAGAGGAAGATGTCGGCGGCCGGGTCCTCGGCCGAGAGGAGGATGAGGCGGGAGGCGATCTCCATGCCGTTGTCGTCGCGCAGCTCGCCGTTGAAGACGACCGAGCGGTGGGCGAAGAGCATGCGCTGGGATTCGGGGACGGGGGTCACGGTGGGGACGTCGTCGTTCTCGTCCCAGACCGGTGGAGCGGTGAGTGTGAACATGTCCCCACGATGACAGCGCCGAGGCGGTCGCCGGTGCGGATTCTGCCGGGAGCGGATCGTGCCTGCCGTGGGCAGACGCGCGTGCTATCGTCGACAGCGCAGGAACTGTTGGGGGAAGGCGGGTGCGATGCTGAGTCTGTGGATGGCGATCCAGCTCATCGTCGTCGTGCTCAGCGCCGATGTCGATGCGGTGCTTCCGCAGTCGCCGGCGCATCTTCTCGTCCTCGTCCTCCTCGGTGCCGCGTTCCTCACTCCCGTCGGGGTGTGGGCGGCGAGTGCGCTCGTGCGCGTGCTCTCCCTGGCCCCGCACGGTCCGTGGATGCGCCGTGAGCCCTCGGCGGTCCGCGACTTCCGCATGCCGGCCGCACCCGGCACCCCGGGCACCGTGATGGCCAGAGCGCCGTCCTTCGTCGTCTCAGCCCACGCCTGAACGACGACTCCTCTGCGATGCTCTGACGGGACTGCCCCCTGCCTCGGCGCTGCGCTGTTGGCATGTCCCCGTTGCCCCACCTCGGCGCTGCCCCGTTGGCATGGCCCCGTTGTCCCGCCTCGGTGCTGCCCCGTTGGCACGGCCCCGTTGCCCCGCCTCGGTGCTGTCCTGTTGGCACGGCCCCGTTGCCCCGCCTCGGCGCGGGAGTCCAGCAGCTTATTCCTCGTTCAGGTGACGACCCCACCCCTGTGCCCGAGCACTGTCGCAGTGCGCGTGCACGCCGCGTGAGCCCGGTTCCGTGCTCACCCGGACGAACGAAGGACACCGTCTGTGAACATCTACGAATTCCCACCCATCAAACTCCTCGTCTCCGGCGCGTACTGGCTCGTCACCGCGCTCAGCGACCTCCTCCAACCGCTCGCCGGTGAGAGCAGTGCGGCGATCGCCGTCATCGTGCTCACCCTCGCCGTGCGCACCCTCCTCATCCCCGTCGGCCTCTCGCAGGTCAGGGCCGGCATCACACGGAAGCGCCTGGCCCCGAAGATCGCCGAGCTGCAGAAGCGGCACAAGGGGAACCAGCAGGTCATGCAGGAGAAGCTCATGGAGCTCTATCGGGAGGAGAACGCCTCCCCGTTCGCCGGCTGCCTGCCGGTGCTCCTGCAGATTCCCGTGCTCATGGCCGTCTACGGCCTCTTCGTCCAGCCGACGATCGGCGGTCAGGCCAACGAGCTGCTCGGGCACACGCTCTTCGGGATTCCGCTGAGCTCGAGCCTCGTCGGTCTCATCGGCGCAGGCGACCTCACCTGGGTCGCGGGACTGCTCTATGCCGGGCTCATCGTCGCGATCGCCGTCGTCGCCGCGCTCTCCCGCCACCTGCTCATGCCGCAGCCGACCACCTCGGCGGCCGACTCCGCGACCCAGCTGCCCGGCGGGGTCGACCTGTCGGGGATGACGCGGATGCTCAGTTTCATGCCGTTCCTCACCGCCGTCTTCGCCGCGTTCGTGCCGCTCGCCGCGACCCTCTACCTCATGACGACGACCGCGTGGACACTCGTCGAGCGGATCACGATCAACCGCGCCCTCGGCGTCGATCACACGGGCGCCCCACGGGCCTAGGCAGCGCCTTCAACGCCCTGCAGACACAACAACGCGGTGATCCGACATTTACGCCCTTTGCAAAGGGCGTAAATGTCGGATCACCGCGTCGAAGAGGGTGGCGCCTCGCGCCGGCGACCGGTCAGGCCGCCAGCGGAGCCGCCTCGGTGCGAGGAGCCACCGTGAGCTGTCCGTCGACGACGGTGACGTCGACGGTTCCGCCTTCGGCGACAGCCTCGGTGACGAGGATGTCGGCGATCCGGTCATCGAGCTCGCGCTGGATGACGCGGCGCAGCGGCCGCGCACCGAACTCGGGCTCGTAACCGGCCTCGGCGAGCCAGTCCATGGCGTCCTGAGACACCTCGAGGGCGATGCCCTGGCGCGAGAGCCGATCGATCGACTGCTCGAGCTGGAGCCCGACGATCTCCCGCAGCTGCACCCGGTCGAGGCGGGTGAACATCACGGTGTCGTCGATCCGGTTGAGGAACTCCGGCCGCATGACCTCCTTGAGCCGACCCATCACCTTCGCCTTGAGGTCCCGCTCGGTCACCGTGGCATCGGCCGAGGTGAAGCCCAGCGGCGTCGATGCCCCGATGAACTCGGAGCCCAGGTTGGACGTCATGATGATGACGGTGTTGCGGAAGTCGACCGTGCGTCCCTGACCATCGGTGAGCCGACCGTCGTCGAGGACCTGGAGGAGCAGGTTGAACGCGTCCGGGTGCGCCTTCTCGACCTCGTCGAGGAGGATCACCGAGTACGGACGGCGCCTGACCTGCTCCGTGAGCTGACCGGCCTCGTCGTAGCCGACGTACCCGGGAGGGGCGCCGACGAGACGGGACACGGTGTGCCGCTCCCCGAACTCGCTCATGTCGAACCGGATCATCGCCGACTCGTCGTCGAACAGCGTCGACGCGAGCGCCTTCGCCAGCTCCGTCTTGCCCACGCCCGTGGGGCCGAGGAAGAGGAAGCTGCCGATGGGCCGGGCGGGATCGCCCATCCCGGTCTGCGACCGGCGGATGGCCTTCGACACCGCGGACACGGCGTCGTCCTGACCGACCACGCGACCGTGGAGCATGTCCTCGAGTCCTGCGAGCCGGATCTTCGTCTCCTGCGTCATCGACGAGGCCGGGATCCCGGTGGCCCGGGAGACGACCTGAGCGATCTGCTCGGCGTCGACGACGCCGTCCTCCCCGTCATTCGCCGAGGTGGTCCTCGAGTTGAGGATCTCCTCGAGCCGATCGGTGAGGTGGGAGATCTCATCGCGGATCTCGCCGGCCCGCTCGAAGTTCTCGGCCGCTATCGCCGAGTTCTTCTCCGCCTCGAGCTCGCCGAGCTCGGAGCGCATCGCTGCCGTGTCGACGACCGGACCCCGCTTGAGCGAGAGCCGGGCGCCGGCCTGGTCGATGAGGTCGATGGCCTTGTCCGGCAGGTACCGGTCGGTGATGTAGCGGTGCGAGAGTTCGACGGCGGCGCGGATCGCCTCGGCGTCGTAGGTGACACCGTGGTGCTCGGCGTACCGATCGGCGAGTCCGGCGAGGATCGTCACCGCGTCCTCGATGGTCGGTTCGCCGACCATGACCGGCTGGAAGCGGCGAGCGAGCGCCGAATCCTTCTCGATCGTGCGGAACTCACGCAGCGTCGTCGCGCCGAGGAGGTGGAGATCCCCACGGGCCAGGCGCGGCTTGAGGATGTTGCCGGCGTCCATCGAATTCGATTCGCCGCTGCCGCCTGCTCCCACGAGGGTGTGGAGCTCGTCGACGAAGACGATCGTGTCTCCGTCCTCGGCGATCTCGTCGAGCGTCTTCGTCAGACGCTCTTCGAAGTCACCGCGGTAGCGGGTGCCGGCGAGCATGCCGGGCAGGTCGAGGGCGATGACCCGCTTGCCGAGGAGCTGAGCGGGGATGTCGCCGGATTCGATGGCCTGCGCCAGTCCTTCGGCGATCGCCGTCTTGCCGACGCCGGCCTCACCGATGAGAACGGGGTTGTTCTTCGTGCGGCGGGCGAGGATCTCGATGGTCTCCTCGATCTCCGTGGCACGACCGATGACCGGGTCGAGCCGGCCTTCAGCGGCGAGCGCCGTGAGGTCGGTGCCGAACTTCTCGAGCATCGACTCCCCCTCACCGGACTCGGTCGTCCCGCCCTGCGTCTGCTTGGCTTCGGCCGCTTGGGCACCGGCCTGCAGGGTCGCCTGCGTGACCCCGGCCTGCGCGAGGATCCGCCCGGCGGGCATCTCCTGGTTGAGGACGAAGGCGAAGAAGAGGTGTTCGGGGTCGATGTAGGTCGAGCCGAACGCGCGGGCGACCTGGTAGGCGTCGAGCAGCGACTTCTGGGCAGCGCCGGTCAGTGTCGGCGCGCCCTCGGTCTCGCGTGCCTCGGCGGATTCGGGCAGGCGCTCGTCGATGGCCCGGGCGATCGCCTCGGGGTCCGCGCCGACCTGGCGCAGGGACGCCGAGCCGTGCTCGGAATCGACCATCACGCGCAGCAGGTGGAGGGCGTCGACCTCTTCCTGTCCGCGCCGCCGCGAGTACTCGGCAGCGCCATCGACGACTTCACGCGTGCGCTTGGACAGCAACCGGTTGATGTCGACGGAACGGCCCTGCCGTGGTGTGTTCTGACCCTGCAGATAGCGGGCGAGGAACTCGTCGAAAGAGCCTTCGCCACCACTGGAAGGTCCGAAGAAGTTAGCCAAAACGGTCTCCTTTGGAAGTTGAGCCAGGGTGACTCATATACGTCTGTTTGACTCAATCAACGAGAATCCTCCCGGTGATATTCCCCGTCCCTCCCCGGCGTGATGGAGGTCTCGCTTACCCATCGGAACCAAGGCTCTGACCAGTGATTTCACCGATCCAGACGGGCCTGGCGGTCGGCCGCGCGATGGCTGCGACCGGTGACCGGGCGGGATCCGACCACCTCGGCGAGTCCGATCGGGGGCATGCCCACGTAGATCGACTCCGCACCGGCCACCGGGTAGGTCTCATGCCACACGCCGACGGCACGCGGCGCATTCCGCGCGCGCCGATTGAAGGCCGACCATGCGGGTCGGTGGGACGCCTGCGGATCGGAGGCGTAGGCATAGAGCTTCTCGAGCGAACTCCAGTACTGCACCGTCCACGGACCGCGCGGGTCGGCGATCAGCCGGAAGCCGAGGAGTCCGGAGTCGGGGTCCTGCGAGAGCTCGCGGAGCATCGGCGGCATCGCCTGGAAGACGGGCAGCCAGAGGTCGGGGCGCCACCACTGACGGATGCGCATGCCGATGTGGAAGACGACGAGTTCGCCGTCGTAATCATGGGTGAGTCGAGTCGTCGTCATCGTGAGCTCCTGACATAATGGATACCTGCACTCTCCAATATTGGATAGTTATACTGTCCAATGTCAAGGGGACGGAGGGTGGAATCAGCCGGAAGAAGGATCAGACGCAAGAAGGAGGACTCTGTGCGGATCTCTGAGCTGTCGCGACGCAGCGACGTGCCGGTGGCGACGATCAAGTACTACCTGCGGGAGGGACTGCTGCCGGCCGGCGAGCGGACGTCGGCGACGCAGGCGGTCTACTCCGAGGCGCACGTCGACCGTCTCGAGCTCATCCGCGCCCTCCTCGGCCCGGCCCGACTGAGCATCGAGGCGGCCAAACGCGTGCTCGGCGTCATCGACGATCCGCCGGAGACGTTCTCCGAGGTGCTCGGCGCGGCACAGCACGCGACGATGCCCGCGCAGGCCCCCCGTCAAGCAGGCCCACCCCGTCAGACAGGCTCGTCCCGTCAGGGGCCAGAGGGAACCAGCACCGAGGCGGCCCTCGGCCTCGTCGCCGAACTCGGGTGGACGATCGACCCCGACAGCGTCGAAGTCGACCAGCTCGCCACGGCGCTGCGGGCTCTCGATGCGGCGGGCATCGACCTCATCGACGGCGGCCTCGCTCGCTACGGGCGCACCGTCCACGACCTCGCCGAGGCGGAGGTCGACACCGTGCCCACCGCCGAGATCGACAGCGCCGTGCGGCAGGCGGTGCTCGGCACCCTGCTCCTCGAACCGGTACTGCTCGCCCTGCGCCGCCTCGCCCAACAGGACGTTGCGATCAGACGGTTCAGGGAGGGCTGACCTCGACTCTCAGCTTGTCGTCAATCGCAGTCGGCCGGTCATCCCCGAGGCGGCCGAACCCACTACCCCTGGGACGGCCAGCCGTTGGGCGTGCAGCCGGACAGGCCCTTCGTCTGCTGCTGCATGAGCGGGGCGGTCTCCCCCGAACCCGGGCACGATTCGTGGCCGTGACCGAGCGCATGCCCGACCTCGTGGTTGATGAGGTACTGCCGGTACTGCGTGATGTCGTCGAACTCCGGAGTCGCGCTCACCCAGCGCTTGGCATTGAGGATGACGTTCGGGCCGTTGCGGCACGAGAGCTTCCCGAGCGTCTTGAGCGGCAGGCACATCTCATCGACGGTGTTCGGGCTCGCGATACTGATCATCGCGTCCTGCCCCGAATCGACGAGTTCGATCGACACGTCGTCGATGTCCTGCCAGCCGCGCTCGTCCTGGAGGGTCGCGATGATGAAGTCGGAGGCGCCATCGACGTCGATGGGCAGATTGTCCTCGACCCGGACGGCGACCGTGAACGCCCTGCCGCCGTCGCGGTTGGGCCCGACCTCAGCGGCCGGGCGCGCCCATTTCCCGCTGCCCTGCATCTCGATGTCGCCTTCGGTCACGCCGACCGCACCGGCCGAATCACCGCCGGGTCCCGTGGCCGTCGGTCCTGGGAGATCGGCCGGGTCGGTCACCGACGGGGCAGCGATCGTCTCGACCGCCTGCGGTGTCGGCCGGGTCTCCTCGGCCTCCTCGGGCGCGCACGCGCTGACGGCGGTGAGGAGGGCAGCGACGACCAACGCCGAGGCGGCGCGACCGATCCGTGCAGCGCGCGGACTGCGGCCGGTGGGGATGAGGGGCGGAATCACACCTGCGAGTCTAGCCGCGGGTTCCCTCTCTCTGCCGGATCTCAGTCCCTGCCGGATCTCGGTCTCTGCCGGATCGCGGTCTCTGCCGGATCGCGGTCTCTGCCGAGTCTCGAAGCGACGGGCACCGTACGCTCAGAACGTCAGCTCCCCGCCCGGACCGCGCAGCCGCGCCCGCAGGCGGCGCTCGGGCCCGGTGGCGACCTCGGTGTCACCGGCCCCGAGGACCTCGAGCATGCTCCGCGTCGCAGCGACGTAGGGCACCTCGACGATGAACTCGAGGAGATCGAGGGAGGGCAGGGCCGCCTCGGCGGGATGGACCGAGTCACCCCAGTCGATGAGGAACGGCTGGATCCCCTCCTGCGGGAGCGGGGACCGGCTCGTCAGCTGCCACGCGAGGAGGTTCCCCTCGGCGGTCTCGCGCGACATGTCCCTGACCTCGCCGACGTCGATGCCCGCGGTGCGCACGGCGGCGACCGTCGCCGCCATGGCCGGCGGGTGGATCGCCCACGTGCGCAGGGTCGGGGCGGTCGCGAGATGCGCGTCGAGCGGCAGCGTGCCGTCGGCCGGAGCCTCCTGCTCGGGATCGGGTCCGAGGATCTCGAGATACGTGTGCGCCCCGTCCGGCCGGCCAGCCGGTGCCAGCCCGATGAGGAAGTTCGCCGTCCCGAGTCCGGGGTGCCGGCCGCCGGGCACGGCCGGCACTCCGGTGGCCCGTTCGATCTCCGCGACCGCCGCGGGCAGGTCGGGGACGGTGACGACGAGGTGGTCGAGATGGGCGGGGATCAGAGCAGCCATGTGCCACCGGGTCCTTCCAGTCGGGCGTGGAGAGCGTCGGTCTCCCCCGCTTCGACCTCGATTCTCGCATCGAGAGCTGCGAGCACGGCGCGGGTGTCCGCGACCGTGGGGCTCGTCGCCCAGAACTGGGCGAGGGCGACGGTCGGCATCGCGCGGCTCGCCGGGTGCGGGGTGTCCAGCCAGTCGATGAGGAAGGGCTGGATCCCGCCGAGCGCGAGCGGAGTCCGTCGCGTCAGCCGCCACCGCAGGGTCTCACCATCCGGTGTCCGGCGGGACATATCGAACACCGCGCCGAGGTCGACGGGCGGATCCGTCGCCTCCGCGGCAGCCGCGACGGCCCGGTCGAATCCCCGCGGATGGATCGCCCACCGCTGCACGAGCGGTGCGGTGACCCCCGCGAGCGCCGGGGGCAGTGCGGGCGCCGTCGGGTCGGGTGCCGTCGGGTCTGGGGCCGTCGGGTCCGGCGCCGTCGGGTCAGCGGCGGGATCGGGGTTCTGCTCGGGGTCGGGCCCGAGGAGCTCGAGGTAGCCGCGCTCGGTCCGGGTCCCGGCGATCTCGAGCCCGAGCAGCGCGTTCGCGGTGCCGCGCCCGGGGTGCGCCCCTCCGGACACCGGACGAACACCGAGAATCGCCTCACATTGCTCAACAGATTGCGCGAGATCCGGGACGGCGATGACGAGATGATCGAAGGTCGCAGGCAGCATCATGTCTCAATATTAAGGCACGAATTGACAGTCATGACGCGGATGGGATTGACTTCAGGGCATGCAGACGACCACCTGGGACGCGACACGGCGAATGCCGATGTGCGCCGACGCGGAATCGATTCACCGCGTCGATTGTTGAGCTAAAAAGCTCCACCGGCGCCGCGATCTCCGCAGCCCCACTGACACCGCCCCGCCTGCTCGAAGGACTTCACCACCATGACGGACCTCCGTCCCCGGCACCGCGCGACCGCTGTGCCTGCTGCCCGCCTCGGCGGAACCACCCGGCGCAGTGTGCTCGGCGTCGGTCTCGGCCTCGGGGCGCTCGCCGCACTGAGCGCCTGCACCCCGACCGACACCGATCCGCTCACCGACGGTCCGCCCGTGAACGGCGGGGTGCTCACGTACTTCGAGCCGCAGACGTGGACGCTCCTCTACCCGCCGTCCGTCGGCTTCTACCCCAACGGCGGGATCATGAACAACATCTCCGCGCGCCTGCTCTGGCAGGACCCTGAGACCCTCGAGCTCTTCCCGTGGCTGGCGACCGCGCTGCCGGAGATCAGCGCCGACGCCACCGAGTTCACGTTCACCCTGCGGCAGGGCGTCACGTACTCCGACGGGTCCCCGCTGACGGCGGCGAACGTCGCGAAGAACTTCGACCTCTTCGGCCGCGGCGACGAATCGCGCACCCTGCCCGTGTCCGAGCAGATCTCGAACTACGACCGTGCCGAGGTCCTCGACGACCGTCGCGTGCGCTTCCACTTCACCGCGCCCTCCCCCGGCTTCGCGCAGGCGACATCGACGATGAACGCGGGACTCCTCGCCGATTCCACCCTCGACCTCGACGCCGAGGGCTTCGGTCCCGGCAGCGCGACGAAGATCCACACGGCCGGTCCCTTCCGCATCACCGCCGAGACGATCGGGACGAAGCTCTCGATCCGCGCCCGGGAGGACTACGACTGGGCGCCGCCGCACCTGAAGCATCAGGGCCGGCCGTACCTCGACGGCATCGACTACCTCGTCAACAGCGAGTACTCGGTGCGCATCGGCGCAGTGCTCTCCGGCCAGGCCGACGGCGTCCGCGACGTCCAGGCCCCCGACGAGCCGCGCGTGTCCGAGCAGGGGCTGCGCCTCTATGCGAAGGCGACGAACGGGATCAACAACAGCATCAACTTCCGCTTCCGCCACCCCCTGCTCGCCGACATCCGCGTCCGCCGGGCCCTCATCTCGGCGATCGACCGCCAGGAGATCGTCGACAAGCTCTTCACCCCGAACTACCCGCTCGCCACGGGGCTGCTCGCGCAGGGCGCGATGGGCTACACGGACCAGACCGGGGCCTGGGTCTACGACCCCGCCGCGGCGAACCGCCTCCTCGACGAGGCGGGCTGGGCCGAACGCGGGGCCGGCGGGTACCGCGTCAAGGACGGACAGGTCCTCGCGCTCACCGTCAACACGGCACTGCCGCAGCCGCGGTCGAACGAGGTGCAGACGCTCGTCCAGCAGCAGCTGCGCCGCGTCGGGGTGCGCCTGTCGATCAACCCCGGCGACCAGGCGAAGCAGACGCTCGACGCCCTCGACCTCGACTCGATCCAGATCTACCACTCGATGGTCGCCCGGGCCGACTACGACAACCTGCGGTCGAACTACGCCTCGGTCAACCGGGACGTCTTCCTCAACGCCGCCGGCCGCGACGACGCCGCGGACGACACCGTCGACCCGGAGATCGACCGTCTCCTCGACGCCCTGGCCTCCGAACCGGCGACGGCGCGTCGCCAGGCCGCCGCCGAGGCGGTCCAGTCCTACCTCGTCGACCAGGCCTACGTCCTCCCGTTCTTCGAGGAGCCGCAGGTCTTCGCCTTCCGCCGCCGCGTCCATGGTTTCGCCACCGAACCCGTGGGCCGCCCCGACTTCTACAGCACCTGGATTGCGAGCTGATGATGATCGACCTGAGATACCTCTGGCTGCGGCTCGGACAGGCTCTCCTCGTCCTGCTGCTCGCCTTCACCGCGGCGTTCGTCCTCCTCTCCGTCATCCCCGGGGACGGGGTGACCGCCCGCTTCGCCGATCCCGCGCTCGGACTCTCGGCCGACCAGGTCGCGGCGATCCGCGCGGAGACCGGCGCGGACGAACCGCTGCTCACCCGCTACCTCATCACGCTCGGCGGGTTCCTCACCGGGAACTTCGGGTTCTCCGTGCAGACGGGAGCCGCCGTGTCGACGATCGTCGCCGCCGCCCTGCCCTCGACGCTCGCACTCGCGGTCTCCGGTTTCCTCACCGCGGTCGTCCTCGGCGTGCTCATCGCGGTGTTCGCGACCTTCGGCCCGACGACCGGCCCGCGGGCGTGGGTGCGCCGGGTCCTCGACTCCGTGCCGAGCCTCTTCATCTCGATCCCCGTGTTCTGGCTCGGGATCCTCCTCATCCAGGTGTTCTCGTTCCAGCTCGGCTTCGTCTCCGTCGTCTCCCCCGGCCCCGCCGAGGCGCTCGTCCTCCCCACGCTCACCGTCGCCGTCCCGCTGTCGGCCCCGATCGCGCAGGTCCTCATCCGCTCGATCACCGAGGTCAAGGCCGCGGGCTTCGTCAAGGTGACGGCCGCGAAGGGGGCCTCCGAGCTGTGGATCCTCGTCCACGCCGTCGCCCGCAACGCGCTGCTGCCGGGGCTGACGATCGTCGGCCTGATCTTCGGCGAACTCGTCGCCGGCGCCGTCGTCACGGAGACCGTGTTCGGCCGCAACGGCATCGGCCAGATCACCGCGCAGGCGGTGACGAACCGCGACAATCCGATCCTGCTCGCCGTCGTCGTCCCCGCCACGCTCGGCTATGTCGTCATCAACCTCGTCGTCGACCTCCTCTACCCCGTCGTCGACGTCCGACTCCGACGCGGCCGGGGAACCGCCTCGGCGCGGGGACTGCGGAGACCATCGCAGACGGCGACACGACAACGGACACCCGACGACCGGACGAAGCAGGCCCTGGCGGCGAGCGCGAGCAGCGTCGGCGTCGAGCTGGACTGGGGTACCGACGATCATGCGACGAGGAAGGCGAGGCCATGAGCTTCATCTCGAGTCTCACCCGCACGAGCCTCAACCGACCGACCGGTGACGGCACCGGCCCCGACGGGTCCCGCGGCAGTCGGTCCGGCGGCACTCGCTTCAGCGTCACTCGGCTCGGGGCGGCGGGCGCGGTCATCGGGCCGGCGACCGCGGTGTCGGCGCTCGTGCTCCTCATCGCCGTCGCCTGGGCGCTCGTGCCCGGTCTCTTCACGCAGTACGATCCCAATGACGGCGGGGACACCGCGGCCCTTCTCGCGCCGAGCGCCGACCACTGGTTCGGCACCGATCAGACGGGCCGCGACGTCTTCGCCCGGGTCGTCCACGGCGCGTCCCAGTCGCTGCTGGCGGCCCTCGTCGCCGTCGGCGTCGGGCTCATCGTCGGCACCGGGATCGGGCTCATCGCCGGCACGCGCCGCGGCTGGGTCGATGACGTGCTCATGCGCGCCGTCGACGTCCTCCTCTCGATCCCCGCGATCCTGCTCAGCCTCTCGATCGTCATCGTCCTCGGCTTCGGCACGATCAACGCGGCGATCGCGGTCGGCGTCACCGCGATTGCGCAGTTCGCGCGTCTGACGAGGTCAGAGGCCGTGCGGATCAACACGAGTGACTACGTCGCCGCGGCCTACGGGTCCGGCGGCACGTACTGGTCGGTGCTCGGGCGCCACATCCTCCCGAACTCGATCTCCCCGGTCCTCACGCTCGCCGTCCTCCAGATCGGGTCGGCGATCCTCCAGATCTCGACGCTCGGCTTCCTCGGCTACGGCACCCCGCCGCCGACCCCGGAATGGGGCCTCATCATCGCCGAGGGCCGCAACTTCGTCGCCACCGCATGGTGGCTGACGGTCCTGCCCGGCCTCGTCGTCATGGCCGTCGTGCTCGCCACCCACCAGATCGGCAACACCCTGCGAAAGGTCACCTCATGACCCTCTCGACCGCTCCCGCTGTCACCGCGCCGGCTCCCGCCGGGTCCGCTGCGCTGCTCGCCGTCCGCGGTCTCACCGTCGACTACTCCCGCCGAGGCGGTTCCGCCGATCCCGCGGTCGACGACGTCGACCTCGTCGTCCGTCCGGGTGAGACGACGGCGGTCGTCGGCGAGTCCGGGTCGGGCAAATCGACGACGGCGAACGCCGTCCTCGGCCTCCTCCCGGAGACCGCGCGGGTGACCTCAGGAGGGATCCGCCTCGGCGACGTCGATCTCACGACGCTGTCCCGGCAGGGCTGGCGCGGGGTGCGCGGGGCGCAGATCGGGTATGTGCCGCAGGATCCCGGGAACTCGCTCAACCCGCTGCAGACCGTGGGGACGTCCGTCGCCGAGGCGCTGCGCATCCACAAGCGGGCCGACCGCCGGGCCGCTCGCGCCCAGGTCATCGACCTCCTCGAACGCGTCGGCATCGACCGGCCCATGATGCGCGCCGACCAGTATCCGCACGAGCTCTCCGGGGGCATGCGCCAGCGGGTGCTCATCGCGGCGGCGATCGCGCTGCGGCCCCGGCTGCTCATCGCCGACGAGCCGACCTCGGCTCTCGACGTCACGGTGCAGAAGCGCATCCTCGACCTCCTCGACGAGCTGCGCGCGGAGACGGGCATGGGCGTCCTCCTCATCACCCACGATCTCGCGGTCGCCGGTGAGCGGGCCGACGAGGTCGTCGTCATGCGCGCAGGCCGCGTCGTCGAGACCGGGACGGCGGCCGACATCTTCTCCCGTCCGGCGGCCGATTACACCGCCCGGCTCCTCGCCGACGCCCCCGCGCTGCACGCGCGGACCGGGCTCCGGGACCGGGTGGCCCGCGATATTGGTGAGCCTGGTGAGAGCCCCTTCGTCGCGGTCGAGGGGCTCACGCAGATCTACGCCCGCGGGGACGACGCTCCTGGTGAGAACGGGACTGCCGGTGAGAACGGGACTGATGGTGAGAGCGGGACTGCCGGCCGCCTCGGCGAGGTCATCGGGGTCGAGGACGTCTCGCTCACGGTCGCGCGCGGGACGACGCACGGCATCGTCGGGGAGTCGGGGTCGGGGAAGACGACGACGGGTCGGGCGCTCGCCGGGTTCCTCACCCCGCAGGCCGGGACGGTGCGGATCGGAGAGATCGATGCCGCGGACCTCGGCGTCGGCCGGGACCGCCGGGCGCGGCTGCGGAGCCTGCGGCGGACCGTCCAGCTCGTCCACCAGAACCCGTATTCGGCGCTCGACCCGCAGCAGTCGATCGGGGCGATCCTCACCGAACCGCTGCGGAACTTCCGGATCGGAACCCGGGCCGAGCGCGGTGCGCGCGTGACCGCGATGCTCGAGCGAGTCGCACTGCCGACGGCGTTCGTCGATCGGCGGCCGCGGGAGCTCTCGGGCGGGCAGCTGCAGCGCGTCGCGATCGCCCGTGCGCTCATCGCCGGACCCGAGCTCGTCGTCCTCGACGAGGCGGTCTCCGCTCTCGACGTCACGGTGCAGGCGCAGATCCTCGACCTCCTCGGGCAGCTGCAGACCGAGCTGGGACTGACGTACGTCTTCATCTCCCACGACCTCTCCGTGGTGCGCCAGATCGCTGATACCGTGTCCGTCATGTCGCGCGGACACCTCGTCGAGAGCGGTCGGACGGAGGACCTCTTCACCCGACCGCAGACCGCCTACACGCGCTCGCTCCTCGACGCGATCCCCCGGCCGCTGGACCTGCCAGCCCCTGCCGCCTCCACTCCTTCCGCTCCGACAGAAAGCTGAGACACCGATGACTGAGAACTCTGCGACTGAGAACTCTGCGACTGGGAACTCTGCGACTGAGACCACGAACACCACACCGGTGGGCCCGACGCTCGGGTTCTTCACCCGCCTCCTCGAGGATGCTCCGGCTGACCAGCGGTATCGCTTCGCGCTCGAGCAGATCGAGCAGGCCGAGCGCTTCGGATTCGGCACGGCATGGGTCGCCCAGCACCATTTCTCCGCCGCCGAGGGCGGACTGCCCTCCCCGCTCGTCTTCCTCTCCCACGCCGCCGCGCGGACGGACCGGATCCGGTTGGGCACGGCGATCATCACCCTGCCGATGGAGAACGCGGTGCGCGTGGCCGAGGACGCCGCGGTCGTCGACGTGCTCGCCGCAGGACGGCTGGAGATCGGCCTCGGCTCGGGCGGCAATCCCCGATCGTTCCCGGCCTTCGGCACGACGTTCGATGAGCGGCGCGAGGTCTTCGCCGACAACCTCGCGACCCTGCGCACGCTGCTCCGCGGTGATGCGCTCGAGACCGGTCACCTCCTCTATCCGGGACCGGACAGCGTTGGGTCGGCGGATGGCGGGGCGGCCCCCGGTGAGGCGGGTGGGTCGGCGGCCGGGTCTGCCTCGGATGGCTCGCAGACTCGGCGCGGCCTCGGTGATCGGCTCTGGCAGGCGACGTTCTCCGCCGGTGGGGCCGGTGCTGCGGGAGCTGCCGGGGACGGCCTCATGCTCTCGCGCACGCAGCCGCGACCCGGCGACAACCTCGGGGCGAGCCTCGATGAGATCCAACTGCCCGTCATCGACACGTACCTCGAGGCGCTGCCGGCGGGTGTCGCACCGCGGATCCTCGCGTCGCGGACCGCCGTCGTCGCCGATGCCGAGGACCTGCCCCGTCTGCGCGCGCTCACCGAACCCGCACTGCGCGCCGAGGCGGACCGGCTCGTCGGGTACGACACCTCGGGCCTCGACCTCGACGAGCTGCTCACCGCGACGGACACCTACCTCGGCACGCCGGAGCAGATCATCGAGCGGCTCGCGGCCGACCGGGTGCTCGGGCGGGTGTCGGATGTCAGCTTCCAGGTCCATTCGGTGCCGGCGACGAACGCGCACACCCTGCGCTCGATCGAGCTGCTCGCCACCGAGGTGGCCCCCGCCCTCGGCCTGCGCGTCGACGGGGCGGCTCCGGCGGAGTCTGCGGGGATCGCACAGTCCGCGGGGGTCGCAGAGTCTGCGGGAGGCGCACGGTCAGCGGGAATCGCAGAATCCGCAGGGGTCGCGCCATGACCGACATCATCAACACGCTCGCGGGCATCGCCCCCGGTGACCCGCTCGATCTCGTCCGCGACCACCGCGCGCAGGCGAAGGAGAATGCGCAGCTGAGCTTCGAGGCGCTCCTCGAACCCGAGGACCCCGGCGACTTCTCCCACCGCGATCGCTACGTCGTCGCCGCGTTCACCGCGGGGTTGCTCGGATCGAGCGCGGGTGAGGAGTTCTACCGCGATCTCCTCCGCGACGAGGACGAGGCCGCCTCGTGGGCCGTGGCGGAGCTCCTCGACGAGGTCGTCGTCGACCTCGATGCCAGCGGTCCCGTGCGAGGGCCCTTCGGGTCCTACGGTTCTGCGGCCCTGGCCGCGGAGAGCGTTCCCGGGCCGGAGCTCGTCGTCGACGCGAAGTCACGGGAGACGCTCGGTCCGGTCACCTCGGCGGCGCTCGAGTTCGCTCACCTGCTCGTGCTCCATCCCCGCGATGCCGGGCCGGAGGATCTCGTGCGGCTGCTCGCGGCCGGCTGGGATGAGGACGGGATCGTCACGCTCGCGCAGCTCGTGTCGTTCCTTAACTTCCAGATCCGGCTGAGCGTCGGGCTGACCGCGCTCTCTCACGCGCCGGCGGCGGCCGAGGAGCAGGTCCCGCTGCGCCCGCTGACTCCCGCGGAGGCCCCGGATCGGTCCACCGCCTCGGCGGCTGATCGGACCTCTGCCACCGGGAAGGAGTCCCCGGACATCGCCGAGGCGCGCGCCCGGGTGAGCACGTATCCCGAGCTGAGGCGGCCCGAGGTGTTCCAGCAGGCGGGGCTCGGGTGGGTGCCGTGGATCGCGCCGGTCGCCGAGGCGGATCTCACCGAGGCTCAGCGCGCTGCCCTCATCGAGGCCGGACGGGCGAAGAATCCCTACTTCCGTCTGCTCGCGCGGGATCCGGCGGCGCTGCGGGCGCGGACGCTGACGGATCTCGACATCTTCTTCAACGTCAGCGACGGGGTCGGGCGGGCGGAGCGGGAGCTCGCGGCGACGGCGGCCTCACGGCTCAACGGGTGCCTGTTCTGCGCGTCGATCCATGCCGACCGCGCGACCGAGGAGTCGGGGCGGCGGGACCTCGTGCAGGCGCTGCTCGACGAGGGGACGGGGACGGCGTCGCGCCTCGGCGATCCGGTGTGGGATGCCATCGTCGACGCCTCGGTCGCGCTCAGCCTCACGCCGTCGGCGTTCGGGCCCGAGCGCGTCGGGGCGCTGCGCGAGGCGGGCCTCGATGATGCGGAGATCGTCGATGTGCTCGGCGGGGCGGCGTTCTTCAATTGGGCGAACCGGCTCATGCTCTCCCTCGGCGAACCCGAGCTCATCGCGCCGGGGAAGTAGGGCGCGGGAGTCCTACGCGCGGAAGCAGGGCTGCTGGGCCGGCGCGAGTCAGACGTCGGGTGTCGAGCTCACGCGATGTCCATGAGCGTCGAGCGGATGAGGAAGCGGTTGCCGGTCGGCGATTCGACGCTGAATCCGCTGCCGCGGCCGGGGACGACGTCGACGGTGAGGTGGGTGTGCTTCCAGTACTCGAACTGCTCGGCCGACATCCAGAAGTCGATGCCCGAGGTCGTCTCCCCCTTCGCGTTGGGCGCGGGCAGCGGCAGCTCGAAGTGGCCGAGGAGGACGTCGGCGTCGGAGGTGATGAAGTCGCCTTCGGGGAAGCACATCGGCGAAGATCCGTCGCAGCAGCCGCCGGACTGATGGAACATCAGCTGGCCGTGCTTGGCGACGAGATCGCCGAGGAGGTCGACGGCGGCCTGCGTCATCGCGACCCGTGACTTCGACTCCCCCTCGATCGTGGGCGCGGAGTCGAGAACCGCAACGGACGTCTGCTCGGGCGTCGTCGACGTCTGTTCGGGGGTATCGGTCATGGCACTCCTTCGTGCTGCATCATTCGTCATCCGAGCGGCGATCTTCGAAGTCGAGAACGCCACCGACGTTCTTCCAGCCTAGGGTGACCGGTCCGATCGAACAATAGGTGCTGTGCCCACCGCGCACCGTCCACGACATCGCAGAGAGTGTCGAAAGCTGGTCCACCGGCGGAACGTCGTGGATCGCTGTTCTGATCACGTCGAGCTGTGCACCTCAGCGAGGTTGAGAGAAGTCGGCGTCTGTCAGTACGCGTTCGAGGTCGTCGAGCGAATTGACGGTCAGGTCGGCGAGCGCCGCCTCGGGGCTCCGCACATGAATATGCGCCCATGGTCCGCGAAGGAGGAATGCCGTGGCCATCCCGGCTCGATGCGCAGGGATGATGTCGTTGTCGACTCGGTCACCGACGTAGAGAATCTGTGCAGGTCGCATCCGGGTCGCGTCGATGATCCGGTCGAAGTACTCGGCATCGGGCTTCTCCACGCCCCACTCCGCCGAAGACGCGATGAAGTCAGCCTCGAATCCGAGCGTCTCCAATTGACGGCAGACACCCGCAGGCTGGTTCCCGGCGATGCCGACGAGATAGCCGACATTCCGCACAGCGTTCAGGCACGGCAGCGCATCCGGGTAGAGATCGGAGGGCTCCAGGCGGTGCGTGATATCGGGGGCTCGCACTCCGAGCTCGTTCCAGAGGCGACGATGGTCGATACCGCGCTCGATCATCGACCCCAATACAGCGAACAGTGTGAGAGGTTGGACATTGGCCGACGTGGCCAGAGCAGTCCACATTCTCGTTTCGTCGACGAGCGTCTCTCCTACGTCGAAGACGACTGCTCGGATCACGTCACCGTCGTTCGACTCCACAGAGTTCCCCCATCCACGTTCCCCATCCACATAGCGAAGGATTCCCGACCGCCTCGGCGCGGTCACACCCATGAATTCCCGATCGCCAAGCAGGTTCTTGATCTCACGATCGCGATGCCCGAACGGGCTTGATGGCAGCATAGAGCAGCATGTCCTTGCGTTCGCCGCCGATGCGCTGATGACTCGCGAGAAGTCCTTCCCGACGATACCCCGCTCGCTTCGCAGTTCGCACAGACGCATGGTTCCACGGTTCGATGAAGAGAGCGATGCGGTGAAGTTCGGGCAGAGTCCACCCGAATGATGTCAGAGCGCTCAGCGCATCGGCGGCGAAACCTCGACCTCGAGCGGACGGCACGATGGCGTACCCGGCCGAACCGCGACCATCATCGAGCTCCCTCAGCCAAAGACCGCAATGGCCGACAGACTTTCCGCTGTCAACGCTGACGATGGCAAACGAGAAGCCGGTGCCCTCGGCATATCGCCGTTGTTGGCGCATCGTCCATGCCCGAGCATCGTCGTCAGCAGCATTGTGCGGTAGAGATCCCGTCAGCGGCACGTACGGGTCGGTCGACAGTTCCATGGCCATCGCGACGTCGCGCTCGTCAACGGCACGAAGTGAAACTCCTCCGAACGTCGGCGCGCGACTCGGCCACGGCGGCAACGGACTCCCCGTCATGACGGAGGCTTCTTCGCGGCAGTCGGAATCCCTGGGCCAGTCGACCGGTGTCGAGATGAGGATGTTCCGTCGGACATCCGGTACGAACAAAAGCCCCCAGCCGCAAGGCGCTCAATCAGCGCACTTCGCGGAAGACAGTGCATGTGCGCCTCCTCTTGAAGTCTGGCTGCCGACGTTCCGCGCCGTCACCGATGCTTTCCCGAAACCGCTCGCCGGGTCCCTGTCGTGTTCTCCCCGAGGGTACCGGCGTGTGAGGTGGCTGTCACTCGAACCGTCAGTCCTGATGACGCTGGCACCGGCCATGCTCACACGATCCGCGGTGCCCCTCTCGGCGCACAGAAATCTGACCCACTCCCAGGGTCGGCGAGCACGCTCGCACACCCCCAGACCGACCCACACGACCTCTGGACGCACCCCCATCACACCCAACCGAGACGATCTTCCACCGACCGAAAATCACTGAGCACCGCGAAATGAATGAATTCTTCGTTCGAACGAGTTTCGAAATATTCATTGACATCAGATGTGACGTGAACTACACTGTTGTCATCAGCCACGCTGACGTGGGAAGACAGGTGACCAGCCGTGGAAGACACAACCGAATCCGCTCTTTCCGCGGACGAACCTGGCCGCACACCGTCACGCCTCGACATCGATCCCTCATCTCCTTACGCCGAGGCCGTCGCCTTCTACACCGCCAGCGATCGGGCCCAGATCACGGCATTCGAGGTCACAGCGAAGCTCTTCCTCGCCGACGTCATTGCGCACCTCAACCTGCTCAACCCCGACCCCGATCGGCCCTATGAGCACGCGAGCTTCTCCCAGACCGTGCATCGATTCGCCAAGAACGCCGGCTGTACCGCCGACTGGGTCACTGCCGACGACGCCGAGGATGCGTCGGCAGGGATGCCCGGCACCACCTCGGCGAAGCTGCCCGGATTTCCCCGTTTCCGGCCCACGCAGACCTTCGACGGCTGGGTCCACATGCATTCCCACTCCGAAGACATCGCCGAGCTCACCTCAATCCTCGGAACCACCATCGGCAGCACGTACGCGCACGTCACGCACGCGATGACGCTCATCCACGGGCTCCCCAAGTTCCATGCCCGCTGCCTGGCCGGAGAATTCACCATCGAACACGTCATCGCCGCGACCCGTCAGTGCGAGAACGTGCACTTCTCGTTGCTGCCGGTCATCGACGAATACCTGTGCCAGCGGCGCCCGGATGTCACGATCCAGACCTTCAAGAAGTCACTGAGCATGAAGATCGGCATCCTGCAGCCGCCCGAGGACCGTACGCAAACGGCGCACGAGCGGCGACGGGTATCTCTGATGACGAACCCCGACGGCAGCGCGTGCATGATGCTCACCGGATCCTCTGCCGAGCTGCAGGCCTGCTACCTGCGCATCGAGGCATTCGCGAAGGCGATTCGGAATGGCAACACCGCGGCTTTCGCCGATCAACTGCCCGAGGGTGCCTGCCTCGACGATCTGCGCGGCATCGACGCACTGATGTTCGACATTCTCACCAGCAGCGTTCCCCAGCTGCGCGTTCAGGTGCGAGCCCGGGACACCGAAACGGGGTCGACGACGACTCGCGACATCCCGCTCGACCTCGAGAACGTGCAAACAGTCGACGACATGGCTGCCGCGATCCACACGGCGATCGGCATCGACTCAGCAGACGGCATGAATCCTGCGGCCAGCACTGTCTCTGCGGCCGACAATGAGGGGTCGTCAGGTGAATCGGAGATGAGCGGCACCGAGGGAATGGTCGACTCCGGCGATCCTGCCACCTCACTCAACGTTGGGGTAGGCGGCACCGCCGCCCACAACGAGACGACGCCGGACGATCGGAAGCTCAAGCCCTCGACCGGTATCCGGATGACGCGCCTGGACGGCATCGAGTGCGACGAGCAGGGGCGAGTTGCGTTCTCCCTCGTCCTCGTCAGCCCGACGGCCCCCTACTGGCTGGCAGGGCAGGCGCGCATGATGATCACTGTCCCGTGCATGAGCCTCATGGGCGATTGCGACCTGCCCGGCACCTTCTCCGACGGCACACCCGTCCCCGCCGAGACCGCCCGAATGATCGCAGGGAACTGCTCATCGTGGATGCGGATCCTCACCGACCCTGCCACCGGCACTCCGATCGATGCGAAAGCCACGTCGTACTACATTCCCGAAGGAGTCCGGAACACACTGGTCTCCCAATGGCAGTGGTGTTCCATGCCCGGATGCCGCAGGCGTGCCGAGTCCTCCCAGATCGACCACATCATCCCGTTCAACCACGACGATCCCGCCGCAGGCGGGCTCACGGTGTTCGGCAACCTCCACCCGATGTGCGAGCAGCATCATCAGGGCAAAACGGACGGCAGATACTCGGTCCGGATGAACCGCCACGGAGTGTTGGAGTACACGTTCGCCCACGGGACACGTGTGTCCACAGTCCCCGGGGACAGCCCTGTCAACGCGGAGAACGCCCGCCTCATCGAGACTCGTGGGGACGCAGACACCTCCGATCGTGCCGACACCGCCGACCATTCAGCCACCCCCGACCCCGAACATGAAGCTCCTGACCCCGGCCCACCCCAGGGGGACTCGACTGCCCCAGCTCCCGGGGAGGTGCGGACCTCCAGGGATTGCCCGGGGCCGGCCGCTGACAGAGGATTCCCGGGATGGACGAAGCGCACGAGTTCGATTCAAAGGAAGGACCCCGCGAAACAGGAGTGGGTCTGGGACAACGGCGAGCCTCCGCCGTTCTGAACCACTGCCATTCCGAACCACTGTCGTTCTGAATAGCCGCCGTACTGACCCGCCGCCGTTCTGGATCACCGCTGTTGTGAACATCCGCCCGAATCCGAAGCTCCTCGAGTCCCAGCCTGCTCTCGTCCGGACCGATCGACCACCTCAGTCCCGCAGCGTCGCGACGACGCAGATCATGGCCGATGCGGTTCGGCCCGAACCCGGCCGGCCCCAGCACTCCGCTACCGCGCGCCGGTTCGATCCCCCAGCATCCTCTTCGCTCCGAACCGCTGCCGGTAACCGGTCGGAGTCAGACCGGTCTCGCGGTGGATGAGCCGACGCAGCGTCGTCGGATCGTCGTAGCCGACCGACCTCGCGATCGCCTCGAAGGTGTCACCGGTCGTCGCAAGCGCATGATTGGCCCGCTCGACCCTCAGCCTCTGAACGTACTGCGTCACGGTCATCCCCGTCGCCGTCTTGAAGCGACGCTGCAGCGTCCGCGGGTGCGTCGACGTGACCGCAGCCAGCCGACTCAGCGTCAGCGACGACGCGAGCTCGCGATCGATCGTCTCCTGCGCGCGCATAACCACCTCGTCCTGATGCGCCGTCGACGGCAGTTGGGCCATGTACGGCAGCTGCTCGGTCCGCGGCGCATCGGCGAGCATGAACCGCGACGTCCGGATCATCATGCTCGGCCCGAACAGCGCCTCGACCAACGACAGCGCGAAATCGAGCCACGCCATGATTCCCGCGGCCGTGATGACATCACCTTCGTCGATGACCATCCGACTGGCATCAAGCCGCACGCGCGGAAACCGCCGAGCGAACTCATCGACGAACGCCCAATGCGTCGTCGCCCGCCGATGATCGAGGAGCCCCGTCTCCGCGAGCACGAACACCCCCGCACACAGACCGCACAGCACTGCCCCGTCCGCCCGCTGCGCCAGCGCCCAATCGCGCAGAACCCCGGACTCGCCCATCAGCTCCGGGGCCACGAGACTCGGCGGGAAGATGACATGGGTGGGAGCATGCGGCGTTCCCGGATGCGAATCGAACGTGCACGTCACCCCGTCCCCGGTCCACTCCCAATGACTGACCCGCACGCGCCGCTCATCACCGCCGAGCAGATCGAGCTGCTCATTTGTCACCCGGAACACATCGGTCAGCCCATACACCGCCGCCAACTGACAGTCACCGTAGCGGACGACAGCGATCTCCGGACTCCGCCTGTCGCGATCTCCCTGGTACGTGTCGTTTGTGACCATAGCGGAATGATATCCCCGTCCGTAGGCTGAATGCACAGGTCGGCTTGCAGCACCCACCCGCCGACCCCGTCGCTCACGTGGACCCGGCACCGCCGACCACGATGAACCGACGCCGTTGATGACAACGAAGGAGCATGATTCCCATGACCGAGATCCCCCAGCCCGTCACCCCGTACCTCGAGCCCGAAGCCAAGGACCTCGCCGAGGCGACCGCACCGCATCCGCGCATCTACGAAGTCCCGCCGGAGGAGGGCCGCAAGATCCTCCTCGACCTCCAGAGCGGCGAGGGCGTCGAACGCCCGGATGTCGACGAGGAATGGGTCGACGTCGACGCCGGCGAATGGGGCACCGTCAAGACCCGGATCATCCGCCCCAAGGACGCGACCGGCGACCTCCCCGTCCTCTTCTACATCCACGGTGCCGGCTGGGTCTTCGGCGACGACAAGACCCATGACCGGCTGTTCCGGGAACTCACCGTCGGCGCGAACGCCGTCGGCGTCTTCCCCGTCTACGACCGCGCCCCGGAGAAGAAGTACCCGACCCAGGTCGAGCAGAACTACGCCGTCGGCCAATGGGTCGCCGCCAACGGCGCCGACCACGGCATGGACACCTCGCGCATCGCCGTCACCGGCGAATCCGTCGGCGGTGACATGTCCGCCCTCTTCGCCCTGATGAACAAGGATCGCGGCGGCCTCGAGCTCAAGGCCCAGGCCCTGCTCTACCCGGTGACGAACGCCGACTTCGACACCCCGTCCTACATCCAGTTCGCCGACGACTACTACCTCACCCGCGACGGCATGAAGTGGTTCTGGGACGCCTACACCACCGACGAGGCACAGCGGAAGGAGAAGTACGCCTCACCGCTGCAGGCCTCACTCGAGGATCTCAAGGGACTGCCCGAGGCCCTCGTCATCACCGACGAGGCCGACGTGCTCCGCGACGAGGGCGAGCAGTACGCGAACAAGCTGCGCGAGGCCGGCGTCCCCGTCACCTCGATGCGGGTGGCCGGCATGGTCCACGACTTCCTGCTCCTCGACAGCCTGCGCGACACGAAGGCCGCGAACCTCGCCCGGACCGTCGCCATCGACTTCCTCCACAACGCCCTCCACGAGGAGGCGAAGCCCTTCACGAGCTGACGGATCAGGCATGAGCTGACTCGCGGGCTGTGGGCTGACAGAGGTGGCACGCGAGTCGCGAGTTGACGGAGGCCGTCACCGACGAACGAGCACGAGGGTGGGCCGCTGGCCCACCCTCGTTGCTAGGCTCGTGTCATGAGCAGCGAACTGAGCCCCGTCCTCCGGCTCATCCCCTATCTCCTGGCCATCACGGCGATCGTCGTCGTGGGGATTCCGGTGGGCCGCGACGTCGACTGGGTGTTCCGGATCCTCATCGGCGCCGTCGCGTACTTCGCGACCTTCTACCTCAGCCGGTTCGTCATCGAGCGTCTCGCCTCACGGGGGAACAGCCTCGGCGAGGATGACAACGACACCCCCACCGGGACCTGATCCTCAGTCACGAACCCTGATCCCAGGTCACGGGCCCTGACCGCTCACCGACCACAGACCTTGGCCCACCTAGCCCTGACCGCCTGTCGAGTCCGACACCAGGAGAGCTGCCCCCTATTTCCTGTCCTGGGCGGGGATGACGACCTTGCGGATGACGATGAGGAACGACGCGGCCACGGGCACGGCGACCACCGCGCCGAGCACCCCGCCGAGCGTGCCGCCGGCGATCGCGGCGATGATGACGAGCGCACCGGGCACGTCGACCGCGGCCTTCATGATGCGGGGGCTGAGCAGGTACGCCTCGACCTGCATGTAGATGAGGTAGTAGATGCCCGCCGCGATGCCGAGACCGGGCGAGACCATGAGGCACGACGCGGTGATGACGATCGCACCGGAGATCGGACCGATGAGCGGGATGAGCGAGGCGAGGAACGCGACGAACGCGAGCAGCGCCGGCAGCGGGGCCCCGATGATCGTGAGGAAGATCGCCGAGCACACGCCGTTGATGACGCCGAGTGACAGCTGCCCGAGGACGTAGCGTCCGATCGATCGGGTGACCTCCTCGGTGACGGAGTCGACGGTCTCCCGCGAGCTCTTCGCCACGAGCGAGAGCATCGCCGCCTTGATCGTCGGCAGGGTCACGGCGAAGTAGATCGTGAGGATGACGACGATGATGACCCCGGTGAGGAAGCTGAGGATCCCCGCGCCCACGGACACGACGCCGCCGCCGACGGACAGGACGTTGCGCGGATCGGAGACCCACGAGCTCACACTGGCGAAGATCGCATCGAGATCGACCGAGCCGGTGAACCGCCGCTCGAGCTCGTTGACCCACTCCGTCGTCGACAGTCGGGAGATGATCCCCGGCAGATCCCCGATGAACTGCTGGATCTGCGCGATGAGCGTCGGCGCGATGAGCAGGATGATCCCGGCGACGACGAGGATGAAGGCGAGCACCACGGCGATGACCGACAGGGTCCGCGAGAGCTTGCGCGCCACGAGCCACTGCACGATCGGATCGAGCCCGAGCGCGAGGAACAGCGCCAGCCCGATGTAGATGATCACCGTGCCCACCGACTGCAGTGCGGTGATGAGCGCGATGGCCAGACCGACGCCGAGCGTGCCGGTGAACCCGACGCGGAAGGCGCTGGTGATGGGGAGGGATGCGCTGGTCATGCGCCCCAGTCTAGCCAGGAGCCATGCGCTCAGCCGCCGCCACGCGTTAGGATCGGAGGCGAAACCTGAGAAGACCATCAAGAAAGCGAAACGTCGACGATGAGTTCCGAATCCACCGCCATCGATGTCTGGGACTCCCTCCTCGACCCACAAGGCGACTTCTCACTTCCCGACTTCACCGCGGTGACCGCGGAGTCCCTCCTCACCGCCGCCGAGGCGGCCGCCTCCTTCGCGCTGTCCGAGGTCGACACGATCGTCGCCGACGAAGCGGACCCGACGTTCGCGACGACGACCGTCCGCTTCGAGTCCGCGACCGTGCCGATGGCCCGGCTCGCCGCTCTCGTCCGCACCGTCGAATCCAACCACCTCACCGCCGACCTCACCGACGCCGTCGCCGAGGTGTGGGCTCGGCTGTCGGCGACCCGGACCGCGATTCTGCTCAACGTCGACCTCTTCCACCGCATCGAGCAGGTCCCGACCACCGACCTCAACTCCGAGGACAAGCGCCAACAGGAGCTGACGATCGAGAACTTCGTCCGCGCCGGGGCCCGCCTCGGCGACGAGGAGCGCGAGCAGATGGCGACGATCGAGGCCGAACTCACCGCGCTCTCGACGTCCTTCTCCCGTGCGCTCGGCACCGACACCCGGGATCTCGCCGTCCACCTCGGCGAGGCCGCCCAGCTCACCGGCCTGAGCGAGGACCAGGTCGCGGCCGCCGCCGCCCGCGCCGGCGAACGCGAGGTCGACGGCTTCCTCCTGCCGCTCAACAACTTCACCCAGCAGCTCGTCCTCGGGTCGCTCGACGACCCCGCCACCCGGGACCAGGTCCTGACGAACTCGATGGCCCGCGGCTCCCGCGGCGGCGACGGGGACACCCGCACCCAGGTCGCCGACATCACCGCCCTGCGCGCCCTGCAGGCGAAGCTGCTCGGCTACCCGTCGTTCTCCTCGTACGCGATCGACAACCAGACCGCTGGCGGTCCCGATGCCGCCGCGGACATCGTCTCCTCCCTCATCGCCCCCGCGAACGCCCAGCTCAGCGCGGAACTCGACACGGTCAAGCAGCGCTACGGCCTCACCGAGGTGCCCCCCGCCGACGTCATGCACTACCTCGCGAAGTACCGGGCCGACGAATTCGGGGTCGACCCCGACGAGGTCGCGCAGTACTTCGAGTTCGACTCCGTGCTCACCGAGGGCGTCTTCCGCGCCGCCACCGGTCTCTACGGCATCACGTTCGCCCGGCGCGACGGGATCGTCGGCTGGCACGACGACGTCATCAGCGTCGAGGTCACCGACCTCGGCGGACGCACCCTCGGGCTCATCCTCATCGACCCCTATGCCCGTGACACGAAGCGCGGCGGCGCCTGGATGGACCAGCTCGTCCCCGCCTCCCGGCTGACCGGCCACCTGCCGGTCGTCACCCTCTCCCTCAACCTCGCCAAGCCCGGTCCCGGCCGGCCCACGCTGCTCTCCCCCACCGAGCTGACGACCCTCTTCCACGAGTTCGGCCACGTCCTCCACGGTCTCTTCGCGAACTCGACGTACCCGTCGACGGCCGGCACGTCGGTGCCCCGCGACTATGTCGAGTTCCCCTCGCAGTTCAACGAGATGTGGCGCTTCCACCCGCAGGTCCTCCCCCACTACGCCAAGCACGTCGACACCGGCGAGCCGATGCCGCAGGACCTCGTCCAGGCCCTCATCGACAGCGAAGCGTTCGGGCAGGGGTTCTCGACGATCGAATACCTCGCCGCGGCGATGCTCGACCTCTCCTGGCACTCGCTCGAAGCCGGTGAGCACATCACCGACGTCCTCTCCTTCGAATCCGAGGTCCTCGCGGCCTCCGGGTTCTCCCCGCTCGTCCCGCCGCGCTACCGCACGACGTACTTCGGCCACATCTTCGCCTCCGGCTATGCCGCCGGCTACTACTCGTACCTCTACTCCGAGGTCATCGCCGCGTGGGTGAGCGAATGGTTCGAGTCCCAGGGCGGACTCAACCAGGAGGCCGGTGAGGCGTTCCGCGAGGCGATCCTCGCCCCCGGCTACTCGGTCGACCCGATGACGGCGATCGAGCAGTTCTTCGGCGTCCGCCCCGACGTCGCCCCGCTCCTGCGCCGCCGCGGACTCGCCGAACCGGTCGCCGGCGATGCAGCAAGCGCCGAGGGGGAGGCTGAGGATACTGAGGCGGATGCAGCCGGCTCTGAGGCGGACGCTGCTGACCCGGCCGCAGCCGCGAAAGTCACAAACGCGGACGCAGCCGACACCCCTGCGACCCCCGACCTGAAGCACCACGCGAACAACACCCGCATCGCCGAGATCCTCGAGACCCACGGCATCGTCCCCCGTGTCCGACTCTTCGATGAGGCCACGCCCACGGCCGCCTCGGCGGCGGAGAAGGTCGGGGTCGAGGTCGGGGCGATCGCCAACAGCCTGATCTTCTCCGCCGGGGGCGACCCGGTGCTCATCATGACCTCGGGCGCGCACCGCGTCGACACCGACCACGTCGCCCGCCTCATCGGCGTCGACGCGCTCGACCGGGCGGACAAGGACCTCGTCCGGGCCGCCACCGGCCAGGTCATCGGCGGCGTCGCCCCGGTCGGCCACCCCGCCCCGATTCCCACGTACATCGACGTCGCACTGCGCGGCTACCCGGAGCTCTGGGCCGCCGCCGGCACCCCGAACTCGATGATGCCCCTCACCTACGCCCAGCTCGTCGACCTCACCGACGGGAAGGAGATCGACGTTGTCGCAGACGAATCCTGAGCAGGATCATCTCGACCAGCCGAGCCACCGCCTCGCCGCCTTCGCCTCGTCCCGGGGTCGCTACTACGCGATCTTCCTCGCGATCTTCTGCGCGGTCCTCATCATCTCGAACATCTCGGCGACGAAGGTCATCGGCTTCGGCCCCATCGTCACCGACGGCGGGGCGTTCCTCTTCCCGATCGCCTACATCCTCGGCGACGTCATCAGCGAGGTCTACGGCTTCAGGGCCGCCCGGAAGGCCGTCATCACCGGTTTCGCTCTGCAGATCCTCGCCACCTTCGTCTTCTGGCTCGTCCTCATCTCCCCGCCGGGACCCGGCTATGAGAACCAGGACGCCTTCGCCGCCGTCCTCGGCTTCTATCCGCGCATCGTCGCAGCCTCACTCGCCGGGTACTTCGTCGGCCAGCTGCTCAACTCCTACGTCCTCGTCGCGGTGAAGAAGCGGATGGGCGAGTCGAAGCTGTGGGTCCGGCTGCTCACCTCGACCGGCGTCGGCGAGTTCGTCGACACGCTCATCTTCTGCACGATCGCCTTCGCCGGGGTCATCCCCGGCTGGGACTTCGTCAACTACGTCGTCGTCGGCTTCGTCTACAAGGTCGCCGTCGAGGTCATCCTCCTGCCGGTGACCTACCGGGTGATCACGGTCGTCAAGCGCCACGAACCGAGCTACGGGTCACCCGACCCCGCGCAGCCGGGCCCCGGGCAGCAGAGCCACGAGCAGCCGGGCCCCGCGTCACCGGGTCACGCGTAGTACCGGCCGAGCACCTCGGCCTCGAGCTCGGCGAAGCGGCCGTCCTCGATCGCCTGCCGGATCTCGGCGACGAGGCTGACGACGAAGTGCTCGTTGTGGATCGTGCACAGCGTCGAGAAGAGCATCTCCTTGGCCTTGTAGAGATGCCGAAGATACGCGCGGGAGTAGTTCTCGCACGTGTAGCACGTGCACTCGGGATCGAGCGGCCCGAAGTCCCGGCGGTACTTCGCCCCTGTGAGGTTGTAGCGTCCGTCGCGGGTGTAGATCGCGGCGTTGCGCGCCACCCGTGACGGCGAGACGCAGTCGAAGGTGTCCGCACCGGTGCGGATCGCTTCGAAGAGGTCATCGGGCTCCGAGATGCCGAGCAGGTGCCGCGGCTTGTCCTCCGGCAGCTCCTCGCACACCCAGCGGATGATCGTGCCGAGGTTCTCCTTCTCCAGGGCCCCGCCGATGCCGAACCCGTCGAAGTCCATCGCACCGAGGTCACGTGCGGCCTTGCGCCGCAGATCCTCGTACTGCGCCCCCTGGAGCACCCCGAAGAGCGCCTGATACGGCCGGTGGGTCCGCTCGGCGGTGAGCCTCCGGTGCTCCTCGATGCAGCGGATCGCCCACAGCCGGGTCCGCTCGAGCGAGGTCTCCTGGTAGCCGCGGGTGTTGACGAGCGTCGTCAGCTCGTCGAAGGCGAACATGATGTCGGCGCCGAGCTCATGCTGGACGCGCATCGAGACCTCCGGGGTGAAGCGGTGCATCGTCCCGTCGAGGTGCGACTTGAACGTCACCCCGTCGTCGTCGACGTTCGACAGCCGCTCCTTGCCCACGGCGATCGCATCGTCGTTCTGCTCGCCGGTGACCTCCATCGAGATGACCTTCTTGAACCCCGCACCGAGGCTCATCACCTGGAATCCGCCGGAATCCGTGAACGTCGGGCCGGGCCAGTTCATGAACCGGCCGAGACCGCCGGCTTCGTCGACGATGTCCGAACCCGGCTGGAGGTAGAGATGGTAGGCATTGGCGAGGACGGCCTGCCCGCCGAGGGCCGCGACGTCCTCGGGCTTGACGGCCTTGACCGTGGCCTTCGTGCCGACCGGGATGAACGCGGGGGTGCGGATCTGCCCGTGCGGGGTCGTGATGACGCCGGTGCGTCCGCCCGTCTCGAGCCGTGTGCCGACCTCGAAGCCGAACTGCGAACGGTCGTTGATGGGCGCTGTCTCAGATGCTGCGGGCGATTCGATTTCGGTCACCCGCCAAGTTTAACTGGGTGAATGGCTCCGACCGTCAGCGCCGTCCTCGACGCCTCCTCCCGCCCCACCGTCCTCGACGGCGGGCTCGGCACCGCGCTCGAGGCGCGCGGGCTCGACCTCGACCACGACCTGTGGTCGGCGGCGCTGGTGCGTGACCGACCGGAGATCCTCGCCGAGGTGCACGCCGCCTTCGCCGCCGCCGGTGCCCGGGTGCTGACGACCGCGAGCTATCAGATCAGCCCGCTCGGTCTTGCCCGCGCCGGTCTCTCACCGGCCGCGGGGCGGGCGCTCATCACCGACAGCGTCGCTGTGGCCAGGGAGGCAGCGGCGAGGGAGGCAGCGGCCAGGGAGGCAGCGGCGAAGGAGGCCGGGGCCGGTGCCGCACTCATCGCCGGCTCGGTCGGACCGTACGGCGCCGCCCTCGGCGACGGCTCGGAGTACACCGGCGCCTACCGGCTCACCGCCGCGGAGTTCGCCGCCTTCCACCGTCCCCGCATCGCAGCTCTCGTCGACTCCGGGGTCGACCTCCTCGCGCTCGAGACGCAGCCGTGCCTGCCGGAGATCCGGGTCCTCGCCGAGCTCGTCGACGCCCACGCCGTGCCGGCCTGGCTCACGGTCACCCTCTCCGATGACGGGACCCACCTGCCCGACGGCACCCCGCTGTCGACCGTCGCCGAGGCGGTCGCGGGCACCCCGCTGATCCGGGGCCTCGGCGTCAACTGCGTCCGCCCGTCCCTCGTCGCCCCCGCGCTTAAGGCGCTCGGCCGGGCCACCGACCTGCCGCTCGTCGCCTACCCGAACTCGGGTGAGACCTACGACGCCGCAACGATGACGTGGAGGACCGGCACCGCGACTCCGGCCGCGTGGCCCGTTCAGACGTGGACCGACCTCGGCGCCCGCCTCATCGGCGGCTGCTGCCGGACGACCCCGGACGACATCGCCGTCCTTGCCCGTCGGCTCAGAGCATCTTCCCCGGATTGAGGATGCCCTGCGGGTCGAGCGCGTCCTTGATCGCCCGGTGCATCCGCGCCGCCCCCGCATCGAGCTCCTGGCCCAGCCACTCGCGTTTGAGGTAGCCGACCCCGTGCTCGCCGGTGATCGTCCCACCGAGGTCGAGGCCGAGCTCCATGATCTC
Organism: Brevibacterium sp. NPDC056726; assembly: GCF_042790515.1. Taxonomy (NCBI): domain Bacteria; kingdom Bacillati; phylum Actinomycetota; class Actinomycetes; order Micrococcales; family Brevibacteriaceae; genus Brevibacterium; species Brevibacterium sp. NPDC056726. The sequence goes on along the minus strand of NZ_JBHTYZ010000003.1, from coordinate 173,460 downwards.
GGCGAACGCCGCCTGCGCCTGCGCGACCATCGCCTCGTCCCGGGCGTCGAAGACGACGCTGGGATGCATGTTCCCGTCCCCGGCATGACCGGCCGTGGCGACCTCGACGTCGTACTTCTCGTCGATGAGCCGCAGCCGCCGGAAGAACTCGCCGAGGCGGGACCGGGGCACGCAGACGTCGTCGATGAGCTCCCCGCCGCCGATCCCGGTCGCGTACTGCTCCATCGCCGGCGCCACGGCCCGCCGGGCGGCGACGAGGAGGTCGCTGTCGGCGGGATCGTCGGAGACGACGACCTCGGTGGCCCCGTGCGCGGTCGCGATCTCCGCGAACCGGGCGAGCTCGGCCCGGCCGTCGTCGCCGGGGGCATCGGATTGGACGAGGAGGAGCGCACCGGCATCGGCGGGCAGACCGAAGTCGCCGTAGGCGTTGATCATCGCCATCGTCGCCCCGTCGAGGAACTCGAGCATCGACGGTGCGGCCCCGGCCGCCATGAACGCCGAGACCGTGGCCCCGGCCGCCTCGGTGTCGGGGAAGATCCCGACCCCCGTCACCGGTGCGGGCAGAGCCGGGGTGAGTCCGAGGGTGATCTCGACGATGACGCCGAGGCTGCCCTCGGATCCGGTGAAGAGCGCGGCGAGGTCGAGGCCGGCGACCCCCTTCGCCGTCTCCCGGCCGAGCCGGGTGAGCGTGCCGTCGGCGAGGACGACGGTGAGCGCGCGCACGTAGTCCTTCGTCACCCCGTACTTGACGCAGCACATGCCCCCGGCGTTCGTCGCGACGTTGCCGCCGATCGTCGAGATCGCCACCGACCCGGGATCCGGCGGGTAGGCTAGCCCTTCGGCGGCGAGCGCCTGCTTGAGGTCAGCGTTGATGACCCCGGGCTGGACGCGGCAGAGCTGGTTGACAGAATCGATCTCGAGGATCTCCGTCAGCCCCGCCACATTGAGCAGGAGCGCCCCGTCGACGGCGTTGGCACCGCCGGACAGTCCCGTCCGCGCGCCCTGGGTGACGACCGGGATGCGGTGCGCGGTGGCGAAGCGCATGACCGCGACGACGTCGTCGACGGTGCGGGCGCGGACGAGGGCGAGCGCCTCCCCCGCCGGACAGAAGAGGGCCCGGTCGAAGCGGTAGCCGTCGACGACATCACGGTCGGTGACGAGTGCCCCGGGGCTCAGCTGCGCGGCGAGGTCGGCGAGCTCGGCCATCAGCGGGCAGCGAAGTCCGCGGCGACGGCGCGCACCCGGTCGAGCGCCTCGTCGGCGCCGATGCTCACGCGCACCCCGCCGGCCAGCCGGCGGATCGCCACGGCCTGAGCACCGCATGCCTCTTCGAAGGCCTCGGCGTCCTCATCGCTGAGCGCGATCCACACGTAGTTGCCCTGCGCGTCGGGGACGTCGAACCCGAGGGCGCGCAGGTCGGCGGCGAACTGGTCACGTGTGGCCGCGACCTCCTTGGCCCGGACGAGGACCTCATCGGTGCGGGCCAGCGACTCCGCGGCCGCGGCCTGGGCGGCGGCGGTGACGCTGAACGGGGCGACGACCTGGCGCAGCGCGGTCGCGATCTCCGGGTCGGCGACCCCATAGCCGACGCGCAGGCCCGCGAGCCCGTGCGCCTTCGAGAACGTGCGGGCGAGGACGAGGTTGGGGTACTCGCGGAAGGCCGCGAGCCCGTCGACCGCCTCGGCGTCGGTGGCGAACTCCCAGTACGCCTCGTCGAGGGCGACGATGACGTCAGCGGGAACCTCGGCCATGAAGCCCTCGAGCTCCGCGGTGCGCACGGACGGACCGGTGGGGTTGTTCGGCGAGCAGAGGAGGACGAGGCGGGTCGTCTCGTCGATCTCCGCGAGCATCCCGGCGAAGTCGTGCCGACCGTCGGGCAGGAGCGGCACCGCCCGCTTCTCCGCCCCGCGGGCGGCGGCGAGGATCGGGTACATCTCGAACGACGGCCACGGGTAGACGACGGAGGTGCCGGCCTCGAGGGTGATGTTCGTCAGGGCCGAGAGGATCTCCGAGGCCCCGGCCCCGGTGACGACCTCGGAGGGGTCGACGTCGAGGTGGGCGGCGAGATCGGCGACGAGACCCGTCGACTTCGGATCGGGGTAGGCCGCCGGAGTCTGCGTGGCCGCGACGACGGCCTCATGGACGCCCGGCAGCGGTGCGAGGTGATTCTCGTTCGACGACAGCTTGTACGGGGTCAGTCCCGGGGCGTCCGCCGGGGGCTTGCCCGGCTTGTACGGCGGGAACTGGGACAGCGCATCACGAAGGAGGAATCGTTTCGACATGGTCTTATCGTGACACACACAACAGACGCGCGGCACGGCGGGGACGAAGATGGCCCTGCAGTCACGTGATTCTGCAGGGCCACCGGGGATGAGTCGCGGACTCGAGGGGCATCCGGACTCGGTGGATGGTCGCCGCCGGATGCGAAGCGACCGTGGGTGGCGGCCCCTTCTGCTGAAGTAGACCCGCGGGAGGCGACGTTCGTTCGCGAGATCGGGTGAATTCTTCGTCACAGTCACGTCCCTTGCGACGATCCCTGCCCTCCTGCCGGCGATCCCTGCCCTCCTGCCGACGATCCCTGGCCTCCTGCCGGCGATCGGGTTCAGGCGATTGTGGGATGGCAGTGGGGAAACTAGAATATTCAATCAGCGCTTCCCCGCTATCCGCGCCCGCCGCCGACGCTGCGTCCTCCCCGTGAGCAGCGACGCCCTGATCCCCACCCGAGGCAGAGAACCGATGTCCGATCCCAGGATCCCCGACCCTGCTTCCGACGACCCGGAATCATCGGCGCGCGCGGCCGAACACGACGCCGAACACGACTCAGAATCCTCCGCATCCGTCACGTGCGACCCCGACACCGCGGAGCGCGAGGCCGCCGACGCGGAGCTCTGCGCCGTCATCGTCGACCGCGGCCCCGATTCCGACGCCGGCCGTCGCGCGTTTGCGCAGCTCTACGCCCGCCACCGCCTGCCGGCCCTCCACTTCGCTCTGCGGCTGACGGGCGACTACACCCGCGCCGAGGATGCCGTGGCCGAGGCGTTCGCGAAGATCTGGCGCGCGTGGGGCAACGGCGCCGGCCCGCAGGAGTCCTTCAAGTCCTACCTCATGACCGCGGTGCGGTCGGAGTCGTTCCGGCTCACCGCGATGACGGGGGCGACGACGACCGTCGAACCCGATGTCCTCGCGTTCCTCGCCGGCGGCACGAGCCGGGACCATGCGAGCGAGGTCTCCGAACGCGACCAGCTGGGCCGCGCCTTCCGGACTCTGCCGGCGACGTGGCAGACGGCAATCACAATGATCGACATCGACGGCACCCCTACCGCTGCCGCCGCGGAGGCACTGGGACTGTCGGTCAACTCGTTCCATTCGCTCCTCCACCGTGCCCGGGAGGGTCTGCGGACGGCGTACCTGCAGGAGCACGTCGAACCGGCGAAGCCGTCGTGTGCGGAGTACTCCTCGGAGCTCGCGCGCTACGTCCGCAATCAGCTCGGCATCAAACGCGGCAAGTCGGTCGAGACGCACCTGCGCCACTGCCGCTACTGTCGCCGCCAGTCCGTGCTGCTGACGAAGATCAACACGAAGCTCGGCGCGTGGCTGACCCCCTCCGTCCTCGCCGCCGCCCTCATCGAGTCCGAGCAGTTCCCCGCCGTCCCGGAGATCATTGCTGGGGGCGCCGGCGGCACTGAGACACCCGGCGGCACTGAGTCTCCGGCCGCCGAGGCACCTGACGTGGAGGCGCCTGTCGCAGAGAACTCCGAGGCCGTGTTCTTCAGTCCCGATTCCGGCAGCGGGTCGGCCGGGTCGCATTCGGGGTTCGCTCTCGGCCTCAAGATCGCCGCGGGCATCCTCATCGCGACAGTGGCGATCGCCGCCGGCGTCTGGGCGCTCAACCCGAACCGGGGCACTCCGGAGGCCGAAGGGCCGACGTCGTCTCCGGTGCAGCCGGAGACCGGCCTGACCGACGACGACCTCGGTGACGATGTGCGTTCACCGGCGGCACCGCCGGAGGCCGGGTCTCCCGACGCGGAAAACCCCGCAGGGCCCGAGGACGAGGGACCCCGGAACGAGGCGCCGGTTCCTGCGCAGCCGCGTATCCCGGCACCCCCGGCCCCGGGAGATCCCGGCGGGCCGAACGCCGAACCGCCGGCACCGCGCGACCCCGGCAACCCCGGTCCCGACAATCCCGGGCCCGGCGACCCGGGACCCGGCGATCCCGGCCCCGGCGACCCAGGCCCCGGGGAGCCTGCGCCTCCCCCGGCTCCGCCGACCGATCCCCCGCAGCCGCCCTCGCCGACCCAGCCGCCGACTCAGCCTCCGCCCTCACCGTCAGATCCGCCGACCACGGAGCCGCCGACGAGCCCACCGCCGACCTCGCCGCCCCCGACCTCGCCGCCACCGACGTCTCCTCCCCCAACGTCTCCGCCGCCAACGTCTCCGCCGCCGACGACGCCCACGCCGACGCCGACGCCGACGGACCCGGGCGGCCGCTGCCACGACCTCGGATGGGGATGGCACTGCCACTGAGAGTGATCCTCGTCTCCTGACACCGGTGCGCGCGTCCCCCGACTTCGGGTTGAACCTGTGCTCGGAGTAGTCTGAAGGTCGATACTTCACGCCTCTGACGAAGATTGCGAGTGGAAATGCCCTCAACGCAGGAAAAGGTCGACGTTGTCCTCATCGGCAGCGGCATCATGAGCGCCACCCTCGGCGCGATGCTGACCGAACTCCAGCCCGAATGGGACATCCGGGTCTACGAGAAGCTCGACTATGTCGCGAAGGAGAGCTCCGACCCGTGGAACAACGCCGGCACCGGCCACGCCGCTCTCTGCGAACTCAACTACACCCCCGAGGACGCGAACGGCCACATCGACCTGACGAAGGCCGCGCAGATCAACGAGCAGTTCCACCACTCACGCCAGTACTGGTCGCACCTCGTCGACAACGGCGTCCTGCCCGAACCGAAGAACTTCATCAACCAGGTCCCGCACATCAGCTACGGACGCGGTGAGAAGGGACGGGACTACATCAAGAACCGTCGTGAGCAGATGGTGCGCAACCCGCTGTTCGCCGAGATGGAGTTCACCGACGACCCGGCCACGCAGGCCGAATGGCTGCCGCTGATGTTCGACGGCCGCGGCCCCGGGCAGGTCAACGGCATCTCCCGCACCCAGATCGGCACCGACGTCGACTTCGGATCGCTCTCCCGCCAGCTGCTGCGCTACATGGCCGACAAGGGCGCGACGATCCGCACGAGCCACCAGGTCACCGACCTCGACCGCTCCTCCGACGGCTGGACCGTCACCGTGCGCGACCTCCTCTCGCGGGAGACCCACAGGATCGGGGCGAAGTTCGTCTTCATCGGCGCCGGCGGCGGCGCCCTCCCGCTGCTCCAGAAGTCCGGCATCCCCGAGGGTCGCGGCTACGGCGGCTTCCCCGTCTCCGGCATCTTCCTCCGCACCGCCAACCCCGACCTCGTCGCCCGCCACCAGGCGAAGGTCTACGGCCAGGCGTCCTTCGGCGCCCCGGCGATGTCGGTGCCCCACCTCGACACCCGCGTCGTCGACGGCGATGAGTACCTGCTCTTCGGCCCCTACGCCGGGTTCTCCCCGAAGTTCCTCAAGCAGGGCCGCTTCACCGACCTGCCGTTCTCCGTGCGCGGCAACAACCTCGGCACGATGCTCGGCGTCGCGAAGGACAACACCGACCTCGTCACCTACCTCCTCTCGGAGCTCGCGTCCTCGAAGAAGGCCCGCTTCGAGTCGATGAACGAGTTCATCCCCTCCATCGACCCCTCGGACTGGGAGTTCATCCAGGCCGGTCAGCGCGTCCAGGTGATGAAGAACGTCCCGGGCAAGGGCGGCGTCCTCGGCTTCGGCACGGAGCTCGTGTCCTCGGCCGACGGCTCGATCGCCGCCCTCCTCGGCGCCTCTCCCGGAGCGTCGACGGCCGTGGCGATCATGCTCGGTCTGCTCAAGACGTGCTTCCCGCGTCAGTACGACGGCTGGGAGCCGGCGCTCAAGGACATGGTGCCCTCGCTCGGCCGTGACCTCGCCGACGACGAGACCCTGCTCACCGAGCTCTCCGAGTACACCGCCCGCACCCTGCAGCTCATCTGAGGCCCTGCGCCTCATCGGAGACTCTGCAGCTCCTCTGCGCAGCTCCTCTGCCGCCCTGCCGCTCGTCCGAGCCGCAGGGCGGCAGTCGTCTGTGAGTCCGAGAGCCCTACAGCTCGACCTGCCGGTTGACGTCCTTGTAGAGCAGGTAGCGGAAGGGTCCGGGACCACCGGCGTAGCAGGCCTGGGGGCAGAACGCGCGCATCGAGATGAAGTCGCCCTCCTGGACCTCGACCCAGTCGCCGTTGAGGCGGTAGACGGCCTTGCCCTCGAGGACGTAGAGCCCGTGCTCCATCTCGTGCGTCTCCGCGAACGGGATGACCGCGCCGGGTTCGAACGTCACGATGTTGACGTGCATGTCGTAGGCGAGGTTCGCCGGATCGAGCGGCCGCGTCGTCCGCCACCGGTTGTCGGTGCCCGGCATCGCCGCGGGCTCGACGTCGGCCTCGTTGCCGAAGGCCGCCTCCGGGGTCAGCCCCGCAACCGGCTGGTAGCGCTTGCGCACCCAGTGGAAGCGGGCCGCCTCGGTGCCGGTCGAGCGCGCACTCCACGCCGAGGCGGCCGGCAGGTACGCGAACCCGCCGGGGGTGAGCACGTGCTCGGTGCCCTCGTGGGTGACGGTGAGCTCGCCGGCCATGAGGAAGAGGAAGCCCTCAACCTCGGGCTGCGGCTCCGGGGCCTCCGACCCGCCGCCGGGAGCGACCTCGAGGATCGTCTGCGAGAACGTCACCGCACCCCCGGCCACCGGCTTCGAGAGCACCCATGAGCGCGTGTCCGTCCACTCCGGCAGCGCCGAGGTGACGATGTCGCGCAGGACGCCGCGCGGGATGACGGTGTAGGCCTCGGTGACGATCGCCCGGTCGGTGAGCAGATCGGTCTGCGGCGGGTGTCCCCCGGTCGGGGCCCAGTAGGTGGTCATGCGTGCGTCTCCTTCGTCGTCGTGGACAGCGGCTCACCGGTCAGCGTTCCCGTCCGGGCCAGCAGCTCGAGGTCGCCGGCCGACAGATCGGTGCGCTCGGCGATGTCGTCGGGGGTGTGGGCGCCGCAGGTGAGGCCGCGGCTGAGGTAGCGGGCGAGCGCCTTCGCCGTCGCGGGTTCGTCGAGGACCGCCGAATCCGTCGCGTGGACGTAGTTGCGCAGGCGGGCGGCGGCGAGTTCGAGGCCCTCCCGGTAGAACCGGAAGGTCGCGAGGAACCGGGTCGGCAGCTGGTGCGGGTGCATGTCCCAGCCCTGGTAGATGCCGCGGCGCAGGTGGCGGCGGACGAGGCGGGCGTGGAGGCTCCACGCCTGGTGCATCGCCTCGGGGTCGCCGACCGGGAGGATGTTCGTCGACCCGTCGGAGAGGTGGACCCCGGTCCCGGCGACGGCGAGGAGCATCTGGTTCTTCGCGAAGTCCGCGACCGGGTGCTCCATCGACTGGTAGGCTGCGGCGATGCCGAGCGACGCCGAGTAGTCGTACGTCCCGTAGTGGAGGGAGGTGATCCGGCCCTGCCCGGCGTCGAGCGTCCGGGTCAGCGGCACCGTGCCGTCGGCGCCGAGGACGATCTGCGGGGTCTCGACCTGGACCTCGAAGGTGATCGATCCGGCGGGCAGGCCGTGCTCCTCCTCGAGGCTGCGCACCGCGAGCACCATGGCGCTGACCTGGTCGACGGTGCTCACCTTCGGCAGGGTGAGCACGAGCCCGGTCGGCAGTGCTCCCCCGTTCGCGGCGAGCACCTCGGTGACGAAGAGGTCGAGCGTGCGCAGTCCGCGCGCCCGGGTCGCTGCCTCGAGCGATTTGAACCGGATGCCGACGAAGGCCGGCGCCCCGGCCTCGGCGCGACCGGCCACCGCGGTGCGCGCGGCGGCGATGACGGCCGCGTCCTCGGCGGCGTCGCCCTGGCTGCCGAAGCCGTCCTCGAAGTCGATGCGCAGATCCTCGATCGGCTCGGTCGCAAGCTTCGTCGTCACCGCCTCGGCGAGCTGCTCGGCCTCCCGGGCGACCTGGTGGAGGCTCGGCGGGACGGCCCCGAAGCTCTCCCCCATCTCCTTGCGGGAGGCGACGATGACGCGTTCGGCCAATTGGACCATGCCGCCGCCGGCCTCGACGGCCGCCAGCGCCTGCTCACTCCACTCCCGCGGCAGCGTCGGGGTGACCTGGTGACCTGGGACGTAGACCGTGTGGATGGGCTGGCGGACGTCCCGATCGCCCGGATAACGCGTGCTCAGCACCTCGTCGGTGTCCGTGAGGAGAGCATCGATGTCATCGAGCGTGGATTGCTTCACTGTTCCTCTTTCCCTGTCTGTCGGTGCGAGCCCGGCCACGATGCCGGGACCACCCCATTGTCGCTCATGTCTGATCTCTGCGCCCTCCCGCTCACTTCGACACCGAGGCGACCGCCTCGGCGACCCTGCTCGCGACCTCCGGGTCGAAGACGGAGGGGATGACGTAGCCGGGGTGGAGGTCCTCGGGTGCGATGCACGAGGCGATCGCGTCGGCGGCGGCGACCATGATGTTCTCGTCGACATCGGTGGCCTCGGCGTCGAGGAGGCCGCGGAAGATGCCGGGGAACGCGAGGACGTTGTTGATCTGGTTGGGGTAGTCGCTGCGCCCGGTGGCGACGACCGCGGCGTGCTTGAGCGCCTCGGCGGGGTCGACCTCCGGATCGGGGTTGGCCATCGCGAAGACGAGGGCGCCCTCGTTCATCGCCGCGATGTCGGCGCCGTCGAGGATGTTCGGGGCGGAGACGCCGATGAAGACGTCCGCGCCGACGACCGCCTCCTTGAGCGTTCCGGTGAACCCCTCGGGGTTGGTGTTCTCCTGCAGCCACCGCTTGTGCTCGGTGTCGACCGTCGAGTTCGGGCCGATCGCCCCGTCGCGTCCGCACGCGATGATCGTCCGGGCGCCGGCGACCTGGAGGAGGCGGATGATGGCGTGGCCGGCGGCGCCGACGCCGGAGACGACGATGCGGACGTCGCCGATGTCCTTGCCGACGACGGTGAGCGCGTTCTTCAGCGCCGCGAGCGTGACGATGCCCGTGCCGTGCTGGTCGTCGTGGAAGACGGGGATGTCGAGTTCCTCGCGCAGGCGCCGTTCGATCTCGAAGCAGCGGGGCGCGGAGATGTCCTCGAGGTTGATCCCCCCGTAGGCCGGGGCGATCGCCTTGCAGATCGCGATGATCTCCTCGGTGTCCTTCGTGTCGAGGGCGACCGGCCACGCGTCAACCCCGGCGAACTGCTTGAAGAGCACGGCTTTGCCCTCCATGACCGGCATCGCGGCCTCGGGGCCGATGTCGCCGAGGCCGAGGACGGCCGTGCCGTCGGTGACGACGGCGACGGTGTTGCGCTTGATCGTCAGGCGCCTCGCGTCGTCCTTGTTCTCCGCGATCGCCTTGCACACGCGGGCGACCCCGGGGGTGTAGGCGCGGGAGAGGTCGTCGCGGTTGCGCAGCGGGACCTTCGGGGTCGATTCGAGCTTCCCGCCGAGGTGGAGGAGGAAGGTGCGGTCGGAGACCTTCCTGACGTCGACGCCGGGCAGGGACCCGAGTTCGCTCGCGACCTCCTCGGCGTGGGGGACGTCGCGGGTGTCGGCGCTGACGTCGATGACGACGGTGTCGGGGGTGGATTCGACGACGTCGAGCGCGGTGATGCCGGCTCCCGTCTTCGCCGCGGCCGCGACGAGGTCGGACGTCGACGACTGGCCGACGGCGGTGGCGACGCGCAGGGTGATGGAGTATCCGGGACTGGGAACAGCCATGACTGTCATCCTCTCTGATGGAATCATTTCCGTATTATGGATGTTAGCTTCTGTATTGCGGAATATCTAGCGGGCGGCGGCGGCGAACGGAAACTTTCTTCCATTCGACGCTAGACTGTGCGGAAGTGTCGCCCACTTCAAGGAAGAGGACAACGGATGACCACGAACGACGCCGAGACCCCTGCGGTCCGCCAGACCAAGGGCGGAGTCCAATCCGTCGAACGCGCATTCGGCCTCCTCGAGTGCATCGCGAACTCCGCCGGCTCGGCGACGCTCAGCCACATCGCCGCCGACGTCAACCTGCCGCTGCCGACGATCCACCGTCTGCTCGGCACGCTCGTCAGCCTCGGCATCGTCCGGCAGCTGCCCAACCGCGGGTACGCGCTCGGCCCCGGACTCGTCCGCCTCGGCAACCTCGCCGGCGCGCAGCTCGGCGCGATCGCCCGCCCCCACCTGCGCACCCTCGTCGCCGAACTCGGGGAGTCGGCGAACGTCGCGACCCTCGACGGCGACATGGTCGTCTACGTCGATCAGGTCGCCTCGGAGCGGCAGATGCGGATGTTCACCGAGGTGGGCCGCCGCACGCACATGCACGACACAGGAGTCGGCAAGGCGATCCTCGCGCAGCTCGACCCCGCGCAGGTCCGCAGCATCGTCGCGACCGCCGGGATGCCGACGCCGACCGAGCACAGCATCGGCACCCTGGAGGAGCTCGAGGCCGAACTCGACCGGATCCGGGAGCGCGGGTACTCGATCGACGAGCAGGAGCAGGAGCTCGGCGTCCGCTGCTTCGCGATGTCGGTGCCCGGCGCCCCCTCGCCGCTCGCGATCTCCGTGTCCGGTCCGATCAGCCGCGTCGACGACGACTTCGCCGCCCGCGCGATCCCGCTCCTGCGCTCGGTCGCCGAGCAGATCGCCGCGGACATGCAGCCCGGGGCCTGAGCCTCAGGAGTCCCCGCCGGCGGTGCCCGAGGTGCCCGCTGTGACCTCGCTGAGGCGGTACTTCGCCGCGGCCTCGACCGGTGCTCCCCGGTCGACCTCGCCGCGGTCGGCGAGGAGCTGCAGGGTGCGCACGACCATCGAGTGCGCGTCGATCCTGAAGTGCCTGCGCGCCGCGGCCCGGGTGTCGGAGAAGCCGAAGCCGTCGGCGCCGAGCGTCGCGAAGTCCTGGGTGAGGAACGGCCGGAGGAGATCGGGCTGGGTCGAATCGAAGTCGCTCGTCGCGATGATCGGCCCCGGCTCCGACCCGAGGCGCCGGCGCACATACGGCACGCGCGGCTCCGCCGCGACGTCGACGAGACGCTGCGCCTCGCAGTCGAGCGCCTCACGGCGCAGCTGCGCCCACGACGTCACCGACCACACGGCCGCGTCGACGCCCCAGTCGGCGGCGAGCAGCTCGCGGGCCTCGAGCGCCCACGGCACGGCCACGCCCGAGGCGAGCAGCTGAGCCTGCGGCCGCCCAGTGTCGGCGTCGGACGGCTCACCGGCCCCCGCCTCGGCGATGCGGTGGATGCCGGCGAGGATCCCCTCGACGTCGACGCCTTCGGGCTCGGCCGGCTGGAGCATCGGCTCGTTGTAGACGGTGAGGTAGTACATGACGTTGCGCTCGTCGTCGCCGAGGTCGTGCTCGCCGTACATCCGGTGGAGGCCGTCGCGGACGATGTGGGCGATCTCGTAGCCGTACGCGGGATCGTAGATCCGCAGCGCCGGGTTCGTCGCCGCGAGCACCGGCGAGTGCCCGTCGGCGTGCTGGAGCCCCTCCCCGGTCAGGGTCGTCCGCCCCGCGGTCGCGCCGATGATGAACCCGCGGGTCATCTGGTCCGCCGCCGCCCAGAACGCGTCGCCGGTGCGCTGGAAGCCGAACATCGAGTAGAAGACGTAGATCGGGATCATCGGCTGCCCATGCGTCGAATACGCGGTGCCCGCCGCGGTGAACCCGGCCGCCGCCCCCGCCTCGTTGATGCCGACGTGGAGGAGCTGCCCGGTCGGGGCCTCCTTGTAGGAGAGGAAGAGCTCCCGGTCGACGGCGAGGTAGTTCTGGCCGTTGGGGTTGTAGATCTTCGCCGTCGGGAAGAACGCGTCGATGCCGAAGGTGCGGGCCTCGTCGGGGATGATCGGCACGATCCGCTCGCCGACGCCCTTCTCGCGCATGAGGTCCTTGAGGAGGCGGACGAAGGCCATCGTCGTCGCCGCCTGCTGGTGGCCCGAGCCCTTCTTAGCCTGCGCGAACGCCTTGTCGCTGACCGCGGGCAGGGCGATCTGCGAGCGGGAGCGCCGCCGTTCGGGGACGAAGCCGCCGAGGCTCCGCCGCTTCTCGAGAAGGTACTCGATCGCCTCGTCGCCCGCGCCCGGATGATAGTAGGGCACGGCGCAGGGATCGTCGTCGATGACCTTGTCGCTGATCGGGATGTCCATCCGGTCGCGGAAGACCTTGATGTCGGCGGCGGTGAACTTCTTCATCTGGTGCGTGGCATTGCGCGACTCGAAGCTCGTGCCCAGCCCGTAGCCCTTGACCGTCTGGACGAGGATGACCGTCGGCCTGCCGGTCACCGCGACTGCCCGATCGTAGGCGGCGTAGACCTTCTGGTAGTCGTGGCCGCCGCGCTTGAGGTTCCAGATGTCGTCGTCGCTCAGGTGCTCGACGAGGCTCTTCGTCACCGGTGAGCGGCCGAAGAAGTTGTCGCGGATGAACCCGCCGGACTCGGCCTTGAACGTCTGGTAGTCCCCGTCGAGGGTCTCGTTCATGATGCGCACGAGCTCTCCCGTGCGATCGGCGGCGAGCAGCTCGTCCCATTCGCGGCCCCAGAGGACCTTGATGACGTCCCAGCCGGCCCCGGTGAAGGTCGCCTCGAGCTCCTGGACGATCTTGCCGTTGCCGCGCACCGGCCCGTCGAGGCGCTGGAGGTTGCAGTTGACGACGAAGGTGAGGTTGTCGAGCCCCTCGTTCGCCGCGAGCTGGAGGGCCCCGCGCGATTCGGGCTCGTCCATCTCCCCGTCGCCGAGGAAGGCCCACACCCGCTGGTCGCTCGTGTCGGCGATGCCCCGGTGGTGGAGGTAGCGGTTCATCTGCGCCTGGTAGATCGCGTTGATCGGGCCGAGGCCCATCGACACGGTCGGGAACTGCCAGAACTCGGGCATGAGCCGCGGATGCGGATACGAGCTCAGGCCGTTCGGAGCCCGGGACGCCTCCTGTCGGAAGCCGTCGAGCTGGGCCTCCGTGAGCCTGCCCTCGAGGAACGCCCGGGAGTACATCCCCGGGGATGCGTGGCCCTGGAAGAAGACCTGGTCGCCGCCGCCGGGATGGTCCTGGCCGCGGAAGAAGTTGTTGAGCCCGATCTCGTAGAGGGTCGCGGCCCCGGCATACGTCGAGATGTGGCCGCCGACGGAGACGTCGGGGCGCTGCGCGCGGTGGACGAGCATCGCGGCGTTCCAGCGCAGCCACTTCCGGTAGCGGCGCTCGAGCCTCTCGTCACCGGGGTAGGCCGGCTCCTGGTCGGCGGGAATCGTGTTGACGTAGTCGGTCGTCGTGACCTTGGGCGCGGCCACGGAGTTCGTCGCCGCGCGGCGGCGCAGCGCCTCCATGATCTCTCCGGCCCGCGCGGTGCCGCGGGCGGCGACGAGTCCCTCCCAGGACTCGAGCCATTCGTCGACCTCCTCGTCGGCGGGACTCGTGGACAGGGCGGCATCAGGGCGTGATGACAGTGCGGTCATAGGGGTTTGCCTCTCAGTGGCCCACCGCGTAAAGGGGCGGGTCCGAAGGGTGCGGCACCGAGGCGGGACGGCGCAGGTTCGGCCGTCCCGCCTCGGCGGTGATGGGAACGGGTCAGCAGAACCCGGCGATGTTCGTCCAGGCGCTCTTCGACTCCTCCACCCCGTCACGGGTGAAGGTCGCCTCGATGAGGCCGTAGGGACGGTCGGCGACGATGAAGACCTCGTTCGGGTTCTCGAGGCCGAAGCGCTCGATGTCGTAGAGGAAGTGGTGCTTGTTCGGGCACGAGAAGCGGATCTCGTCGATCTCCGGGACCTCGCTGATGACCCTCTCGCCCATCATGTAGAGGGTCTGCTGGAGGGCCTTCGAGTAGTGGTCGGTGAACGCCTCGAGGATGATGCCCTTGACCTTCTCATACGTCTGGTCGAAGTCGAGGTCCGTGGTGTTGTAGATCCACCGGGTGGCGATGTCGGTCGCCAGGATCCGGTCCTCGGTCTCCGGCAGGGACGTGTACTTGTCCTTCGGGTAGCCGACGAAGCCCGACTCCGTCGTCTTGAGCACCGTGAGGTCGCGGAAGCCGGAGATCAGCGTGTCCGTGTCGCCGTCGCGGGTGAGCACGACCGTGCGGATCTCCGGGGCCGCCCGGTAGAACGAGTGGTCGTGGTCGTTGATGCGGTCCCAGCCGAACTCCTCGGCCTCCCAGCGTCCGCCGCTCACCCAGTCGAAGCTGCCGGTGAAGTGGTCGGCGAGCCCGAGGAGGAACTGCTCGGGCGAGGACACGCCGAGCTCCTTGGCCTTCGCGAAGATCGTGTTCTTCTGGGTGTCGGTGGCGACGACGTGCTCGTTGTCGCCCTCGGTGTGCGCGGTCTCGAAGTCGCCCCACAGCTGGGAGGTGACATTGAGGTCGCGGATCTCATGGCGGTCCGAGTCGCGGTAGACCCGCATGAGTCGGTTCTCCGCCTTGCCGTACTGGTTCGTCGTCAGTTTCACAGTGCTCATTGCGTACTCCTCGTAGTGCCGCCGCGCGTGCGCGACAGCCCGGATATCTGACGAGGCCGCCGGTTGTCTCCCGGTCGGCTTCGGCGGTTTGTTGAGGATGGAGATCCTGCAGGGGGCCTGCTTCCCCTGATGACGATGTGCGGGCCTCAGCTGCCCCGATACGTGCTGTAGGCGAAGGGGCTGAGCAGAAGCGGGATGTGGTAGTGGGTCTCGCCCGGGGCGACGGTGAAGTCGATCGTCACCTGCGGGTGGAAGTGGTCCTGGCCGCGGGCGGTGAAGTACTCGCCGGTGCCGAAGACGATCCGGTACGTGCCGGGATCGAGGGTCTCGGGGCCGAGTTCGGAGACCCGCCCGCCGGCGTCCGTGCGCGCCTGCGCGAGCGTCTCCTCACCGCTGAGCAGCGTCACGGCGAGGTCGGCGGCGGGGGTGCCGGCGGTCGAGTCGAGGGCGTGGGCGGAGATGAAGCTCACGAGAGGATTCCTTCCAGTCGGATGACGGCGATCTCGATGAGCTGAGCGCCCACCTCGGCGATCTCCTCGTCATCGGAATTGGCCATCCGGCGGTCGAGTTCGGAGAGGATCTCCGCAGGCGTGCGGCCCGCGGCGCGGATGAGGAAGACCCGGTCGAAGCGCTCCTCGTACGCGGCGTTGCCGGCGCGCAGACGCTCTTCGACGTCGGTCTCGAGCGCGCCGAGGCCCGCCTGCTCACGGGAGGAATGGGCCGCCTCGGCGGAGTCGCCTTCGGCCTTCTCCCCGATCCGGGGATGATGGGCCAGCGCGGCCTCGATCTCCTGCGGCTGCAGGGGCGAGGCGGCGGTGCGGGCGAACTCGGCGGCCGCCGCGACCGACTCGAAGGGGCGACCGGCGACGACGGTGTCGATCCAGCGGTCGACGTCGAGGCACGGGCGCACCACGTCGCGGGCCTCGCCCGCCGGCAGCCGATCGAATTCGATCAGGTCCACATCGACCTCGTTTCGCATCTCGGAAGTTCTCTTCCATTCGTTTCCACGAGTGTGGCCTGCCTCTCGCCGGGATGTCAAATCCTTTTTCCGCACCGCGCAGTCGATTTCGGAAAGTTTCTTCCGTATCATGAACAGCGACGGCGCCGATCGCGGTGCCATCGACAGTGGTGTCGAGAGAATCGGTGAGGTTGAATGTGGCTATGACTCCGACGATCGTCTGCGCCCCCGATTCCTTCAAGGGCTCCGCCGGCGCACCCGCGGCCGCGGCGGCGCTCGCGCGCGGGGCCCGGCAGGCCTTCCCGGCCGCGACGATCACCGAGCTGCCCTTCGCCGACGGCGGCGAGGGCACCCTCGAGGCCCTCCTCGCGGTGTGGGGAACGCCGGCGCGCACCGTCGACGTCGTCGACGCCCTCGGCCGTCCGACGACCGCCCGCTACGGGCTCTCCGCCGATGGCAGGACCGCGGTCATCGAAGCCGCCCAGGCCAACGGCCTCCCCCAGGTCTCCGACGTCCCCCTCGACCCCGAACGCGCCGGCACGTACGGCGTCGGCCTCATCGCCGCCCAGGTGCTTAACGACGGCGTCGACGAGATCCTCCTGTGCATCGGCGGCTCGGCGAGCACCGACGGCGGCGCCGGGATCGTCGCGGCCCTCGGCGCCGCCCTCACCGACTCCGCCGGGGAGCCGATCGCCCCCGGCGGCGGCGGACTCTCCGGACTCGCCGCCGTCGACGCCTCCGGTCTCGACCCGCGCGCCCGCACCGTGTCGTGGCGCATCGCCGTCGACGTCGACAATCCGCTCACCGGCCCGCGCGGGGCAGCGGCCGTCTTCGGCCCGCAGAAGGGCGCCGACGCCGCGACCGTGACGCGCCTCGATGACAACCTCGCCCATTTCGCCGAGGTGCTCGGCAGCGAGCATGCCGCGACCCCCGGGTTCGGGGCGGCCGGGGGGATCCCGCTGGCGCTCACCGCGCTCCTCGGCGCCGAGGTCGTCCCGGGCTCGCGCATGGTCGCCGAGGCGGTCGGGCTCACCGAGGCCCTCGCCGGCGCCGACCTCGTCCTCACCGGCGAGGGATCGTTCGACTCCCAGTCTCTCGGGGGCAAGGTCGTCGCGGCCGTGCGGGACCACAGCCCTGCCTCGGCGAGCATCATCGTCGTCGCCGGACGCGTCGGACTCACCCCCGCCGAGTGCCGGGAGGCCGGCATCACCGCCGCGCTCTCGATCGCGCCCGGACCGGCGGACCTCCCCGAACTCTCGGCACGCGCCGAGGAGCTCATCGAAGCGACCGCCGCGCACGCGTGTGCGCTCGTGGCGGCCGGACACCAACAGAAAGGGCACTGATCATGGCGAACACACTCACTGTCGGACAGCAGGCACCGGACTTCTCCCTGCAGGATGCGAACGGACGGACCCATTCGAAGGCGGACCTGAGCGGCAAGCGCTTCATCCTCTACTTCTACCCGAAGGCGGCGACGCCGGGCTGCACGACCGAGGCGTGCGACTTCCGCGACAACCTCGCGTCGCTGACCGCGGCGGGCTTCGAGGTGCTCGGGGTCTCCCCCGACGGCCCCGAGGCGCTCCAGGCCTTCGCCGCAGACGAATCGCTGACCTTCCCGCTGCTCTCCGACCCGGATGCGGCCGTCGCGAAGGCCTACGGCAGCTACGGGGAGAAGACCATCGGCGATCGGACCGTCGAGGGCACGCTGCGCTCGACCTTCGTCGTCGACGAGTCGGGTGCGCTCAGCCTCGCCGAGTACAACGTCTCCGCCGACGGCCACGTCCGCCGCCTCCGCGAGACCCTCGACGTCTGACCCGAGACGTCTGACCCGAGACAGCCCTCCGGGCGCTCAGCCGCGTGACTGAGCGCCCGGAGGGCTGTTCAGGCGGGATCGCTCGGCGCTCAGCGAGCGGTGAGGAGCCTGCCGTGCGGGACAGTGAAGTCGACGGGAGCACCGCCGAGCAGCGTGTCGGTGACCCGGCCGCGGACGACGCGCTGATCGTACGCGGTGATCTGGTTGCGGTGGTAGAGCTCGGTCGCCGACACCGTCCACTCCTCGTCGGGAGCGAAGACGGCGAAGTCGGCGTCGCCGCCCACGGCGATCGCGCCCTTGCCCGTGACACGGGCGACGGCGGCCGGGGCCGCGGACATCCAGCGGACCACCTCGGCGAGATCGATGCCGCGCCGCGCCGCCTCCGTCCACACGAGCGAGAGGCCGAGCTGCAGGGACGAGATCCCGCCCCACGCGGCACCGAAGTCACCGGAGTCGAGGAGTTTGAGCTCGGCCGTCGACGGCGAGTGGTCGGAGACGATGCAGTCGATGGTCCCGTCGATGAGTCCCTGCCACAGCGCCTCGCGGTTGGACTCCTCCCGGATCGGCGGGCAGCACTTGTGGGTCGTCGCCCCGTCGGGGATCTCCTCGGCGGTGAGGACGAGGTAGTGCGGGCACGTCTCGACGGTGAGCCTCACCCCCTCGGCCTTCGCCGCGGCGATCTGCGGCAGGGCGTCGGCCGAGGACAGGTGGAGGATGTGGGCCCGCCCGCCGGTCTCCCGCGCCGCCTCGATGACGTGGGCGATCGCGACGTTCTCGGCCTCGCGCGGACGCGAGGCGAGGAAGTCGGCGAACTTCTGGCCGTGCGCCGTCGGCGCCGTGGCCATGACTCCGTGGTCCTCGGCGTGGACGATGAGGAGACCGTCGAAGCTCGCGATCTCGGCGAGGTCGGCCGTCATCTCCGCAGGCGTCAGCGGCGGGAACTCCTCGACTCCGGAGTCCTCGAGGAAGCACTTGAACCCGTAGACTCCGGCGTCGTGGAGGGGGCGCAGATCGTCGCGGTTGCCGGGGATCGCCCCACCCCAGAAGCCGACGTCGACGAAGGCCTTGGGACCGGCGACGGCCCGCTTCGTCTCCAGCGCCGCGACGTCGACGGTCGGCGGCAGGGAGTTGAGCGGCATGTCGACGATCGTCGTCACCCCGCCGGCGGCCGCGGCCCGGGTCGCCGAGGCGAATCCCTCCCACTCGCTGCGGCCGGGGTCGTTGACGTGGACGTGGGTGTCGACGAGCCCGGGCAGGAGCACGCGGGTGTCGTCGACCTCGACGATCCGCGTGTCCGCCGAGGCGGTCGCCGCAAGGTCCTCGCCGTCGGCGGCGACCGCGACGATGACGCCGTCCCTGACCGCCACCTCGGCGGGTCCGACGCCTGCGGGCAGGATCGCCCGGCGGGCGCGGATGATGAGATCGACCGCCTCGGTGCCGGTCCCGGCATCGGTCGCAGTGGTGGGTGTGCTCATGGATTCCTCCTCAGTGTCCCGACGACTCAGTGTCCCGGCGACTCAGTGTCCCGCCGACCGTCGGCTGCCCCGCTCACGGGGCCATGGTATACCGAAGCACCGGTGCGGTGCTCCTCACTTCGCCGCGACGAGCTCGCTCAGCGGGGTGAGCGCCGTCGGGGCATCGGCCGGGGTCTGCGCGAGGACGTCGAACTCGTTGATCGCGTCGAGCGCGAGACCCATCGAGATGTTCGTGACGCGCTCGAGGATGATCTCGACGACGACGGGCACCTGGTGCTCCTCCATGAGCTCCTTGGCCACCCGCAGACCCTCGCCGATGAGCTCGGGGTCCTCGACGCGCAGCGCCTTGCAGCCGAGCCCCTGCGCGACGGCGACGTGGTCGACGCCGTAGCCCGCGGACTCCCCGGAGGCGTTGATGTTGTCGAAGGCGAGCGAGACCTGATAGTCCATCTCGAATCCGCGCTGCGACTGCCGGATGAGGCCGAGGTAGGAGTTGTTGACGACGACGTGGACGTAGGGGATCTTGTGCTGCGCCCCGACGGCGAGCTCCTCGATCATGAACTGGAAGTCGTAGTCGCCGGAGAGCGCGACGACCGTCTCCCCCGGTTTGCCCTTCGCGACGCCGAGCGCCGCCGGTCCCGTCCAGCCGAGCGGACCCGCCTGGCCGGCGTTGATCCAGTGCCGGGGCCGGTAGACGTGGAGCATCTGCGCGCCCGCGATCTGGCTGAGCCCGATCGTCGAGACGTACGTGACGTCCTCGCCGAAGGCCGCGTTCATCTCCTGGTAGACGCGCTGCGGCTTGATCGGCTTCTCCGTGTAGTTCGTCTTCCGGTGCTCCGTCGCCTTCCGCGCCGTGCACTGGCCGGCCCACTCCGTGAAGTCCGGCAGCGCCGCGGCGCCCGTGCGTGCCCGCGCGGCCGCGAGCAGGGCGTCGAGGGCGGCACCGGCGTCGGAGACGACGCCGTAGTCCGGCGCGAAGACGCGCCCGATCTGCGTCGGCTCGATGTCGATGTGGACGAACGTCCGACCCTTGCGGTAGACGGCGAGGTCGCCGGTGTGGCGGTTGGCCCACCGGTTGCCGATGCCGATGACGAGGTCGGAGTCGAGGAACGAGGCGTTGCCGTAGCGCACATGCGTCTGGATGCCGACCATGCCGGCGGCCAGCGGGTGGCTGTCGGGGATCGTCCCCCAGCCCATGAGCGTCGGCGAGACGGGGATCGAGGTGAGCTCGGCGAATTCGACGAGGCGATCCGCGGCATCGGCATTGATGATCCCGCCGCCGGCGATGATGAGCGGGTGCTTCGCCGCGGCGATGAGATCGAGGATCTTCTCCGCCTGCGCCGAGGTGGCTGCCGGCTTGTCGACCCCGAGCGGTTCGTAGGTGTCGATGTCGAAGTCGATCTCCGTCTGCTGGACGTCGATCGGCAGGTCGATGAGGACGGGTCCGGGGCGGGCCGAGCGCATGAGCTGGAACGCCTTCTGGAACACGCCGGGCACCTGACCGGCTTCGAGGACGGTCTTCGCCATCTTCGTCACCGGTGCGGCGATCGCGGCGATGTCGACGGCCTGGAAGTCCTCCTTGTCGAGCACGGCCACCGGCGCCTGCCCGGTGATGCAGAGGATCGGCTGGGAGTCAGCGGCCGCGGCGTAGAGTCCGGTGATCATGTCCGTGCCGGCCGGGCCCGAGGTGCCCAGGCACACGCCGATGTTGCCGGCCGCTGCCCGGGTGTAGCCGTCGGCCATGTGCGAGGCGCCCTCGACGTGGCGGGCCAGCGTGTGGCGGATGCCGCCGTGGGCCCGCATCGCCGAGTAGAGCGGGTTGATCGCGGCACCGGGCAGGCCGAAGGTCTCGGTCGCGCCCTCCTTTTCGAGGATGAGGACGATCGCGTCGACTGCGCGCATTCTCGTCATCACGCCGCCCCTTCCTGAGCCGTGGTCTCCTGCGCCGCGGCGGTGTCGTCCGCGGCGGTGTCGCCCGAACCCGAGAGCTGTTCGACGACGGTGAGGAGACCCGAGTGGTCGAGGCCGCCGTTGCCCTGGGCGACGGTGGCGGCGACGAGCTGGGCGACGGCGGCGCCGAGCGGGATCGCCACGCCGGCCTCGCGGGCGGCGGCGGTGACGATGCCCATGTCCTTGTGGTGCAGCGCGAGGCGGAAGCCGGGGGCGAACTCGCGGTCGAGCATCTTCTGCCCCTTCTGCTCGAGCACCTTCGATCCGGCGAGACCGCCGCCGAGGACCTGGAGCGCGGAGGCGGTCTCGACGCCGTAGGCCTCGAGGAAGACGACCGCCTCGGCGAGGAGTCCGATGTTGCCGGCGACGATGAGCTGGTTCGCGGCCTTGACGGTCTGCCCCGAGCCCGAGGGTCCGACGCGGACGATCGTCTTGCCGACGGCGTCGAAGACATCCGCGGCGGCGTCGAAGTCGGCTTCCTCGCCGCCGACCATGATCGAGAGCACGCCGTCGATCGCGCCGGGCTCGCCGCCGGAGACGGGTGCGTCGAGCGGTTTGAGGCCGGCCTCCTTCGCCTGGGCGGCGAGATCCTTGGCGACATCGGGGCGGATCGTCGAGAAGTCGATCCACGTCGCACCGGCGTCAGCGGCGGCGAGGATGCCGTCGTCGCCGGTGAGCACGGCCTCGACATCGGGTGAGTCGGGGACCATCGTGATGATGAACTGGGCGCCGGCGACCGCCTCGGCGATCGAGTCCGCGGCCTCACCGCCGGCGGCGGCGAGCTCCTGCGCCTTCGCCGGGGTGCGATTGTAGCCGCGCACGGTGAAGCCGGCCTTGACGAGGTTCTTCGCCATCGGCAGTCCCATGATGCCGAGTCCGATGAATCCGATTGTTGTGCTCATGATGGAAGTCCTTACTGGTCGTAGTCGATGGGTCAGCGGGCGAGCCACGCGAAGGCGGTGTCGCGGTCCTGCTTGTACTCGAGGGCGATGCCGCCGGAGTAGCCGAGCTCGAGCGAGCGGGCGATCCAGGCCTCGAGCGGGAGCTGCCCGGTGCCCGGAGCCCCGCGGCCCTCGGCGTCGGCGATCTGGATGTGTCCGAAGCTCGCGGCCCCGGTCTCGATGGCCGCGGCGACGTCGTCGCCGTTGACGGCGAGGTGGTAGAAGTCGGCGAGGACGGCGATGTTCTCCGTCCCCGCGGCCCGCACCTGGTCGACGACGGCGGCGGCCTCGGCCGCGGTCTTGAGCGGGTAGGCCTCGGCCCCGGAGATCGGCTCGACGAGGACGGTGCCCTCGACCGCGGCGGCGACGACGGCGAGGTTCTCCAGTGCCACGGCGTCCTGCTCCTCCGGGGTCGAGTCTGCGAGCCTGAGGCCGTAGAGGGCGTTGAACGCCCGGCAGCCGGTGCGGCGGCCGATCTCGGCGACGATGGCCGCGTTCGCGGCGACGTCGGCCTGCGCGCCGGGGATCGAGATCATCCCGCGGTCGCCGCCGGCCATGTCGCCGGCCCAGAAGTTCAGCCCCTTGAGCTCGACTCCGGCGTTCTCGAGCGAGGCGACGAAGGCGTCGACCTCGTCCTGGCTCGGGGTCGGGTTGCCGTCGAAGGGCCACCAGAACTCGACCTTGTCGAAGCCTGCGTCCTTCGCCGCCTGGGCGCGCTCGAGCACCGGGAGTTCGGTGAGCAGGGTGGAGCAGTTGAGGATGTAGCTGTCTGCCTGAGTGAAGTCGAACGACATCGGGGTCTCCTTCGCGACTCTGCGAGTTTCCATATTACGGAAGTTAGTTTCCGTTGGATGAAATCAGCATACGCATCGTCGGCGCGGAGAGTCAAGACCCCTGCACCGGAGACTCAGCCCTTGACGAGCTCGCCGTCGATCCACACGCGGGAGACGTCGGCGGGGGTGCCGAGGGCGAAGATCTTCGCCAGCGCATCCTCATCGGAGCCCGCATGCGCGATGCCGACGTCGAGCGGCTGCCCGGCCGCCGGGTCGATCCACACGGCGTCGAAGCGCTTGCCCACCGACAGGTCGCCGACCTCGGCGTCCAGCCCGAGCGCTGCGGCCCCGGCCGTCGTCGCAAGGTGAAGGAGGTGCGTCGACGTCAGCGGGACGCCTCCGGCCGGGTCGAGCTGCTGCATGAAGTACGCCTGCACGCCCTCCTTGAGCAGGGAGAACCCGATGCCGGCGCCGACGTCGGAGCCGAGCGCGACCGGAACCCCGGCGTCGAGGTGGCGGCGCAGCGGGAAGAATCCGCTCGCGAGGGCGGAATTCGACGTCGGGCAGTGCGCGGCCGCAGCCCCGACCTCGGCCATCCGCGTCAGCTCCCGGTCGGTGGGGTGGACGTTGTGGGCGAGGATCGTCTGCGCGCCGAGCAGCCCGGCCCGATCGTAGGTGTCGAGGTAGTCGCGGGACTCGGGATGGATCTCTGCGACCCCGGTGATCTCGTCGCGGTTCTCGTTGAGGTGGGAGGTCACCCAGATGCCCGGGTTGTCCCTGACGAGACCGCCGCCGGCGGCGAGCAGCTCGGGTCCGGCGGAGAAGGAGAACCGCGGGGTCACCGCGAAGCGCAGCCGTCCTCTCCCGTGCCAGCGGTCGATGAGCTCCTGGCTCTCGGCCACCGAGCGGTCGACGTCGGTGAGGAGGACCTCGGGGAGGTTGCGGTCGCTGGTGACCAGTCCCGTCGTCATCCTCAGCCCCACCTCGGCGGCGGAGGCGAAGAGGATGTCGACGGCGGAGGCGAAGTGCGATCCGAAGACCATCGCCGAGGTGGTCCCCGCCGAGGTCAGGCCGGTGAGGAACTCGTGGGCCACGGCACGGGCGTAGGCGTCGTCGCCGAGCTTCGACTCCTCGGGCAGGGCCGCCTCGTCGAGCCAGTCGAGGAGCGGCTTGCCGAGGTGGCCGATCGCCCGGACCTGCGGGTAGTGGACGTGGGTGTCGACGAACCCGGGCAGGAGGACCCCTGAGCGGAGGTCGACGACCTCGGCGTAGGGGTGGCGCTCCCGCGCGGTCGCGAAGTCGGTGCGGGCGACGATGCGGCCGGCGTCGACGACGAGCGCGACATCGGCGTCGCTGCGCAGGGTGCCGCCGGTGAACGGATCGGTCGGGGTGTCGAGGATGCGGGCACGGAAGATCTGCATGGGGTGGACTCCTGAAGTCTGGAAGGTGGAATGGATCGGGTCAGGGCAGGCGGCTGAGCAGGTCGCCGGCGACGCTCACGGCGATCGTCGCCGGGCGCTTGCCGCTGACTGCGGGCAGGCCGATCGGGCACATGATCGTGTCGACGGCCTCGGGCGCATGCCCTTCGGTCTGGAGGGCCCGGCGGAAGCGCTGCCATTTCGCGCTCGAGCCGATGAGGCCGATGGAGCCTAAGTCTCCGCGCGTGAGCGCGGCGGCGCAGAGGTGGAGGTCCTCGGCGTGGTCGTGGGTCATGATGAGCACGTGCGCGCCGGCGGGCAGGCTCATCAGCACCTCTTCGCCGACGACGGCGAAGTGGCGGGTCACGGCGGCCACCGGGGCTTCGAGATGGTCGAGTTCGCTCAGCTGCTCGGGCCGCGAATCGGACACATGGAGGTCGATGTCGTGGCGGGAGAGAATGCGGGTGAGTTCGAGCCCGATGTTGCCGATCCCGAAGATCGCGACGACGGCGGGCACGGGCAGCGGTTCGAGGAGGAGGGTGACCTCTCCCCCGCAGCACTGCCGCCCGTACTGCGCCGGGGCCTTGTCGTTGAGCCGCAGGCTGAGCATCTCGGGTTCGCTCTCCCCGCCGTCGAGGAGTGCGCGGGCACGGGTGACGGCCGTCATCTCGAGATTGCCCCCGCCGATGGTCCCGAAGAGGTCATCGGCGGAGACGATCATCTTCGCACCGGCTTCCCGGGGAGCGTGCCCCCGGACCGAGGCGAGGGTGACGAGGACGGCCGGCACCCGAGCGCTGCGAAGCTCGGCTGCGGTGTCCATCCAGGTCATGACGGCACGGGCTCCCGGGAGCGGACGGCCTCGAGTGCCCAGAACACGGCCTCCGGGGTCGCCGGGGACGCGAGTTCGACGACGGTGCCCGGGGCCCCGAAGGCGCCGACGGCCTCCCGCAGGGCCTCGCGGACGGAGAACGCGAGCATGAGCGGGGGTTCGCCGACGGCCTTCGAGCCGTAGACCGCGCCCTCCTCGTGGGCCTTCTCCAGCAGCGCGACGTTGAAGACCTCGGGCATCTCGGAGAAGCTCGGGATCTTGTACGTGCTCGCGGCCTGCGTCGCCAGCCGTCCGCGGCTGGGCTTGTCGCTGTCGTCCCAGCGCAGGTCCTCGAGCGTGAGCCACCCGGCGCCCTGGACGAAGCCGCCCTCGATCTGGCCGAGGTCGATGAGCGGGGAGAGCGAATCCCCGACGTCGTGGACGATGTCGACGCGGCGCAGCGTGTACGAGCCGTCGAAGCGGCTGACCTCGACCTCGCTGACGGCCGCCCCGTACGCGAAGTACTTGAACGGCTCCCCGCGCATCTCCGAGAGGTTCCAGTGGAGTCCCTCGGTGCGGTAGAAGCCGGAGGCCGAGAGCTGGATCCGCTGGAAGTACGCGGTGTTGATGAGCTCCTCCCACGTGATCGTCTTCGCCGACGAGAGAGCGCTGACGATGCCGCGGCTGATCTCGACCTCGTGGGCGGGCGCCCCGAGGAGGCCCGCGGCGACGTGCCTGAGCCGACCGAGGATCTGCTCGCACGCGTCCTTGACGGCTCCCCCGTTGAGGTCGGAGCCGGAGCTCGCCGCCGTCGCCGAGGTGTTGGGGACCTTGTCCGTGCGCGTGGGCGCGAGCCGCACCGTCGACAGCGGGACCCCGAGACTCGTCGCCGCGACCTGGAGCATCTTCATGTGCAGGCCCTGACCCATCTCCGTGCCGCCGTGGGTGACGAGGACGGAGCCGTCCTTGTAGACGAGGACGAGGGCCCCGCCCTGGTTGAAGGCGGTGAGGTTGAAGGAGATCCCGAACTTCACCGGCGTGATCGCCAGCCCCCGCTTGACGTCGTCGTGGGCGGCGTTGAACTCGGCGATCTCCGCCCGTCGGGTCTCGACGTCGCCGGCGGCGAGCACCTGATCCCAGCACGCCTCCATCCGGTCGGGATGGCGCACGGGCTGGTAGTACGGGGTGTCCTGTCCGGCCTGGTAGAAGTTGCGGCGGCGCAGCTCGGCGGCGTCGATGCCCAGCTGCGGGGCGACGCGGCCGAGGATGTCCTCCATGACGAGCATCCCCTGCGGTCCGCCGAACCCGCGGAACGCCGTCTGCGAGGTCTTGTGGCATTTCGCGATGCGCCCGTGGACGCGGATGTTGGGCACCCAGTACGCGTTGTCGATGTGGCACATCGCGCGGGTGAGCACGGGTTCGGAGAGGTCGAGGCTCCACCCGCCGTCGGCGGTGAGCGTCGCCTCGAGGGCGAGGATCCGCCCGTCGTCGTCGAACCCGATCCGCCAGGTCGAGTGGAAGCCGTGGCGCTTGCCGGTCATCGTGATGTCGAGGGTGCGGCTCAGCCGCAGCCGCACGGGGCGGCCGGTGAGCTTCGCGCCGAGGGCGGCGAGGGCGGCGTAGCCGTGGGGCTGCATCTCCTTGCCGCCGAATCCTCCGCCCATCCGCAGGCACTGGACGGTCACCTCGTTGGCGGGGATCCCGAGGACATGGGAGACGATGTCCTGGGTCTCCGTCGGATGCTGGGTCGAGCACTGGATGAAGACCTGGCCGTTCTCGTCGACGTGGGCGAGCGAGGCCTGGGTCTCGAGGTAGAAGTGCTCCTGGCCGGCGAACTCGAACTCCCCTTCGAAGACGTGTGCGGCGTCGGCGAAGGCCCCGTCGACGTCCCCCTTGTCGATCGTCGGCTGGATGCCGTGGAAGCTGCCGGCGGCGATCGCCTCGGGGACGGTGACGAGCGACGGCAGCGGTGTGACCTCCGCGGTGACCGCCTGCGCTCCGGCCTTCGCGGCTTCGAGGTCCTCGCCGAGGACCCAGGCCAGGGGCTGGCCGAAGTACATGATCTCGTCGACGGGCAGCATCGGCTCGTCGTGTTTGACGCCCTGGTCGTTGACGCCGGGGATGTCCGCGGCGGTGATGACCCGCACGACCCCGGGCACCGCGAGGGCGGGGGCGGTGTCGAGGGAGTCGAGGCGCGCGTGCGCGTGCTCGGACCTCACCGGGAACGCGTGGAGGACGCCGGTCAGGCGCCCGACGAGGTCGTCGGTGTAGAGGGCGGCGCCGGTGACGTGGCCGAACGCGCTTTCGTGGTGGTGGCTCTCGCCGACGACGGGGTCGGCGGGGCGCTGGGACAGCTGGCTCATCGTCCGGCCTCCTCGGTCATCGCGGCGAGCTGTTCGGCGTAGAACCGCTCGAGGGAGGAGCGGAGCATCGCCGTGCGGTACTGCGCGCTCGCCCGGTGGTCGTCCATCGGCGTGCCCTCCGCGGCGAGCGTCTCCGCCGCCGCGTGGACGGTCTCGAGCGTCCAGGGCCGGCCTTCGAGCTCGGCTTCCGTCGCCCGGGCCCGCAGCGGTGTCGCGGCCACTCCGCCGAGGCCGATGCGGGCCTTGACCACCACCCCGTCGACGACGTCGACGGCGTAGCCGATCGCGACGGAGGAGATGTCGTCGAAGCGCCGCTTCGCGATCTTCTGGAACGACGTCAGGGGTGCCAGCGGCAGGGGGATCCGCACCGCGGAGATGAGTTCGCCGGGCTTCCGCACGGTCTGCCGGTAGCCGGTGAAGTAGTCGGCGAGCGGCACGGTGCGCTCACCGTCGCGCGAGGCGAGCACGAGCTCGGCTTCGAGGGCGAGGAGGGCCGGCGGGGTGTCCCCGATCGGCGACCCGGTGCCGAGGTTGCCGCCGATCGTCGCCCCGTTGCGGATGAGACGGGAGGCGAACTGCGGGAAGAGCTTGCCGAGCAGCGGCACGCTGCCGGCGAGTCCGCGTTCGACCTCGCTCAGGGTCAGGGCGGCGCCGATCTCGATGTGGTCGGCGGTGCGCCGGATGCCGCGCAGCTCGGGCAACCGGTCGATGGCGAGCAGCGACTTCGCGCGCACGCCCTTGATGTTGACCTCGACACCCCAGTCGGTGGCGCCGGCGACGAGGAGGACGTCGGGGTCGTCGGCGAGGATGCCGAGCGCCTCGGCGAGGTCGGCAGGGCGGCGATAGCGGCCCAGGTCCCCGGTCGGGGTGTCGGGGCGGTGGAGATCGGTGGGCGCCGAGGCGGGGGCGGGGTCGGCCATCCGGGCGGCCAGGGCGTCGGTGGCCTCTGGGGTGCCGAGTGCCTGTGCGGCGTCCTTGATCGGACGGTATCCGGTGCAGCGGCAGAGGTTGCCCGAGAGCGCGTGGAGATCGAACTCCTCCCGCCCGGGGCGGTAGTATTCGGCGGCCATCGAGCAGATGAAGCCGGGTGTGCAGTAGCCGCACTGGGATCCCCCGCGCACGGCCATCTCCTCGGCGACGGGGTGGATGTGGTCACCGGCCGAGAGTCCCTCGGCCGTGATGACCTCCTGGCCGTCGAGGGCCGCGGCCGGCAGGAGACAGGAATTCACCGACGTCCAGCGGGTCGTGCCGTCGCCGTCGGGTCGCGCGATGAGGATCGCGCAGGCTCCGCATTCGCCTTCCGCGCAGCCTTCCTTGGCTGCGGTCAGGCCCTCGCCGCGGAGGAAGTCGAGGGCATTGGTATGGGTGGGACCGTCGAAGTCGCGATCGGTGCCGTTGACCGAGATCCGACAGGCCGAGCGTTCTGTGGTCGACGCTGACATCGCACTCACCTCCTGCGCCTCAGCGAGGAGGCGCACAGTGCATGGTTGGAACAGTTGCGCTGGCTCTCCGAGACTTCTGGTTATCCATGCGAACAGCAGCGGAGAGCGGTCGGCGGGGCGTCATCGCCCCGCGGGCGTCAGTCGCCGTGGGCGATCTGCCCCTTCCCCCACGCGGTGTGCTCCGTCACAATGCTCATCCTCCCAAGATAGCCGAAATGGGGCCGCGAACGAAGTAGAGGACGAATCCGGCGGAGACGATCCACAGCAGCCAGTGGACGTGCTGTCCGCGACGGCTGAACGCGTGGATGAGCGCCCACGAGATGAAGCCGACGCCGATGCCGTTGGCGATCGAGTAGGTCAGCGGCATCGTCACCATGGTGAGGAAGACCGGCAGCGAGGTGCGGAAGTCGCTGAGGTCGATCTCGCGGATCTGCGTGACCATCATGGCGCCGACGACGACGAGGGCGGCGGCGCCGGCCTCCATCGGGATGACGCCGATGAGCGGGGCGAAGAACATCGAGAGGAGGAAGAGCACACCGGTGACGATCGCGGCCAGTCCGGTTCTCGCGCCTTCGGCGATGCCGGCAGCGGAGTCGACGAACACCGTGTTCGACGAGGCGGACGCGCCACCGCCGGCGACGGCGCCGAGGCCCTCGATGACGAAGGCGCTGCGGATGCGGGGGAACATGCCGTCCTTCGTCTGGAGTCCCGCGCTGCGGGCCAGACCCGTCATCGTGCCCATCGCGTCGAAGAAGTTCGTGAACACGAGGGTGAAGACGAGCATCGTCGCGGCGAGCACGCCGATGCGCTCGAAGGCTCCGAAGAGGTCGAACGCGCCGATGAGCCCGAAGTCGGGCAGCGCGACGATCTGGTCGGGCAGCTGCGGTGCGCTGAGGTTCCAGCCGGCCGGGTCGGGGTTGACCGGGTCGCCGACGGTGCCGAGCTTCGCGAACGCCTGGATGATGATCGCGGCGATCGTCGCGACGATCATGCCGATGAGGATGCCGCCGGGCACCTTCCGCGCGACGAGGACGCCGATGAGGATGAGGGCGCCGATGAACACGAGCGTCGGCAGCGACGTGATCGACCCGTCCTGTCCCAGCTGCACGGGCGGACCGGCCGGGGTCCGGGTGACGAAGCCGGAGTTGACGAACCCGATGAATGCGATGAAGAGGCCGATGCCGACCGTGATGGCGATCTTGAGCGCGTGGGGAACCGCGTTGAAGATCGCCGTGCGGATGCCGGTGGCGCCGAGGAGGACGATGATGATGCCGTTGATGATGACGAGTCCCATCGCCTCGGCCCAGGTCACCTCCTGGACGACGGAGACGGCGAGGAAGCTGTTCATCCCCAGGCCGGCGGCGAGCGCGAACGGCAGTTTGGCGATGACGCCGAAGAGGATCGTGATGAGTCCCGCGACGAGTCCGGTGACGGCCGTGAGCTGAGCGAAGTCGAGCGTGCCGCCGGCGACGTCGGCGGAGCCGCCGAGGATGAGCGGGTTGAGCACGACGATGTAGGCCATCGCGACGAAGGCGACGATGCCCCCGCGGATCTCCTGCTTGACCGAGGAACCGCGCTTGGTTATCTCGAAGAATCTGTCCAGTGCGCCCGAACTGCGGGCGGCGGCGTCCGTGTCCTGCCGCTGGTCGTCGTTCGACACTTCTTTGTCTGCCATTGTCATGGACCACCTCAAACTGTTCGATTTGGTCGGCTGTGACATCGTCGTCGCAGCCCTGCGCCTTGAACATGCGCAACGAAAGAGAAGTATCCTTCCATGATGCGGAAAAATATTTCTATTTCATCCCGACAGTCTCGCGTCTCACGGTCGGTGTGTCAATCGTCACAGGCGAAGTGCAACCCATTCGAGACCCTGGCCGCGACGGGCCCGGACACACGAAAACCCCCGGCTGACCAGGGGTTTTCATTGGCGGTGGCGGTGGGATTTGAACCCACGGTACGGGGTTACCGTACACAACATTTCGAGTGTTGCACCTTCGGCCGCTCGGACACGCCACCGCCGACAACAATACAGTCGGTGCCGGGAGCGGGCCAAATCGGATCGGGGTGAGTGCGGTCACGTCCCCCGCTTGGCCGTGAAGAAGTCGCTGAGCAGGGCCGCCGCCGCGCTCTCCTGCACCCCGGAGTAGACCTCGGGGTGGTGGAGCGCCGCCCGATCGCGCGGCAGATCCCACACCGACCCGACGGCTCCGGCCTTCTCGTCGAAGGCGCCGAAGACGAGGCGGGCGACCCGGGCGCCGATGAGCGCTCCGGCGCACATCGCGCACGGCTCGAGGGTGACGACGAGGGTGCACCCGTCGAGGCGCCACCGCCCGGTCGTCGCGGCGGCCTGCCGCAGGGCCAGCAGCTCGGCATGGCCGAGCGGATCCTCGTCGACCTCCCGCCGGTTGTGGCCGGTCCCGATGACCCGACCCTCGCGGTCGAGGACGACGGCCCCGACGGGAACGTCGTCGTGCGCGGGTGCCCGGGCCGCCTCGGCGAGGGCGAGGGCCATCCACGCGGAGAAGTGCGCATGCCCGCCGAAGCCGAGCTCATCGGCACGGGTGTCGTGGCTCAGCGGGCGGCCTCGAGCTGATCGGCGAAGCCGACGGTCTCCCCGACGTGGGCGACGACGCGCGCCGGATCCGAGGGGTACTTCTCGACCTGCTCGATGAGGTCGGCGGGAGTCAGACCGCGGTCGGCGAAGATGTCGGCGTCGCCGCCCCATTCGCCGTCGCCGTCGAAGTCGAGCATCTCGACCTCGTCCTCGACGTCGTCGTCCTCGTCATCGGCGTCCGGCTCCTCCGCATCGAGCCCGAACTCCTCCTCGGGTTCGGCCTCGTACGCGTCGTCCGGGGAGTCGAGGTAGTCGGCGAAGATCTCCGCGAACGGGCTGAGCTCGGCGGCGCCGAGATCCGAGATGAAGACCTTGACCTCGTTGTCCGCGGCGAGGCGGACGAGACCGAACCATTCGTCCTCGTGTTCGATGACGGCGACGGCCTCCCCGTCATCGGTTCCCGCACTCCGCATCATGTCGACAAGGCTGTCGAGGTCCGTGGCGTCGCGGACGTCGACATCGAGAGCGCGGAATCCGTCGCTCGACTCGGCAAGGATCTCAGTGAAGTAGGACATGACTCCATTGTGGACTCTTCCCCCGGCTTTCACCACAGCCGATTCCCGTACCATCTGAGTATGCGCCTTCACGTAGCCGACCACCCCCTCATCGCCCACAAGCTCAGCGTTCTCCGAGATGAGAACACCGATTCCGCGCGCTTCCGGCAGCTCACCGAGGAGCTCGTCATGCTGCTCGCCTACGAGGCGACCAGGTCCCTGGCCGTTGAGGACCGGGAGGTCACGACACCGGTGGCGACGTTCACCGGGACTCGGATGGCCGAACCCCGTCCCGTCGTCGTCCCGATCCTGCGCGCGGGCCTCGGCATGCTCGACGGGATGCTGCGCATCCTCCCCACCGCCGAGGTGGGCTTCCTCGGGATGGTCCGCGACGAGGAGACCTTCGAGCCGACCGCGTACGCCGATCGCCTGCCCGACGACCTCAGCGGACGTCAGATCTTCGTCGTCGACCCGATGCTTGCCACCGGCGGGACCCTGGCGATGGCCATCGACTTCCTGCTCGCCCGCGGCGCCCGCGACGTCACCGCCGTCTGCCTCGTCTCCGCACCGGAGGGCGTCGAGCGCATCGAACGCGACTACGGGGCCTCGGCGAACGTCGAGATCTACACCGCCGCCCTCGACGAGCGCCTCAACGAGCTCGGCTACATCGTGCCCGGCCTCGGCGACGCCGGCGACCGGATGTACGGCATCGTCGACTGAACGATCTCGTCACAAAACTTCACACTCGTCTCAGAACCCGGCGATCCTTTGCCCGGGTGCGCGCATGTGACGAATAATGAAGGCATGACCTCTGCGAATCACGAAGCGCGAATGCGCGCGGCATCGATGTGTATGCCCTGCGTTCGTCGTCGGTGATCGCCCTTCCGCTGTCCGGCTGCGAACGAGTGCAGACACGTCGCGCAGCGGACTCCATCGCATCACCCAGAGGACAGACATGCCGAATCCCGAACCGAACTACGTCCACCCCCGCAGCGCTGTCGCGGTGCGCCGCGCCGGTGCCAGGCTGAGCGCCGTGGACCCGCAGAACCCGCCGCACACCTACGGCCCCTCCGGGGTCGTGCCCTCGCCGAAGGCGGCGCGCGGCATCATCGTCTACATCGGCCTCGACGAGTCGAAGGCCGCCGCGGACGGCACGAACCTCTCCGCGATCGCCGGTGAGCTCCAGGCGTACGCGAAGGAGCTCGCCTCCCAGGCCGAGACCCAGGCCGTCATCGCCCTGGCCCCCGAGGGCCGCGGCAGCGACATCGACGCCGTGCGCGCCGTCGCCAACGGCTCCCCCGCCGCGTCGGGAACCCCGGCCGGCAGCCACGGCCCGGTGCGCTCCCGGATTCCCAACCGCATCCATCCGCCGACCCTGCGCGAGACCGAGGCCGGACCCGCCGAGCGCCTGCGCATCGACATCCCGCGCCGCGAGGTCCGCATCGACGGCGATCTCGTCGATGTCACGACGAAGGAGTTCGACCTCCTCGCCACCCTCGTCTCCCATGCCGATGAGACGCTGCCGCGCGAGGCCCTCATCGCCGCCGTGTGGTCGGGGGCCGAGGAACCGGACGAGCGCACCGTCGACGTCCACATCCGCCGACTGCGCCGCCGCCTCGGCGAGCACTCCTCGGTCATCCGCACGATGCGCGGCGCCGGCTACCGCTACGACACGCATCCCGACGTCACCGTGTGGTCGGCCACAGCACATCGGTGACCCGGCCATCGGTGATCCAGCCCATCGGTGAACCAGCACTGAGACGCACGTCGCACGGCCCGTCCAGCAGGAGGCCAGGGTTCGCGGTTAAGATTCCTAATCGATGAATCAGCCATACCCCAGGCCCGCGCGCGCACGGAAGTCCGCGAAGGGCATCACCGCACTCGTCGTCGGCCTGCTCTACTCCGCGTTCCTCGTCCTCCACGAGCTGCTGCCCGCCCGCGGCGGCATCGCCCTGCTCGTCGAGAGCATCCTGCCGTGGACGGGGATCATCATCGGGCTCGTCCTGCTCATGATGCTCTTCCGGTTCTCCGTGCTCTCGGTCATCGGCGTGCTCGTCCCCGCGCTCGTGTGGGGCGTGATGTTCGGCGGTCCGCTCCTGCCGGCGCGCGATGCCGGCACCCCGGACCTCACCGTCGCCACGCAGAACGTCGGGGCCCGCCTGCCGGAGCCGACGGCCACGGCGCAGAACATCGTCGCCGCCGATCCCGACATTGTCACGATGCAGGAGCTCGCGTCACTGTCCGGGCAGATCATCCAGGACGAGCTCAATGCCTCGTTCGCCCACTCGGAGGTCATCGACACCCTCGGCGTGTGGTCGAAGTGGCCGATGTCGACGCCGGAGGAGATCGACCTCGGACTGCAGTGGCCGCGCGCCTTCGCGACGACGATCGCCACCGATCACGGCGACATCCGGTTCTACGCCGTCCACATGCCCTCGGTGCGGCCGGGCCAGGAGGGAATGCGCAACGCCGCTCTGCGCCGGCTCTCGACCGTCATCGAGGGCGATGACGCGGAGCAGATCATCGTCGCCGGCGACTTCAACACCGCGTCGACGGATCGGAACTTCGACGAGCTCGTCCCGCCGCTTCAGGACACCCGCGTCGAGGCGCGCGGGGGCTTCGGCTTCACGTGGCCGGCGCAGTTCCCCGTCACCCGCCTCGACCACATCCTCTACCGCGGGTTCACCGCGACCTCGGACAGGGTCCTCGGGGAGGGCACGAGCGACCACCGCGCGGTCATCGCCGGGCTCGATCTCGCCTGAGCTGCGCGCGGGCTCAGCTCGTGCACTGTCCCGTCGGCACCGGGGTCGTGTTCGCCGCGCCGGCCTGGAGTTCGTCGCGGATCTCGGCGCGGGTGAGCGCGTAGCCGGTCTCCTCGTCGGTGGCCGAGCGGGCGAAGACCATGCCGACGACATTGCCGCCGGAGTCGATGAGCGGTCCCCCGGAATTGCCCTCGCGGACGATGCCGCGCAGCGAGTAGACGTCGCGCACGACGCTGCTCTGGTCGTAGATGTCGAGGCCGCGGGCGTTGATCTGCTCGCGCACCCGCGTCGGGGAGATCGTGTAGGGGCCGTTGGCGGGGAAGCCGACGACGACGGAGTCGTCCCCGGGTCCGAGCGGACTGCCGAACTCGAGGGCGGGAGCGTCGAGCTCGGGGACCCGGAGGACGGCGACGTCGGCTTCCGGATCGAATTCGACGACCTCGGCGGAATAGGGGCGCCCGGTCCCGCCGACCTGCACGGCGAGGCTCGTCGATCCGGCGATGACGTGGGCGTTCGTCGCCACGAGCCCGTCGTCGTAGACGAAGCCGGAGCCCTCGGAGCCGGCCCGGCACGTCGTCGTGGTGGTCGTGATCTTCACGACCGACTCCTCGACGCTGCGTCCGACCTCGACCATGTCGGCGTCGGGTTCGCCGACCCCGCGGATCTCCTCGGTCTGCCCGGAGAAGACCTGCGGGAAGCCCGTGGCCCGCAGGGTCGAGGCGAGATCGCCGAGCGCGCTCTGCGAGGAGTACGGGATCGTCCGGTCGATCGCGGCGATGACGCCGGAGTCGGCGACCCACTGGTTGGGCCCCACGAGCGGGGTGGCGCGGATGAAGCCGGCGGCGAGCCAGATGACGAGGACGTAGACGACGCCAGCGGTCACGGTGCCCCCGATCGCGTCGATGCCCTGCCCGAGCTCGGAGTCCATCGCGCGTTTGATCCACGTGCCGATCCCGTTGCCGGCGAAGGCGAAGAGGACGCTGAGCACGAGCGGCATCGCCGCGAGCAGCGCGACGACGCCGGGATTCTCCATCGCCGAGGTGCCGGCGGAGAGGTTCTCGACGAGCGGGGAGAGCAGCCGTCCGGCGATCCACCCGACGACGAAGCCGACGACCGTGCACAGTCCGACGACGAAGCCCTGCCGGAATCCGGCGAAGAGGGCGCCGATGCCGAGGAGGACGATGATGATGTCGACGATGATCATGACACGGCCTTCGCCTCGCCGCGGGAGGCGGCGAGCAGCCGGTCGCGGGCTCCGGCGAATTCGCGGAGCTCGAAGTTCTCGATCTCCTTCTCACGACCGCCGCCGATGCCGGCGAGCAGGCGCATGCGCGTCGTCGACAGCTTCCCGGCGAGCCGGATCATCTCAGCCATCTCCGCCTTGCCGCCGGGGAACGACTTGGCCCACCGGCGGCCGGACTTCCGGCCCTTCCACGTGCCGAGCATGTCCGCCTCGGCGTGGGAGAGCCACCCGGAGTTCGCGTAGTCGCCGAGCATGTTGAGCGTGTGGAGGCGCTCGCTGCGGCGCAGCAGCAGCCCGAGAACGACCCAGCAGGTCGTGAGGATGAAGCTCAGGACGATGAGTCCGACGATCTGGGCGATCGGACTGATGAGCTGGAGGCCGGTCATCGACCCGTTCCAGATCGCGTGGAGGCACATGCCGATGAAGAGTCCGGGCAGCCACATGAGGACGACGGCCCACCACGGCCACTTGCGGGCGGCGAAGCCGATCGTCACCCCCGCCCAGCTCGAGAACGCGGTGTGGAGCAGCGGCGAGCACAGGCAGCGGAGGACGAAGGTGACCCACAGCCCCGAGGTGCTCTCCTGCCATGCGGTGCCGAGGTAGAGGATGTTCTCCGTGAAGGCGAAGCCCGCGCCGATGAGGGCACCGTAGACGAGGCCGTCGAGGGGGCCTTCGAAGTGCCGGCGGGCGGCGAGGACGAGGACGACGAGGAGGGAGGTCTTCATCGTCTCCTCGACGATCGGGGCCTGCACGACGGTGGCGAAGACGTCGGGCATCTCGCCGACCCCGACGAGGAAGAGGGCGACCTCGCCGACGAGGGAGACGAAGAGGGTGAGGATGACCGAGGCGACCGCGCCCCAGAGGAGGCAGAGGCCGAGGAGGATCTTCGGCTGCGGCTTCCACCTGTCGAGCCACAGGACGTAGGCGATGATCCCGACGAGCGGGATCGCCGAGAGCCCGATGAGGGCGAAGAGCCTGGCCCCGAACTGGAAGCCGCCGGCGACGGCCATGACGAGGAGGCCGAAGACGAGGGCGCACAGCGCGAGGATCGCGATCGCGAGCCGGACGACGTTCGTCGTCGAACCGGGCTCCTCGGGCGGCTGGGTGCGGCGCACCGCTCCCGTCCACGGGGTCTCCGACACCCGGTGATCGGGGGTCTGCATCGACGCGCGCACCCGCATCTCCTGTGTCACGGTCGGGGCGAAGCGCGGCTGTTCGTAGACTCGGCGGGGTCCCTGCCCCGGGTGCGGAATCCCCGGCTGCGAGCCGACCGGCTGCCTGTGGTGGACCGGGGGGCCGGGATAGACGGGTCGACCGGCGGGATCGCCGCGGCGCTGCTGCGGGCGTCGGGCCTGCTCCTCCTGCGGGCGCTGCTCCTCCTGCGGGCGCGGGCGGAAGCGCTCATCGCTGCGCCGCGGGTCGACCTGGGGCGGCCGGACGAAACCGGGCGGTCCTGCCATCGGCGGCCCGACCACGGGCGGGCCTGCCATCGGCGGGCCTGCCATCGGCGGTCGTCCCGGGAACTGCTGCGGGCCCATCGCCTGCCGCGGTCCGGGCTGCGGATTCCCGTGCGGGCGGTTCCCGTGCGGGCCGTTCCCGTGCGGGCCGGGGCCCTGGTTCGAGCCCGCCTGTCCTGGGCCGACCTGTTCCGACATAGTCCGTCCTTCTCCATGGGGCGCTCGAAGCCGCTGTTCAGAGCGTTGACTGCCCCATCAGTCTACGGTCGAACACTGACACGCACCCTAAAGCGACGTGTCCGTTCAGCAACAGCCGGCACCGGTCACTTGCGTGCATCTGACTGTGGATTCCCGGCACCGAGGCGGGAGGGCCGTGCCGTCGTCGCTGCCCGATTCTGCAGGGCTGAGGAGCCCGCCGGCCGCGCCCGGCCGCGCCGCCGACTCGCGTCCCCAGCCGTGAACCTGCCTTGTCGACTCGCGCTCATTCTCCTGTGGACGCCGGCACCGGTTTCCACAGGGGGTTGTCGGGGTCTGGTCAGGACTCTGTCGTGGGGCGTCCAATCGGGGCATGAAAACTCGCAGACGACCCACGCCCCTGTCCGTCCTCGTCCTCCTCATCGTCGCCGTCCTCTCCTGCGCCGGGCTCTCCCCCGGGCCCGCGCACGGGGCGAGTGCCGAGCTCGGCGAGGTGCCGATGCTCAGCAGCGCCGACGCCTACGGTCCCGGGATCTGGCACGAAGCGCCCGAGGGAAAGACCTGGTACGGGGCGTATCGGACGTTCCCGGACACGTTCGCGTACTGCATCGACGCGGGGAAGCAGTCGCCGCTGCCGGAGTTCTTCGCCGACGCGACGGCGCAGGAGGTCACGGCGCCGGTCACGGCGTGGGCGCTGGCGACGTACGCGGATTCACCGGATCCCGATGTGCAGGCGGCGCTGAGCGCGATCGCCCGGACCGATGAGCGCATCGACCACGATCACACGGTCCCGCCGCAGGAGCCGGGCGACCTCGGTGCGGAGTTCGAGGGGGCCGCGCAGCAGTACGAGACGATCATGGCCGAGGCGAAGCGGATGGCAGGACCTTACACGCTGACCATCGCGCTCGAACCGGTCCTCGACATCCCCATCCTCGAACCCTATGCCGCGGGCGAGGGGGACTTCGCTCGCGCCCCCGCAGACCCGACGCCGTCGTTCCCGACGACGAACCGGGTCACGCTCACCGCCGCCCTGACGACGGCGTCGGGGACCGCGGTGCCCGATGTGCCGATCACGCTCGAGGTCACCGGCGCCGACGGCCCGGCGAGTCTGACGAGCGGGACGGCTCCGGCGACGACGACGCTGACCGCCGAGGGTCCGGGCACGGTGAGGGTGAGCGCCTCGGCGAGCGTCGCCCCGGACACCGTCGCCCTCTACGAGCCGACGTCGGGCACCCGGGTGCAGCGGGTCATCACCCCGGGCGAACCCATCACGCTCACCGACTCCGCCGAGGTCGACCTGACCTCGCAGCCGCGGGTGGTCACGGAGATCTCGGAGGCGAACCCCTCCCCCGGGGACACGGTCACCGACACGTTCACCGTGTCCGGTCTCATCGGCGACCACACCGTCGACGTCGTCCACGAGCTGTGGGCGACGACGTCGAAGCCGGAGGTGGGGAAGAGGAACGACG
The DNA here is from genome assembly GCF_042790515.1 of Brevibacterium sp. NPDC056726. NCBI lineage: Bacteria > Bacillati > Actinomycetota > Actinomycetes > Micrococcales > Brevibacteriaceae > Brevibacterium > Brevibacterium sp. NPDC056726. Next base: position 134,728 of record NZ_JBHTYZ010000003.1, on the reverse strand, counting down.
ACGCCGAGGTGGTCGGATCCGTGACGTCGGCGGACGTCGGCAACGGCACCCACGAGTCCCCCGGCATTCGGATCCCCGCGGACTTCCGCGGCTGGGTCTACTTCACCGAGACCATCGCCGCCGACGACTCGACGAGGGAGTGGACGGGCATCCACGGCCAGCCGAAGGAGACGGGCTTCACCCCGTGGACCCCGACAGCGCAGACCCAGGCCCGGCTCGACGGCGACACCGTGACCGACGAGGTCGCGGTGACCGGGCTGCGGCCCGGCGCCGAGGCGAGGCTCACGGTCACGGCCTATCGCACCGACGAGGAACCGGAGCAGTCGGCGACACCGTCGGGCACCGAGATCGCCGCCCAGGACATCACCGTCGTCGCCGATCAGGAGGGCAGCGCGACGGTGAGCACGGAGCCGATCGATATGCCCGTCGGCTGGGTGACGTTCGTGACGACGATTGCCGAGGACGACGTCCACCGCGGCTGGACGAGCGAATGGGGCATCCCCGCCGAGACCGTGGAACGGGTGGCGGAGGGCACCGCGAGTCCTCCCCCGACCGCGCCCTCGCCCCCGGAGCAGCCGGCGCCACCGGAGGAACCTGTGCCCTCGGAGGAACCTGTGCCGCCGAGCTCTCCCCCGACGACTCCGGTCGCGGACCGGCCTCAGGCCCCGGGCCCTGTCTCAGAGCTGCCGCGAACGGGAGCGACCGGCCATGGCTTGCTCATCGGCGCCGGCATCGTCCTCATCGGGGTGGGAGCGGCGACGCTGCTCGTCACCGGTCGGCGGAGACGATGAGGCCACCGGCGCGGAAGAGGTCGCGGAGCGCCGCTGACTCAGTCCCGACCGGACCACTCCTCGGCCCAGCGGCGGGCACCGGCGACGAGCAGGCTGACATCGGCGCCGACGAGGACGAACGACGCCCCTGCATCGAGGTAGGCCCGCGCCTGCACCGGGTCGAAGGCGTTGACGCCGACGGGTTTGCCCGCGGCCCGCACCGCCTCGAAAGTCGCGCGCACCGCCGCGGTGACATCGGGGTGCGTCTGCTGACCGAGCAGCCCCATCGAGGCGGCGAGGTCGGAGGGCCCGACGAAGACGGCATCGACACCGTCGACGGCGGCGATCTCCGCGGCGTTCTCCACGGCCGTCGCCGACTCGATCTGCACGGTCAGGGACACGAGGTCGGCCGCCCGGGTGAGGTAGTCGGGCACGGTGTTCCAGCGTGAGGCCCGCGCCAGCGCGGACCCGACCCCGCGGACCCCGGCAGGCGGGTAGCGCACGGCCCGGGCGGCCTCCTCGGCGTCGGCAACGGTGTCGACCATCGGCACGAGGAGGTTCTGGGCGCCGAGGTCGAGGTGCTGCTTGATGAGGACCCGATCGCACACGGGGACGCGGACGACGGGGGTGGCCGGATAGCCGTTCATCGCCTGGAGGAGCCGGGTCGTCGTCTCGAGGCCGATCGGCGAGTGCTCACCGTCGATGAGGACCCAGTCGAGCCCGGAGGACGCGGCGATCTCGGCGGCCACGGGCGACCCCGAGCTCACCCACATCCCCGCGAGGTGGTCGCCGTCGGCGAGCCCGCGGATCCGGTCGGCGAACGTCGGCGGCAGGTCTACTCGAAACGACATGTGATGGCTCCCAGATCTCCGTAATCGGCGTGGACGGTGTCGCCGGGGTGGACCCACATCGGTCGCGTGAATGAGCCGGCGAGCACGGTCTCGCCCGCCCGCAGGCTGTCCCCGTGGTCGGCGAGCTTGTTCGCCAGCCACGCGATGCCGCGGCCCGGATGGTCGAGGACGGCGGCGGCGACACCGGAGTCCTCGATCGTCTCGTTGCGGTAGAGCAGGGCTGCGACCCAGCGCAGGTCGACGGCGTCGACGGCCACCGGCCGCCCGCCGAGGACCATCGCGCCGAGGGCCGCGTTGTCGGAGATCGTGTCGACGATCGTGCGCCCCTCCATCTCGATGCGCGAGGAGAGGACCTCGAGCGCCGGGACGACGTACTCCGTGGCCCGCAGCACGTCGACGAGCGTGACGTCGGGGCCGGTGAGGTCGGCACCGAGGACGAACGCGAGTTCGACCTCGATGCGGACTCCCGAGTACTGCGCGTGGTCGATGACCGCGCCGGTCTCATAGACCTGGTCGGCGAAGATCGTCCCGTAGTCGGGTTCGGTGATGCCGGTGGCCTGCTGCATCGGCTTCGACGTCAGACCGATCTTGTGCCCGACCATCCGCCGTCCCGCGGCTTCGCCGCGCCGGCGCCACTCCCGCTGGACCGCGTACGAGTCCTCGACGGTCATGTCCGGGTGGGCGGCGGTGAGCAGACCGATCTTCGACCGCGTCCTCTCCGCTTCCGCGAGCTCATCGGCGATGCCCGCGATGACGGCGTCTTCGAGCATGTCCCCTCCTCAGAGCTGGTGGCCGAGCTTGAATTCCTCTTCGCCGTCCTCGGCGCCCGAGTGGGCTCCGAAGTCGGATTCGGCGTCCTCCCGGCGCGTGTAGGAGAACCCGTCGGCGCCGATCGTCACCTCCAGCTCGGAGTCGTCGGTGCGGGCGGTGAGCGGCACGGGGTTGCCCTCGAGGTCGAGGACCGTCGAGGCGTCGGTGTACCACGAGGGCACGACCGGGTTGCCCCACCAGTCACGGCGCTGGTTGTCATGGACGTCCCACGTCACCCGCGGGTTGTCGGGGTCGCCGGTGTAGTAGTCCTGCGTGTAGATCTCGATGCGGTGCCCGTCGGGATCGCGGAGATAGAGGTAGAAGGCGTTCGACACCCCGTGCCGGCCGGGTCCCCGCTCGATCGAGTCGGACATCCGCAGCGCGCCGAGCTTGTCGCAGATCGCGAGGATGTTGTGCTTCTCGTGGGTGGCGAACGCGACGTGGTGCATGCGCGGTCCGTCGCCGCCGGTCATCGCGGTGTCGTGGACGGTGGGCTTGCGGCGCATCCACGCCGCGTAGACGGTGCCCTCATCGTCCTGGATGTCCTCGGTGACGCGGAAGCCGAGGTCCTCCATGTAGTTCACGGCGCGCGGCACGTCCGGGGTGACCTGGTTGAAGTGGTCGAGGCGGACGAGCGCACCGGGCGAGTAGAGGTCGTAGCGCCATGCGAGCCGCTCGACGTGGTCGACGTCGTAGAAGAACTCGTAGGGGAAGCCGAGCGGATCCTGCACGCGCACGGAGTCGCCGATGCCGCGGACGAAGCCGTCCTTGCGCCGCTCGACGGGGCAGCCGAGCTCACGGTAGAACGCCTCGGCGGCGTCGACCTCCTCCGGGCTGCGGACCCGGAAGGAGAACGCGGCGACCGCGGGCACGGGACCCTTGCGGAGGACGAGGTTGTGGTGGATGAACTCCTCCATCGACCGCAGGTAGACGGAGTTCTCGTCCTCCCAGGTGACCTGCAGGTCGAGGACGTCGACGTAGAAGTCGCGGGAGCGCTGGAGGTCGGTGACGACGATCTCCATGTACGCACAGCGCACGACGTCGGGCGCGGGGACGGTGGGGGTGGTGATGGGGTCGGACATGGGTTTTCCTCTCACTGCTTCCCGAAGACGGGATTGTGGACCTCGCCGAGGTTGATGTGCACGGCCTGCTGGTCGGTGTAGAAGTCGATCGAGCGGTATCCGCCCTCGTGGCCGAGGCCCGAGGCCTTGACGCCGCCGAAGGGGGTGCGCAGGTCGCGGACGTTGTTCGAGTTCAGCCACACCATGCCGGATTCGACGGCCTGCGCGAAGTTGTGGGCGCGCTTGAGGTCCGAGGTCCAGATGTACGCGGCGAGCCCGTACTTCGTGTCGTTGGCGAGCTCGAGCGCCTCCTCGTCGGAGGAGAACTTCGTGATCGCGACGACGGGGCCGAAGATCTCCTCCTGGTAGATGCGCGCGTCGGGGGTGACGTCGGCGAAGACGGTGGGCTGGACGAAGTTGCCGTCCTCGAAGCCCTCGGGGCGTCCGCCGCCGGCGACGAGGCGGCCCTCCTCCTTGCCGAGCTCGACGTAGGACATGACCTTCTCGTAGTGCTCGGGGTGGACGAGAGCGGCCACCTCGGTGTCGGGATCCGAGGGCAGACCGACCTTGACCCGCTTCGCCTGGGCGGCATAGCGCTCGACGAACTCGTCGTAGATCGAGTCCTCGACGAGGATGCGCGACCCGGCGGTGCAGCGCTCACCGTTGAGGGAGAAGACCCCGAAGATCGTCGCGTTGACGGCGGCGTCGAGGTCCGCGTCGGCGAAGACGACGGCCGGGGACTTCCCGCCGAGCTCCATCGACAGGCCCTTGAGCCACGGGGCGGCGTTGGCGAAGATCGCCTGGCCGGTCGAGGACTCACCGGTGAAGGAGATGAGCGGCACGTCGGGGTGCTTGACGAGGGAATCGCCCGCGAAGCCCTCTTCGCCGAAGCCGTTGACCATGTTGAACACGCCTGTGGGCAGGCCGGCCTCTTCGAAGATGCCCGGCCACAGGGACGCCGAGAGCGGGGTGAACTCGGCGGGCTTGAGCACGACGGTGTTTCCGGTCGCCAGCGCCGGGCCGAGCTTCCACGATTCGAGCATGAACGGGGTGTTCCACGGGGTGATGAGCCCGGCCACGCCCTTGGGCTTGCGGTTGACGTAGTTGGCCTGCCGTCCGGGCACCTTGTAGGCGTCGTCGGTCTGGGCGACGATGAGGTCGGCGAAGAAGCGGAAGTTCTCCGCGGCCCGGCGGGCCTGGCCCTTGGCCTGGGTGATCGGCAGCCCGGAGTCGTAGGACTCCATGGCCGCGAGCTCGTCCTCGCGGGATTCGACGATGTCGGCGATGCGGTTGAGCACGCGGGCCCGCTCGCGCGGGAGCATCGTCGGCCACGGACCCTCTTCGAAGGCCTTCTTCGCCGCGGCGACGGCGCGATCGATGTCGGCCTTCTTCCCCGAGGCGGCCTTGATGTAGGGCTGGTTCGTCACGGGGTTGATGACGTCGAACTCGTCGCCGTCGAGGGAGTCGACGAACTCGCCGTCGATGTAGTGGCGGATCTTCTCCGGCAGGTTGGCGGGAGCAGTGGTGGACGCAGTCATGACTTGTCCCTCTCTGTTGCTGTGGTGGCTTCTTGGTAGCTGTGCAGGGTGGCGGTGCGGTGGGCGCGGACGACGCGTTCGACCTCATCCGCCGAGGCGGCCGCTCGGATGAGTGCGATGATCCGGGAGTGCTCGTCGACGGATTCCCGGGCGCGTTCGGGAACGAAGGAGAACGTCGAGTTGCGCAGGTGGGCGAGCCGGTCCCATTCGACGCCGACGAGCGTGCGGAGGCGATCGTTGGGGCAGCGGGCGAAGAGCGCGGCATGGAACTCGTGGTTGAGCCGCGTGAACTCGACCGGGTCGAAGTCGTCGAGCAGGGCGAGCATCTGCTCGTTGAGCGCCTCGGCGGCGGCGAGGTCAGTATCGGTGATGTGGGTGAGCGCCTGCGCCGTCGCCGCGCCCTCGAGGATCGCGACGGCCTCCATCGACTGGACGTACGACCCGTGGTCGACCATCGCCACCCGCGCTCCGACATTGCGCTCGAAGGTGACGAGACCGTCGGCTTCGAGCCTGCGGATCGCCTCCCGCACGGGCACGACGGAGGTGTCGAGGTCGACGGCGATCTGCGAGAGCACGAGCTTGTCGCCGGCGTCGAACGTGTGGTCCCCGATGCGCTCGCGGATCCAGTTGTACGCGAGCTCGGCCTTGCTCAGGCGCTGGCCGAGCGGGGCGGCCTCGGCGGTCATCGTGAGCTCTTCCATTCCTCGAACTTCGCCTTCCACTCACCGGTCGGCGGGAAGAGACCGTCGACGGGATTGCCGGCGGCGACCTGATCGGCGACCCAGCCGTCCTCGGTCTCCTTCTCCAGCGCTGCGTCGACGACCTCCTCGGCGAGGTCACGCGGGATGACGATGACCCCGTCGTCGTCGCCGACGATCACATCGCCGGGCAGGACGGTGGCGCTGCCGCAGGCCACGGCGACATCGGACTCCCACGGCACATGCTTGCGACCGAGCACCGCGGGGTTCTTCGCGGTCGCGAACACGGGGAGGATGCCGGCCACCTCGGCGGCATCGCGGACGCCCCCGTCGGTGACGACCCCGGCGGCGCCGAGGGACTTCGCGCGGAGGGCGAGGATGTCACCGAGCGTGCCCGATCCGGACTCGCCGCGGGCCTCGATGACGATGACCTCGCCGGGCTTGAGGGAGTCGAAGGCGCGCTTCTGCGCGTTGTAGCCTCCCCCGTGGGACTTGAAGAGGTCCTCCCGGTTGGGGACGAAGCGCAGGGTCTTGGCGACCCCGACGAGCGTCGTGCCCGGCTTGAGCGGACGGACCCCGTCGATGACGACGTTGTTGAGGCCGCGGGCGCGCAGCTGCGCGGACAGACCCGCGGTCGGCGCCTTCTCCAGCTTCTCGCGCAGCCCAGCGGGCAGGGATCCGTCGTCCTCCGGCGGGAGGCCTGCCTCCTCGCGGGAGCCCCACGCATCGGCGGCGAGCGCCTCGGTGACGGCCGGAGTGCTGCCCAGCGCTGCGTCGAAGTCGCCGGGACCCTCGACGACCTCGGTGCGCAGGCGTCCCGAGCTCAGCTGCTCCCCCGACGCCGAGGAGGCGCCGGTGACCTCGACCTCGACGACATCGCCGGGGGCGACGACGGTCGAGCCGGCCGGGGTGCCGGTGAGGATGACGTCCCCGGATTCCAGCGTGAAGTGCTGGCTGAGGTCGGCGATGATCTGGGTGAGCGGGAAGATGAGCTGGTCGGGGCCGGTGTCGTCGTCCTGGACGAGGGAGCCGTTGACCCACGTCCGGATCGTCAGCTCCTGCGGGTCGACCTCGGCGGCGGGGATGAGGTTCGGACCCAGCGGGGTGTAGCCGTCGCGGCTCTTCGAGCGCACGTTCGACCCCTTGTCAGGGGTCTTGAGGTCGTAGAGACCGAAGTCGTTGGACGCGGTGACGCCGGCGACGTGATCCCACGCCTCATGCGCGGTGACCCGATGGGCGGGGCTGCCGATGACGACGGCGATCTCGCCTTCGAACGCGAGCAGCTTCGTGCCGGCGGGGCGCTCGATCGTCGCTCCGCTCGGGGCGACCGAGCTCGCGGCCTTGAGGAAGTACGAGGGTGCGGCGGGGCGCTTGCCGCGCTGGGCCGAACGGGACTCGTACGCCACGTGGACGGCGATGATCTTGCCGGGGCGGGAGGGCACTGCAGTCGACATCGAAACCTCGTTCTCTCGTCGTTGATTGATTGAATCGTATACGATGCTTTGCCACTGGACAAGGGCTTGTCGTGATTTCCTGGATTCGCGTGCTTGATCGTATATGAACTGATACGATCTCAATCACAGTGTGCGTGATGGATCACTCGAGACGCACGAGGGTGTGTGAGAAACCGGAGGCTGATATGCACTTCCATCAGAACGGCTACGTGTCCGCGGATCCGCGGATCGAGGAGGCGGCGGGGTACGGCATCGACCGACCCGAAGCCCTGCCCGACGAGGTCGACGTCCTCATCGTCGGCAGCGGACCGGCGGGCATGGTCGCCGCCGCACAGCTCGCCCAATATCCCGAGGTCAACACCCGGATCATCGAGAAGCGCGACGGGCGCCTCGTCATCGGCCAGGCCGACGGCATCCAGGCGCGCTCGGTCGAGACGTTCCAGGCGTTCGGCTTCGCCGAGGAGATCATGCGCGAGGGCTACCACATCACGGAGATGGCCTTCTGGAATCCGGATCCCGAGAACCCCGATCACATCATCCGCACCGGCCGTCCCAAGGACGACGAGACCGGCGTCAGCGAGTTCCCGCACCTCATCGTCAATCAGGCCCGCGTTCTCGACTACTTCGCGCAGTTCGCCAAGCAGTCCCCGGCCCGCATCGAACCCGACTACGGCATCGAGTTCGTCGACCTCTCCGTCGAGGATCCCGCCACCGCCGCCGATCCCCAGCACCCGGTGTCGGTGACCGTGCGCTACACCGCCGGTGAGCGCGCCGGCCAGCAGCGCACGATCCGCGCCGGCTTCGTCATCGGCAGCGACGGCGCCCGCTCCGGGGTGCGCTCGGCGATCGGCCGGACGATGTCCGGTGACCAGGCCAACCATGCGTGGGGCGTGATGGACGTTCTCGCCAACACCGACTTCCCCGACATCCGCACGAAGTGCGCGATCTCGTCGAAGCACGGCAACATCCTCCACATCCCCCGCGAGGGCGGTCATCTCTTCCGGATGTACGTCGACCTCGGCGAGGTGCCCGTCGATGATGCGCGCAAGGTGCGCCAGACGAGCATCGAGGAGATCATCGCGAAGGCGAACGCCATCATCGCCCCCTACTCGCTCGACGTGAAGAACGTCGCGTGGCACAGCGTCTACGAGGTCGGCCACCGCCTCACCGACGCCTTCGACGACACCGACGAGTCGGTCCCGGACTCCCCGTGCCCGCGCGTGTTCATCACCGGCGACGCCTGCCACACGCACTCGGCGAAGGCCGGTCAGGGCATGAACGTCTCGATGCAGGACGGCTTCAACATCGCCTGGAAGCTCGGGCAGGTCGCGACCGGCCGGTCGTCGTCCGAGCTGCTGCGGACCTACTCCGCTGAGCGCCAGGTCACCGCGAAGAACCTCATCGACTTCGACAAGGAGTGGTCGACGCTCATGGCCACCCCGCAGGATCAGCTGCCGGACAAGGCCTACCTCGAGGACTTCTACGTCAAGACCGCGGAGTTCCCCGCCGGCTTCATGACCGAGTACACGGAGTCGATGATCACTGCCTCGACGGCCAACCAGGAGCTCGCGGCGGGCTTCCCCGTCGGCAAGCGCTTCAAGTCCGCGCGCGTCAACCGCGTCGTCGACTCCTACCCCCTCCACCTCGGGCACGAGGCGAAGGCCGACGGCCGCTGGCGGATCTACGTCTTCGCCGACGGGGCGACCCCGGGTCAGGAGACCGACGCCGAGGCGCTCAACGGAGTTCCCGGCCTCGCCGACTGGCTCGAATCCGATCCCGCCTCCCCGCTCGTGGCCTACCGCCGCACCGGCGAGGACGTTGACGCCCTCGTCGAGCTCAAGGTCATCTACCAGCAGCCGCACACGGAGTTCGACTTCACCGACGTGCCCCCGGTCTTCCGCCCCTTCGTCGGGAAGTACAGCCTCGAGTACCTCGAGAACATCTACGCGGCCCTGCCCGATGACGACATCTTCGACACCCGCGAGATCAGCCGTGACGGTGCCGTCGTCGTCGTGCGGCCCGACCAGTACGTCGCCGGCATCTACCCGCTGAGCGCCCGTGAGGAGATCGGGAAGTTCTTCGCCGGGGTCTTCCTCCCCGAGAGCTGAGAGCCGGCCTGTCTGAGAGCTGGCTGATGACCGGGGCGAAGGCCTCGGATTGGCACTGCGCCTGTGGCAGGGTGGTCGTATGGCTACGAATGAGAAGAGCATCACAGTCACCCGTGTCATCGACCACCCCACACAGGAGATCTTCGACGTCCTCACCCTCCCGGAGAACCACGAGCAGTTCGACGGTTCGGGGATGGTGCGGGCGGCGGAGAAGTCCCAGCGCATCCAGGGCGTCGGCGACGTCTTCGTCATGAACATGTTCGCCGACGCGATGGGCGGCGACTACCGGATGCACAACCATGTCACCGCGTACGACGCGAACAAGATGGTCGGGTGGCAGCCGGCTCAGTCGGACAATCCGAAGGAGCCCGGCGGCTGGGAATGGGTCTACGAGCTCAATGCGGTCGGCCCCGACAGCACCGAGGTGACGCTGACCTACGACTGGTCGAAGGTCGACGACCCGAAGCTGCTCTCCCTGTTCCCCGTCGTCAGCGAGGACCAGCTCGACGAGTCGCTCAACCGCTTGGCCGCCGCCGTCTCCGGGAGCTGACGCAGCCACTTTCGGCAGGCGACACCGCCGTCTCCGACTGTCGACCTCAGAAGCGCGAGCCCGAGTACTTCTCGGCGTGCCTGCGGTGACGGCAGTGCCGGCTGCCGTAGAGGCCGAAGATGCCGCCGACGATGAGGGCCGTGCTGCCGAGCGCCCACAGCACCGCCCCGGGCGCCGGATAGCCGATCTCCATCCCGCCGACCCAGCGACCCTGCTCGTCCATCCCGTCCCACATGAAGAACGGCGGGTCGAGCAGCATGAGGGTGAGCGCCACGAGGAGCACGAGCCCGAGGATCACCGCCGCCGGGGACCACATGACGAGTGAGCGTGAGATCCATGCGGTGACCGCGCACGCGATGATCGCGATCCACGGCAGCAGGAACGCGACATCGCTCGTCTCCGGGGCGATCGGCTGCTCGCCGAGCGAGGTGATGACGAGGCGGGGACCCTCATGGTTCCCGCTGTCGAGCACGGGCACCCAGATCATCGCCACCCAGGACGCGAGCGCGACGAGCGGCAGCCACCGCGCCACCCACCGCGACCGTCGACCGCGCGGCAGCAGCTGCGTGCCGACGGGTGCGGGGCGGTCCACGGTGTTCATGACCACCATCCTCGGTTTCACCTGCCGCCGGCCGGTGACGAGGATGTTGCAGAACTGTCACCCGGCCGTCTCACCCGGCCGCGTCATCCGGCGCGAGCGCGGATCTGCGTGCGGAGGACCTCCTCGGCGTGGGAGCGGGCGCGTCGCCGCGGCGGCGGGCGCACCGGGTCTCTCACCGACCACGCCGGGGCCGCGTCCGGCTCGAGCAGACCGGCGAAGACCCGACGCCAGTCACTCGCACCGCCGTCTGGAGGACCGGCGCCGGCCATCCCGCGGTTCGACCGCCGCGGATGCTTCATCCGTATGAGCAACGGCGGGGTCGTCGTCGCGTACCTCCGCCCGGTCGGGGTCGTCACCGTCAGGCCCGTCGCGGTCGCCTCGTGCGACCACCCGGGGTGCTCCTTCGCGTAGTTGCAGGAGGCGCACAGTCCCGAGCCGTTCTCCCACGAGGTGTCACCGCCGGCGGCGAACGGCTGAGCATGATCGGCGTGCTTGATCGGGGCATCGCACCACGGGGTCCGGCACCGATCGTCGCGGAAGATCACCATCTGCCGCAGCCGCCCAGTGAAGGCCCGCGAGCGCGATTCGGTGCCGACGAGCTGACCGTCGGTCACGCTCGTGAACATCCGCCTGATGAACACCTCCGCCTCGTTCGCGGCGAGGAACGTCCGCGCGGACTCCGCCGGCAGCGGCCCGAATCCGGGCATCCACGCCGGCACCATCCCGTCGGCGAAGAGCGACTCGGCGTCGATGACGACGTGGACCTCCGTCGGCACCGCCGCGGCCCTCGTCTGCCCGGTCAGCCGCTCGACGAAGCCGTCGGCCATGATCTGCGGGTGCCGCCGACCGTGCGCCTCCCCGGCGGCGATCACCGCATCCGCCTCGGCCTTCAGCCCCGTCCACACGGCCACGGCCTGCGGCAGCGGGAGGATCGCGCTCACCCGCCCCATGCCGTCGGCGAGCGTTGTCAGCGACACCCGCCGGTGAGCGGCGGCACGCTCCGCCTTCTTCGCGGCATCCGCGGCGTCGACCTGCATCGCCAGTGCCCGCACCTCGGTGCGCAGACCGCGCGGCCCCGACTGGCCGAGGCTCTCCCGCATCCGCGGCCCCGATCCCCCGGGTCGAGCGTCGCCGTCTCCTCGACCATGATCCGCGCCCGGTCCGCGGAGATCTCCCCGGCCGCCAGCGCTGCATAGGTGCCGGGCAGTTCGGTGACGAGCGCCTGGGCGGCGGTGAGGAACTTCCGCCCCGACCCCGGTGAGACCCGCTTGGCCAGCCCCACCTCGTCCCCGGCGCGCACACCCCACTCCTGGACGGGCAGTCCGTTCAGCCGGTCCCGGTCCCGGCGCAGCTCGGCGAAGGCGACGGCCTCAGCCGACTGGGCGGCGGCGATCGTCGCGGTGAGCTCCTCGAGCGCGGTGATCCGCGCGAGCGCCTCGTCCTCGGACTCCGCCGCCGCGGCACCGCGCAGGAATCCGCTCAGCCGGGCCACCTCGGCGAGGTAGTCCGACGCCCCGTCCGGGACAGGCGCCCCACCGGCGAGGGCAGGTTCGAAGTCCATGACCGCACCCTAGGGCACGGTCCTGACATGAGATCTCCGACCTCGGTGACCTGGGACGACACGCCACCCGGGCGTCACGCCCCGGCTTTGATCCTCCGCATGATCATGTCCATCGCGACGATGTTGTGGCCGCCCTCGGGGACGATGAGATCGGCGTTGCGCTTCGAGGGTTCGACGTAGAGCTCGTGCATCGGCTTGACGGTGCCGAGGTACTGCTCCTCGACGGATTCGAGCGTCCGACCCCGTTCGATGACATCGCGTTTGATCCGCCGCAGCAGCCGGACGTCGGCATCGGTGTCGACGAAGAGCTTGATGTCGAGGAGTTCGCAGATGCGCGGCTCGGCGAGGATGAGGATGCCCTCGACGATGATGACCGGGGAGGGCTGGACGACGGTCGTGTCCGTGCTCCGGTTGTGGTTGGAGAAGTCGTAGATCGGGCTCTCGACCGACCGCTGGCTGCGCAGCGCGAGGAGATGGTCGACGAAGAGGTCGTTGTCGAAGGCGTCGAGGTCGTCGTAGTTGACGCGCTCGCGCTCGGCGAAGGTGAGATCGTCCTGCCGGCGATAGTAGTTGTCGTGGTAGAGCACCGAGGACACGCCGACGCATTCGGCCAGCAGCGCCCGGGTCAGCGTCGTCTTCCCGCTGCCGGTGCCCCCGGCCACGCCCACAGTCAGAATCTCCACGGTCGCATATTCCCTCGTCTCGCCCGAATGTCTCCCCAAATCTACCCGATGCGGTTCGTGTCCGACCCCTCCGATAGGGTGGAGGAGAACTGCCGGAGCCGCGTCAAGGAGGTGGTCGTCGATGGATTCCGACTCTCGATTGTGCCGCCCCTCCCCCATGCCCTGACGCCTGCCGTCCGATCTCTCCTCCGCAGGCGTCGATCGACGACTGCCCGGAGACGATTATGGACGCGTCCACCATCCGCACCCTGACCGCCGACCGTGAGCTGCCGCGCCTGGCCGCTGCCGTGCGCCGCCTCGGCCCATCGGCGACGACCGACCTCATCGCACAGCTGCCCGCCACCGAGGCGGCTGTCGTCTTCCGACTCCTGCCGAAGACCGTCTCCGTCGACGTCTTCGACCGCCTCGACCGCGGCACGCGCTCCGACCTCATCACCGCGCTCGGCACCACGGAGCTGACGACGATCTTCGCCGACCTCGACCCCGAGGACCAGAGCCGCCTCATCGACGAGCTCCCCGCCGGTGTCGCAACGAAGCTGCTCACCGCGGTCGCCCCTGCCGACCTCGACGCGGTCATGGCCGTCGCCGGCTACGACCGGAACTCGATCGCCCGCCGGATGTCTCCGACGGCCGTCGTGGCGTGGGCAGACGACACCGTCGCCGAGGTGGCCGACCGGATCCGCGCCGCCGACGTCGATCTCGCCGACGTCCGCCTCCTCCCCGTCCTCACCGCCGACCGCACCCTCATCGGGACCCTCGACGCGCTCGCACTCCTCCGGTGCGACCCGCACGCCCCGGTCGCCTCGGCGATGGACCCGCTCGAGACGGTCACGCATACGAGCGAGGACCAGGAGACGGCCGCCCGGGCGGCCCTGCGCGACGGCGTGCCCGTCCTGCCCGTGTGCGACAGCGAGAACCGCCTCGTCGGGATCGTGCCGATCGACGACGCGGCCCGGATCATCGCCGAGGCCGACGAAGCCGACTTCGCGCTCTCCGGCGGCACCCAGCCGCTCTACCGCCGGTACCTGCCGACCCCGATCCTCACGATCGCCCGCACCCGCATCGTCTGGCTCCTCGTCCTTGCCGTGTCCGCCGTGCTCACCGTCCACGTCCTCGAGATCTTCGAATCGACGCTCGCCGAGGTGGTCGCCCTCGCCCTCTTCATCCCCCTGCTCACCGGGATCGGCGGGAACACCGGTTCGCAGGCGGCGACGACCGTGACGCGGGCGCTGGCGATGGACGAGGTGGGGCTGCGGGACTTCGCGCGGGTCGCGGCCAAGGAGTTCACGACGGGCCTGGCCCTCGGCGTCCTCCTCGCCGTCCCCGCGTTCGCGATCGCCTCCCCGCTCTACGGCCTCGACATCGGGACGATCATCGGCCTCACCCTCATCGTCAACTGTCCGATCGCCGCCCTCGTCGGCGGGTCGATCCCGCTGGCCGCCAAGGCGTGCCGCGTCGATCCGGCGGTCGTGTCGACGCCGTTCATCTCGACGTTCTGCGATGCCAGCGGACTGCTCGTCTACTTCACGATCGCCATCACGATCATGGGCCTGTGAGCGCTGCGCGACAGGCCGGGTCAGCCGAAGTGCTGGGTCAGCTGCGCCCACAGCTCGTGGTCGAAGCGACGGCGGGCGAGGAGTCCGGACATGTGGCGCACGGCGTTGTCGACCTTGCCCCGCCACACCTCGATGGCCTCCCGCGCATCCCCGCGGGAGAGTGCCCGGAAGATGCCGCGGTCGTCGGCGAGGATCCGGTCGCTGGCCGGGGAGTAGTCGAGCCTCAAAACGGAGATGAAGAGGCGCAGACGCAGGGTGAGCGATTCGAAGGCCCGCGCGCTCTGCCGCAGCCCCGAGGCGCGCGCGAGCTCCTGCTGGAAGTGGAGGTCAGCATCCTCGACGTCGATGCCGCTGCGCGTCGCCGCCGAGGCCTCGACCTGCCGGAGGGCGAGCTGGACGGGGACGAGGAACCGCTGCGGGCGCAGAGCGAGGGACCGCAGCAGCACCTCGCCGACGGCCATCCGCGCCGCATAGAGGTCGAGGACGTCGACGGTCGTGATGAGCGGGATCCTCGCCCCGCCGCGGGTGCCGTCGAGCAGTCCGTCATCGACCATCCGCCTCAGCGCGGCGTCGACCGAGGACCGCGGCACCTCCATGCGGCGGGAGAGCAGCTTCGGGCTGATCCGGTCCCCGGGCTCGTAGCCGGAGTCGATGATCTCCTCGCGCAAGGCGATCGCGAGGTGCTCGGTGATCGAGCGGGTCGCGCTCGGCAGCCACGAGGAGATCTCCATTGAGTCAGAACTCGTGGAAGTTTTCGGCGCCTCGGTCTGCCGTCCGGCCTGCCAGTTCACCCCTTCGAAGCCGTGGCGCACCCGCCCGGAGACGAGGTCGAGGAGCGAGCCGGGAATGTCCTGACTGTGCGCGAACGCCTCCTTGAGCGCGGTGACGAAGGCATCGATGTCACGGTGGAGGGAGAGGTGGCTGAGATGCGGGGCGTGCTCGAACGATGCGGCGACGACCTCGGCGGCCTCGCCGAGGGGGTCGAAGACGACGAGGCGCAGGGCGCTCGGGGCGACCCCGGGCACGCCGTCGCGGACGATCGTCATCGCCGCCTCGTCGGTCTGCCGGTGCTCGCTGCCGAAGCGCTGGGACCACCGGGCGACCCCCGCCGAGCGCAGTGCGGCGACGAGCCCGGCGATGCGCCGCTGGATCCGCCTGGCCGGGACCGCCGGACCGGGCTCGGCTCCCGCACGCCGGCGGAAGCCGACGACGATGAGCGGGAACCCGCCGACCGCGGCGACGACCTCGTCACCCCCGCCCCCGGCCGTCCGGACCTCGGCGAGGCGGGCCGAGGACACCGTGAGGTCCTGCATCGCCCGGGTCACGATGCTCTGGCTCAGGCCCGTCGCCTCGGCGAGCGCCCGGGTCGAGAAGTCCGGTCCGGAGATGCGGGCGCCCGCGGTTCCCACGAGCGCCTCGACGACCTGGGCGGCGGTGCTCTGGATCTGCGGCCGGCCGCTGCGAGGACGGTCGCCGAGGTCGGTGCGGCGGACCCAGCGACGCAGACTCGACTCGGACACCCCCGCCTCCGCGGCCGCCTCGGCGATCGAGGTCACCGCCGCGCGAACGACGGTCTGACGACGGAACTCGGGCGTGTACATGACCCGATTCTACCCACGCGCTCACGACTTCTGACTCAAATTATTCTGCGGGCGGTCGCCAGCCATTCACCCCGCATTCGGGGCGGCGCATACTGAGGGAAATCCCGCCGGAACCCCGTCACAACAGTAAGGACGACCCACGTTGCTGCACACAGACACCGACCTCGAACAGCTCACCGCGGCCTCGGTCGACACCGTCCGCAGATGGCTGCGAGTGGCCACGAACAAGACCGCTGCGAAGAACCCCGCGGCCGAACGCCTCTCGGCCGTCCTCTCCGACCCCAACGGACTCGACTTCACCGTCGGGTTCGTCGACCGCGTCGTGCGCACCGATGACGTCCACGCCGCCGCCGATGCGCTCGCCGAGGTCGGCAGGCTCGCCCCGGAGACGATGTCGAAGCTCGACCGCGCGCAGATCAAGGCCGGCGCGGCCCTGGCGAAGGTGATGCCGCAGGTCGTCGTGCCCGCCGCCCGCACCCGCCTGCGCCAGATGGTCGGCCACATGGTCGTCGACGCCCGCGACAAGCCGTTCGGCTCGACCGTCGCCAAGCTCACCGGTGAGGGCCACCGCCTCAACATCAACCTCCTCGGCGAGGCCGTCCTCGGCGACGCCGAAGCCGACCACCACCTCGAGGAGACGCACCGCCTGCTCGCCCGCGACGACGTCGACTACGTCTCCGTCAAGGTCTCCTCGGTCGCCTCGCAGCTGTCGATGTGGGCCTTCGACGAGACCGTCGACTACGTCGTCGACCGCCTCCGCCCGCTCTACGCCCAGGCCGCGAAGGCCCCGACGGGCGCGAAGTTCGTCAACCTCGACATGGAGGAGTACCGGGACCTCGAGCTCACGCTCGCCGTGTTCACCCGCCTGCTCTCCGAACCGGAGTTCACGGACCTCGAGGCCGGCATCGTCATCCAGGCCTACCAGCCCGACGCCCTCGGGGCGATCCAGCGGCTCAGCGAGTTCGCGAGCCGGCGCGTGGCCGCCGGCGGCGCCGGGATCAAGGTCCGGCTCGTCAAGGGCGCGAACCTCGCGATGGAGACCGTCCACGCCGAGGTCGCCGGCTGGCCGACGACGACGTGCGATTCGAAGCAGAGCACCGACGCGAACTACAAGCGCGTCCTCCACTGGCTCTTCACCCCCGAGCGCATGGAGGGCCTGCGCATCGGCGTGGCCGGCCACAACCTCTTCGACATCGCCTTCGCCCACCACCTCTCCGTCGCCCGCGAGGTCACCGACCGCGTCGAGTTCGAGATGCTCCAGGGCATGGCCACCGAACAGGCCGCCGCCGTGACCGAGGACGTCGGGGACCTCCTCCTCTACGTGCCCGCCGTGCACCCGAAGGAGTTCGACGTCGCGATCTCCTACCTCGTGCGCCGCCTCGAGGAGAACTCCGCGACGGAGAACTTCATGTCCGGCATCTTCGAGCTCGCCAACGGCAATGCGATCTTCGACCGCGAAGCCGACCGCTTCCGCGCCTCGGTCGCGCAGCTCGAGTCCGAGCTCGCCCGCGACGGCGAGGCCGCACCGCTGCCGAACCGTCACCAGGACCGCTCCGCCGCGCACGTCGCCGGGCCCGCTCAGGTCGTCTTCGCCAACGAACCCGACACCGATCCGTCGCTGCCGGCCAACCAGAAGTGGATCCGGTCGATCATCGCCGAGGCGACCGCACCAGGCTACCTCGACTCCCGTCCGGCCGCGCCGACGATCGAATCGACCGACGAGATCGATGCGATGATCGCCCGCGGTCGCACCGCCGCCGCGGACTGGCGTGCCCTCGGAGCGGCAGCGCGCGGGGAGATCCTCCACCGCGCCGCCGAGATCTTCGCCGCCCGCCGCGGCGAGTTCATCGCCGTCGAGGCCGCCGAGGTCGGGAAGATGCCGTCCCAGTCGGATCCCGAGATCTCCGAGGCGATCGACTTCATCCGCTATTACGCGCTCCACGCCCTCGAACTCGAGAAGCTCGAGGGGGCGACGTTCACGCCCGATGAGATGGTCGTCGTCACCCCGCCGTGGAACTTCCCCATCGCGATTCCGACCGGCGGCACCGTCGCGGCCCTCGCCGCCGGCTCCGCGGTCATCCACAAGCCCTCGGGCCCGACCCCGTACTGCTCGGCGCTCATCGTCGATGCCCTGTGGGAGGCCGGCGTCCCGCGCGACGTCCTCCAGCTCAGCGCACCGATCGAGCGGGAGCTCGGTCAGCACCTCGTCTCCCACCCGGATGTCGACCGCGTCATCCTCACGGGCGCCTCGGAGACGGCCGCGCTGTTCAAGTCCTTCCGCCCCGAACTCCACGTCAACGCCGAGACCTCGGGCAAGAACGCCCTCGTCATCACCCCGGCCGCCGACCGCGACCTCGCCGTCGCCGACCTCGTGTACTCCGCGTTCGGCCACGCCGGGCAGAAGTGCTCGGCGGCGTCGCTCGGCATCATGGTCGGATCGACGTACGACTCCGAGCGCTACCGCAAGCAGCTCATCGACGCCGCGTCCTCGATGGTCGTCGACTGGCCGGCCAACCTGTCGGCGACGATGGGACCGCTGACCGAGGACCCCTCGGACAAGCTGCGTCGCGCGCTGACGACGCTCGATCCCGGCGAGTCGTGGCTGCTCGAGCCCAAGCAGCTCGACGACACCGGCCGTCTGTGGAGCCCGGGCATCAAGGACGGGGTCAAGCCCGGGTCGTTCTTCCACCTCACCGAGGTGTTCGGTCCGGTCCTCGGCCTCATGCACGCCCGCGACCTCGACGAGGCCATCGAGTTCCAGAACGCCGTGGACTTCGGCCTCACCGGCGGCATCCACTCGCTCGATCCCGATGAGGTCCGTCAGTGGCTCGACCGCGTCGAGGTGGGCAACGCCTACGTCAACCGCGGCATCACCGGCGCGATCGTCCAGCGCCAGTCCTTCGGCGGATGGAAGCAGTCGTCTGTCGGTCTGGGGTCGAAGGCCGGCGGCCCGAACTACCTCATGCTCTTCGGCCACTACACCGACGATCCGGCGACCCTGCCCGGTTCGGTCGGCGACGGTCAGAGCCTCGAGCGCGCCCAGGCCGATGACCGCCGCTGGTTCGACGCCGAGTTCGGTGCCGCGAAGGACCACACGGGGCTGCGCTCGGAGGCGAACATCTTCCGCTACCGTCCGCGCCCGGTCACCCTGCGCGTCACCGCGGCGGCGACGGCGTTCGACCTCGAGCGCTCGCTCTCGGCCGCGCAGACCGTCGGCTCGACGGTGCAGCTGAGCGTGGCCACGGACATCTCCGCGGACGTGAAGATCGCCGTCGAACGCTCCAGCGCGGCCTCCCGCGTCGAATCGGCTGAGGCGTTCGCATCGATGGTCGCCGACGGTCGCTACGACGACACCGTGGGCGCACGCATCCGCGTCCTCGGCACGTACGAGCCGGAGCTGCTCGCGGTCGCAGCAGAGCGCCCCGAGGTCGCCGTCATCGACGAGCCCGTCACCTCCTCGGGTCGCGTCGAGCTGCGCTACTACGTCCAGGAGCAGGCCGTGTCGATGACGCTGCACCGCTTCGGCAACCCGAGCCGCGACTTCCACGAGCTCGCCGCCGAGCTCAAGGCGTGATCATCCGAGCCTGATCGCCGCGGACACCCCAAGGGCGCTCAGCCACCTCTGACCCAGGTGGCTGAGCGCCCTTCGCCGTTGTCTCAGGCCCAGTCGACTCCCTCAGGCCCAGTCGACGTCGTCGGACGTCAGCCAGCTGAGGGGATTGACGTTGCGTCCGTTGGTGATCGCCACGGACAGGTTGTTCGCCAGGTAGCGGTCCTCGGAGACCTCGAGCGGGCGGCCCGCCGCGTCCCGGCTGCGACGGACGTGGCGCAGCAGCGGGCGGCCGCGGGCGACGTCGAGCAGCGCCGCATCCTGGATGCCGCAGACGATGGCGGAGAAGACGTGGTCGGCTCCGGCGAAGACGATGCCGTGGACGTCGGCGAGGTGACGGGTGACCGATCCGAGGTCCGCGGGCAGCGCCTCGATGATCTGCCCGAGGCTCTCGGGGTAGCGGGTGCGCTCGACCATGACCTTCTCCCCGTCGAGCGTGCGCACGCGCAGCACCGCGAGCACCCGGGCGCGCGGATCGACGCTCAGCGCAGCAGCGGTCCGCTCGCCCGCGATCTCCCAGCTCTGCTCGACGACGAGTCCGCCGGGAGTCCGTCCGTGGGCGCTGGCCCATTGGGCGAAGCTGCGGAACTCCTCGGCGATCGCGGCGGGCCGGGGCACCCTGAGCACCGATTTGCGCACGCCGCGCCGGCCGCTGATCGTGCCTTCGGCGACGAGCAGTCTCAGCGATTCGCGCACTGTGCCGGGAGCGACGCCGAACTCCTCGGCGAGCACCGTCTCGGCGGGCAGGTTGTCCCCGACCGCCAGTCGTCCGTCGCGGATCGCGTCACGGATCTGCTCGGCGATCTGCTCGTAGCGCGCACCCGTCTGGCCGTTCGCCGCCGCCTGTCCCGTGGTCATGGGCCCCCTCTCCACTCCCGCCATCATTCCACTCTGCCAGAACGGGCCCGGAACCCGGGTCCGCGAATTCACCGAGTCGTCACCACGCTTCCACTCCACGGTCAATGTTCACTGGTGAAGTACAACTGTCGCACTCAAGTTCACCAGTGAACTCATGGTGTGATCCGCCCGACATCTTCTAGGGTGGGAATCGTTCCGCCCCTTCCGCACGACCCGAGTGCGCCCTGCGCACACAGTCCGAAAGGCGAGTTCAACCATGTCCAGAATCACGCGCACGCTCACAGCAGTCGCAGCCGCAGGAACCCTTGCCGTTCTCGCAGGATGCGGATCCGCCGCCGCCGAATCCGATGAGTCGGCCAACTGGCGCCAGGCCACCTCCGTCGCCGAGGGCGGGGGCATGGATGCCCTCATCTCCGCGGCACAGGCCGAAGGCACCCTCAACGTCATGGGCCTCTACCCCGACTGGGCGAACTACGGGGGCCTGCTCGACGCGTTCTCGGAGAAGTACGGCATCGAGATCAACAACGACACGTCCTCCGGCTCGAGCCAGGACCAGATCAATGCGGTGAAGAACCGCGTCGGCCAGGACACCTCGCTCGACTACCTCGACACCGGCGAGTCCTTCGCCGTGACCTCGACGAACGAGGAGCTGCTCGCGAACTACACCCCGGAGACCGCCGGTGACCTGCCGGAGACCATGAAGTCCGCCGACGGCACGTGGTACAACCACCTCGGCGGCACGGTGGGCATCGGCTGCGACGCCGCCGCCGTCGAGACCTGCCCGACGAGCTTCGCCGACCTCCTCGATCCGCAGTACGAGGGCCAGGTCGCGCTGCCGGGCGATCCCACCACCGGTGAGTCCGGCTTCATGATCGTCTATGCTGCGGCACTGGCCAACGGCGGCAGCCTCGATGACATCCAGCCCGGGATCGACTACTTCGCGCAGCTCTCCGACTCGGGCAACCTCATCCCGTCCGAAGCGGTCTCCGGCACGGTCGAGACCGGGGAGACGCCGATCGTCCTCAACTGGGATTACCTGCTGCTGCAGTGGGCCGACGACGTCCGGGACTCCGGCGTCGACCTCACGACGACGATCCCCTCCGACGGGACCGTCTCCTCGTACTATGCCGCCTCGGTCAACGCCGACGCCCCGCACCCGGCTGTCGCCCGCCTGTGGCAGGAGTTCGTCTTCAGCGACGAGGGGCAGAACCTCCTCCTCCAGGGCTACGTCAAGCCCGGCCGCCTCGACGCGATGGTCGACGCCGGAACCGTCGACGAGGAGGCGCTCGGCAAGCTGCCCGAAGCCGCGACGAGCGAACCGGCACCGCAGCCGAACGAGGAGCAGCGCGCCTCGCAGCAGCAGGTGCTCGCCGACAACTGGGCCCAGGCCGTCGGATGACCCTGCCGGCCGCAGCCCCCTCCCGTCCGGGTCGGCGAGTCCTCTCGCCGGCCTGGGCGGCCCTGGCACCGCTGACGCTCATCCTCACGGTCTTCTTCGCCGTGCCCGTCATCGGCATGGTCGTCACCTCGCTGCTCGTCCCCGGTGACGCGGGGCAGGAGCCGAGCCTCGGCCTCGCGAACTTCGCCTCGCTCGGCTCGGGCTCTCGGTCGCTGGCTCTGCAGAACAGCCTCGTCCTCTCCTTCGCCGCGGCGACGGTCGCGACGGTCGCCGGCGGGATCTGCGCATGGGCGCTCTCAGCTGTGCGGTCGAAGGTCGTCGGCGCGATCGCCGCGGTCGTCTCGAGCGTGCTCGCCAACGACGGCGGGGTGCCGCTGGCGTTCTCCTTCATCGTCGCCGTCGGCAACACCGGCTACTTCGTCTCGCTGCTCACCGCGCTCGATCCGTCCTTCACCCTCTACAGCGTCAAGGGCCTCATCCTCATGTACCAGTACTTCCTCATCCCGACGATGATCCTGCTCACCCTCCCGAGCTTCATCGCCCTCAAGCGGGAGTGGCGGGAGGCGAGCGCGTCCCTCGGGGGCACGTCGTGGGTCTTCTGGCGCCGGGTCGGGATCCCGGTCCTCACCCCCGCCGTGCTCGGCGCGTGGCTGCTGATGTTCGGGGCCGCCTTCGGCACCCACGCCTCGGCGGCGGTGCTCATCGGCACCGGAGCGTTCCCGCTCATCCCCCTCGAGATCGCCGGCCAGCTCGCGAGCTCCGCGGCCACCGGCGGCGAGGGCACGGCGATGGCGCTCGGCGTGACGACCGGAGTCGTCGCCGTCATCGTGCTCATCGCCTTCAACGCCCTGACGAAGAGGAGCGCCGCATGGCTCGATCGCTGAACCCCCGCCTCGGCGAGAGCAGGACCGCCCGCACCCTCACGTGGCTGCCGCTCATCGCCCTGGCGATCTTCGTGCTCACCCCGCAGCTGAGCTCGCTGACGTATGCGTTCTTCCGGACCGACGGCACGTTCACCACGGACGGGCTGACGGGACTGGCCGACTCCGGAGCGATCGTCGCCCCGCTCATCCGCAGCCTCCTCATCGCCGCGCTCACCTCCCTCGTGCTCATCGGCACGCTAGTCCCCGCCGTCGTCGCCGTCCATCTCTGGGCGCCCCGACTGCGGTCGCTGCTCTCCATCCTCTGCACCCTGCCGCTCGTCATCCCCGCGATCGCCATCGCCGCGGGCATGACGACGGTGCTGCGGGGACTCGCGTCGAACGGCCGCGGCAGTCTCGGCATGGAGATCAACCTCCTCCTCCAGGCGGAGAATCTGCCGCTCGTGCTCGTCGGCACCTACGTCATCCTCTGCCTGCCGTTCACCTACCGCTCGATCGACGCGGGACTCTCCTCCCTCGATCTGCGCACCCTCCACGAGGCCTCGGCCTCCCTCGGCGCGGGTCTGCGGACCACGCTGGCGCGCGTCGTCGTGCCCAACATCCGCGGGTCGGTGATGTTCTCCGCGTTCTACGCCTTCGCACTCTCGATCGGGGAGTACACGATCGCGGCCACCCTCTCGATCAACACCCTGCCCGTCTTCCTCAACACCCTCTCGGACGCGAACTTCCGCGGGTCGATCACCCTGTCCGTCCTGCTCAACCTCACCACCTGGCTGCTGCTCGCGACCGCGACCATCAGCGCCTCACGATTCGACCGACGCAGCCTCGGCGACGCGGCAGCCCCCGCCGCCGCGGCCGCCGCGCCGCAGAAGGAGACCCAGCCCGCATGATCCAGACGACCGCTCCGGAGCGTTCGCGCCCGGCCGCAGCACTTGCCTCCGACCCGAAGTCCGTGACCTTCCGCGGTGTGGTCAAGTCCTTCGGGACCACCCGCGTGCTCACCGACGTCGACATCGACATCGCCGCCGGGTCGATGGTGAGCTTCCTCGGGCCCTCCGGGTGCGGGAAGACGACGACCCTGCGCATCCTCGCCGGATTCGAGTCCGTCGACTCCGGCGATGTCCTCGTCGGCGGGCGGTCCGTCCTCGGGCTCCCGCCCAACCGCCGCGACATGGGCATGGTCTTCCAGGGCTACAGCCTCTTCCCCAACCTCACGGTGAGCGAGAACATCGAATACGGTCTGCGCATCCGGAAGGTCGATGCCGGCGCGCGCGCCGCCCGCCGCGACGAGCTCCTCGAGATCTGCGGCCTCGGCAATATGGGGCCCCGCTTCCCCCACCAGCTCTCCGGCGGTCAGCAGCAGCGCGTGGCACTCGCCCGGGCGCTGGCGACCCAGCCGCAGGTCCTCCTCCTCGACGAACCCCTCTCGGCACTCGACGCCACGGTCCGCGCCGCGCTGCGCGACGAGATCCGGCGGGTGCAGCAGTCCCTGGGCACGACGACGGTCTTCATCACCCATGATCAGGGCGAGGCGCTCGCGATCGCCGACCGCGTGGCCGTGATGAGCGCCGGACGCATCGCACAGCATTCGGCTCCCGAGACCGTCTACGCCCGCCCGGCCACGCCGTTCGTCGCCCGCTTCGTCGGCACCGTCAACGAGTTCGCCGTCCCCGCGACCTGGCGCCCGGACGATCGTCTGCCGGTCGACACCGACGGCACCGAGGTCGTCTTCGTCCGCCCCGAGCACCTCGCGATCACGCCGTCGCCCGACGGGACGCTGGCGGTCACCGGCACGACCTACACCGGCGAGCGCACGATGGTCCGGCTCGGTCGCCCTGACCGCCTCGGCGCCGGGCCGGGCACGTGGTCGGCGTCGCTGTCCTCGGCCGACGCCGCGCAGCTGCGCCCCGGGGACCGCGTCAGCGCCCGGGTCACCGCCGCTCCTGCGCTGCGGGTTCCGCGCGCCGAGGCGGGTGGGGCGTGGGCGTGATCGACACCGCTCTGCCCGTCCGCGCGGCGATCTTCGACTGCGACGGCATCCTCGTCGACTCGGAGCGGCCCTGGCTCGACCTCATGGCGTTCCATCTCGAGCGGCTCGGCGCCGACCGGGCCGCCGCGGAGTCCTTCCGCGGTCTCACCGCCGCCGAGGCGGTGGCCCGTCTCGACGCAGCGCGAACCGGCACCGCCCCGGTCCCCGCCGTCGCCGAGGTCGACCGCGCCTACAGTGCGGCCCTGACCGCGGTGTCGGCCCCGATGCCGGGGGTGCCAGAGCTCGTGCGCGCGCTCTCCGGCACCGTGCCGATCGCGGTGGCGAGCAACGGTCGCCGCGCGGACGTGCGCGGGCTGCTCGACCGGACGGGACTGCTGCCGCACTTCGACGAGGTCGTCACGATCGACGACGTCGCCCGCGGGAAGCCGTTCCCCGACATCTACGAGCAGGCCGCCCGGGCGCTCGGCCTCACCCCCGCCGCGGCCGTCGCGTTCGAGGACTCGCGCGTCGGTTCGCAGGCCGCTCACACTGCCGGATGCACCGTCATCGGCGTCAACGCCGATCCGTCCGTCGCCCTCGTCTCCGCTGTGCGCCTGGCGGACCTCACGCAGCTGCGCTTCGATCCTGTGACCTCCACCCTCCACCTCGACTCCCGAAGGGGCGACGACCGATGACCTTCACCCTCCAGACCTGGAACGTGTGGTTCGGCGGCCGGGAGGTGAACTACGGCCAGGAGAAGCAGTATGCGATCGCCGCGCAGTTCCCCGCTGAGATCCTCGCCGTCCAGGAGTGCTGGGGAGCCGCGGCCGAAGCGCTCGCCCCCAAGCTCACCGCCGCCCTCGCCCAGTCCGGCCCGGACGTCGCAGTGCTGAGCACCGGGGAGGCCACGGCCGTCGACACCGATACGATGCCCTTCGCGCAGGCCGCCCTCGTCCGGCCGGTGCCCGAAGGCCCGCAGATCCTCGTGTGGTCCGTCCATCTCGCGCCCTACCCGTACGGCCCCTATCAGGCGCTGGCCGGCCGGGGACAGGAGATCGCCGACGCCGAGGAGGCTGAGCGTCTCGCCCAGATCACCGCGGTGCTCGCAGAGACCGAGCGCATCCTCACCGCCGCGGGCGACCCGGAGATGCCCGTCGTCATCAGCGGCGACTTCAATGCCCCGGCGACGCTCGACTGGCATGCGCGAGCGGACCGGCCGAACACCCGGTGGGCGAGCACCGACGCCGTGCTCGCCGCCGGGTTCGTCGACACCTATCGGCACATCCACCCGGACCCGGCCGCGACTCCCGCCGACACGTGGTCCCCGATCGAACCGCTCCCCACAGACGAGGGCGGCGGCGAACCGCGGGACAGGATCGACTTCGTCTTCTCCCGCGGGCTCGACGTCCTCGACGCGGTGGTCCGCGGCTGCGTGGCCGCCGGCGAGGAGCACCCGCGCTCCGGGTTCGCCGATGTCGGCGGACGCTGCGCGCTCATCCCCGGTCACCGGGACAATCGGTTTCCCTCCGACCATCAGCTCGTCGAGACGCGGTTCGCGTTCCGTGTCGGTCCCTGAGTGTAGGCTCGGTCACAGTCAGCGCGTTCAGTGGACTGCCCGAGTGTTCACATCGCGTTCACATGGTTGCCGTCGGCGTCGACCAGTGGGCCGATAGGGTGCAAGGGATCCGTCCGTCACGTCCGCGTGTGCCCACTGATCCCGAAAGGCCTCCATGAAAGCCTCGTCCTCCCTCGCCTCCGCCGCCGCTCTCGGCCTCGTCGCCGGTCTCGGACTCGTCCTGCCGACCGCCTCGGCGAGTGCTGTGACCGCTCCGCACATCAGCGAGATCGGCTACACCCTCGACACCGACTTCATCGAGATCGCCGCCGACCCCGGCACCGACCTCTCGGGATGGACCGTCGGCTCGGTGACCCGCGGCGGCAGCGTCCAGGCGGCGGAGAACGTCACCACGGTCCCCGACGGCACGACCGTCGGCGACTCCGGTGCCCTGGCCGTCGAGGTGCCGATCACGAACTCCGTGAACTCCGGATCGGCCGCCGACGGCAGCTACGGGGCCTCGGCATTCGCGATCGACGACGCGGGCACGCTCATCTCCTTCGACCAGATCGGCGGCGTCACCGGCGGCAGAGGCGTGACGGGCAGGGCGAACACCCACACCCCCGACCCCGTCGTCGACGAGGAGGCGACCCCCACGGGCGCCACGGCCACCGGCGGTCAGTCGATCCAGCTCATCGACGGGGCCTGGAGCGCGGCACCTCCGACTCCGGACGCCCTGCCCGACGACGGCGGCGACGGCGGCGACCCGGCTCCTGAGGACGTCACTCCGATCGCCGACATCCAGGGCACCGAGGACGCCAGCCCGATGCAGGGCGAGACGGTCAAGACCCGCGGGGTCGTCACGGCCGCGTATCCGACCGGCGGACTCGGCGGCTACTTCGTCCAGACCGCGGGCTCCGGCGGGGCCGACGACGCCACACCCGGTGCCTCCGACGGCATCTTCGTCTACTCCCCCGACACCGTGGCCGACGTCAGCATCGGCGACTTCCTCGAACTCACCGGCACCGCCTCGGAGCGCTACGGGCAGACGCAGCTGACCGTCTCCGCCTCCGGGATGACCCGCCTCGACGAACCCGCCGAGGCGGTCAAGGCCGTCGAAGGCGCCTTCCCCGACGATGCCGCCGAGCGCGAGGCCCTCGAAGGCATGCTCGTCCAGCCCTCCGGCGAGCTCACCGTCTCCGACAACTACAACGCGAACACGTACGGCGAGATCGCCCTCGCCACCGGCGACGGCGTCCTCCGCCAGCCCACCGACGTCGCCCGTCCCGGCAGCGCCGAGGCGGAGGCGATCGAGGCCGAGAACCTCGCCCGCGAGGTCATCCTCGACGACGGCGCGACCGTCGACTACCTCGACAGCGACCAGGACGTGCCCCTGCCCTACCTCAGTCAGGACGCCCCCGTGCGCGTCGGCGCGGCCGCGACCTTCACCTCACCGGTCGTCCTCGGCTTCGGGTTCGACAAGTGGCGGTTCCAGCCGACGACGCAGCTCACCGGCGACAACGCCGAGGCGGTCCAGCCGGCGGAGTTCTCCGACACCCGCAGCGCGGCACCCGAGGAGGTCGGCGGCCAGGTCAGCCTCGCGAGCTTCAACGTCCTCAACTACTTCACGACGACCGGCGACCAGCTCTCCGGCTGCACCTACTACGAGGACCGCGAGGGCAACCCGATCACCGTCCGCGGCGGCTGCGATGCCCGCGGTGCGGCCAACGCGGAGAGCCTCGAGCGGCAGGAGACGAAGATCGTCGAGGCGATCAGCGACCTCGACGCCTCGGTCGTCTCCCTCATGGAGATCGAGAACTCGGCCCGCTTCGGCAAGGACCGCGATTCTGCCCTGCAGACGCTCGTCACCCGCCTCAACGAGGCGGCAGGCACGGAGAAGTGGGCGTTCGTCCCCTCCCCGACCGACGTTCCCGCTGCCGAGGACGTCATCCGCACCGCCCTCATCTATCAGATCGCCGAGGTGGCCCCGCAGGGCGAATCGGTCATCCTCGACGATGAGGATGCGTTCTCCAATGCCCGCGAACCCCTCTCCCAGGCGTTCGCGCCGAAGGACGACGCCGGCACCGCCGAGACGGAGAAGACGTTCGTCACTGTGTCCAACCACTTCAAGTCGAAGGGCTCGGGCGAGGGCCCGGGCAACGAGGACACCGGCGACGGTCAGGGCTTCTCGAACGCCGACCGCGTCAAGCAGGCCAACGCCCTCGTCGACTTCGCCGGCCAGCAGCAGACGGCGGCCGACACCGACTACGTCTACCTCCTCGGCGACTTCAACTCGTACACGCAGGAGGACCCGATGCAGGTCTTCTACGACGCCGGGTACAAGGACGTCGCCGCGGAGATGACCGACGGGTCGACGTACGTCTTCCAGGGCCGCACGGGCAGCCTCGACCACGTGC
This sequence comes from Brevibacterium sp. NPDC056726, assembly GCF_042790515.1. NCBI lineage: Bacteria > Bacillati > Actinomycetota > Actinomycetes > Micrococcales > Brevibacteriaceae > Brevibacterium > Brevibacterium sp. NPDC056726. The sequence goes on along the minus strand of NZ_JBHTYZ010000003.1, from coordinate 106,197 downwards.
TCGCCCTCGATGCGGGCGACGCCGAGACGGCGTTCGACGCCGTCACCGGTGCCGACATCTGGGACATCAACTCCGTCGAGCCGATCGCCTCGGAGTACAGCCGGTTCAACTACAACGTCACCGACCTCTACTCCCCCGACCGCTACCGCGCCTCCGACCACGACCCCGTTCTCGTCGGGATCTTCGACCCCGAAAGCGGCACCGGCGGTGAGGACGCGGAAGCCTCGGCGGACGCAGACGCGGGTGCGGGTGCGAGTGCGGCAGCAGCGGCTGACGGCGGCGCGGACGCAGGCGACGGCGGGGACGCAGGTGCCGACGACGGGAACTCAGGCGCCGACGACGGCCAGGATGACGCCGACGGAAGTCAGAACGATGCCGACGAGAACGGCGGTTCCCAAGCCGACGACAACGGCTCCGGCTCCCAGGGCGCCGGTGACGAGAACGCGCAGAACACCGCGGGACCCGGCGGGAACCTGCCGCGCACCGGTTCCGAGCTCGCTCTGCCCGTCTCGATCGCCGCGGGACTCCTCCTCGTCGGGGCCGCCTCGGTGATCATCGCCCGGCGCCGCCGTGAGGGCGGTGCCGAGCACTGAGGATCGGCCGTCGCGTCAGTCCGCGACGGCCACCTGACCGCGCATGAGCACGCGCGCGGTGCGGTAGAGCGAGGTGGCGGTGACCTCCCCGGTGGTCGTATCGCGCACCGCCGAGGCGGTGACGACCCCGGAGGGAGTGCCGAGCCGCACCTCCGGCCCGGAGCGCGGGTGCGCGCTGCGGGTGAGTATCCGGTGGGGAATCGTGTCGGGGACGAGCGCGGCCGCAGCCAGGCACATCGCCGCGGTGCCCGGCACCGCCCTGTGGGCCTGCCCCATGGAGATGACGCGCACGGGAAGGTCGGCGTCGGCGGCGGGGAGCCGCGTGCCGTCGAGGAGGCGCGTGTCGGCCTGCGCGTTGACGACGGCGACCTTGGGCACGACCTGCGGTGCGGTCTCCGGGGTCGGGCACAGTCCCATCCGCACCGCGGCGGCCCGGCGCAGCTCCTCGATGAGCCCCAGCGCCCGGGAGTCGGCGTCGATCTGCTCGGGTAGCTCGGTGCCCGTGAGCCCCACCGCCGTGCAGGGAACGATGACGAGCGGCAGCGTCGCATCGATGAGGGTGGCGTCGATGAGGAACCCGCCGGCGGTCAGCGAATCCGAGGTGTTTCCCGTCGGCAGGAGCGCACCCGTCCGGCTGCCGGCCGGATCGGGGTAGATGAGTTCGATGGGGGCGGACTTCCCGCTCACCCGGTGAGGACGAAGTCCCCGTCAACGGCGGCCTGTCCGTCCTCGACGGTGAGGCCGACGTCGACGAGCTGGCCCGTGTTGACGTTGAACAGGCGGAAGACATGCCACCCGTCTCCGGCGCTGATGAGCCCGGTGAGCAGAGCGAACGGGACGACCCCGGAGGAGAGATTGCCGCAGTTGCCCGAGTAGTCGACGGCCGCCTCGGCGATCTCCACCTGCGCGAACGTGTAGTCGAGGTCGACGCCGTCGCGGTCGGAGGCGGAGACGACCATGACCTTCGACAGGGAGGAGATGCCCCCGCCCATCCCGTCGAGCTGCCGACCGAAGGCATCGGGCGAGCCCATCGCCGAGGTGAAGATCCGGTCCCAGGCCGTCCGCTCCTCGCCGTCGCCGACCGGTGGCAGGTCCGCGGCGCGGAAGAAGAGGCCCTTGCTCGTGCCTCCGCGGACGAAGGCGGCGTCGATCCAGCGTGTCATGCCCTCAGGGTAGCGTTCCTCGTGTTGACCACCGAGGGCACGATCGCCATCGCGAGGAAGCCGAGGACGGCGACGAAGGCGAAGAGGTAGAAGCCCCAGGGGTAGGCGATGCCGGCGGCGACGAGGGTGCCGGTGATGAACGGTCCGACGATCGCGCCGATCCGGCCGACCGCCGAGGCCATGCCGAGCGCCGTGCCGCGCGCGGTCGCCGGGTAGATCGCCGAGACGAACGCGTAGATGAGGACCTGGGCGGAGAAGACGAAGACGCCGGTGATGAAGACGGCGAGGTTGAGCAGCAGCTGGCTCGTCATCGGGATGCTGAGGATCGCGAGGAAGACCGCGGCGAGGACGAACCAGAGGAGCACGACGGGTTTCGTCCCGTGCCGGTCGGCGAGCCACCCGGCGACGACGAGGCCGACGACGGCGCCGAGGTTGAGGACGAAGAGCATGACGAGGGAGTCGGAGACCTCGTATCCGGCGTCGGCCATGAGCTGCGGCAGCCACGTGTTGAGACCGTAGACGAGGAGGAGTCCCATGAAGCTCGCGGCCCACACGCCGATCGTCACGAGCGCGAACCTGCCGGTGAAGAGACCGCGCATCCCCGTCTTCGGCGCCGCCGTCTCCGTGCTCTGCTCCGAGCGGGCGGCGAGGAACGCCGTCGATTCCGGCAGCTTCCACCACAGCAGCGGCACCATGACGAGCCCCGCGACGCCACCGGCGATGAAGAGCAGATGCCAGTTGTGCGAGTAGAAGACCGCGAGCAGCGAGATCGCCACGGCGCCGGCGTGGTAGCCGGTCATCGTCAGCGTCGTCGCCTTGCCGGTCTTGCCCGAGCGGTTGTGCTCGCTGATGTAGGCGAGGCAGCTGGGCATGACCGCACCGAGCGCGAGACCGGCGATGAACCGGAACACCGTGAACAGCGCGACGTTGGGAGCGAAGGCGACGAGCAGGGTGAAGACGGAGAAGATGATCACGCACGCGATGATCGTCACCCGCCGGCCCACTCGGTCGACGATCGGCCCGACGACGGCCGCCCCGAGGCCGACGCCGACGAGGCTCATCGTCGCCACGAGCGTCGCCGCCTCGGGGGTGAAGCCGAGCGCCCGGGTGGCGAGCAGCTGCGGGATGACCGCCCCGAGGACGACGAGGTCGAAGCCCTCGAGGGCGACGGCGAGCCAGCAGAGGACGGCCGGCCAGCGGGTGTCCGCGGGAGTGGGGCGGGATGGTGCGGTGGGCGATGCGGACAACGCTGTCTCCGGTCTTGTGAAGGTGTCGGTGGTCAGAAGGGGTACGGTGCGATCTGCGAGCGCATCGTGATCCACTGGACCTCGGTGAAGGACTCGATGTTGGCCTCGGCGCCGCCGATGCGGGAGCCGTTGCCCGAGTCCTTCGTGCCGCCGAAGGGGACGTCCCCTTCATCGGCGATGGTCTGCTCGTTGATGTGGATCTTGCCCGAGTCGATGTGATCGGCGAGATCGATCGCGGTGCCGAGGTCGCCGAGGATGCTCACCGACAGCCCGTACTCGCTGTCGTTGACGATGTCCGCGGCCTCCTCGAGCGTGGAGAACCGTCCCACGGGGGCGACGGGACCGAAGATCTCCTGCGTCCACGCGGGGTTGGTCGGCGAGAGGTCGGCGAGCACCGTCGCCGGGACGAACGGGCCTTCGCCGACGCCGCCGGTGACGAGGCGGGCGCCGTCGGCCTGAGCCTTCTCGATGATGTCGCGCACGTGCGTCTGCTGCTTCTCGTCGATGATCGGCCCCAGGGCGACCTCCTCGGTGCTCGGGTCGCCGACGGGCAGCTTCGCGGCGTGCTCGGCCAGTGCTGCGACGTAGTCGTCGTAGATGCTGTCGTGGACGAGGTGACGACCGGTGGTCATGCAGATCTGACCCTGGTGGAACCACGATCCGAAGGCGCCCGCCGAGGCGGCTGCCTCGAGATCGGCGCCGGGGAGGACGATGAGGGCGTTGTTGCCGCCGAGCTCGAGGTGGCAGCGCTTGAGGAGGCGGCCGGCGTTCTCGCCGACGATCCGTCCCGCCGCGGTCGACCCGGTGAACGAGATGACCGAGACCTCGGGGGCCGCGATGAGGGCTTCGCCGACGTCGCCGCCGCCGGGCAGGACCTGGAGGACGCCCTCGGGCAGCCCCGCCTCGGCGAAGATCTTCGCCAGAGTGACGCCTCCGGACACCGCGGTGCGCGGATCCGGCTTGAGGATCACGGCGTTGCCGAGGGCGAGCGCGGGGGCGACGGAGCGGATGGAGAGGATGAGCGGGAAGTTGAACGGGGCGATGACGGTGACCACGCCCGCGGGCACGCGGCGGGAGAACGACCAGTGGGGTTCGTCCGAGGGCAGGACCTGCCCCTTCGGGTGGGTCGGCAGCGCGGCGGAGTCGTAGCAGGTGGCCGCCGCATAGTCGGTCTCGAAGGTGGCCTTCGCCGCGATCGCACCGGATTCGCGCATGATCCACGTGTTGATCTCCGCGGCGTGCTGGGTCCACAGCTCACCGGCGCGGCGCATCACCGCCGCCCGTTCCGTCGGTTTCGTCTTCGCCCAGTCGCGCTGCGCGGCGGCCGCCCGTCGTGCCGCCTCAACGGCATCGTCGGACGAGGCCATGCCGATCCGGGCGAGGGTCTCACCGGTGGCGGGTTCGACGACGGGGATCGGGTCGGCCGACCCGTCGACCCAGTCGCCGGTGAAGATCCGGCCGTTCCAGTCGGTGCCGAGGAAGGTCTCAGTGCTCATTGCGGTGTCTCCTTGGGGTTGTGGTGGGGGTGTCAAGGGGTGGTCTTCTCGGTGTCGATCTCGATGAGGGTGGGCCGGCCGGCACCGTGGGCTTCGGTGAGGAGCTCGGCGAGATGGGCGGTCGAGTCCGCGTGGACGGCGGTCATGCCGTAGCCCCGGGCGATCGAGACGAAGTCGACGTCGCCGAGGTCGAGCCCGGGCACCGTGCCCGCGTCGAGCATGTCCGCGAACCACACGAGCGCCCCGTACGTGGAGTTGCGGAGGACGACGATGGTCACGGGGATGCCCTCCTCGACGGCGGTGCGCAGGGCGGCGATCGAGTAGTGGGCGGAGCCGTCGCCGATGATCGCGACGACGGGTCGGCGAGCATCGGCGAGCGCGACGCCCATCGAAGCGGGCAGACCCCACCCGAGACCGCCGGAGGCGGGGAAGAAGTACGACCCGGACTCGCGGAGGTCCATCTGCGCCCAGAACGCGGAGTTCGTCGACGTCGATTCGACGACGTAGCGGGAGTCGACCGGCATCGTCTCCCGCAGGGTCGCGAAGACCTCCTCGGGGTGGAGGGTGCCCGGTGTCGCCGAGGCGGTCGCGGGCTCGATCTCCGGCTCCCACGTCCGCGGGGTGCCGGGGGCGGGGGCGGCCTCGGCGAGCGCGACGAGAGCGGCGACGGGGTCGGTGACGAGCGCATCGCCGAAGGGGGCGCGCTCGGCGGCGTCCGGGTCGTCGCCGATCTGGACGAGATGCGTCGTCTCCGGCAGGTACTCTCCCGGCTGCCATTGGTGGTAGCGGAAGACGGGGGCGCCGATGACGAGGGCGAGGTCGTGGGCGCCGAGGATCTCCCCGATCGGGCCGATCGCCGCCGGCAGCACTCCGCGGAAGAGCGGATGCTGGTTGGGGAAGGGCATGCGCGGCAGGGACGGGGCGGCCCATACGGGAAGGTCGTGCGCCTCGGCGAGGGCGATCGCGGCCGCCCACGCCTCCGGGGTGTCGACGTCGGGGCCGAGGACGAGGACCGCGGCCTCGGCTGCGCCCAGCCGGTCGCGGAGGTCGGCGATGACGGCCGGGTCGGGGGCCGAACCGGGGGTCACGGTGCGCGAGAGCTGGCCGACGACGCTCTCTTCGACCTCGGCGTCCCAGTCGTCGTAGGGCACGGAGAGGTAGACGGGACCGCGCTGGGAGGCGAGCACGGATTCGGAGAACGCGCGGGGCACATCGGCGGCCGCGAGCGGTTCGAGGGAGCGGTGGACGAGGGGTCTGGCGAGCATCGTGGCGTCGACGTTGGCGAGCATGACCTCGGGGCCGACCATGCTGCGCACCTGCTGGCCTGCGGTGACGACGAGCTTGGAGCGGGAGATCGCGGCGTTCGTCAGGGCGCCGAGGCCGTTGCCCGACCCCGAGGCGGCGTGGAGGTTGACGAGCGTGGGACGGTCGGTGACCTGGGAGTAGCCGTCGGCCATGGCGACGACGGCGGCCTCCTGGAGCCCGAGGATGTAGCGGGCGCTGAGGTCTTTGAGGAACGGCAGCTCATTCGATCCGGGATTGCCGAAGAGGACGGTCATACCGTGGAATGCCATGAGGTCGTGGACTGCCTGCCGGACCGTGAATGCTGCCATGGACGATGCTCTCCTTCGAGACGGACGGTGGGGACGCCCCGCCGATAATCGCCACGCTAGTGAGCGGCGACACGTCTGGCTACGGTTATTCCATTCATTGGGACGCACAGGTTCGCGCGGCTACGATGCTGGTATGGCGAACTCACCTTCGGGCGACTCGATGATCGATCGGCTCGTTCGCGTCCTCGGGGCCTTCGACCCCGACCACCCGAGCCTGACCACCGAAGAGCTCGCCGGCCGCGCCCAGCTGCCGAAGTCGACGGCGTACCGCCTCATCAACGACATGATGTCCCACGACCTCCTGCAGCGGGATCCGAGCGGGCGGGTGCGGATCGGGGTGGGGATGTGGGAGCTGTCGAACCGCGCCTCCGACGCCGTCGAGCTCGCGTCCCTGGCGCGGCCGCACATGATCGCCGTCCACGACTTCGTCGGGGAGAACACGCAGCTGGGCATCCTCCGGGAGCGGGAGGTCCTCTTCATCGAGCGGATGTCGAAGCCCATGGCCGTCATCAACCGCTCGCGCACAGCCGGTCGACTGCCCGCGCACGCCTCCTCGTGCGGACTCGTCCTCCTCGCGCATGCGCCCCGGCACGTGCGCGAGGCGTATCTGCGGGGTGCGCTCACGGCGTTCACGGAGCGCACGACGACGGATCCGACGGTGCTGCGGCGGATGCTCCAGACGATCCGGACCTATCACTGCGCCGAACTCGTCGGTCACATCGACGACGGCACGACGGGTGTGGCCGTGCCCGTCTTCGACGGCAGCGGGCTGACGATCGCGGGCCTCGGCGTCGTCGTCGACTCCGAGCGCAACGTCGGGATGCCGGCGATCATGCAGGCGCTGCGGGCCGCCTCGGCGGGGATCACTCAGGACCTCATCAGCCAGGGCCGGTCGGTCACGGACTAGCTCATGCTCGCGCGGCGTAGCGGGCGCGGCGCTTCTCGGCCTCGACCTCGCGATCCTTCGGCGGTGCGGTCGTCACGAGGGAGTCGAGGAGGTGTTGCGTGATGTGGGCGATCTCCTCGACGGCGGCGTCGAAGGCCTCGGCATTGGCCTTCGAGGGCTTCGTCGTCCCCGCGATCTTGCGCACATACTGGAGGGCTGCGGCGTGAACCTCGTCGCTCGTGGCCGCGGGCTCGAAATTGTGGAGGGTTCGGATGTTCCGGCACATGGCTCAACGGTACGCCGCCGACCGCCGCGGACGATAGGTCCGGCCGCAGCTGCGGGCGTTCGCCGCATCGATCGCGACGAGCTCCCAGTCGATGCGACGGCCGCCGGGGACGTCGAAGATCCGCGTGCCGTCGCCGAGGAAGACCGGGGCGACGAAGACCTGAAGCTCATCGATGAGATCGGCCTCGAGCGCCTGCCGGGCGATGTCGGCGCTGATGATCTGGATGTCGCCGTCCCCGGCGAGGGCCTGGGCGCGGTCGATCGCCTCGGTGATCGAGCAGTCGAGCGCGATGACGGAATCGTCGCCGGCCAGCTCCGCGGGGCGGTGGGTGAGGATGATCTCGGTGCCCGACCATGCTCCGCCGTACGGTTCGGCCGTCAACTCGTCGCGGCTGTCGGCCTGCGCCTTTGCCGCATCGTAGCCCCGCCTGCCGGAGATGATGACGGCGACCTCGGAGGCCATGCTCTCGGTGGTGCCCTCGGCGAACTCGGCCGTCGAGAGCCACGACATGTCGTGTCCGGGACCGGCGATGAACCCGTCGAGCGAGCATGCCACTGTTCCCATCACTCCCCCCTTGAGTGCTTGCAGAATGCAATTGCTTGGTGTGCTCAGTCAACCACACATCCGGCGCCGGGAGAACCCCCGACGTAGACTGAGCCTGACCACCGCCGAGGTGGTTCCGAACCCCAGGAGAATCGATGGTCGTCCCCGGCGAGCCCGCCGAGCCGCTCACCCCCGCCCAGGCGGAGAAGGTCCAGCGGCTGCGCACGGACTTCTCGCGCCTGCTCATGCATCACCGGTTCGCGATCGACGAGGTGCTCACGAAGGTCTCGATCCTCCGCGAGGAGTTCCTCACCCTGCATCGCTACAACCCGATCGAGCACATCAGCTCGCGGGTGAAGACCCCGCGCAGCCTGCTCGAGAAGATCACCCGGCGCGGTCTGCCGCTCGACATCGACGTCATCCGCACGGCGATCACCGACATCGCCGGCATCCGCATCACGTGCAGCTTCATCGCCGACACCTACCGGGTGCTCGAGACCCTGACCTCGCAGAACGACATCCGGGTCATCGAGATCAAGGACTACATCGCCCATCCGAAGCCCAACGGCTACAAGAGCCTCCACGCGATCCTGGAGATCCCGATCTTCCTCTCCGACGGTCCGGTGCCGATCATCTGCGAGGTCCAGGTGAGGACGATCGCGATGGACTTCTGGGCGAGCCTCGAGCACAAGATCCACTACAAGTACGCAGGCGACGTACCCGACCGCCTCGTCGCCGAACTCACCCGCGCCGCCGCCGTCGCCGGTGAGCTCGACCTCAAGATGGAGCAGCTCCACAACGAGGTCCGCGACGCCGATGCCACCGACCACGGCAACGACCTCGACGCCGAGCTCCTCCGCCTGCTGTGGAACCTCAGCCGCGACGAGGAGTGAGGTCAGAACCGGGCGGAGAATCCGCCGTCGGTGCTGATGAGCTGCCCGGAGACCCAGCGACCGGCAGGTGAGAGCAGGAACGCGACGATGCCGGCGATGTCGGCCGGCGTGCCGAGGCGACCGAGCGGCTGGGCCGGGAGCAGAGCGGCCCGCAAGTCCTCGTCCATCCACCCGGTGTCGATGGGGCCGGGGTTGACGACGTTCGCCGAGATTCCCCGCGGTCCCAGTTCTCTCGCTGCGGAGATGACGATGCGGTCGAGCGCCCCCTTCGACGCCCCGTAGGGCAGGTTGCCGGTGACGTGGTCGCTCGTGAACGCGACGACCGCTCCGCCGTCAGGGCCGATCTGCCGGGCGAAGGCGGCGATGAGGAGGAGGCTCGCCCGGGCGTTGACGGCGACATGTCGGTCGAAGCTCTCCGCCGTCGTGTCGAGGATGCCCGATTCGACGCCGTGGGCATGGCTGAGGACGAGGGCGTCGAGGGTGCCGTGCTCGGCGGTCACCGCCGCGATGAGCGCCTCGGGACCCGTCGGCGTCGACAGGTCGCAGGGCTGGTCGGTGCCGTCGAGGTCGCTGGTGACGACGTCCCAGCCGTCGGCTTCGAGTCGCGGCACGATGCCGGCGGCGATGCTGTCGGGTCGGGCGGCACCGGTGATGAGCGCAAGGGGCATGGTTCGAGGGTAGTGCCTACTCCCGGTGGGCGACGATGTTGAAGACGTTGCCGTCGGGTGCCCGGACGAAGAAGCGCCGCACGCCCCACTCCTCGTCGGTGAGCGGGTGGACGATGTCGAACCCGCGATCGACCGCCTCGGCGTAGGCGGCGTCGACGTCGTCGACCTTGATCGAGACGGCCGCGTCGACCGGTGCGGTCGCGTCCGCGGTGACGACCTGGAGGTGCGCGCCCGTCTCGGGCGAGGTGAACCGGGCGACCCAGCCGAGGTTGAACTCCTCGGTCGCCAGCCCGAGGTAGGACGTGTAGAAGTCGCGCGCGGCGGCGATGTCGGCGACCGGCAGATCGGCGATGATGCTGTGGACTCTCATGGCTCCCCTTTCACCACTGATCGTGGTCGAAGACCTGGCAGAAGACGCTCGTCATCGCGTCGCTGAAGAGGACGAACTGGACCTCGGTGATCGTCTCCCAGCGCCCGCGGGCCCGCCCGTCGACGATGACGGCATGCGCCGCCTCGGCGACATCCCGCGGCGACCAGCCGTAGACCCCGCCGCCGATCGCCGGGAACGCCACCGAGGCGGCCCCGACCTCCTCGGCGACGTTGAGGCTCGATTCGAACGCCGACTCGAGGACCTCCGGGTCGGCCTCCCCGGCGTTCCGGTTCGGGCCGACGGTGTGGATGACCCACCGCGCCGGCAGCTCCCCCGCCTCGGTGGCCACGGCCTGGCCTGGGGGAAGACCGCGCGGCAGACTCGTCCGCCGCAGCTCCCTCGTCGCCTCGAGGAGAGCGGGTCCCGCCGCGCGGTGGATCGCCCCGTCGACGCCGCCTCCGCCGAGGAGACTCGAGTTCGCGGCGTTGACGATCGCGTCGACGCGCACCTCGGTGATATCGCCTTCGAGTACCGTGATCTTCATGGAGCGAGTCTAGTCAGGACGGTGGCGAATGTGCAGGCTTCTCGGATTCATCTCGCCGACCCCGGTGAGCGCGGCCGGACTGATCGGCCGCGCCCAGTGCCGGCAGTGGCAGGACCTCGGCCGACTCCACGACGACGGGTGGGGCACGGCGTGGATCGATCCGGCCACCGAGGCGCTCGACCGGTTCCGCACGCCCCACGAAGGCACGAACGACCCCCGTCTCACCGCGGCGCTCGACGATGCGGCGGCGCGCGGGCGGATCGTCCACCTGCGGATGGCGACGACGGGGATGGCCGACCTCGTCGAGAACACGCACCCGTTCCTCGCCGACGGCGTCGCGCTCGCACACAACGGGTCGATCCACCCGGTCGAGCAGCTGCGGGCGCAGGTCACCGAAGCCGAGATCGCGCGCATCGGCGGCACGACGGATTCGGCCCTCCTCTTCGCCCTCATCCTCCGGCGGGTCGATACCGGCGCCCCGCTCCTCGAGGCCGTCGTCGAGACGGTGCGCGAGATCCGCGCGGAGTTCGACCACCCGGGCATCAACCTGCTCGTCCTCACCCGGACCGGGCTCATCGTCGTCCATGCCACGCTCGGCACCGAGGTGCCCTATGCGAGCTTCGACACCAGTCAGACCGGCGGTCGGCTCCCGCTCGACCACCGCAGCCACTACTACCGGATGAGCTGGCAGCGCTTCGCGGACGGGGCGACGATCGTCACGAGCTCGGGACTCAGCCACACCGGGTGGAGCCGGATCGAGCAGAACACCGCGATGCGCCTGACCGTCGCCGACGGCGCGGAGACGATCGTGCGGCTGTGACCTACGCCTTCTGGACGGTGATCGTCCACGAGGCGTCGCCGGTCCGATCGAAGTGCGTGACCGGGTAGCCGTTCTCCGCCGCCCACTGGGGAATCGCCTCGGTGGCCTGGGTGCAGTCGAAGTTGATGACGAGTTCGTCACCGACGCTCAAGCCGCTGATCGCGTCCTTGGCCTCGACGAGGGGGAAGGGGCAGACGAGCCCGTTGGTCTCGAGGATCTGTTTCATGCTGTCCCGCTTCCTGCGGGCACCGGGGTGCTCGCTGCGCTGCGTGGTCTGATGGTGGCCTTCGCGGCGATGACGGCGCCGACGATCATGAAGAACGTCGCGACCCAGCCCTGGTATTCGAACTGTGCGGTCGAGACCATGGCGTTGCCGACGGTGCAGCCGCCGGCGATCGCCGCGCCGATGCCCATCCCGACGCCGCCGGCGATCGCCTTGAGCAGCGTCTCACGGTCGGGCACGCGGATCCGGAACTCCCCGGAGGCCTTCGCGGCGATGAACGAGCCGACGAGGATGCCGATGACGAGCATGACTCCCCAGTCGACGAGGGTGACGTCCCCGGTCGCGAAGTAGGTGACGAGGTTCGCCGAGGGGGTCGTGATGCCGAGCCCGGAGTTGCGTCCCGTCGCCGCCGACAGCGGCCAGGCGAGGGTGGCGATGACGCCGATGATCGCGGCCGTGGCGAACGGGTTCCACCGCTTCTCGAAGAGGAGGTGGGCCAGTCCGGTCCGCCGCGGGGGAAGCGTGGCCACCGGGGTGGTGAGCTTGCGGTTGTGGCGGATCGTCAGCCACACGGCGACGCCGGAGAGTGCGATCGCGAAGACCCACGGGCTCAGCCCGGTCGTCGCACTCAGGGTGCCGTCGGGGACGGTGATCGACCGCAGCCCTTCGGTGAGTCCCGCGGCCGGCCCGGTCTTCATGATCGCGGCGGTCAGGGCGAAGAAGATCAGCGCCATCCAACTGCCGACGAGTCCTTCGCCGACCCGGTAGTACGTGCCCGTGGCGCAGCCCCCGGCAAGGATCATCGAGGCCCCGAAGATCAGTCCGCCGAGGATGGAGGCCAGCCATGGGAACGCCGACTGCTCGAGGGTGATGATCCCGAGCGAGCTGAAGGAGGCGAGGCCGATCGCATGGACGGCGATGACGACGATGAGCGCGGAGAACCACCGGGTGTTGCCGGTGAGCGTGAGATCGCGGAAGGCGCCGGTGACGCAGAAGCGTCCGCGCTGCAGGACGAATCCGAGCAGCAGCCCGACGACGAGACCGGTGATGATCATGGATGGCCTTCCTGCCGATGTGCACCGGGGACCGTCCTGCGATGACGGGGCCCAGGTGTTGAGCATTGCAGTGCAGAACAGGCGATCCCAACCCGAGCGAGTTCGGCAAACACTAGCCCGCACCGCCCACTATTGTTGAGCAATCACTCTCGCCGCGTCAATGCCGCGTCATGTGTCGTCACCCACGGACGCCGTTGAATGAGAAAGTTGTCGCGCCGGTTTCGTGGTGCGGAGCACACTGAGGTGAACCCTGACAGGCAAGGAGGCCTCAGTGCCAGATCTCCACACCGATGTCGCGATCGTCGGCGCAGGACCCGCGGGCCTCATGCTCGCCCATCTCCTGCACGTCGCCGGCATCGATTCCGTCGTCGTCGACAATCGCAGCCATGACGACATCGCGACGACCCATCGCGCCGGCATCCTCGAGGCAGCCTCGGTGCGGATGCTCGAGACCCCGGGCATCGACTCCCGCGTCCACACCGCAGGCCATCGCCACGACGGCATCGACATCCGCGTCGACGGGGTCAGCCACCCTCTCGACTTCCCGGACCTCGTCGGCGAATCCGTGTGGCTCTACCCGCAGAACGAGATCTACGTCGACCTCGCCGCCGCCCGCGCCCGCACCGGACGACCGACGTTCCACGCGGTGACCGACACCCGCCTCGACGCCGTCGAATCGCAGTCCCCGCAGGTGCGCGCCGTCACCGACGACGGTGAGCCGCTCACCGTCACCGCCCGGTACGTCGTCGGCGCCGACGGCTCCCGCGGCCCCTCCCGGGCATCGATCCCCGAGACCACGCGCAGGCGGTTCTTCCACGAGTACCCGTTCGCATGGTTCGGGATCCTCTGTGAGGCGCCGCCGAGCCACGAGGTCCTCATCTACTCCCGCTCCGCACGCGGCTTCGCCCTGATCTCCCAGCGCAGCGACACCGTCCAGCGGATGTACTTCCAGGCCCCACCCGACACCGAGGTCGCCGACTGGTCCGACGACCGCATCTGGACCGAACTCCAGGCCCGCGTCGAGGGCCCCGACGGCTTCGCGCTCCGGACCGGTCCGATCATCGACAAGACGGTTCTGCCGTTCCGCTCGGCCGTGACCGAGCCGATGCAGCACGGCTCCCTCTTCCTCGCCGGCGACAGCGCCCACACCGTCCCCCCGACCGGGGCGAAGGGCCTCAACCTCGCCTTCGCCGACGTCGCGGTGCTCGCCCCCGCCCTCGTGCGCGCCCTGCAGGACTCCGACGCCGAGGCGCTCGCCCGGTACTCGGCGACCGCGACGAAGCGCGTCTGGAAGGCCCAGAACTTCTCGTACCAGATGACGAGGATGCTCCACACCGACCCCACCGCGGATCCCTTCGAAGCCCGCCGCAGCCTCGGCGAGCTCGATTCGATCCTCACCTCCGACCACGGCCGCCGGTACCTGGCCGAGTGCTACACCGGCTGGCCGCACACCACCACCATCCCCTGAAGAAGAGAGGTCAGACCATGAGCGCACAGAAGCTCTCCGGTCCCGACGACGCCGCCGAATCGCAGGCGACGCTGAGCGCGGAGATCAACGAGATCGGCCGCGAGTACGAAGACGCCGTGGCAGCCGGCGCCCCGGTCGAGACGCAGCCGCGACTCGACTACCCGCCCTACCGGTCCTCGCTGCTGCGGCACCCGACGAAGGATCCCCGCCACACCGACCCGGAGACGATCGAGCTGTACTCCCCGGCGTTCGGCCACCGGGACATCGGCACCCTCGAATCGGATCTGACGATCCAGGCCGGCGGGGAGCCGATCGGCGAGCGCATCCGCGTCACCGGCCGGGTCCTCGACGGCAACGGCCGGCCGGTCGCCGGTCAGCTCGTCGAGATCTGGCAGGCGAACTCCGCCGGCCGCTACATCCACAAACGCGACCAGCACCCGGCCCCCATCGACCCGAACTTCACCGGGGTCGGGCGCACCCTGACGGGACCGGACGGATCGTACTCGTTCACGACGATCAAACCCGGTCCCTACCCGTGGAAGAACCACCACAATGCGTGGCGGCCGGCCCACATCCACTTCTCGCTCTTCGGCACCGAGTTCACGCAGCGGATGGTCACGCAGATGTACTTCCCCGGTGACCCGCTCTTCGCCCTCGACCCGATCTTCCAGTCGATCACCGACGAGAAGGCGCGCGAGCGCCTCGTGGCCACCTACGACCACGACATCACCGAACACGAATTCCTCATGGGCTACTCGTGGGACATCGTCCTCACGGGAGCCGAGCGGACCTGGATGGAAGAGGACGACGATGCCTGAGACCGAGTACACCGCCACCCCCGGCCAGACCGTGGGACCCTTCTACGGCTACGCCCTGCCCTACCCGGGCGACAGCGCGCTCGTCCCGCCGGCAGCGGCCAACGCCGTGCAGCTGGCCGGAGTCGTCTACGACGGCGCGGGGGTGCCCGTGCCCGATGCGATCCTCGAGATCTGGCAGCCGGACGAGACCGGCACGGTCTCCCGGGCGACGGGGTCGCTGCGCCGTGACGGCTTCACGTTCACCGGGTTCGGGCGCGCCGCCTGCGACCCCGAGGGCCGGTTCAGCTTCTCGACCGTCGTCCCCGGCCCCACCGAGGCGGGCAAGGCCGCCTTCATCAGCGTCGTCGTCTTCGCCCGCGGCCTGCTCAACCGGCTCTTCACCCGGGTCTACATCCCCGGTGACGCCGAGGCGCTGGCCGCCGATCCGCTGCTGTCCTCCCTCGACCCGGCCGAGCGGGAGCGTCTCATCGCGACCCGGGAGGCTGACGGGACGCTGCGTTTCGACATACGGTTGCAGGGAGAGGACGAGACCCCGTTCCTCCGGTTCCCCGGCCACACCGACTGAGATGGCCGTCGACCGAGACTGAGACGACACCGACTGAGACGACAGAGGAGACTGCATGAGCCGCACCCGGCTGCTCTTCGCCCCCGGCGATCTTCGCGGCGCCGACAGCGTCGACGATGCGGCGCTCGTCGGGGCGATCGGCGAGGTTGAGAGCGCGTGGGTGACCGCGCAGGCGGCGGCCGGTCTCGTCTCCGCGGAGACGCGGACCGCGGTCACCGGGGCCGTCGATGCCGTGACGTGGGACCTCCAGGCCGATGCGGAGGCGCTGGCAGGCCTGGCCGCCGACGCCGAATCCGGCGGCAATCCCGTCATCCCGTTCCTCACCCGGGTGCGCGCCCGCCTCACTCCCGAGGCGGGCCGTGCCCTCCACCGGGGGCTGACGAGCCAGGATGTCATGGACTCCGCGCTCGGCCTCCTCGTCACCCGCACGATCGCCGAGACCCGGGCGCGTCTCGACGTCATCACCGAGGCGCTCCGCTCCCTCTCCGAGGCCCATGCCGACACCCTGTGCCTGGCCCGCACCCTCACCCAGCCGGCGCTGCCGACGACGTTCGGTCTGCGGGTTGCGACGTGGGCGGCGGAGGTCGCCGAGGTCGCCGCTCTCACGCCCCGCAGCGACGCCGTCCAGGTCGGCGGGGCCGCCGGCACGCGCGCGGCGATCCGGGAGTTCGCCGGGGACCGCACCGAGGCGCTGCTGCGGGAGTTCGAGGTCCAGCTGCGCGGACCCGACGCCGCCCTCTCCCCCACCCCCGTTCCCTGGCACACCGACCGGGTCCGCGTCCTGACCTGGGCGACCCATTTCACCCAGTGCGTGGGTGTGGGCTCCTCGATCGCGCGCAACGTCCTCATCGGCACCCGCCCCGAGGTCGGGGAACTCGCCCTCGCCGCGACCGGCGGCTCCTCGGCGATGCCGCAGAAGACCAACCCGACCGTCGCCGTCCTCCTCCACCGCAACGGCATGCGCGCCCCGGGCCTGCTCGCCACGGTCGCGACGACCGGCGCCGCGGCCGTCGAGGAGCGCTCCGACGGCGCCTGGCATGCCGAATGGCCGGCCCTGTCCGCGCTCATGGTCCTCGCCCTGTCCTCCCTGGCCCTCCTCGAGGAGATGGCCACCGGACTGAGCGCCCGCCCCGAGGCGATGCGCCGCAACCTCGACGCCGCCGGTCCCGGCATCTACGGCGAGAAGCTCACGATCGTCTTCGGCGACCGCCTGTCGAAGGACGCGATCACGGAGATCCTCTCCGGTTCCGGCGACCCCGCCGAGCGCCTCGGCGCCGCCCTCTCCGCGACCCCCGGGCCGGTCCCCGACCCCGCGGAGCTGGAGGGATTCTTCGCACCGTCGTCCTACCTCGGCGAGGCCGAGGGCATCCGGGAGACGATCATCCGCACGACCGACCCGACCACCCCCTGACGAAAGCGACCACCGTGGAACTCACCGCCTCAGTCCTCACGACCCCGACCGCCCCCGTTGCCCGGGTCGTCATCGCCCTGCCCTCGCTCGGCACCTCGGTGGGCGCGCTGTGGCAGCAGGCGGCGAGCGCCCTGGCCGACATCGCCCCCGACACCGCGGTCATCGGCATCGACCTGCCCGGTCACGGTCGCTCCCCCGCCCTCGACGTGGGGGCCGGAGCGTCGCGCTCGGAGGTTCCCCGGGTCTCGATGGCCGATCTCGCCGAGGCGGTGCTCACGACAGTCGACCGTGTCCTTCCCGATGTCGTCGGCGACTCGGAGGTGGCCGTGTCGCTGGCCGGGGACTCGATCGGCGGTGCCATCGCCCTCCAGCTCGCCCTCGATCATCCGGAGCGGTTCGAACGGGCGGCGGTGTTCTGCACCGGGGCGAAGATCGGCGAAGCCCCGGGCTGGGAGGAGCGCGCGGAGACCGTCGCGATCTCCGGAACCCCGACGCAGGTCATCGGATCGGCCGAACGGTGGTTCGGCCCCGGATTCATGGAACGCGAACCCGAGGCCTCGGCGGCACTCCTCCATTCCCTCCAGGATGCCGACCGCTTCTCCTACGCCGCGCTCTGCTACACGCTCGCCGACTTCGACATCCGGGGGCGCCTGTCCGAGATCGGCCTGCCGCTGCTCGCCGTCGCCGGTGAGCACGACACTCCGACCCCGCCGACGAAGCTCGCCGAGATCGCCAATGCCGTCCCCGGTGCGCTCCTCGAGATCATCGAGGGAGCCGCCCACCTCGTCCCGATCGAGGCGCCCGTCGTCACCGCGGGACTCCTCTCCGACTTCCTCGCCGGCCGCGGCACGAGCGGGACAGAGACCGGGGCGGCTGCCGATGTGCCCCGGCCGACAGCCTCGGGACCGCGTGACGCCGACCGCGACGCCGTGTGGGAGGCGGGGATGGGAGTGCGCCGCGAGGTCCTCTCCGATGCCCACGTCGACCGGGCGAACGCCGCGATCACGGACTTCACCGCCGACTTCCAAGACCTCATCACCCGCTTCGCGTGGGGTGAGATCTGGACGCGGCCGGGCCTCGACCGGCGGATGCGCTCGGCGATCACGCTCACGGCGATGATCGCCGGTGGACACGAGGCGGAACTGAAGATGCACGTCAAGGCCGCGCTGCGCAACGGGCTCAGCCGCGACGAGGTCAAGGAGATCCTCCTCCAGTCCGCGATCTACTGCTCGGTGCCCTCGGCCAACACCGCCTTCGCCGTCGCCGCAGAGGCTCTCGCCGAGGTCGACGCCGACGGTCTCGACTGACCCGGCGCGCTCAGGCGCCGTCCGCGGCGGCGCCATCCTTGGCCGCGCCGTCCTTGGCCGCACCGTCCTTGGCCGCACCGTCCTTGGCCGCGACCTCGAGGTACTGGGCTGAGAGCATCCGGTAGGCGCGGGTGCCGAAGGCGGCGAGAGCGAGGACGATCGAGACGATGCCCGTCCACAGGAAGACGAGCGCGATGCCGCGCACGTCCCCCTCGCCGAGCAGCCAGCCCCAGCGGTCGGCGCCCGCATCGGTGCGCATGTACGGGATGACCCAGAACTCCGCGATCGGGGCGATGAGGAACGCGGTGATCGGCGCCGAGGCCGCCTCGAACGTCATGGCGAAGCCGAACACGCGGCCCTGCTGACGGAACGGCACGACCCGCTGGATGACCGTCTGCTCGGCGGCCTCGATGACCGGCAGCATGAGGAAGAAGCCCCACAGTCCGAGGCCGTAGAGGAGCCAGGACTCGCGCAGTGCGAAGACCGCGCCGAGCAGTCCGATGAGGCAGCAGAAGAGGAGCATCGTGCGGATCGGGTTGCGCCCGAGACCGAACTTCGCGACGAGTCCGCCGCCGATCATGAACCCGGTCGAGACCACGGCCAGGGCGATGCCCCAGGCCTGAGCGGACCCGAAGACCTCGATCCCGTAGGGGTCGGTGAGCGCCATGTAGACGCCGCCGACGAGGTTGTTGAGCGTCGTGAAGAGCACGAGCGCGAAGAGCCCGGGGGCGGCGAGGACCGCGGCGAGGCCGCCGCGGATGTCGACCCAGCCCGGCTGCCCCGCGGAGGCGACGATGACCGGCTCGGGGATCCGCAGGGTGAGGAGGTGGAGGAGGGAGAGGCCGATGAGGACGACGGCGATGGCGATCGACCAGCCCATCCCGAGGAACCCGACGGCGAGTCCGCTGAAGACGCTCGTGACGAGGAAGCCGAGCCCCTGGACGGTGCCGACGAGGCCGTTCGCGTTGGCGCGCTTGGGCCCGGGCACGAGCAGGGACACGGTCGTCGACAGGGCGATGCCGCGCAGCTGCTCGACGACGGCCCCGGCGAGCATGACGATGCTGAAGATCCAGAACCACGGTCCGCCGATGTCGAGGAGGATCGCATTCGGCACCGCCAGGTAGATGAGCCCGGTGACGGCGAAGAGGACGAGCGTGCCGGCCGTGGCGACGACCATGACCCGAAGCTTGCGGAACCGGTCGACGACGGTGCCGAAGAACATCGAGAAGAGAGCGACGAGGAGCATGTACGCCCCGCCGATGACCCCGGTGGCGAGCACCGATCGGGTCTCGAGGTAGACCCAGAAGGTCAGGGCGAACCAGAGGAAGCTCGTCGTGACGTTGGCGATGGCAGTGTTGACGAGGACATGGAGGAACGTCCGCTGTCCGCCCGGCGGCGGTTCGGGGTCAGCCGCATGGGGATCGTCGCTCATCACCGTCATGTCTCTCACAGTAGCCCGACGCACTGACATGGGACCGATCACATTGTGACGGCGCGGACTACCGGTGCCCGGTCGCGGGCACTAGGCTGGTGCGGTTGCCGCGGCCGCCCTGCCGTCGGTGAGAATCCGCACCCCATCCCAGAGGACAGCCATGAGCGATGCGCCCGTGCCCCGCCGGACCTACAAATTCGCCGTCTTCGCCCTCGCGATCGGCGCGTTCGGGATCGGCGTCACAGAGTTCGCCACGATGGGTCTCCTCCCGCAGATCGCCGCCGAGCTGCGCATCACCGTCCCGCAGGCCGGGCATGCGGTGTCCCTCTACGCCCTCGGCGTCGTCGTCGGCGCCCCGCTCATCACGACGATCGCCGCGCACATGGACCGCAAGCTCCTGCTCCTGTGCCTCATGGGACTCTTCGCCCTCGGCAATGTCGCCTCGATGCTCGCGCCGAATGCGGCGCTGTTCAACATCGCCCGCTTCGTCAGCGGCCTCCCCCACGGCGCCTACCTCGGCATCGGCGCGATCGTCGCGGCCTCGCTCGTGCCGGTGGGCCGCCGCGGCCGGGCGATGGCGAGGGTCATGCTCGGTCTGACGATCGCGAACATCGTCGGCGTGCCCGTCGCCGCGGCCCTCGGCAACGCCTTCGGCTGGCGCAGCGCCTATGCGCTCGTCGCCGCGCTCGGCATCCTCACCGTCATCATGGTCGCCATCGCAGTGCCCACGGTGAGACTCTCCCAAGCACCCTCGGCCCGCGGGGAGATGAAAGCCCTGGCGCGGCCGCAGATCATCCTCACGCTGCTCGCCGGTTCGATCGGCTTCGGCGGCATGTTCGCCGTCTACACCTACATCACCCCGACGATGACCGAGGTCGCCCATGTCCCGGAGACCGCGATCCCGTGGGTGCTCGCCGTCTACGGTCTCGGCATGACGGCGGGTTCGCTCATCGCCGGTCCGCTCGTCGACAAGTCGATCGAACGGTCGGGCACCGGCGGCATGATCCTCTCCGCTCTCGTCCTCGCCGCGTTCGGGGCGTTCACGGAGAACGCCGCGGTCGCGATCGTCGCGCTCTTCTTCATCGGCATCGCAGGGTCCATGATCACGACCTCTCTGCAGATGCGGCTGCTGCGCGATTCGACCGACGCCCCGAGTCTCTCGGCGGCGATGAACCACGCGGCGTTCAATCTCGCCAACGCCCTCGGCGCGTGGCTCGGCGGCATCGTCATCACCG
Organism: Brevibacterium sp. NPDC056726; assembly: GCF_042790515.1. Classification (NCBI taxonomy): domain Bacteria; kingdom Bacillati; phylum Actinomycetota; class Actinomycetes; order Micrococcales; family Brevibacteriaceae; genus Brevibacterium; species Brevibacterium sp. NPDC056726. The sequence goes on along the minus strand of NZ_JBHTYZ010000003.1, from coordinate 85,561 downwards.
CCGGTCTCGGCTATCGGGCACCCGCGTGGGTGGGGGTGGGCCTGTGCATCGCCGGTCTCATCGTGCTGACGATCGCGATCGTCCTGCGCCGGAAGGGCCCGGCCGCGTCGTCGAGCCGGACGACGCTCGACCTGTGATCCTCCGCGCCCCGGCCGGCGATCTCAATTTCTGAGACACAGGCTGTGCGCCTGCTGAGACGAGCGTAGTGTCGGTCCGTCCACACGAGCACGACTGCCCGTCTTCACCACCACAGCGGAGCACAGAGAACATGTCCACCGAAACACAGCCGGACGGCGCGCCCGCGCAGTCCGCAGCCGAGTCCGAGGCGATCGCGGCGACGAGGAAGAACAACACGCGCGGCAAGGTGCTGAGCGCCTCGATGGTCGGCACGACCATCGAGTTCTTCGACTTCTACGCCTACGCGACGGCGTCCTCACTCGTCTTCCCCGCCCTCTTCTTCCCCAACCAGACCTCGACGACGCAGCTGCTGAGCTCGTTCGCGATCTTCGGCGTCGCCTTCGTCGCCCGCCCCGTCGGGTCGATCATCTTCGGTCACTTCGGCGACCGCATCGGCCGGAAGAAGACGCTCATCGCGTCCCTGCTCATCATGGGCATCGGCACGTTCCTCATCGGCCTCCTCCCCACCGCCGAGACCCCCGGCTGGGTCGTCCTCGCCCCGCTCCTCCTCGTCCTCCTCCGCTTCTCCCAGGGCGTGGGCCTCGGCGGCGAATGGTCGGGCGCGGCGCTGCTGGCGACGGAGAACGCGCCCAAGGGCAAGCGCGCGATCTGGGGAACATTCCCGCAGCTCGGCGCGCCCGTCGGGTTCATCCTCGCCAACCTCCTCTTCGTCGGCCTCAACTCGTGGCTCTCGCCCGAGGCGTTCCTCGCGTGGGGCTGGCGGATCCCGTTCCTCCTCTCGGCCCTCCTCGTCGCCGTCGGCCTCTACGTCCGGCTCTCGCTCATGGAGACCCCGGCGTTCCAACTCGTCGAGCAGCGCCAGCAGATCTCCCGGGCCCCGATCGGCCGCGTCTTCACCGGCAGCTGGCTGCCGTTGCTGCTCGGCACGTTCATCATGCTCGCGACCTACGTCATCTTCTACTTCATGACCGCGTTCACGCTCACGTACGGCACGTCCCCGGCGACGGTGGAGCAGGCGGAGACCGCCGCCGAGGCGGCCGGCAAGCCCTTCGATCCCGCGGGCTTCGTCGCGGGGCTCGGTTATGAGAAGAACGAGTTCCTCACCTACCTCATCATCGGCGTCGTGTTCTTCGGCATCTTCACCGTCGTCTCCGGACCGCTCGCGGAGAAGCTCGGACGCCGGAAGATGCTCATGGGCGTCACGGTGCTCATCGCCGTCTACGGGCTCGCCGTCAACGTGCTCTTCAACGCGGGCACCGTCGGCGTCGTCGCCGCCCTCATCATCGGCTTCACCCTCATGGGTCTGACGTTCGGGCCGATGGCCGCGTACCTGCCCGAGCTCTTCCCCGCCAACGTCCGCTACACGGGTTCGGCGGTGTCGTACAACATGGCCAGCGTCATCGGCGCCGGTCCCGCACCGTTCGCGATGGTCGCGCTGTGGCAGGCCGAGGGAGGCACGATCTTCTGGTGCGGCCTCTACATCGTCGCCGCCGCGTTCCTCACGTTCGTCGCGCTCTACTTCGCGAAGGAGACCGCGGACCTCGACATCGAGGCCGAACTGAGCTGAGTCCCGACCCAGCCGAACGCAGAGCTGAACTCAGCAGAGCAACAGCCAACGCCGAGGTGGACCCGCAGGTCCGCCTCGGCGCTTCGTGCAACGGTTTGGCAACGACCACCTCGGCGAGGGCCGACGAAACATCGATGTGACACAGGACACGGTACGATTCCTCACAGATGCCGCTCAGAATTCGGTTGCTGAGCGGCGCACATGCGTGTGACATCGCCGTCACCGACGATCTGGGAGGATCCATGAAACGACGCTTGACCATGGCCGCCGTGGCCGCTGGCGCTCTCTTCGCCCTGTCCGCATGCGGAGGTGGAGGATCGGGTTCGGAACCGACGGCCGAGGGCGGGGTTCCCCTCGTCAGCGAAGGACAGCTCACCGTCTGCTCCGACATTCCCTACGAGCCGTTCGAGTTCGTCGAGAACGGCGAGAACGTCGGCTTCGACATCGACCTCGCCCAGGGCCTGGCCGACGACCTCGGCGTCGAGCTCAACGTCATCACGACCGCCTTCGAGGCCATCCAGTCCGGGTCGGCGCTCGACACCGCTCAGTGCGACATCGCCCTGTCGGGCATGTCGATCACGGAGGACCGGAAGACGAAGATGGACTTCTCCGCGCCGTACCTCAAGGACAACCTCGGGCTCATGGCGACGAAGGAGTCCGGCATCAAGGGAATCGCCGACGTCAAGGGCAAGGAGGTCGGCGTGCAGCAGGCGACGACCGGTGAGACCTATGCCCAGGACAACGGCGCCACACCCGTCCAGTTCGAGGATTCGGGGCTGATGACCCAGGCGATCCAGACCGGTCAGGTCGATTCGGTGATCGGCAACATCTCCATCATCTCCACCGCCGTCGCCGCTGACGACAACCTCGTCTTCGTCGAGGAGTACGACACCGGCGAGGTCCTCGGCGCCGCGGTGAAGAAGGGCAATCAGCCGATGCTCGACGCCTTCGGCACGACGATGCAGCGCCTCTACTCCGACGGCGCCTACGACGCCGCCGTCGACAAGTGGTTCGGCGACGTCGCCGATGCCGCGCGGATCCCCGAAGCGGATCGGGCGGCGACGACTCCCTGACGTCCGTCCACGAGGCCCGGTCGGCGTGATGCCGGCCGGGCCTCGGCAGGTTCCCGTTCACCGACACCGCATGCGGCCCACCCCGCCGGATGCATGAGGGCTCCTCACATCGGGCCCAGAATTCTGGAGGCACTTTGGCTCTCAGCGTGCGCCAGCGCGAGCGAACATCCCGCGGCATCCAATACGGCATCCTCATCGTCGCCGTCCTTCTCGCCGTCTTCCTCGCCGACTGGCAGACGATCTACCTCAAGTTCTTCAATCCCGACGTGATCGCGGCGCAGTTCCCCGAGATCATCACGACTGCGCTCGTCAACACGATCATCTACACGGCGCTCGGGTTCGTGCTCGCGCTGTCGCTCGGGATCCTCCTCGCGCTGATGAAGATCTCGTCGGTCGCTCCCTACCGGTGGATCGCGACGGCCTACATCGAGCTCTTCCGCGGCGTGCCCGCCCTTCTCGTCTTCCTCGCGTTCGGCTATGCGGTGCCCTACGCGTTCGGCATCCGGATGGACACCTATGTCACAGTGATGCTCGCGCTCGGCATCGTCGAGTCCGCCTACATCGCCGAGACGATCCGCGCCGGGCTCCAGGCCGTGCCGAAGGGCCAGTACGAGGCGGCGCGGTCGCTGGGCATGTCCCACACGCGGGCGATGGTCACGATCGTCATCCCGCAGGCGTTCCGCATCATCCTGCCGCCGCTGACGAACGAGATCATCCTCATGACGAAGGATTCCTCGCTCATCTACATCCTCGGACTCACCGCCTCCCAGTACGAGCTGACGAAGTTCGGCAGAGAGGCGATCTCCAATCCGGAGGCGGGGCTGACACCGCTCGTCGTCGCCGGTGTCTGCTATCTCGTCATCACGGTCCCGTTGGGGATCCTCGCCCGGCGCTTCGAGTCGCGCACCGCCAAGATCAAGAAGTAGGACGATATGTCGATTGCATCGAAACCGACCGAGGACATCCACGCCGAAGGGTGCACGATCACCGGCCTGCACAAGTCCTACGACGATGTCGAGGTGCTCAAGGGCATCGATCTCGACGTCAAGCCGGGTCAGGTGGTCTGCCTCATCGGACCCTCAGGATCCGGGAAGTCGACCCTGCTGCGCTGCGTCAATCTGCTCGAGCAGCCCAACGCCGGGACGATCACCGTCGCGGGCTACGACGCGACGGACCCCGATGTGGAGATCAACAGTCTGCGCCGGCATGTCGGCATGGTGTTCCAGGCATTCAACCTCTTCCCGCACCTGACGGTCATGGACAACTGCACGATCTCGCAGCGCCGGGTGCTCAAGAGGGGCAGGGCGGAAGCGGAGCGGATCGCCCTCGACCGCCTCGCACAGGTGGGGTTGGAGGGCTTCGCCGAGCGCTACCCCGATCAGCTCTCCGGCGGCCAGCAGCAGCGCGTCGCGATCGCCCGCGCGCTCGCGATGGACCCCAACCTCATGCTCTTCGACGAACCGACCTCGGCGCTCGACCCGGAGACCGTGGGCGATGTCCTTCAGGTCATGCGTCGCCTCGCCGAGGCGGGGATGACGATGGTCGTCGTCACCCACGAGATGGAGTTCGCCCGCCAGGTCGCCGATCGTGTCGTCTTCATGGACGGCGGGGTCGTCGTCGAGGAGGGCCCGGCCAGGGACGTCATCGGCAATCCGCAGGAGCAGCGGACGAAGGACTTCCTCTCTCGCGTCCTCCACCCGGGACAGCTGGAGTAGCAGTCGTGAGCAGCTGGGATCCGACGAGTCAGGGCGTCCTCGCGTTGTCGTCGGGTCGATTGGTTCGGGGGCGCTCCCTGGCGCGGTCGAGACGCGTTGCTGCAGATGACCGACCGGACGCCGCGGACTTCGAGCTCATCCTCCTCGGCCGGCAGCGCGAGTTCGAGTCGGAGACGCATGGTCCCGCGCCAGCGATGGATCTGCGGTGGGTGGCGTGGCCCGATTTCGCCCTGCCGAAGGACCGGGACGATGCCGCGGATGCGTTCGTCGAGTGCTGGAGGCGAGCGGAGTTCGAACGCGTCGGCGTCGCCTGCAGCGGTGGGCGCGGGCGCACCGGGACCGCACTGGCCTGCCTGGCAGTCCTCGACGGAGTGACTCCCACCGAGGCGGTCGCCTTCGTCCGCACCCACTACGATGTCCGCGCCGTCGAGACCCCGTGGCAGCGCCGCTTCGTCGAGCGATTCGACCTCAATGGCACCGACTGACGCCGAGGCCACCACTTAACGCCGAGACCTCCGGGCAGAAGTGGCGGTCTCGATTCCAAGTGGTGATCTCGATGAGGCAAGCGCTTTGAGCTCGGCCTTGATCTCCATGAACGGCTGGGCGCGGAAGAGGTCTCCCCATACGAGGTTGAACACTCGCAGTCCGGAGTTGAGCAGCTTCATGTGACGTTCGTGGTTCTTCGCACTCGCCCGGTCGGGCCCGCCCTCGTTGAGGAAGTACTTCCCCAGCCCGTGGAACTCGACGACGAGCGGCAGAGTCTCGTGCCGGAAGTCGTTGCGGGCGATCCAGGAGCCGCTGGCATCAAACGAGTCGACCTGCGTAATCATGCCGGTGATTCCGAAGCGGTGGAACCTGACCGCGCACAGCGCCTCGCCCGCTGATTCGTGCAGCGGGCTCGCCAGCTCAAGCGCCAGCTGTGCGTTCCTGCACCCCCTGCCGCCGAGGCGGATACCGCTCTCGAGTGACGTCTTTGACACCTTCCCCTCGCGCAGAGCCTGGGAGATGAAGGGGACCGAGACATCGCTCGGATAGTCGTGGGCAAGGTCGAGGAGCGTCCGCCTCATCGACGTCACGGGAAGGTCGCCGACGCGGGCGCGATCGTCAGGCCCGACTTCACGATTCCGGTAGTGGACCGTCTGCTTCCTCTTCCCATACCCGGACCGGATGAGCTCGGCCGCTGTCGTCGTGGGAAACGGCGGATCGAGTCCGTGGATGATGGCTGCCGAGACGTGGGAGAAGAAGCTCCCCGGAAGCAGTTCCCGCGCGTAGGAGCGGATGAGCGTCTTGAGCTGCTCCGTGCTGTCACGGATGTCCCCGAAGGTCTGCGGGTACGGATGTCCCGACGCTTCATGGATCTCGTGGAGGACCTCATGGGCCGTGTTCTCGCATGGCTTCTTGAGCACGAACCAGCCGCGGCGGATCCTGCCGATGCACTCGTCGAACGTGTCGGCCCCGACGCCGAGGTCGCGCAACTCACTCGAGCTGAACACAGTGACCATGAACTCACAATAGCTATCAAACAGCTTCAAATGAATGCAAGCACCACATAAATTTTCTAAGCCACCATCGAGACGACCACTTCGCATCGAGACCGCCGGGCAGAAGTGGCGGTCTCGATGCCAAGCGGTGGTCTCGGCAAATCAGTGATTCACAGCCATCCGCGTCATCGTCACCCCTGAGTCGCCGACCGCGCCCGCGTGGACTTCCTCGAAGCCAGCACGCTCGTAGAGTCCGTGGTTGTTCGGGTTCGTCGTCTCCAGCCATGCGCCCTCGGCACCGAACTCGCGAAGGCCGGCCTCGATGAGTGCCGTCCCGATTCCCTCCCCTCGACGATCGGCAGTCACTGCCAGATCGTGGAGATACGGGCCGCTCGGCAGCGCCGAGTCTCCGCGAGCCTCACGCATCCCTTCCGCGAGCGCTCTCAGCTTGTCTCCCAAGAGCAGCCGCGCGATACCGGACGCACTGGGCAGAGTCAGTCCTGGAGAGCCCTTGTCGGGGATGCGCCACACGGCGACACCGACGACCGCGCCCTCATCGACAGCGACATGCCCGGCGCTCCGAGCGGCATAGGATTCGACACTCGGCCAGTAGAAGGTCGCAATCGCGTCAAGGCGTTCACTGGCCTCCCACTGCTCGGCAGGAAAGAGCCACTCGAGGAGGGGGTCCGCGGCGAAGGCACGAGTGATCGTCGTGCGCGCTGCCGCAGCGTGCGACGCGTCAATCCGCGTGTACTCCATGGTGCTCATGGGTCTCCTTCCTCATCGAGACCACCACTTAACGCCGAGACCACCGGTTATAAGCGGCGATCTCGGCGCGGAGTGGTCGTCTCGGCGGCGGAGGCGTCAGGTGCCGCCTCAGCGGCCGCTGTGCTCCGCGATGATCTGGTCCGACGCCTTCTCGCTGACCATGTAGACGGCGCTGGCGATGAAGTAGCCGGGGATGTCGGGGAAGACACTCGCGTCGACGACGCGCAGGCCCTCGACACCCCGCACCCGCAGGTCCCCGTCGAGCACCGCCAGCGGATCGTCAGCGGTGCCGATCTTCGCGGTGCCGCACGCATGGTGGCCCCAGGCCTCGGCCATGACGTGATCGCGCAGCTTCTCCCGGGTGTCCGCCTCGGCGCCGGGGACGAGCTCGCGGACGATGCGGGTGTTCTCGATGTTCGAGGCGATCTCCCGCGCGAGCTCGATCCCGTCGACGACGCCGTCGAGGTCGGTCTCCCAGCCCTCGGACCCCTCGTCGAAATACCGCATCCGGATGTCGGGGACATCCCGCGGATCGGCCGAGCGCAGCCGCACGGACCCGGCACGGTCCCGTGTCCAGCCCTTGAGCACGAGGAGGCTCATCCGGTTGTGGTGGGGCTTCGCGTCGTACGAGTAGTTCGGGTAGTACCCGTGGAAGTCCGCGGCGAGGGAGAAGACGATGACATCGGTGCCGTCATCGGAGGCGGCACTCGTGCGGGCGACGAGGGCCGCGAGCGACCCGTTCGTCGAATACGGGCCGCCGCGGTCGTCCTTCCACTCCTTCATGAGGTGGTCATCGGGTTCGCCCGGTGCGGGCAGGTCGAGCGTCGACCCGTCGAAGATCGGGAAGTCGGCGTCGAGCTCGTTGACGACCGAGACCTCGTAGCGGTCGTGGAGGTTCTCCCCCACCCCCGGCAGATCGACGACGACGGGGATGCCGAGCTCCTGCAGCTCGGCGGCCGGACCGATCCCGGAGAGCTTGAGCAGCTGCGGGGTGTTGAACGCCCCGCCGGCGATGATCACCTCGCGGCGGGCGCGCACGATGCGGGCCGCCGGCGACGCCTCCGCGGACCGGCGCGCCTCCGGGGTCGCCCGGTAGAGCCCGGCACCGGGCAGGTATTCGATCCCGACGGCCCGGGTGCCCTCGAGGACCACCCGCGTGGCCAGCGCATCCTCGATGATCGTCAGCTTCTCCGGGTGAGCATCCCGCGCGGCGAGCAGTCGCTGCCGGGCGCCGTTGCGGTGCCCACCGCCGGCGGCCACGGGCACGAACGACATGCCCTGGTACTCCGGCGGGGTGTCGGCGGCGTTGATGTCACGCGGCAGGGACACCTCGGCGGGGATGTCGAACCTCTCCCGGCTCGTCGCCTCGGTGGCGTTGATGATGTCGAGGAACCGCGGTTCGCGACCGGCGATCGCCGGATCCGCCCGGGTCGTCGGCAGCCATCCGCCGTGCCCGTGGTGCGCCTTCTGGTCGCGCTCGGCCTCGGTGTCGCCGGGCAGGGGACGGGCGTCGACGCCCTGCCAGTCCTCGACGCGCTCGAAGATCGTCCGCATGTGCGCACTGCCCCAGGTCTCGTCCCCGGTCAGCGACGCCAGGGCATCCCAGTCCCGCGGCTGCGGAGCGATGTGGACGAGGGCGCTGACCGCGGTACTGCCCCCGAGCGTGCTGCCCCGCGGATAGAGGATCCCGCCCTCCTCGTCGACCCACTTCGAATCCCGCGCTCCGCGGTCGGGATCGTCGTAGTGGGAGACGAAGAAGTTCCACACCATGTCGACGTCCTCGCTGGCATAGGCCTGCATGACGGGGATGTCGTAGTACCGGCACCGGTGATCGCGGCCGGCCTCGAGGACGACGACGCTGAACCCCGCCGCGGCGAGGTTCGCGGCGAGCGGTCCGCCGCCCGCCCCCGACCCGACGACGACGAAATCGGCGGTTGTCTCAGGGGCTGCGGTGTCCGTCACTGGAGGTAGTTCTCGACTTCGCTGACGGGACGCTCCTTCGCGAGGTTGGGATCGCGTCCGGCATCGCGCTCCCCCTGCCGCTGGCGGAGGAGATCCCAGAGCTGATCGAGCTCGCCCTCGAGCTGGGCGATGCGCTGGTGCTCCTGCTCCTCGGTGATCTCACCGGCACCGAGGCGGCGGCGCAGTTCGCGCTCCTCCTCGACGGCGTCGTTGATCTGCTGATGGATCGACTTGTCACTGGCCATGACGGAACCTTTCGTGGGTGGGGGCGCTCAGCGGTGGACCTTGTCCATCCAGTCCGCGGGAACGCGGCCTGCGGGCCCGGGCACCGGCTGGGATGCGGGGTGAGACTCCGGCGGCGCGAGCTCGGGTCCGTCGAAGACCTGCTCGGTGCGGAAGTCGTAGAACCACGTCTCGCCCGGCTCGTAGCTGCGGATGACCGGGTGCGAGGTCTCCGCGGCGTGCTTGCTCGCATGCTGCGACGGGGAGGTGTCGCAGCACCCGATGTGACCGCAGGCCGCGCATCGGCGCAGGTGCACCCACCAGCCGCCCGTGGCTTCGCATTCGACGCATCCGGGTCCCGAGGGCGGAACCGCGGTGTCGATGTCTCCGGGTTCGAGTTGAATGTCCATGCACCGAGTATGGCACAAGTCACACTGGTTTCAGCCGGTCGTCTCCGCCTCTCCGGCGACCTCCGCGAGGATGACCCGATAGCCCAGGCGCGCGTCGTAGCCGTGGATCTCCCGGGTGTCGAGCGCGGACATGAAGTCGAGCACCTCGGCGGTGATGACCTGACCGGGCACGAGCACCGGGAAGCCGGGCGGGTACGGGGTGACGAACCCGGCCGAGACGGGGGTCTCCCCGGCGTCGACGCGGCGGCGCAGCTCGTGCGGGAGGACGTACTCGACCGACTTCTGCCGCAGACCCGCGTAGTACGCGGACCGCAGATCCCCGTCGGGCAGCTGCGCCTCGGGGTCCTCGGCGGGCACCTCGGCGGCGTATTCCGGGGCGAAGGCGCTGAAGTCGGGCAGCGGCGGCATCACGGCGGCGAGTTCCGTCGCTGCGTTCGCCCGGGTGAGCGCGTGCGGGTCGGAGAACTTCTCGGCGATCTTGACGAGCACCTCGATGAGGTAGGCGACGGCCGACCGGGAGGTGCCGATGTTCGTCATGAAGAGCACGGTGTTCCGGCTCGTCTTGTTGACCTGGATCCCGTAGCGGTCCATGAGGTATTCGTGTTTGAACGTGTCCCCGTCGACGCCGGTGCCGGTGATCTCGATGGTGATCCGGCTCGGGTCGACGACGAACTCGTCCGTCGTCCACGCGCTCCAGAACGTCCCGAGGCCGTCGCGCAGCGGCATCGACCGCGTCGTCTCCCGGTATTCGGCGGGGATGAGGTCCTTGGCGGTGAGCACGCGGAACGTCTTCTTCAAAAGCGGGTGCCGGGCCACCGCCGAGGCAAGGCTGACGGCGAGGTCGAGCTGCTTCTGGACGAGCGCGAAGCCCTCCATCTCGACCTGCCGGCGACCGAGGTCGAGGGAGGCGAGGATCTGATAGTTCGGCGACGTCGAGGTGTGCGTCATGTACGCCTCGTGGAAGGCCTCCTCGGCGCCGGCTCCGAACTCCTGATCGTAGACGTGGATCATCGACCCCTGCCGCAGCGCGGTCAGGGTCTTGTGCGTCGACTGCGTCGCATACACCCGGATCGTCGCATCCGGCGGGGCGAGCAGGGTCTCGTTCAGCCACACCTCGTCCGGCGCCGGCTCCCCGGTGACCGGATCGAACAGCCGCTTCCGCTGCTCCCGGTACGCGGCGTCGTGGGCGTTCGTCCGCAGGTTCTCATCGAGCCGCTCGGCCGCGACATCGCGGTGCGCTTGCGGGTGACGGGATGGAAGCGGGCGAAGGCGAACCACGCCTCGTCCCAGAGGAAGACGAGGTCGGGTTTGATCGCGAGGCATTCGGCCATCACCCGCTCGGGGTCGTAGACGATGCCGTCGAACGTGCAGTTCGTCAGCGTGATCATCCGCACCTCGTCGAGGCGACCGGCGGCCCGGTAGTCGAGGAGGAGCTGCTTGATCCGCGACAGCGGCACCGCGCCGTAGAACGCGAAGTCGTTGAGCGGGTACGCCTCGAGGTAGGCGGCCCGGGCCCCGGTGAGCATGAGCGCGTGATGGTGGGACTTGTGGCAGTTGCGGTCGACCATGACGACCTCGCCGGGGGCGACGACGGCCTGGTGGACGATCTTGTTCGCCGTCGACGTCCCGTTCGTCACGAAGTACGTGCGCTTCGCACCGAACGCGCGGGCGGCCAGGGACTGCGCCTTCTTCAGGGTGCGCACCGGGGCGAGCAGGGAGTCGAGTTCGCCCGAGGTCGCGCTCGTCTCGGCGAGCAGCAGGTTGAGGCCGTAGAAGTCGACGAAGTCGCTGATCCACTTCGACCCGACGACCGATCCGCCGCGGGAGACCGGCAGGGCGTGGAAGACCCCGGCGGGGCGCCGGGCGTGCTCCTGGATCGCGGCGAAGAACGGGGTGTCGTAGAGGTGCTGGACGCGGCGGAGGAGGGAGAGGTGGAGCTCGAACTGGTCCTCCCGGCGGAAGACGCGGCGGAAGCGGTGGGTGAGCGCCCCGGCGAGGCTCTCGATGTGCGCCCCGGCCATGAGGTAGAGGTCGAGTTCGGGGCGGATGCCGGCGAGCGTGTCGGCCAGCCGCAGCACCCGGCGCACCGAGTTGAGCGGGCTCATCGGGCCGGTCGGCGACGACGTCGTCCCCTCGTGGGCGTAGGCCACGGCGGTGCGGAGGTCACGGCTGAGCACCTCGCGGGTGCGGTCGGTGAATCCGGGCCGGATGACGCACGCGAGCAGGTTGGGGTTCGTCAGCGCCGCGACGACGGCGTCATCGGCGGTGGGGACGATGACGTAGTCGTAGATGAACTGGTCGGAGGGGCTGCGAAGCTTGAGCAGGTCGGAGTGGAGTTCGTCGCGCCCGCCCTCGGTCGTCTCGTCGACGATGAGGACCTCGAACCGGGGACGCTGGTCCTGCCGGTCACGCAGCTCGTTGCGCTCCTCCTCGGTGAGCTCGTCCTCGAGGAGGTCGGGCACCGTCGTCCCGCGCAGCCGGTTGACCGCGCGGGTGATCATGTCGTGGGCTCGGTCGAACTCGCCGTCGGAGAGGAGCTCGGCGATCTCCTCGACGTAGCGCTGCCCGAACCCGCCCCAGTAGAGCTCGATGGTCTTCAGCGACCGCAGGGACCGCCACACCTCGCCGTCGGCGGCGATCATCGAGAAGTCCCCGCCGCTCATCACGAGGCGCTTGATCGCGTACTTGAGGTACTCCCACGCGTCCGAGCGCAGCCGCCACGTGCTCGCCGGCATTCCCGGGTCGCGTTCGAGCTTCGCCTTCTCCGGTCTCGTCAGGAACCCCGGTCGCAGCGGCGTTCGCGCACCTCCTCCGGAAGCCGACGGTTCGGGCGTGAAGATCGCCCGTCCCGGAAGATCGTCGGAGTCGATGCCGGTCATGCTGGAGCCTCCTGGCGTGGTGCGAAATCCGTTGTGCTGACGATCATACGGCCTGCCCTCATCCGTTTCGCCACCGCGGTGCCCACTTGAGACGAAAGAGTGATAAGCATGAGGAATGGATGCATCAGAGTCGCTGTCCGCCGGCCACCTCATCGTCCGCGAGCTCGAGGCCCACGGCGTCCGCCGTGCCTACCTCGTCCCGGGCGAGTCCTACCTCGACGTCCTCGACGGACTCCACGATTCGCCGATCACCCCGATCGTCTGCCGCCAGGAGGGCGGGGCCGGGTACATGGCCGTGGCCGAGGGGCGGATGACCGGGGTCCCGGGGGTCGCCATGGTCACCCGCGGTCCCGGCGCTGCGAACGTCATGGCCGCCGTCCACACCGCCCACCAGGACGCGACCCCGCTCGTCGTCTTCGTCGGCCTCATCCCCACCTCCCACCGCGGTCGGGAGTCGTTCCAGGAGTTCGACCTCACCGGGTGGTTCGGCTCGACGACGAAGAAGGTCCTCGTCCTCGATGATCCGGACAAGGCCGCCGAGGTGGTCGCCGACGCCCTGCACACCGCGGTCACCGGCCGGCCGGGTCCCGTCGTCGTCGGCCTGCCCGAGGAGGTGCTGACCCAGCGCACGACCGCCTCGGCGCTGCCGCCCCTGACCGTCGGGGTGCCCGCCCCCGACGACGGCGACCTCACCGAGGTGCGGGCCCGCATCGATCAGGCCGAGCGTCCCGTCCTCATCATCGGCGGGGAGGACTGGCCGCAGGCCACGGCCGAGCGCATCGCCCGCTGGTCGGCCGACCGGGGTCTCGGGGTGCTCGGCACATTCCGCGCCTACGACGGGATCGACCACGACAGCCCGAACTTCCTCGGCATCCTCGGGTACGGGGCGGCCCCGGTGGCCGAGCGGGTGTTCGCCGAGGCCGACCTCCACATCTTCCTCGGCTGCGTCCGCACGGACGTCGCCACCGACGGGTTCACGCTCGGCACGGAGCAGAAGACGATCGTCATCGGCCCCGACCCCGATGCGCACGGTCACTTCGGGCGCCTCGATGAGCACATCGTCACCTCGGTGAGCCGGTTCGCCGCCCGACTCGTCGCCGCGGACGGGACCCCGGACTACGCGGTGACCGCAGACGGCGCGGTCAACGAGGTCGGCGAAGGGGAGTCCGGCGGCGCGGCCGCGCCCGAGCTGCCTGCGTGGATCACCGCGGCCCGCGCCGAGCTCGAGGCATGGCGGGTGCCGAAGCCGGCGCCGGCCGAAGCGGAGGCAGGCCCCGGCTTCGTCGACATGGACGAGGCGTTCACCCACGTCAGGGAGCTGCTGCCGGAGGATGCGATCGTCACCTACGGGGCGGGGAACTTCTCCGGATGGGCGACGCGGTTCCTGCCCACGCACGCCTTCCCCTCGGCACTCGGGCCGCGCAACGGGTCGATGGGCTTCGGGGTGCCGGCCGCCGTCGCCGCGGGACTCGTCGCCCCCGACCGGACGATCTTCTGCATCGCCGGGGACGGGGACTTCCTCATGAACGGCCAGGAGCTCGCGACGGCCGCGCAGTACGGGATCGACCTCACGATCGTCGTCAACGACAACTCCGTCTACGGCACGATCCGCGGCCACCAGGACCGCGACTACCCGGGCCGCGCGACGGGCACCGCCCTGGACAACCCCGACTTCGCGGCGATGGCCACGGCGTTCGGCGGACTCGGCATCCGGGTCGAGCGGACCGCGGACTTCCGTGAGGCCTTCGCCGCCGCGCTGGACCACCGGGGCCCGGCGCTCGTCCACTGCATCACCGACCCCGCGATCCGCGGCGCCCGGCTGTGATGGCAGACTCGAGAAGACCGGGTCACCGGTGACAGCGACGTCCACGACGAAGGCAGCCCCATGAGAATCGACGCGATCTTCACGGATCTCGACGCCCACACCCTCGACCCCGCCCGTCCCCGGGCCCAGCGGATCGGGGTGTTCGCCGGTCGGATCGTCGGCGTCGACGAGGAACTCGACGGCGTCACCGCCGACCGCGTCGAATCGCTCGGCGGGGCGACCGTGCTGCCGGGCTTCAACGACGTCCACTGCCACACGACGTGGTTCGGCCTCACACTCGCCTCCGTCGACGTCACGGCGATGCCCGGGGGGCTGCCCGACGTCTACGCGGCCCTCGAGCAGGCGGCGGCGACGACACCCGAGGGCGAGTGGATCGAGGCGACCGGTTTCGCCCACCGCGACTACGACGGGCAGTACCCGGAGCTCGCCCGCCTCGATGCGATCACCGGCAGCCGGCCCCTCTTCATGCGCCAGACCTCGGGACATGCGGCGATCGTCAACACCGAGGCGATGCGCCGGGCCGGCATCCTCGACCGAGGCTTCACCGACCCGGTCGGCGGGAAGGTCGTCCGCGACCCGGCCGGCCACCCGACGGGACTCGTCGAGGAGACCGCGCAGGGCCTCGTCCAGGACCTCATCCGCCCGTACTCGCTCGACACGATCGTCGAGGCCCTCGATCTCGCGACGACGCAGTACGCGAAGGAGGGCATCACCTCGTTCGGCGAATGCGGCATCGCCTACGGCTGGATCGGCCACTCCCCCATCGAGATCTCCGCGTACCTGCGGGCCCGCGAGGAGGGGAGGCTGCGGGCCCGGGCGCAGCTGATGCCGCAGGCCGACGGCCTCCACGCGATCGCCGCGAACCCGGCCGACGGCTTCGGCATCGGCCTCGACGCGGGACTGCGCACCGGCCTCGGCGACGACCTCATCAGCATCGGCCCGGTGAAGTTCTTCATGGACGGGGCGATGAGCGGGGAGACCGCCGCGCTGCGGGAGAACTACGCGGGCCGCGATCATCGCGGGTATCTCCAGGCCGACGCCGAGGTGCTGCGCCGCCAGATCCTCGACACGTACGCCTCCGGGTGGTCGCTGGCCGTCCACGCGATCGGCGACGCCGCCGTCGATGCGGCGATCGCGAACATCGTCGAAGCGCAGAGACTCCACGGCAGGCGGGCGGTGCCCAACCGCATCGAACACGCGGGGCTCGTCCACGACGAGCACCTGGCGACGCTCGCCGAACACGGCATCGCGGTGACCCCGCAGGCCGCGTTCGCCGAGGCGATCGGCGACGGGATGAACCGGTCGCTCGGACCCGAGCGCCGCCGCCTGCTCTACCGGGCGAAGTCGTTCGTCGACGCCGGGGTCCTGCTGCCCGGCAGCTCGGATCGCCCGTGCGCCGACGGCACGGCGCTGCGCGGCATCGAGGCCTTCGTCACCCGCGCGACCCGGGACGGCGACGTCATGGGTGCGGCGGCCGAGCGGCTCACCCCCGCCGAGGCGGTCGCCGCCTACACCTCGGTCGCCGCCGTCGCCTCGGGGCAGGGTGCGGACAAGGGCACGCTGACCCGGGGGAAGTTCGCCGACTTCGTCGCCCTCGACGCCCATCCCGCCGAGGTGGCCCCCGACGAGATCGCCGGCATCCCCGTCCGCGCGACCGTCCTCGGCGGCGCGTTCACCCACGACGCCCGGTAGCTCAGCGGCGCGGGAGGGCGCTCAGCGGCGCGGGAAGTCGAGGTCGGTGAGGACCGTCTCGAGGATGCCGAGGCCCTTCTCGAGGTCGTCCTCGCCGATGTTGATCGGCGGGACGACGTGGATGCGGTGGTAGTTGCTGAACGCGACGAGGCCGTGCTCCTTGAGGGCGGCGAGCACCGAGGCGACCTCGGGTGAGCCGCCGCCGTAGGGGGCCAGCGGCTCCTTCGTCTCCTTGTCCCAGACGAGTTCGATCGCCCAGAACGCCCCGGTCCCGCGGACCTCGCCGACATGCTTCGAGGCCTCCGCGATCTGCCGCAGACGGGGTCCGATGATCTCCTCGCCGATCCGGGCGGCGTGGGCGACCATGCCCTCGTTCTCCATCGCGTCGATCGTCGCGACCGCGGCCGCGCACGCGAGCGGGTGACCGGAGTACGTCAGACCTCCGGGATAGGCCACCTCGGCGAAGGAGTCGTAGATGGCATCGTCCATGATGACGCCCCCGAGCGGGACGTACCCGGAGTTCACGCCCTTGGCGAAGGTGATGATGTCGGGGACGATGTCGAAGTGCTCGAAGGCGAACCACCGGCCGGTGCGGCCGAAGCCGGCCATCACCTCGTCGGCGATGAGGACGATGTCGTGGGCGTCGGCGAGCGCCCGCACGCCCTGCATGTACTCCGGGCTCGGGATCATGATGCCCGCGGTGCCGGGGATCGGTTCGAGGACGATCGCGGCGATCGTCGACGGGCCCTCGAGTTCGATCGTGCGCTCGAGGTGGCGCAGGGCGCGCTCGGTCTCCTCCGCCTCGGTGGTCGCGGCGAACTCGGAGCGGTAGAGGAAGGGGCCGAAGAAGTGGACGACACCGGAATCGCCGAGGTCGTTCCTCCACCGGCGCGGATCGCCGGTGACGTTGATCGCCGTCTGCGTGCCCCCGTGGTACGAGCGGTAGCGGGAGAGGACCTTGTGCCTGCCGGTGTGGAGGCGGGCCATGCGGATCGCGTGCTCGTTGGCGTCGGCCCCGCCGTTGGTGAAGAAGACGTGGTCGAGGCCGGCCGGGGTGCGCTCGGTGATGAGGCGCGCGGCCTCCGACCGGGCGGCGTTGGCGTAGGCGGGGCTGATCGTGCAGAGCAGATCGGCCTGGTCCTTGATTGCCTGGACGACCTTGGGATGCTGGTGGCCGATGTTCGTGTTGACGAGCTGGGAGGAGAAGTCGAGCAGCGGGCGGCCCTCACCGTCGTAGATGTACGAGCCCGCCGCGCGGGAGACGGTCATCGGGTCGAGCGTCCTCTGCGCCGACCACGAATGGAAGACGTGGGCCCGGTCGAGGTCGTAGGCGCGGGCGGATTCGTCCCTGATCTCCGCGAGCTCCGCGTCGCTGAACTGCTCCATGATCGTCACCTCTCGCGCTCGTCCGGGCCCCTGACCGGGGCGCGCGGCGCAGCCTCGGCGCCGCCTACGCTCAAGGGTAGAGCACTGGGAGGCCAGGTCCGCGGACTACAGTGAACCTCATGCCCTACCGGACGATCGCGCGCCCCGCCGCAGCCGAGATCGAGATCAGGAAGTCCCGGTTCCTCGGCCTCATCGCCCCGGTGGAGACCGAGGCGCAGGCCCGGGAGATCATCGCTGCCCGCCGCGCGGAGCATCCGAAGGCCCGCCACCACTGCACGGCGTTCATCCTCGATCCCGATGCGCGCACGCAGCGCTTCAGCGACGACGGGGAACCGGCGGGCACGGCGGGCGCCCCGATCCTCGACGTCCTCGCCGGCCGCGACCTCACGTACGTCCTCGCCGTCGTCACCCGGTACTTCGGGGGAACCCTGCTCGGTGCGGGCGGGCTCGTGCGCGCCTACGGCCAGGCCGCCTCGGCGGCGGTCGATGAGGCATCGATCATCACGAAGCAGGAGCTCGTGCCGGTGCGGGCGACCGTCGACTACGCGCAGGCGAACGCCCTCGAGCGCGCGGCGGGCGTCCGCGGCTGGTCGGTGCGGGCGGAGTACGGCGCCGAGGTGACGCTCGACGTCCTCGTCCCCGTCGCCGAGGTGGACCCGGCCCTGACGATGTTCGCCGACCTCACAGCGGGGCGGGCCCAGCCGGAGGTCGGCGACGTGGAGTGGGTGTGAGGCTGTCGCCCCAGTGTTTCTGCTCAGTCGAGCGCGGCGATCTTCGCGACCTGCGCGTTCGTGAGCATGACGAGGTCCTCGGGTCGGATCTCGATCTCGAGGCCGCGGCGGCCGGCTGAGACGAAGACCGAGGCGTGCTCGAGCACGGTGCGGTCGATGACGACGGGCACGGCGTGGCGCTGCCCGAACGGGGAGACGCCGCCGACCGGGTAGCCGGTGCGGCGCTCGGTCTCCGCGACCCCGGCCAGCTGCGCCTTCTTCGCGCTGCGCGCCGAGGCGAGGGCCTTGAGGTCGAGCTGTCCCGAGACGGGGACGAGAGCGGTGACGGGCGCGCCGTCGACCTGGATCATCAGGGTCTTGAAGACCTGGTCGGACCCGACGCCGAGCTTGTCAGCGGCTTCCGAGCCGTAGCGCCGGGTGGCGGGGTCGTGCTCGAAGCTGTGCAGGCTGTAGTCGATGCCCGCGAGATTGAGAACGCGAACGGCCGGGGTAGCCGCGCTGGCCGATTTGGATGCAGATGCAACTGTCATAAGGGGGTCGTGCCTCCTGCCCGCGGGTCGAGAGGGAGACGCAGAGCGCGACTGCCGGAGCCTCGCGCTCTTCCCAGCTCGATACGGACGGAATGTTGTATCGGTTACTGATTGGGTACCCGCCCACAATAGGCGAACCGTCAAGCCCAGCGCCAATCAATGAAGGCAAACCGAACTTGCCGGTAGCGAGCCTTCGTCCAGCTCACACGGGATCATCGCGTTCGGGCACCTTGTCAGTCGGCCTCACCCCCAACCGATTTCGTGGAGCCGGTCGTCGTCGATGCCGTAGAAGTGGGCGATCTCGTGGACGATCGTGATGACGAGCTGCTCGCGGAGGTCGTCGCGGTCCCGGGCGAAGGCGATGAGGTTGTCGCGGTAGAGGAAGATCGTGTCCGGCATCTCGAGTCCGCTCTGACCGCGCTCGCCGATCGGGATCCCGTGATAGAGGCCGAGCAGGGTGCGGCTGCCGTCCTCGGGACGGTCCTCGACGAAGAGGGCGACGTTGTCGAGTTCGTCGGTGACTCCGGCAGGCAGCGATTCGACCGCCTCCTCGAGGATGGCATCGAATTCCTCGTCGCTCAGCTGCTCCATGGCCCCGATCCTAACGGGCGGATCTGACACGGGAATCCGGGTGCGCGAGGCCCGCGAACGGGGCCGGGATTCTGTGACGGAGGACACCGCGATCTGTTTTGCATTCTCCGAAAAGGTTGGGATAAGCTTAACGTCGTTGCCCACGGGGAATCCGAGAGCAAACTAGGCCCCCATCGTCTAGAGGCCTAGGACACCGCCCTTTCACGGCGGCGACACGGGTTCGAATCCCGTTGGGGGTACGGTGTAGGATCGAAAGGTCTGTCACCACAACAGCAAGGCCCTGTGGCGCAGTTGGTTAGCGCGCCGCCCTGTCACGGCGGAGGTCGCGGGTTCGAGTCCCGTCAGGGTCGCGGAGCATAAGGCTCTTCTTCGGAAGAGCCTTTGTTTCTCTCGGCATACATGCGTATGTCGGCGGCCAGGCTCTGTAGCTCAGTTGGTAGAGCGTTCGACTGAAAATCGAAAGGTCACCGGATCGACGCCGGTCGGAGCCACCACCACGAAGAACCCCGCGGATTCCGCGGGGTTCTTCTGTGTCTCAGGGACCGGCAGTTGCCAGGGACGAGCAGCTGCCACGGGCGCGAGGCTCAGGCACTCGCCTTCGCGGTGACGCTGGCGATGAGCACATCGGCCGACCGCTGGATATGGCACTCGAGGGCATCGACCGCGCGCTCGACATCACGGGCCACCGTCGCCTCGGCGATCTCCCGGTGCTCAGCGGGAACGTCACGGGACTCGTCGACGACGAGCTCGCGCGACCAGTGGACGAAGAGCGCCGAGCGCGCCCGCAGGTCGGTCGCCACCTTCGCCAGCGTCTCGCTGCGGCCGCCGGCGAGGATCACCTCGTGGAACGCCCGGTGCACATGCCCCCACTCCTCGGTGATGTGCCCGCCCCCGTCGGTGAAGGGCGTGCGCTCGAGCATGTGGTGAGCCGCGAGCACATCCGACTCCCACGACAGGCTCCCATCGGCGATCGACTCGCGCAGGGCGGCGGCTTCGATGATCCGGCGGGCCCGAGTGAGATCCTCGAGCGCTCCGACGGTGAGCTCGGGAACCGAGAAGCCGCGCTGCGGACTCGCACTGAGCAGTCCGTCCTGGGCCAGCCGGGTCATCGCCTCCCGCAGCACCGAGGCGCTGACGGAGAATCCGCGGGCGATCTCGCCGATGCGCAGCTTCGAGCCCGGGGTGAAGCTTCCGCGCAGCAGCTCGGCGCGCAGGCGATCATAGGCTTCCGCGGAGAGCGTGCTTCCGGCTCGAGGTGCAGGCATAGCGCCAGTATAGATGGAACAGCCATCTGTCGACGTTTGCTGAAAATATCTTTTTTCTCTTGCAATGTCGTGATTCAGCTCATACGGTGGACACCACGCGACGACCGATCGTGGCGCAGAAGTCGGATCAGAGCCTGTGGCATCGCAACGCCGATGCCGGGATGCAAGGAGGCACCATGGCTGATATCGAAGTACCCGTTCTCATCATCGGCGGCGGCGGAGCCGGACTGTCGGCCTCGATGAACCTGTCGAAGCTCGGCGTCGATCACCTGCTCGTCAGCTCGCTGCCCTACACCTCGAAGCTGCCGAAGGCCCACGTGCTCAATCAGCGCACGATGGAGATCTTCGAGGAGGTCGGCGTGGCCCCGGAGGTCGAGAAGCGCAGCACGCCCGCCGAGAACATGAAGGCCACCGGGTGGTACGCCGGCCTCGTCGGCGACCACCGGTACTCCGGGCGCCGACTCGGCCATCTCGAGGTGTGGGGCGGCGGCTACACCGACCCCGACTACATCGCGGCGAGCGCGAAGCGCACGTGCAATCTGCCCCAGATCCGCCTCGAACCGCTCCTCCTCGACCACGCCCGGACGCTCCATCCCGACCCGCGAGGCGTGCGCTTCAATCACGAGGTCACCGCGATCGAGCAGCTCGACGAGGGCGTGCGCGCGACGGTGCTCGACAAGGACACCGACACCGAGTACACCGTGCGTGCCCGCTATGCGATCGCCGCCGACCGCGGGCGCACGATCGGCCCGGCCCTCGGCGTCGGCATGACCGGTCCGACGGACCTCATGATGATGGTCTCCGTCCACTTCTCCGCCGACCTCTCCCAGTCGGCCCGCGACGACGATGTGCTCATCCGCTGGCTCGTCAATCCGGAGTTCGGCGGATCGTGGTCCTCCGGCGTCCTCGTGGCGATGGGACCGGAGCACTGGGGCACGACCTCGGAGGAGTGGGTCGTGCATCTCGACTACGCGACGCACGACAAGGACGCGCTGAGAGACGATCTCGTCATCGAGCGCCTGTGCACCGTCCTCGGCGTCGACCGCTCGGCGCTCACGGTCCACAAGGTCTCGCCGTGGATCATGGAGGGAGTCGTGGCCGAGAGGTTCAGGACCGGCGACGTCTTCTTCATCGGCGACGCCGCCCACCGCCACCCGCCGACCGGCGGACTCGGGCTCAACTCCGCGATCCACGACGGGTACAACCTCGCGTGGAAGCTCTCCCTCGTCCTCGCCGGCAAGGCCGACGACGCACTGCTCGACACCTACGAAGCCGAGCGCCAGCCGGTCGATCAGGACAATGTCGACGCCGCGGTCGCCTCGGCGATGAATCACTTCACGATCGACAAGGCGCTCAACCTCTCGCCCGAAGCCTCCGCTACGGACAACTGGGCCGAACTCGAGCCGATCTGGGACGACTCGCTGCCCAACGCTGCGGAGAAGCGCCACGCGCTCAACAAGGCGATCGGGACGCAGACGATGGAGTTCCGCCATCACAACGTCGAGTTCGGGTATCGGTACGACTCCGCGGCCATCGTCTCCGACGGGTCGCCCGACTACTCCCCCATCGACCCCGTGCGGCTCTACGAGCCCTCGACCAAACCGGGGCACCCGCTCCCCCACGCCTTCGTCGAGAAGTCGAACGAGCGCATCGCGCTCGGTGACCTCGTCGCCGGCGGGCATTTCCTCGTCCTCGCCGGCGAGGACGGCCAGGGATGGGTCGATGCCGCGAACCGGCTGGCCGCCGAGCGCGGCCTGCCGCTGAGAGCGCACACCGTCGGCCTCGAGGGCTGCGACTTCGTCGACGTGCGGATGGCGTGGATGAAGAACCGCGGCATCAGCTCCTCCGGCGTCGTCATCGTCCGCCCCGACCGCTACGTCGCCTACCGCTCGGTCGCCGGCGTGCCCGACGCCGACCGCGAACTAGGCCGGGTCTTCGACTCGCTGCTCGCAGTGACGCCGGGGTCTCAGGGTGCGGGGTCAGGGTCGGCTGCGGGGTCAGGGTCGCGCCTCGGCGCATCCGAGTCGAACGGGGTCGCAGCGGCAGGAGTCAACGGCGTGACCGTCTGAGGACGCTCGAGACGTGGAGAGGGCCCGGCGCGGAGCTTCCCCAACCGCGCCGGCTCCGGACCGCGCCGGCCCCGGACCGGGCGGGCGCGGGAATCGCGGGACCACCTCGGCGAGCTGGGGAGATCCCGGAGATCTCTGCAGGGGATCCGTCCGGCGCGACCGATTCCCGGGCACTTTCCGCCGCCGGTGCCCACCGCCGCGCAACGGTGCAAGAATAAGGATGTACCGACCCGAACCAAGGAGCGACCATGAGCACCGGCGACACCTGGGCAGACGACACCGATCCCGCTGACAACGACTTCCTCACGCAGGACGACGAGTTCGACGAGGAAGAGCTCGAAGAGGACGACGCCGAGCCCACCGGGGTCGACCTCACCAGTCTCGAGGAGACCGCCGACGAAGCCGAGGACGACGCCGAATCGGACGACTTCGACGAGATCGACGACGAGGACAGCGAGCCCTACGTCGAACCTGGCGCCGAAGGGCCCGAGGGCACCGGCATCGAAGGCGCCGACGACGCCCTCATCGCCGACGCCGGCTGGGACGACGAACAGGACGCCCCCGCGCTCGACGGCGACCTCGACACCGACCCGACGACCGCCGCCGAGCAGGGCAACCGCGACGGGGACGACATGGTCTCGTACGGCGACGACGACTCCGAGGTCGCCGAGCTCAGCGGCGACGATCTCGACGTCGACGCCCTCGCCGACGATCACGTCGAAGAGGTCGACGTCATCGACGGCATGCCGGAGACGATCGACAACGCCTACCGGGAGGACTGACCCTCCCCTCCCATCCGCGCGCCCTCTCCCCTCGCTCGCCGAGGTGGGAGGGCGTTCGCATGTCATCGCGGGCTCCGAAAATCGCTGAGCACAGAGAATCTATCGATTTTTGCGTTCGAATCAGTTTCGAGAAACCCATTGACTTCGCTTGCGTCGTGAACTACACTGATGTCATTAACCACGTTGACGTGGGAAGACAGGTGAATCCCCGTGACCGACACAACCGAATCAGTCCCCTCCGGAGCCCAGCCTGGCCGAAACAGCCGGCGCATCAATGTCGATCCGGACTCCCGTTTCGCCGCTGCCGTCGACGTCTACTCCGCGTGTGACCGGGCCCAGCTCACCGCGCTCGAGACGACTGCCGCGCTCTTCCACGACGAGGTCATCGACCACCTCAACCTCATGAATCCCGATGCGGACGAACCGTACCGGCACGCGAGCCTGACCGAGACCGCTCGACGCTTCGCGCGGGCGCGCACCCGCGACGACCAGGCTGATACGGCGTCGGACAGTCCAAAAGTGCCTTCGGAACGCGATGACGGCGAAGCCTCCGACACGGCAGTCCTGCCCGGCTTCCCGCGCTTCCGCGAGACCCAGTCGATCGACGGCTGGGTCCATGCGCACTCCCACGCCGAGGACATCGCGGAGCTCGCGACCATCCTCGGCAACTCGATCACCACGACCTACACCCACATCACCACGGCGATGCTCCTCATCCACGGACTGCCGAAGTTCCACGAGCGCTGCCTCGCCGGCGACTTCACCTACGCCCACGTCGTCGCCGCCGCGCGTCTGTGCAAGGACATCGGGTTCGCCCACCTGCCGGAGATCGACTGCTACCTCGCGCGGCGTCGCGCCGATGTCACGATCGAGACCTTCCGCAAGTCCCTGGCCATGAAGATCAGCGTGGTCGAACCCGTCGAGGAGCGCAGCGAGCGTGCCTTCGACCACCGCCGCGTCGACCTCACCACCCATCCGGACGGCACGTCGTGCCTGACGATCACCGGCCCCTCAGCGGAACTCCAAGCCTGTTTCCTCCGCATCGAAGCCTTCGCCAAAGCGATCCGGAACAACAGCACCGCACCGTTCGCCGACATGCTCCCGTCCGGTGCCGTCATCGAAGACGACCGCACGATCATGGCTCTGATGTTCGACATCTTCACCCAGACGAGGCCCCAGGTCGGCATCGAGGTGCGGGCCCACGACACCGACACCGGCGAGGTCACCACACGGGAGATCCCCTTCGACACCGAGCACGTGCGCAGCGTCGCCGACATCGCCGATGCCCTCACCGCGGCGGCCGATCGGTTCGAGGAGGCGGTCGACGTCGACCGCGACGAGGAGGGTCGTCCTCTCCTCGGTCTCAATCTCTCCCTGCCGACCACAGGGTTCTGGTTCGCCAATCAGGCCCGGATGATCATGACGGTGCCGCTCATGTCACTGCTCGACCAGTCCGAGCTGCCGGGGACGTTCTCCGACGGCTCACCGGTTCCGGCGGACATGGCGCGACGCGTCGCCGGCCATTGCTCGACGTGGTCGCGGATCCTCACCGACCCCGCCACCGGCACTCCGGTCGATGCCCAGGCCAAGAGCTATTACATTCCACAGACGGTGAGACAGACGCTCATCGCCCAATGGCAGTCGTGCACCGTCCCCGGATGCCGACGGCGAGCAGAATCCTCAGAAGTCGACCACATCATTCCGTTCGACCACGATGACCCCGAACACGGCGGACTCACCGTGTTCGGCAACCTCCATCCCCTCTGCAAATCGCACCACCAGGCGAAGACGGACAGGAAGTACGCCGTGTGGATGGAGTCCGCCGGCCTCCTCCGGTACCGCTTCGCCCACGGAGTGAGCGCGATTCTCGTTGCAGGGGACAACCCTGTCAACGTCGAGCACGCCAGGCAGTTCGCCACGGTCGAACCACCACCCGAGCCACCGCCCGAGTCGCCACCTGCGCCACCTCCCGAGCTACCACCGCCGCCGGAACCACCGCCGCCCGAGCAATCGCTGCCGGAATCGGGAGACACGCGCATCTCCGACGACTGTCCCGGTCCGCAGGGCGAAATCGGGAGACCCGGCTGGGTCAAGCGCATGGGAATCGTCCGGCGGCCGGCGTCCCCTCAGCAGGAATGGGTCTGGGACAACGGCGAGCCGCCACCGTTCTGAGTTGCGGGCACTGCCGCGTGGCCGAAGGATCGAGGCGCTCTGTTGTACGGCGTCGCCGTGTTGCCGGAAGAGTCTGCCACTCCGAGAGGCAACCCAACCCCAGATATGGCCCGACCGGGCCCGGGATCAGATCAACCGGACCCGGCCGGACGGCCGAATGTCGCCATCACCTAGGAGCTAGCACACCCCAGGAGACGACTGGTCACCAGGAGATGACGTGCGGGACGCTCACCTGCTTGAGGCCCTCGAGACCGAACTCGAGGCCGTAACCGGACTTCTTGACACCGCCGAAGGGCACGCGAGGATCGATGGCGCCGTGCTTGTTGATCCACGTCGAGCCGGCTTCGAGTCGCGCCGCGACCCGCTTGGCCTCGTCGAGGTCGGACCCCCACACCGAGGAGCCGAGCCCCACTTCGAGCTCGTTGGCCCAGGTGATCGCCTGGTCGAGGTCGGTGTACTTGATGATCGGCAGGGCGGGACCGAACTGCTCCTCGGCCACGAGCGGGTTGTCGTTGTCGATGTCGGCGACGATCGTCGTCGGGTAGAAGTATCCCGACTGGCCCTCCTGCGGGTCTCCGCCGACGAGCACCGTCGCTCCCCCGTCCTTTGCCGCCTGCACGAGACGGGCGACGATGTCGTACTGCTGCTTGTTCTGCAGAGGACCGAGCACGTTGTTCTCGTCAAGGCCGACACCCATCGGCATCTGCGCGGCGACCTCGACGAGGGCGTCGCAGACCTCCTGGTAGAGGGACTCGGGGACGTAGAGTCGCTTCATCGCCGCACAGGTCTGACCGGTGTTGATGAACGCGCCCCAGAAGAGGTCGGTGGCGATTGCCTTGGGGTCCGCGTCCTCGAGGACGATGCCCGCGTCATTGCCGCCGAGCTCGAGGGTGAGCCGGGCGAGGTTGTCAGCGGCCGAGCGCATGATCGCCTGCCCGGTCTTCGTCGAGCCGGTGAACATGATCTTGTCGACGTCGTCGTGGTCGGTCAGCGCCGCACCGACGGCCCCGTCACCGGCGACGACGGAGAGCACGTCGGCGGGCAGCACCTGATTGATGACGGCGATGAGGCCCTGGACCGACAGCGGTGTGTACTCCGAGGGCTTGACGACGACGGCGTTGCCCATCTTCAGGGCCGGGGCGAGCTGCCACACGGTGATCATCATCGGCCAGTTCCACGGACCGACGGCGCCGACGACGCCGACCGGGTCGTAGACGAGTTCGGCGTGCGTGCCGTCCTCGTCGACGAGGACCTCGGGTTCGAGCACGAAGGCCGCGTTCGCCCGCAGCCACGCCGCGCAGGCGCCGACCTCGAAGCGCGCGTTGGGCCCGTTGAGCGGCTTGCCCGCCTCGCGGGAGAGCAGCTGTGCGAGCGCCTCGGCGGAGGCCTCGATGGCGTCGGCGGCCTTGTTGAGCAGGTCGTTGCGTTCGGCGACGGGGCGCGAGGCCCACGCCGGCTGCGCTGCGACCGCGGCGCTGACGGCCGCGTCGATGTCGGCGACGGTGCCCTCGTGGGTGCAGCCGATGACATCACCGGTCGCCGGGTCGGTGATCTCGCGACCCGCCGGGTCGTTGATCGCGGCGAGCAGTCCATCGTAGGTCGTGAGGTCGGTGCTCATGATGCTCCTTCGGTTCGGATTCGGTGAGTGGGACGGGTGCGGTCGGGTGGAAGCCAACGGTCGGGTCGACGCCGACTGTCAGGGTCGCGGGGTCTCATGCAGATCCTCGTCTCATGCAGGTCCTCATCCCAGACTTCCACCGGATCCGATTCCTGCATAGAGCTCGGGCCGGCTGCCGCGCAGCCAGAAGGCCCAGAGGGTGCCGATGAGCCCGGGCACGAGGACGAGGAGCGGCAGCAGCCACGAGAGCACGGTCGGCTCCGTCGTGCCGATGAGGACGTCGAAGTTCGCGACGATCGCGAAGAAGAGGACGAAGAGTCCGATGGCCGCGATGCCGGGCGCGATGAGCCGAACCCACGTCGAGTACTCCGCGCGCTGGGTTCGGAGGAACCCGATGACGGCGAGCGCGGTGAGCGCCATGAGCAGGACGAGGCCGAACGCCCCCATGTTCGTCAGCCACGTGAAGAGGGTGACGACGGGGAAGAGCGGATCCGTGCTGCTGGCGCCCGCGGCCGCGAAGACGAGGATGACGATGAGGGCGAGCGCCGACTGCGTGAGCGATCCCGCGACGGGCGCGCCTGACCGTCGTGAAGTGCGGGCGAGGAACGACGGGAGCACACTGTCGCGGCCGAGGGCGAAGAAGTACCGGGCGACGATGTTGTGGAACGCGACGAGAGCGGCGAGCAGCGAGGTGAGGAAGAGGAGGTTCGCGAGGTCGACGAACCACACCGGGGCGTGCTCGCCGAGGTAGGCGAACATGAGATCGGGACCGAGCTCCTGGGCGCGGGGCACGAGCTGCGAGGGACCTTCGGCCATGACCATCGCCCAGCCGGAGAAGGCGTAGAAGACGGCGATGAGGCACACCGCGATGATCGTCGCCCGTCCGGCCGTGCGCTTGGGATCCTTGACCTCCTCGTTGTAGATCGCCCCGGACTCGAAGCCCATGAACGCCGCGATCGAGAATGCGAGCACCGCGCCGATCCCCGGGACGAAGAGGTCACCGGGGGCGAAGCCGGCCGTCGACAGCCCCTCGGGGCTGTTCGAGAGTCCGATGACGTCGTAGATGACGACGACGAGGAACTCCGTGGTGACGATGATGCCGAGGATCTTCGCGGAGAAATCGACCCGGGCGATGCCCATGAGACCGACGACGACCCAGCCGATGAGCGCGCACACGACCCACGAGACGGTGAGCCCGAAGAACGAGTTCAGGAGTGAGGAGAAGACGAAGCCGAACATCCCGACGATGCCGATCTGCATCGCGTTGTACGACATGAGCGCCGTCAGCGCGGCTCCGACGCCGATCCGCTTGCCCAGCCCCTTGGCGATGTAGGCGAAGAACGCGCCCGCATTGTGGACGTGCTGGCTCATCGCCCCGTAGCCGATCGCGAAGAGGATGAGGATGACGCCGAGGATGATGAACGACAGCGGGATCCCGAGGAGTCCGGTGACCGCGAAGTTGCTCGGCAGTCCGCCGGCGGCGACCGTCAGCGGCGCCGAGGCGGCGATGATCATGAAGACGAGTGCCGGGGTGCCGATCCTCCGCGCATCGAGGCTCGCAGCCGCCGGACCGTGACCGTGCGAACGCACGGGACCGTTTGAGTGACCGATGCCGCTGCGATCACCAGGGCCGCCCGGACCACCAGCGCCGCCGGCATGGCCGGAACTGCTGGACTGGCCGGGGCCGTGGGAATTCCCGGTGGCAGCGCTCATGTCGTTCACCTCACAGACGTCATTGTTCTCCCCACCCTGCCGCGCCACCAGCCGGCGCGTCTTGGCTTTCCGAGCAGTCCCCTTGACCTCCCGTGCACAGCCTCACCCGGCGGCCAGGGTCACCCGGCAACCTGGGTCACGCAACGACAGTGGTCATTCGAGGTGGGTGCGGCGGAAGACGGCGGGCGGCTGACCGACGACCTTGCGGAAGAGGCGGGAGAAGTGCGCCGGATCAGGCAGCCCCCACCGCGCGCCGATCGCGGCGACCGGCACGTGCCTCTGCAGGGGATCGGCGAGGTCGACCCGGCAGCGGTCGATGCGCCGTCGGCGGATCTCCCCGGCCACACTCTCCCCACCGGCGAACAGCTGGTGGAGGGCGCGCACGGACATAAAGTGCGCGGCTGCGATCGTCGCCGGTGACAGCGTCGGATCGCCGAGGTGGTCGTCGATGTGGGCGATGACCTGAGTCCACAGCCGCTGTCGCTCATCGGGCACCTCGGCGCCGTCGCTGAGCTCATCGGCCATGACCGTCGTGAGCAGGTCGACGATATTGCCGGCGAACCTGATCCCCACCGAGCGGGTCAGGGTCGGCAGCATCGTGCCGGCGCGGACGATGACATCGGAGACGACGGCGCCGAGGTCGTGGCCGGCGCCGATCGCCGTCGCCGTGAGCTGGGCGACGCTGTCCTGCGGCAGGGTGACCCGCGACTGCGGGAACATCATGACGTACGACGTCGAGTCGGTGTCGAAGCTGAGCGTGTACGGCCGGGACGTGTCGTAGAGGGCGAGAGTGCCCGGCGCCAAAGGCACTTCGCGGCCGTCCTGGACGAGGAGACCGTGCCCGCTGACCTGGAGGGAGACCTTGTAGTAGTCCTCTCCCCCGCCGGCGATGAGCCGCGGGGTGCGCAGCACCGCGTGGGGGTTGGCGCAGATGTGGGACATGACGACGGCGTCGTAGTCTCGGGCGCTGATCGAGCCGGCGAAGGCTCCGCGGCGCTGCGGGTCGGTCTCGAGCGGCACGAACGAGTCGGAGACGAGGCTGCGCCAATCGTCGAAGTCCGCGGCCGTGCTCTCCATCAGCGTCATCGCTCTCACCTGCCTGCCTGTGCCGTTTCCTTGGATTCGCGCGTTCCGGTTGCGAGATGCCGGGTTCCGACATGCCTGGTGTCGAGCCGCGCGATGAGGTAGCTCAGCTGGGTCCGGAATCCCTCGAAGTCGAAGCTCTCCCCGCCGAGGATCGACGTCGTCTGCGCCCCGTAGAGGTAGGTGAGGAGGATGTCGGTCTCGACGTCGATGCTGACTTCAGCGGAGATCTCCCCCGCAGCGGCCGCCTCGGCGAGCCACCCGCGGATCCACTCCCGCCAGCGGGCCATCGTCGCCCGCACCTCGCGGGCCCGGACCGGATCCTGGGCCACCTCGGCGAGGAAGGAGAGGACGACGCGGGCCTCGTCGCGGAGCTCGGGGGTGAGGGGAACGACCTCGGCGGCGAACGCGTGCAGCGCGGTCAGCCCGCTCCGGCCCGCCGTGGCGATGACGACGCGGCGATTCGTCGCCTCGTAGACGTCGACATAGGTCGCGGCGAGGAGGTCGGCCTTCGACCCGAAGTAGGACTTGACGACGCCGTTGGCGAACCCCGCCTCGGCGGCGATGTCGCGCATCGTCGCCCCCGGCAGGCCCTGGCGCGCGATGATCCGCATCGTCGCGTCGACGATGTCGCGGCGACGCTGGGCGTAGTCGACGATCTTCGGCACCGGTGCTCCATCCCCATTGACTTTATTTCCTACGAGTGTAGATTATAACGTGATCCGGCTCACGCCAACCCCTGATCGCCAACCCCCAGATTCCTGGAACCCTCAGACCGCAGAGGTGGACGATGACTCCCCAGACCCCCTACTCCCTGGCCACGGATGACGAGATGACGACGGTCGTCGACACGCTCCGCGACGCCGATCTCTTCCCTGCCGCGGCGCGGATCGCCTACCTCGGGCTCCTCGATCCCGTCCGCGGCACCGCGCGCGACGCCAGCACCGTCGATCGCCGGTTCCGCGTCCTCGTCAGCGACAAGGAAGCCGGCACCGCCCGTGACATCGTCGTGTCCGCGACCCA
This sequence comes from Brevibacterium sp. NPDC056726, assembly GCF_042790515.1. Taxonomy (NCBI): domain Bacteria; kingdom Bacillati; phylum Actinomycetota; class Actinomycetes; order Micrococcales; family Brevibacteriaceae; genus Brevibacterium; species Brevibacterium sp. NPDC056726. Next base: position 54,866 of record NZ_JBHTYZ010000003.1, on the reverse strand, counting down.
CCGCAGCGTCGAATCCGTCACCGAGGTCGACTCCGCCGTCGCCGGCGAGTTCCCCGTCATGGAAGAGGAGTTCGAGATCGTCGAACAGGTGCTCAGCGAGGATCCCGCGTGGCAGGAGGCGATCGCCCGGCGCGGTCTCGCCCTCGACGAGGTCCGGGTCGCTCCCCTGTCGGCCGGTGTCTTCGAATACCCCGACGAGGCGGGACGGCGGATCCTCCGCGGGCTCGCGTTCCACCAGCAGCACGCCTCCGACAGCGCGTGGGCGCACCCCATCGACGGCCTCGTCGCCTACGTCGATGTGACGAACCGCAGCGTCGACCAGGTCCTCGACCTCGAGGACGTGCCGATCCCGGCCGAGCACGGCAACTACACCGACCCCGAGCTCACCGGTCCGCTGCGCACGACACAGAAGCCGATCTCGATCACCCAGCCCGAGGGACCGAGCTTCACCGTCACCGACGGCAACCACATCGACTGGGAGAAGTGGTCCTTCGACGTCGGCTTCGACATGCGCGAGGGTCTCGTCCTCCACAACATCGCGTTCACCGACGGGGATGAGACCCGGCGGATCCTCGACCGGGCCGCGATCGCGGAGATGGTCGTCCCCTACGGCGATCCCTCCCCGGTGCGGTCGTGGCAGAACTACTTCGACACCGGCGAATACCTCGTCGGCCAGTGGGCGAACTCGCTCGAACTCGGGTGCGACTGCCTCGGCGACATCACCTACCTCTCCCCGTGGGTCGTCAACAACCTCGGCGAGCCGCGGCAGATCCGCAACGGCATCTGCATGCACGAGGAGGATGCCGGGGTGCTCGCGAAGCATTCGGACCTGTGGTCGGGGGTCGCCTACACGCGGCGCAACCGGCGCTTCGTCGTCTCGTTCTTCACCACCGTCGGCAACTACGACTACGGGTTCTACTGGTACCTCTACCTCGACGGGACGATCGAGTTCGAGGCGAAGGCGACGGGCGTGGTCTTCACCTCGGCGCTGCCGAACGGCTCGACGGACTTCGCCTCGGAGATCGCACCGGGGCTCGGCGCCCCGTTCCACCAGCATCTCTTCGGCGCCCGCCTCGACTTCGCCCTCGACGGCGGCGGCTGCCGGGTCGAGGAGGAGGACGTCGTCCGGCTGCCGGTCTCGGATGAGAACCCGCGCGGCAACGCCTTCACCCGCAAGCGCACCCTGCTCGCCACGGAGCTCGCGGCCCAGCGCGACGCCGACCAGTCGGTGGCCCGGACGTGGGTGGTGTCGAACCCGGAGTCGATCAACCGCCTCGGCGAGCCCGTCGCCTACAAACTCCATCCGGCCGGTCTGCCGACGCTGCTCGCCGCCGAGGAGTCCTCGGTCCACAAGCGGGCGACGTTCGCGTCGAAGGCGCTGTGGGTGAGCCAGTACGACGTCGACGAGCGGTACCCGACCGGCGATTTCCCCAACCAGCACGCCGGTCATGCCGGCCTGCCGACATGGACGCAGGCCGACCGCAGCGTCGACGGTGAGGACATCGTCGTGTGGCACACGTTCGGGCTCACGCACTTTCCACGCGTCGAGGACTGGCCGATCATGCCCGTCGATACCGTCGGCTTCAAGCTGCGCCCCGAGGGCTTCTTCGACCGCTCCCCCGTCCTCGACGTGCCGGCCCCCGACTCCGGCGGCCACTGCTGCGCGGAGTGAGGGGCGGGCGGGTCACACGATCAGAGAGAGACCCCGAAGACGACTGGAACCAGCGTATACATGACGATCATGATCAACCCGAGTGAGATGACGTTCAACCACAGTCCCGCACGCATCATCTGCTTGATGGAGACTTCACCCGTGCCGAACGCCACGGCGTTGGAGGGCGTCGCGACTGGAAGCATGTAGGCGGAGCAGACAGCGAGGGTCACCGCAATCGTCATGAATAGCGGATCGAGGCCGACCCCCACCGCGACGGCACCGAAGATCGGCAGGAACGCCGCTGCGGTAGCGGTGTTCGATGTCAGCTCGGTCAAGCCGAGACCTACGACAATGACTGCGACGATGATCAGCCATGGGGGCAGGCCCGTCAGACCGGCAACCTGCTCTCCCACCCATCCTGAGAAACCCGTGGCAGTGAACATCGCCGACAGGGACAGGCCTCCGCCGAAGAGCAGCAGCAGGCCCCAGGGGACCTCCTTCGCGTCCGACCATCGCAACAGCGCCCGCCCGTCGCTGCCGTTCGTGCCGCCCCCAGCGGGCACGATGAAACAGGCGATCGCCGCAGCCATTGCAACCTGCGCGTCATCGATTGACCCGAGAAAGGCGGCGTTGGCGGCCAGCCACGGAATCTGCGCGAGAAACGGAACAGCGACCCAGAAGAAGATCGCCACCAAGAAGATCACCGACACTCGGCGCTCCGCGGTGGTCATTCGCCCGAGTTTCGCGAGTTCCTCGCGGATCACACCCTCACCTCCTGGGAGCTTGTCGACCTCTGGACGGAACACCAATTTGGTGAGAACCGCCCATGCAATGAACAGCATGACGATCGCCCACGGGATCCCGATGAGCATCCAGGTGCCGAACCCCATGTCGAAGTCATAGGCCTCACTGAGATAGCCCTTCATGAGCGCCATCGGGGGCTGGCCGATCAGCGTTGCCGTCGATCCGATCGTCACTCCGTAGGCAACACCGAGAAGCATCGACGCGGCGAACTTCGGACCGACTGCCTGCCTGTTCACTCTCCGCACGAGATCGATGATCGAGACGGCGATGGGAACCATGATGACTGCGGTGGCGGTGTTCGAGACCCACGCAGAAACGAACGCAGAAGCAATCATGAGTCCGAGGACTATCTGCGATGGCTTGGTGCCCACCAGGCGAATGGTCACGAGCGCGACACGCAGGTGCAACCGAGACTTCTCAGCAGCCAGACCGAGTATGACGCCACCCAGGACCAGGAAGATCACCGGATCGGCGTAAGGGGCCGCCACGGCTTTCATCTCTCCCATTCCGAACAGGGGAAACAGCACCAGCGGGAGAAGCGAAGTCACTGGGATGGGCGCAGCCTCGGTCATCCACCACAGCGCCATCCACAGCCCGCACCCGGCCACAGCCCGGCCCTCGAACGAGAGGGAGTCAGGCAGGATTGCGGCGAGGACGAGACCAGCCAGCGGTCCAAGTGTGACGAGCCACCAGTTGCGCCTCCGTCCGCCGTCCAGCGTGTCTTCGGGGTTCGTCTCGTGGCTTCCCGTCCGATGCGTCGTTGCGTCAGTCATGTCATCTCCCAGCTCGGTCCCCGCGCAGAATCACAGCGAGGATTCCCAGTGATCTCAATCACTGTAGAGTTGACGATCAAGATACAGAAGTACAGGTTTTTCCTCTTTTCATATGATGACGATATGAATCGAGGTCCGAGAGGCCGTTCGGCAATGATCACGCCGGGCTTGATTTCTCGCGTGCGTCAACCGTGATTGGAACCCCTATGGAACTGAGACACCTGCGCTATTTCCTTGCAGTGGCAGAGGAGAAGCATTTCGGGCGCGCTGCAGATCGACTGCACATGGCCCAGCCTCCGCTCTCCAACCAAATCAAACAGCTCGAAGCCGAACTCGGCACCACACTGTTCGAGCGAACGACGCGCAGAGTCGAGGTCACCGAGGCGGGGCTGCTCCTCATGGATCGAGCCCGGCAGCTGCTCTCCGACGTCGAAGCCGCAGAGTTCGACGTTGCGGAAGTGGGCCGCGGTGCCGCCGGTGTTCTCCGGGTCGGGTTCTCGGGAACGGCAACATACAGGCTCATGCCTGAGGTCGTCAGACGCGCGCAGACCGAGCTCCCCAATGTGCGTCTTCAGATCTCCGGTGAGATGCTCACACCCCAGATGGAGAACGCCCTGCTTGAGAACCGCATCGATATCGCTGTACTGCGGCCGCCAGTGCAATCGGGCGAACTCATACTCGACGAGTTCGAACAGACTCCGATCGTGGCGATTCTCCCGATGAACCATCCCGCGATCTGCCGTTCTCCTCAAGGGCATCCGGTGAGCGTGGCAGAGTTGGCCGACACCGGCCTTGTCAGCTATCCCCGCTCTTCCACGGTGGCGTCTGCAGTCTGGGAGCTCTACCGACAACTGGGGTTCCGCCCTCGCATCGTCCAGACCGCAACGGAGACCTCCACTCTCATTGCAATGGTCAGCGCCGGCTTGGGGGTCGCACTGATCCCGGATCCCTCAGGACTGCCATTGCGGACATCGATCGCTGTCCGACCGCTGGCTGAGCAGCTCACCATCGGCCTCGCCGTTGCCCGACGCGCTCACGGCGACCACGGAAGCCACGCCATCACGCCGCTCCAGTCGGCGTTTGCCAACCTGACCAGAGCTGCCTCCGCGCACCTGCGCGACAACGCCTGACAACGCGAGAAGACCACTGCTTCCCCAGGATCGATTGCGTCGGCAATCCCGCCCGGTCGCTGAGGAGACACGCTGGCTCCACCGGACGAGCACCGCTTCAGCCAGTGCTTCAACACCGCTCTGCGGTTCGGTCCGAAAGGTGCCGCAGCGGGACTCTCAGAGTGGCTGGGCCCGAGGCTCGTACCGGCGCGCACTCCACGGTGCTCACCGCCAGCTCGACCTCGGAATCCTGGCGCCCACGTCGCTGCGGGTCACGGTCGGTGGTGTTCGGCTGTGGGGCTGCTTCGTCATCATCGACCCCTCGGCCTCAGCCGCCGCTATTTGAGGAGGCGGTCCATGCGTCGGTCGCTCAGTCGCTTCCCACCGGTCTGGCACCCGGGGCAGTACTGGAGCGACCGGTCGGTGAAGGAGACCTCGGCGATCGTCGTCCCGCACACCGGGCACGTCTGACCGGTCCTCCCGTGCACGCGCAGCAGCTTCTTCTTCGCGGCCTTGATCTTCGCCGGGGGCAGCCCCGAAAGCGCCTCCCGTGCCGCAGTGAGCACCGAGGTCATCGCTGCGAACACGGCATCGGCATCGGCCTTGTTCGCCGTCGCGAACGGGGAGATCTTCGCGGTGTGGAGGATCTCGTCGGAGAAGGCGTTGCCGATGCCCGCGACGACGCTCTGATCGTCGAGCACAGTCTTGACCCGTGAGGTCGTCCCGGCGAGCGCGGCGGCGAACTGCTCCGCGGTGATCTCCAGGGCGTCGGGACCCGCATCGGCGAGCGCAGCGACATCGCCGAGGTCGCGGACGAGGGACACGGACGCATTCTTCTTCGTCCCCGCCTCGGTGAGGTCGAACCCTGAACCAGAAGCGAACGTGACCCGCATCCCCAGCGGCCCCTTCCCCATCCGCACCGGCGTCGACGGCGCGGCATCGTGCCAGACCAGCCAGCCGGCGCGGGCGAATCGGCACACCAGGGACAGCCCGTCGAAGTCGATGACGAGCGCTTTGCCGACGCGCCTCACCCCGGTGATCTCGAGCCCGATGACGGCGTCGAGCGGCGGGTCGGCGGTGTGCAGCAGCGAGAGCTCGGCGATGTCGACCTGCGCGATGAACTCACCGACGAGACGCGGGGTGAGGAAGTCGACGAGCGCTGAGACCTCGGGCAGTTCCGGCATGTGTCCAGTATGCGCCCGCCTCACTCCCGCACAAGGGACAGCCGCCGGAGGATGACGACCATGCCGAGACCTGCGCAGACGGCGCTGACACCGAACGGCCCGATGAGACCGAACCGCTGCAGGGCGAGCCCGGCGAGGACCGGTCCGACCGCCGCACCGAGGTTGAGCGCGACCGTCGCGAACGACCCGCCGAGTGTCGGGGCACCGGCGGCAGTGGCGACGATGCGCGCAATGAGAGTGCTGCCGATCGCGAACGAGAGGAATCCGATCAGCGGGGTGAGCACCCAGAGCATGACCGCGCCGAGGCGGCCGTCCGTCCCCGCCCCCGTGACCGTGAGGGCGAGCCCGATCCAGGTGAGCACGAGGACGGGCCCGAGCACCCCGAGGAGCCGCCTCCACCGTGCATCGGCGAACCGACCGGCGACGCTGACCCCGCAAAAGGCGCCGGTGCCGAACACCGCGAGGAGCACGGGCACGGCGGCACCGGTGAGACCGTGCGCGACCTCGGTGACCGCCGCGAGATACGTGAACGCCCCGAACGTCGCGGCGTTGACGAGCACCGCGACAGCGATGACGACGAGGAGGTCCGGGGAGCGCAGCGACAAGAGCTCGGCGCGCAGCGGAATCCGGTCGGCCGCGTGCGCGGTCCCTCCCGGGGCGGCCGCGAGAACGCCGAGGAGCGCGGGCACGCAGAGGGCGGCGATCACCCACAGCGCCGACCGCCAGCCGAAGCCGGCGGCGAGGAACGCCCCCGCCGGCACCCCGGCGATGAGCGCGAGCGTCGTCCCGGCGAGGACGACCCCGATCGCCCGACCCTGTCGCCCGGGGGCGACGAGTCGGGGGATGAGAGCGAGCGTGACCGCCACGAACCCCGCATTGGCGACAGCGGCGAGACTGCGGGTGGCGACGAGGACGGGGAACGAGTCGGTGAGCGCACCGCCGACATGAGCGAGGACGAAGACGACGAGGAAACCCGTCAGCGCGAACCGCGGCGAGAACCGACGGCTCGCCGCCGCCATCACCGGGGCGCCGACGACCATGCCCACGGCGAATGCGGTGGTCAGCAGCCCCGCCTCGGCGAGGGAGACGTCGAGATCACGGGAGATGTCGGTGAGCAGACCGACGAGGACGAATTCGGAGGTGCCCTGCGCGAACACGGCGAGGGCAAGGAGATAGAGCAGCACAGGCATGAAGCAGCCTTTCGGACACAGCAGCGTCAGGGATGAACCGTCTGGCACTGCCGGTGCCGGGATGAGGATCTCCGGACTATCGGCGTGCCGACAGCCCGGTCCTGGATGCTTCTGGTGTGCTCACGCGTCCAAGGCTAATGGGGGCGTGGGGGAACAGCAACGCCCCGGGGCGGATCACGCCCCGAGGCGGGTCCCGGGTGTGGTGCGGGTCAGCCCTGGGAGCCGGCGGCACTGCCGCCGGAGCCGCTGCTGCCTGAGCCGGATCCGGAGCCGCCGCTGCCGGAACCACCCGATCCGCTCGAGCCGTTGCCGCCCGAGCCGGATCCGCTGCTCGAGCCGCTGCCACCGGAATCCGAGCCGCTGCCGCTGCTGCCCGAACCGGAGGTTCCCGAGTCGCTGCTCGTGCTGCTGCCCGAGCCGTCCGAGGTCGACGAGGAGTCCGAGCTCGAGCTGCTCGACCCGGAGGTGTCCGAGGACGTGCCGCTCGTGTCGCTGCTCGAGTTCGTGCCCTGATCCGTGCCGGTCTGATCGCTGTTCGACGAGGACGTCGAGCTCTGATCGCTCTCCCCCGACGTCGAGGAGCTGCTGTCGCTGCTGGTGTTTCTGCCGCTCTCCCCGCTCGAGCTCCCGGAGTTCGAACCGCCGTCGCTGCCGCCGTCGCTCGATGACGATCCGGACTCGTCGCCGCTGCCGGAGTCGCCGGTCACCGATCGCGAGATCTGCGAGGTGCCCGGCGAGATGTCGGCCTGCGTGAGGTTCTCGGCGATGACGACGCCGCCGAGGCCGATGCCGAACGCGGCGACGCCGATGGCCACCGGGTAGAGGACGCGCTTGCGCTTGAGCTTCTGCAGCCACGACTTCGGCTCGTCGTCGGCATCTGTGCCCGCGGCCGCCTCGGCGTTCGCCTCCGTCTCGTCGAGGTTGCCGAACGCCGAATCGGTGCGCGACGGATCGCCGTCGACGGCACCGTAGACCGCCGTGGCGTCCGGATCTGCACTGCCGGGTGCTGTGCTGCCTGAGGATGTGCTGCCGGGAACCGTGCCGTACACGGCAGTCTGGTCGCTGCCGGGGGCGTCAGGGTTCGTGCTGCCGGGGGCGCCGGCACCGGGGCCGACGAGCGGGAGGGTCGCGCCCTTCTTTACGGCAGGGGCGAGCTTCGACCCGACCTCCTTGACGGCTTCCTTGCCCTTCTCGATGCTCTTGCTGTAGATGCTCACAGCGAGCGCGGTGACGATGCTCGCGATGCCCGCCCCGATGACGGTTCCGGCCACACCGAGCTGGCCGCCGACGATCGACGACGTCGCGGCCGCACCGGCGCCGGCGAGCAGCTGGGTCGCGGAGATCCCGTTGCCGCCCTTCTCCTTCTTCTCGTCCGTGCTCTCGTCACCGTCGGTGGTGTCGAGCGTCGTCGTCTCCGCGGCGACCGCGGGCGCGACTGATGTCGGCTGCGCGGCCGTCTGCTGGGCGTGAACAGGCTCGGTGTGCGCCGGCCGGCTCTCGGTGACGGGACCGTCGCGACGAATCGGGTTGGGCGGCAGGACAGGCTGATGGGCAGCCGTCATCTCCTCCGTGACCATCGGCAGGGCCTGGGACGGCCGGCTCTCCTGCGGAGTCGATCCCGTTGCGGGATCGTTCGGGTCATGCGGATCTCTGTTCTGCGGCGCCAACGTACCTCCAAGACTGTGTGACTCTCCCCAGTATTCTCCGCCGAGGTCCGGAGACGCTGACCGGGGTCCCCCGAAACTGAGAGCCGTCTGGACGCCGACGCCTGGCCCGTCCCCCATGACCTGGACCGATGCGCGGTCGTGTGACGGGCGGAACAGGCGACTGACATGGTTTGTCCAGGAACCTTGTCACCCGTCAGGCGAATCCGATCCCGCCGAGGCGGTCCCCCGGCCCCATGGCATCGTCGTCGCCGAGGCGGAGGAGATCGAAGCGGCGCCAGTGCGGGCCGTCGGTGAGGGCGAGTGCGAACCGCGGCCGAGCGGACTCGCCGGGCTCTGCCGTCCCGGTGGGGTCGAGGATCGTCGTGGGCTCGAGCATCATCGTCAGCGGCGGCAGCGTCGCCTCGTCGGTGACGACCATGAGGTTGACGGCGAAGGTCGGGGCCGCGAGGTCGGTGAGCGCGACGGCATCGGACCCGGAGAAGCGCAGCGGTGATCCGGGGCCGGCCCGGTGCGCGGTGCCGGCGATGTCGAGGACCACCTCGGCGTCGGTGGGAAGGAACGTCCGGTCGAGTCCGGGCAGGGAGGAGAACGGACCGGTCCGCTCGAGGCGGGCGATGCTCAGCCGCCACGAACGCCGGTCGGGGGTGAGCGCCGTGGAGGCGTCGAGGGAGACGAGCTCGGTCGTCTCGCCCGCGCCGTTGGCCCAGGGAACAGGGACGATGTCGGCGAACGACGCGATGATCTCCATGGCATCCATCGTAGGTGCGCCCGCCGTCGTCAGCGCGGGTGAGGGGCTAGCCTGGGAGCACACGGACCTCCGGCAAGGAAGCAGCGATGACCGTTCCGCCCCGCCCTGACTCGTCTGACAAGTCAGATTCATCTGACACTTCAGGCTCGTCTCGCCCGCCGCACCTCGATCCCGGTGACGGCCTCACCGAGGAGATCGTCACGCTCGCCGACGGCCGCCGCATCCGCACCGTCACCGCAGGTGAGGCGCCTGGTCCGTGCATCGTCTTCGAAGCGGGCATGGGTGCCTCGGCGGCTGCCTGGACGCACATCCAACGGGAGGTCGCCACCCGCACCCGGACCGTGTCCTACGACCGCGCGAACATCGGCGGCAGCGCTGACGACCGGAGTCCGCGCAGTCTCGAGCGGATCGTCGACGACCTCGCCGAGGTGGTCGACCAGGTCGCCGGGAACACGCCGGTCGTCCTCGTCGGCCACAGCTGGGGCGGACCGATCGTCAGACTCTTCGCGCACCTCAACCCCGAGCGGGTCGCCGGGATGGTGCTCGTCGATGCGACCGCCTCGGCGATCCTCTCCCCTGCGGTCGCGGCCCTCAACGCCGGTTCGATGCGGCTCGGGTCGCTGCTCATCCGGGCCGGCCAGGGCGATCGCTTCACCCGAACGCTCCTGCCCGACGGGGCATCACCGCTGATCACCGAGGCGGATCTCGCCCTGTTCTGGCGCGACTCGCTCACCCAGCGGGCGATGCGCATGGCGCTGCGCGAGGAACGGCATGTCACCTCGTCGATCGCGCTCATGCGGATGCTCGAACGCGACGGCGGACCGGACGTGCCCGGCGTCGTCCTCCAGGGCGGTCGGCAGCGGGGACTGCTCGAGCGGCGGATGCGCTCGCGCCAGAACGCGGCGGCGGCGACGATCGTCGACGCGATGCCGCAGGGCAGGCTCGTCGTCCTCGAGGACGCCGGGCATCTCGTCACCCATGAGCGTCCCGATGCCGTCATCGACGCCGTCGACGACGTGCTGTCGCGCTGAGTCTCAGTTGACGCAGAGACAGAACGGGTGACCGGCCGGGTCGAGGAAGACGCGGAATGTCTCCCCCGGCTGGACGGCGGCCTTCCCGGCGCCGAGCCCGATGACCTCCGCCTCGGCGGCATCGAGGTCATCGACCATGACGTCGATGTGCATCTGCTGCGGGTGCTCCTGGCTCGGCCAGCTCGGGGCGTGGTAGTCCTCGACCTGCTGGAAGCAGATGGGCGGCCAGGAATCGGACGTGATCTCGGCCCATGTGCCGTCGTCGTCGACGCGGACCTGCCAGTCGAGGAGTTCGCCGTAGAACTGGGCGAGCTCACCAGCATCCGGAGCATCGAGAACGACCACGGGCTGCTTTGCGATAGCCATGGTCCTGAGTCTACGCCGCAGGGCGGACACGACCCAGGGAATCACCGACTCGATAGAATTGTTGAGCAATAACAGCGCACCTGCCAGAGCCACGGCGCATGAGAGGACTTCGATGAGCACGCACACCCTGCCGGTCGCGGACGGTCCCGCGGTCTACGTCATCCACGACAATCCCGAGTGGATCCCGCCGTTCGCTGACGCCTTCGCCGACCTCGGCGTCGAGCTCGTCGAGTGGCTGCTGCCCGGTGCCGCGATCGACCTCGCCGCCGCCCCGCCCGAGGGCGTCTTCTGGTCCCGACTCTCGGCATCGTCGCACACCCGCACGGACCCCCACGTCAAGGAGTACGGACGCGCGGTCCTCGCGTGGCTCGAGGCCGCAGGCCGCACCGTCGTCAACGGCTCGCAGGTCCTCGAGCTCGAGGTCAGCAAGATCCGCCAGCACCGCGTGCTCGCCGCGCACGGGATCGACGTGCCGGCCACCTCGGCGGCCTTCGGATCAGCGGCGATCGCCGAGGTGGCTGCCGGGTTCGCGCCCCCGTTCATCACGAAGCACAACCAGGGCGGCAAGGGACTGGGCGTGCGCCGCTTCGACTCGCACGCCGAGCTCGAGGCCGCCGTGGCCGACTTCGCCCCCGACGGGTCCACCGAGCCGATCGACGGCATCACCCTCGTCCAGGAGTACCTGCAGCCGGCCGCGCCGTTCATCACGCGCGCCGAGTTCATCGGCGGCCGCTTCCACTACGCCGTCGCCGTCGACGTCTCCGCCGGCTCCTTCGAACTCTGCCCCGCCGATGCCTGCGCCGTTCCCGGGACGGCCGGCAGCCTCGGCGACAGTCAGTTCACCCGGCGCGACGAGATCACCGCGGACACCCCGCTCATCGGTCGGCTCGAAGCGCTGCTCACCGAACTCGGCATCGACTTCGCCGGGGTCGAATTCATCGACACCGCCGACGGTCGCCAGGTCGTCTACGACATCAACACGAACACGAACTACAACGCCGAGGTCGAGGCCGGCGAGCGTGCGGCCGGCCGTCAGCCTGCCGCCGTCCGGCTGGCCGAGGTGCTCGGCGCGAAGCTCGAGGCCGCCCATCATGACGCAGCTGTGGCGGCACCGGTCGGCTGATAGTCTCGAACCACCACAGGGGAGCGCCGCGACCGGCGCTGAGAGTGCGCACGCAGACCCTTAGAACCTGATCCGGGTGACACCGGCGGAGGAAGATGGAGGCTCATCATGATCACAGTCGCGACCGGCGGAGCCGTGCCCGAGCTGCGGGCGAGCGCCGAGGCGGAGTGGACCGCGGCGACCCATCACCGGTTCGTCTCCGAGCTCTTCGCGGGCACCGTCGACGACGCGGTGATGGCGAAGTACCTCGTCCAGGACTACCAGTTCTTCGATGACTTCCTCTCGATGCTCGGCGCCAGCGTCGCCCACGCCGACACCATCACCGCGAAGCTCCGGTTCGCCCAGCAGCTCGGGTTCCTCGCCGCCGATGAGGATTCGTACTTCCTCCGCGCCTTCGCCGAGGTGGGGGTGGAGCCCGCGGACTACACCGATCCCCAGCTCACCGAGGTGACCGCGGGGTTCCGCGACGTCATGCGCGAGGCGGTCGCCGCGGCGTCGTACCCCGACGTCCTCGTCGTCCTCGTCATCGCCGAATGGCTCTACCTCGAGTGGGGCGAGCAGGATCGGGCCATGCCGAGCCGCGACCTCCACACCGGGTGGATCGACCTCCACCGCGGGGAGGCCTTCACCGGCTGGGTGCAGTTCCTCGTCGACGAACTCGAACGGGTGTACCCGCGCGGGGACGATGCGGCATCGGCTGCCGCCCGGCAGCGCCTGGCCGATCTGTGGCAGCGGGCCGTCGGGCTCGAACGCGCGTTCTTCGACGAGGCGTACCGGTGACCGCGCTGCCGGGCCAGGCTGCTTCTCGTACCGGCTAGGGCTACTTCTCGTAGACTTCGGCGGCAGCGGAGAAGAGGAGCGAGATGCCCACGGCTCCGGCGTCGGGTGTGCCGGCTCCGCGGCCGTCGACGTAGCTCGCCCGACCCCGCCTCGCCTGCATGTCGGCCGTCGCCTGTGCCGCCTCGGCGGCGGTCTGCGCCGCTGAGGCGAATCCCTTCCCGAACGCCGAGGCGGTGGGATGGAGGACGTCGACGACGGTCCGATCCCCGGTCTCAGCGCCGCCGACGCGCTGGATCGCCGCGCATCCGGCCGCCGTCGCCCGCTTCCAGAGGTCAGACGCGGTCTCGCGGTGGGTGTCGGCGTCGAGTTCGGCGTAACCGGCGCTGAGCTCGTGGAAGAGCAGGCCGAGGAGCGGTCCGCTCGTGCCGCCGACGCCGCCGAGGAACGCCGCTTCGGCTGCGGCGAATCCCGCGGCCTCGGAGGAGTCGACGAGTCGAGTGGCGTGGCGCAGTCCACCGCGGAGGTTGTCCCCGAAGTCCCCGTCACCGCCCACCTGATCGAGTTCCGTCAGATGGGCGTGCTGCTCCTCGACGAGTTCGGCGAACCGGCGGAGCACCGCGGTCTCGAGATCCGTGTCCCCACCGGCTGCCGTCCGCTGCCGCAGAGAGTCGGCGGTCGACGTCGGCTCCTGCGCACTCCGCGTCGCCGCTGCCGTCGGCACCGCCTCGGCGTGCGCGGAATCACCGCCGCGGGTGGGGAACGCCGCGGTGCGGGAGGCGGCGTTCCACCAGTCGAGCCAGGACGGCTGCAGGCGGGTGACGGTGAGGGAGAACCCGGTCATGTCGAGCGCGGTGACATAGCTGCCGACAAGGGACGCGGCGATCGACTCGCCTGCGGTCTCGAGGGCGGCACCGAGGGCGTCGTGGACATTGAAGAGTTCGATCTGGGTCGTCGCGCCGAGTCCGTTGACGAGGACGAGGAGCTCGTCGTCGGCCGGGGTGCCGGGAACCGCGGCGAGGAGCTCACGGCACATCCGGTCGATGAGAGCCTCGAAGCCGTCGTGCGGAATCGAGGTCGCTGCGCGCTCACCGTGGATGCCGACGCCGTATTCGAGGGTGCCCTCGGGAAGGTCGAACGCGGGCCGACCGGTGTGGGCATCGGTCTGGGCGCGAGCGGCCACGGCGAGGCTCCGGGACCGGGCGACCACCTCGGCGCCGAGGTCGGCAAGCTCGTCGAGACCCCACCCGGCGTCGGCGGCAGCGCCGAGGATCTTCTCGACGATGACGGTCGCCCCGGTGCCGCGGCGGCCGGTCTCGGTGTCGTCGCTGTCGGTGGCGATGTCGTCGTCGACGAGCACGGTCGCCACGGGGATGCCGGCGGCGCGGAGACGTTCGGCGGCGATGCCGAAGTTGATGACGTCGCCCGTGTAGTTCTTGACGATGTGGAGGACGCCGTCGGGGCCGGCCACCGCCTGCGACGCCGCGAAGATCTGCGCGTTGTGCGGTGAGGCGAAGACCTCACCGGGGACGGCGGCGTCGAGCATGCCCGGGCCGACGAAGCCGACGTGCATCGGTTCGTGACCGGAGCCGCCGCCGGAGACGAGGCCGACGGTCCGCGTCGGGGACTGCGCTGTCGAACTCACGAACAGGGGATCCTCGGTGAGCGCGACGAGATCGCTGTGGGCCCGGGCGAACCCGCGCAGCGCTGAGGGGATCGGGGTGGACGAGACGAAGAACGCGTTCATGACGGCCAGCCTAACGTCCGGTGATGCCGGGCACCACGTGGCACTATTGACCGATGAACGATTCCCCTGCCGAGTCCGGACGCATTCCGTTCGGGCTGTTCTGCCCCGAGATCATCGAGACCGTCCCGCCGCGGTTCTTCCCCACCACCGTGTGGGGGTACTTCGAAACGGAGAACGCGGACGGGGAGACCGGGTGGATCGAGCGCACCTCCGACGGGGCGTCGTACGCGACGATCCTCTCGCAGATCTCGGGCTTCCTCGTCGAAACCGAAGCCGCGAACGCGTGGGTCGATGACGAGGTGCCGATCGATGATGACAGCGCGGAGGATGGAGAAGCGCAGGACAGGACGTTGTCCCAGCTCAGCGGCGATGTCCTCGTCGAAGAGGCCTCGGCGGCACTGTCCCAGCTCACGGTCTTCCCGCTGCCGCCCGGGCATGAGGCCACCGGCCGCTACGTCGCCCTCATCTGCGATGACGACCCGTTCGAATCCGGCAACGTCGAACTCCTCACCGAGGATGTCAGCAGCGAGCTCGTCGAGGGGCTGCTCCGTGTGGCTCAGGCGCGGTTCGCCGAGACGCTCTCGTTCAGTCCCTTCGACGACGATGACGAGGAATCGGACGAAGACGAGGGCAGCGCCGGCCCGTCTGTGACGACCCCGGATGCCCCCGACGACTCCCTCCCGGGCGTGACGACGTTCGGTGAGCTCTTCGCCGGCTGGGTGTTCCTGCCTCTGCCGGATGACGTCGACGTCAGCGCCGTCTGGTCGCTCATCCTCACCACCGGCTCGGATGGCGGAATCCAGCGATACACCCGGCGCACGCCGCTGCTCGATGAGAACGTGCTCGCGGGTGCCCTGGCGCGGATGGTGTTCGAAGTCGAGGCGGGCCTCCTCGACAGTTTCGACGATGACGACGACCCCGCGCGGCTGACGCGGGAGACGCTGCCCGAACTGAGCTCCCTCGTCCCCGACGACTCACCGACGCGTCCGCTCGATCCGCGGATCGCCACGCTCGCGACGCGGGCCCTGCCCGCCGGTGAGACCCCGATCGTCGCGAGTCTCCTCCTCTTCGGCACCGATCGACTCGGGTCGAGCACCGTCCTCTGCGACTGGGTGACGACACCGGATGCGGTCGCCATCGGTGATGTCGAGTACGACGGCTTCGAAGAGCTCGGCCTCGCCCGCTCCGCATTGCGCGACCTCCTCCAGAACGGCCTCGGCGAGTTCTGAGGCACAAGCGACGTTCTGGCGCATGAGAGACTGAACCCATGAGCACTGAGCTGGATGTCGCTGTCGTCGGATCGGGTCCCAACGGTTTGGCCGCCGCCGTGACGATGGCCAGGGCAGGGCTGTCCGTCGAGGTCTTCGAAGCCCAGCCGACGATCGGCGGCGGAGCGCGCACCCTCGACCTCGGGCTCGCCCCGGGCATCACGAACGACATCTGCTCGGCCGTCCACCCGCTCGCGATCGCCAGCCCCTTCTTCGTCGACTTCGACCTGCGCGCCCGCGGCCTGGAGTTCACCACCCCGGAGATCTCCTACGCCCAACCGCTCGACGGTCAGCCCGCCGCGCTGGCCTTCCACGATCTTGCGACGACGGTCGACCACCTCGGCGAGGCCGGCCCGGAATGGGATCGGTTCTTCCGTCCCCTCCTCGACCGCGTCGACGACACGATCTGGCTCTCCCTCGGCGACAAGCGCTCGATCCCCCCGACCCTGCGCGACGTCGACGGGATCGCGAACATCGTGAAGTTCGGGATGCGTCTGCTCTCGCAGGCGAGCCCCGCGTGGAACATCCCGCTCTCCCACGAGACCACGCAGGCGCTCTTCACCGGTGTCGGCTCCCACGCGATCGGCCCCCTGCCGGGCATGGGCACCGCGGCCACGGCGACGATGCTCGCGACGATCGCCCACGCCGGCGGCTGGCCGTCCCCGATCGGCGGGTCGCAGGCGATCACCGATGAACTCGTCGCCGACCTCGAAGCCCACGGCGGCAGGGTCACCGCCGACGCCCGGATCAGCCACGTCTCCGATATGCCCGCGGCCCGCGCCTACATCCTCGACACCTCGGCGCTGAATGCCGCCCAGATCTTCTCCGGCCTCCTGCCCGCCCACGTCGACCGCGCCCTGCGGGCCTTCAAACACGGCAACGCCGCGGCGAAGGTCGACTTCGTGCTCAATGGTCCCGTCCCCTGGGCCGACCCGAACGTCGCCCGCGCCGGCACCGTCCACCTCGGCGGCACACGGGCGCAGATGGCCGAGGCCGAGGGCGACGTCGTCGCCGGGCGCATGCCCGACCACCCCGTCTGCCTCGTCTCCGACCCGACGGTCTTCGACCCCTCCCGCGAGGTGAACGGTCTGCGGCCGCTGTGGACGTACTGCCACGTCCCCTTCGACTGCCCGATCGACCCCGCCGACTACATCATCAGGCAGCTCGAGCGCTTCGCCCCCGGATTCCGCGACACGATCGTCGACTACCGGTCGGTGCCCGCCTCGGAGATGGCCGGACACAACCAGAACTACCAGGGCGGGGACATCGCCACCGGCATCATCACCTTCTACCGCATGCTCGCCCGCCCGCGGACGAACTGGGACAACTACAGCCTCGGGGTGCCCGGCGCCTACCTCTGCTCCGCGGCGACCCCACCGGCCCCCGGCGTCCACGGCATGAACGGCTGGTTCGCCGCCCAGCGCGCGCTCAAGCACCGCTTCGGCATCGACGAGACCCCGAGCCTCGCCCCGGAGACCGTGAGCCGGTAACCGCTCCAGCGACTCTGACTCTGCCCCTCCCCGCACGTTAGGCACCGCATGAGCCATCCGCCCCAGCCTCACCCCCAGCCACACCCTCAGCCGCACCCCCAATCCGCTCCCCCACCCACCGCGGGACCGCCTCGGCGCGCGTTCGCTCCCGACCTCGCCCGCGGCTTCATGCTCTGCCTCATCGGGATCGCCAACGTCTCGGCCTACCTGTGGGGCACGTCGAGCGCCGACTCCCTGACCGGCCATCCGCCGAGCGACTCCGCCCTCGACGTCGTGCTGTCCGTGCTCACGATCCTCTTCGTCGACGGCAGCATCTACCCGATGTTCGCGTTCCTCTTCGGCTACGGCATCGTCCAGTTCGCCCGCAACCGCACCGCCGCCGGCGACAGCCCCCAGTCGATCACGCGGATGCTCCTGCGCCGCCACCTCTGGCTCGTCATCTTCGGCTTCGTCCACGCCGCGCTCCTCTTCGGCGGCGACATCCTCGGCGCGTACGGCCTGTGCGGGCTCGCCCTCGGCTACCTCATCGTCAACGCGCGCGACCGCATCCTCACCATCACCGCGTGGGTGCTCACCGGCGTCCTCGTCCTCTTCGTCCTCGTCCAGATCGGGTTCGTCGCACTGGCGCTGGCCTTGGGCGGCGGGACCGACACCGAGGTGGCCGCCGGGTCCGACGGGGAGGACGTCGTCGCCGCGAACACGATCCTCGGCAGCCTGCTCACCCAGGGTGCGGACGAACCGAACTACCTGCTGGCCGCCGGCATCCGCCTCCTCGTCTGGGTGATGGCGACCGTGCTCAGCATGCTCGCGCTCACCGTGCCGATCACCATCATCCTCGGCGGACTCGCCGCCCGGCACTGGTGGATCGAACCGCGACCGGCGGAGTCGGGAACGGCACCCAACGCCGAGGCGGCCCGCCGTCCCCGTCTCGGCCTCGTCGCCGCGATCGGCGTTCCCGTCGGTGTCCTCGGGGCGCTGCCCCGGGCTCTTGCATACCTCGGCTGGGTGCCGGAGGACGCGGCGTTCGTCCAGCTCTTCAGCGGGCTCAGCTCCCTCACCGGCGCCTGCGCCGGCATCGGGTACGCGGCTCTGTTCGGCCTCATCGGGCTGCGCGTCCAGAACCGTCCGCCGAGGCTTCTGCTGCCTGTGGCCTACCTCGGCAAACGCTCGCTGAGCTTCTACCTCCTCCAGTCGGTGATCTTCGCCCCACTGCTCACCGCATGGGGCTTCGGCCTCGGCGGAACGTGGAACACGACCCCGGCGTTCCTCCTCGCCATCGGCGTCTGGCTCGTCTCGCTCGGCCTCGCGACGTGGTTGGAGAGGAAGAACGCCAAAGGCCCCGCCGAGGTGGTGCTCCGCCGGCTCACCTACGGACGGTGAGGCCGGGGTGAGCCACCCACGCGTACGCATCGTCGTCGAACGACCAATCGACGACCTCGGTGATGCCGCTGATCGCGTCGGTGAGCCAGTACGTCGTGTCGGGGTTCCATCCGGCCATGAGACTCGCCGTGTTGCAGTCGGTGTTGCCGCGGAAGGGCGCATCACCTCGTCCATCCACGATGCTGTCGTCGCTCACATCGATGACGACACCGGCGGTGCGCACGTACCCGGCCAGGCTGACATGGACGCCGTCGAACTGCTCAGCCACACGTGACCAGTCGGGGATGACCCAGCGACCCTTGCGTCCGGTGGCTTCGAACCACACCTCTCGCCGCTGCGCGGTGAGATCGAGCGGAAACCTCCGGCAGAGCGCAGCCCACTGCTCCGGACCGCTGACGGTGAACACGCGGGAGGTGTCCCGCAGACGCACCCGTCGCGCTCTCGCTCGTTCGAGTCCGAAATCGTCCTCGACCAGGCCAAGACCGATGGGCTCTCCGCTCGGCCACGTCCCGGTCGTCGACCAGAGCTCAACCGCAGGGGTCGACCACCACTCCCCCGCGCCGACGTCGAAGGGGCTGAGACGGTAGGCGCGGCGAGACGACTCCTCTTCGGCCATCACTTCTGCACGCCACTGAGCCAGACTCGTCGCCGCCTCATCGGTCGGCAGCGACGGCTCCACACCGCCGAGAGGACTGAGGAGATCGGTCGGATCCGCACCGAGCACCCGCCTCGTCGCGTCACGGTTGGGCGGGTCGTCCCACGTCAGCTCCCACTGGTCGTCGACATGGGGACCACGCGACCATGTCTCGAGGAGTCCGCTGTCGACAACGGCTTCGGCCCACGGACCCAGAGCATCGACCATCTCCGGATCCTCGGCAAGGACCGCATCGGAATGCGGCGGCTGCCAGTACATCGCTCCAGCGATGACCGCGACCATTGCGTGTTCGAGGTCGGTCTGAGTCGGTGGGACCGGATCGAGGCTTCGCAGTGCTTGCGCGACCTCGGTCGGCTGCACGTTGCGAAGATGGGTCTCACCGTCATCGCCGCCGTAGACGGCCGAGTCGATCCCTCGCTGCCTGTCGAGCACGCAGACGGCACGGTGCATCGCTTCGCTGACAACAGCGAACGGAACCGTCTGGTCCGAGTCCGGGCTCTCGCCACTGGTGACGAGATTGAGCACGAGTGACCGTCCCCGCGGGGACGCGAGCAGGTCATCGACCGTCAGCGGCCCACCGAGGTGGAACGAGGCGGGCGATTGGGCACCCGGAGCGTGGTGGTCGTCAGGCATGGTCTCACCCTAGACGGCCTGGACCTGCGCACGACCGGAGCGAGAAGAACCGTGATCGAATCGCGCCTCGGCAGGCTCACCGGGTGCCAGACGTCCCTGCGGGGACGTCCTCGTCCGACTCGCTCTCCGACCCGACCCCAGCCTCGGCATCGGCAGCCTCCGGCACGATGGGCACGGGATCGGGCACCGCCTCGGCGATCGCCCCTGCAGCCGCGCGCGGCCCGACGCCTGCGCGCAGTCCGGCACCTGCCCGCAGACCGGCACCGAGGACGCCGATGATGACGAGTGCTGCCCCGCAGAGCTCGCCGATGGTCACGGTCTCCCCGAAGGCGAACCATGCCGCGCTCATGCCGACGATGGGCACGAGCATCGAGAACGGGGCGACGACGCCGGCGGGGTTGCGCGAGAGCAGCCACGACCACACGCCCGACCCGATGACCGTGGCGATGACGACGGTGTAGACGAGCCCGGCGATGCCGAGCAGACCGGTCGGCGTCGCCAGCGTCGTCAGGGATGTCCCGATCCGGTCGGGGCCTTCGACGAGCAGGGCGAGGAGGAGCATGGGCACGGGCGGGACGACCGACATCCACATCGTGAACTTCACGGGTTCGACCGAATGCGCCTGCCGGTTGCAGATGTTGCCGATCGCCCAGCCGAAGGCGCCGGCGAGCGTGAGGAGGAACGGCAGGAAGCTCGCGCTCGAGTCGAGCCGCTGCCACCCGACGACACCGAGCCCGGCCATGGCGAGCAGGAGGAACGCCATCTGCGAGGCGCGCACCCGCTCCCGCAGCACCGTCATCCCGAGGAGGACGGTGAACGGCCCCGAGGCCTGAAGGACGAGGGAGGCGAGTCCGGCGGGCATGCCGGCGGCCATCGCCCAGTAGAGAAACGCGAACTGGAGGATGCCGAAGCCGAGCCCGTAGCCGAGGATCCACCGGAACCGCACCCGCGGCATGGGGACGAAGAGGAGTGCGGGGATCGCGAGGAGGGAGAAGCGCAGCGCGACGAGGAAGAACGGCGGGAACTGGTCGAGGGAGAGGTCGATCGCGAGGAAGTTGAGTCCCCACATCACGGCCACCGAGGCGGCGAGGAGGCAGTGTCTGGCAGTCATGACTCCATTCTTGAGCGGCCCACTCATTAGCACAATCGCAAAGATCTGAAGTGTCCTTGTAGCATTGCTTCATGGTCATCGATCCGCGGCACCTCGAGCTCCTCCGCCTCCTCGATGAGCGCGGCAGCGTCACCGAGGTCGCGCGCGTCACGCACCGCACCCCCTCGGCGGTCTCCCAGCAGCTGCGGCAGGCGACCCGGGAACTCGGGCGCGCCCTCGTCGAACCTGCCGGACGCGGACTCGCCCTCACCCCGGCGGGGCGGCTGCTCGCCGCGGGCGGCCGGGACCTCGCCCGCACGCTCGCGCGCGTGCAGGCGGACTGGGAGGGCCACCTCGGCGAGCCCATCGGGAAGATCACCCTCGCCGGGCTCCCGAGCGCACTCACCTACCTCCTGCCCGACGCCCTGCGCGAACTGCACCGGACGCATCCGGGACTGCGGCTGCGAACCTCCGACGTCGACCTCGCCGAACACGAGTTCGCGGCCCTGACCAGCGATGTCGACATCGTCATCGCCCACAGCCTCGTCTCCGACCGACCGGCAGGCACGGACGGACTCACCGTCGTGCCGCTGGCGCGGGAACCGATCGACGTCGCGATGGCCACGGCCCACCCGCTCGCCGCGAGAGCCGAGCTCACCCCCGACGATGTCGTCGACTGTCCGTGGGTCGGGGTGCCGCACGGATACCCGTTCAACTCGGTGCTGCTCTCCCTCGCCCACGTCACCGGTCGCGACCTCGACGTCGTCCAGCGCATCCGCGACAACCGGCTCATCGAGGCGATCGTCGCCTCGAGCGATCAGCTCGCCCTCCTCCCCCGATTCACGACACCGCGGGACGCCGGGCTCACCCTCGTCCCGCTGTCGGGAGTGACGACGATGCGCTGGGTCGTCGCCGTCATGCGCCCGGACACGGCCGAACGCGTCGCGGTCAGGCGCGTGCTCGAGGCGCTGACGCGAAGCGACGAGGGACGAGCTTCTCCAACGGCAGGAACGCCGCCCAGCAGATGACGGTCGGGAGGAAGTGGATCCCGAGCGCGAAGTACGTCATGAGGTGGAAGAGGCAGAAGAAGGCGACGATGAAGTAGATCGCCTTGCCCTTGACGAACAGCGCGATCGGCGAGAGGAACTCGAAGACGAGCGTTGCCCACTGGGCGGCGATGAGGAGGCCGGGCATCTCGAGGAACGGCTTCGACCATTCCGCCCCGCGGCGCATCAGCGCCCAGATGATCACCGCGCCGTTGGCCCAGTCCGTGATGTCGCCGGAGGCGATCCACTTCATCAGCACCGAGTAGAAGTACGTGAGGACGACGGAGATCTGGACGACGCGCAGCGCCCAGCCCGCCTTCGCCGAGGTGGTCCCCACCTCCCGGAAGCGGGCGACGCCGACCGTGGGGAGGACGACGGCGGCGATGACGAGCGCCATGTGGTCGTGGGCGACGTACCCGTAGCCCTGCGTGTAGAACATCCACGCCCCGAAGGTGATCGCGACGATGATCCCGCTCGTGCGCTGGAGGATCCCGATCGCGGCGAGCACGCAGAAGGTGATGATGAGGGCGAGCAGGATCTGCGCGCCGAGGACGCTCACCGGTGGGATGCCGAGCACCCGAGCCAGCCACAGCGGCTGGTAGAGCTCGGGCGTCCACCCGTGCGGGATGACGTCACCGGAGATCGTGAGGACGTCGATGATGATGAAGACGTAGATGATGAAGCGGAACACCGCGACCCGCGCCAGCGGCACCTGCGGCATGAACCAGCGGAGGAAGGGATTGCGGTGGTCGGGCAGGGTCGGCGACAGAGTCCCGGCGGTCGGCGGAGTCGTGGTCGAGGAGGCCATGGTCACTGCACCTCCCACGTCGCGAGGGTCCGGGTCACAGGGTCGCCGACGCTGCGGCCGTTGTCGAGCTGCGTCGTGTCACGGCAGAGGATCATCTCCTCGGGCTCGGGCTGACCGGGATGGAGCCGGATGTAGGAGTCGGCGAGCGTCTGGAGCAGCTCGGGGTTGTCGATGACCCGCTGCAGCTGGGATTCGACGTCACCGCGCTCGATGCCGACGGTGGCCGTGTTGAACGCGAGCCGCGTCGGTTCGTCCTCGCCGGGGAACCGCGCCGCGATGCACGTCGAGTTGACCTCGCCGTTGAGGTCCTTCGCCGTCGCGTACTGGGTGAGGGAGCCGAGCGGGAAGAAGTCGTTCGTGTTGAGGAACTGCCCCGCCGTGAGGATGACGAGGGCGACCGCGGTCACCGCGATCCGCCAGCCCGTCCCGATCCGCGACAGCGGTGCCCTCGCCGAGGCGGTCGCGGGCCCAGGTGCGTCAGCGGGCTCTGATGCGTCAGCGGGCTCGGGTGCGCTGCCCGGTTCATTCGCGCTGCCTGGCGGGGTGTTCGTGAGGAGTCGGCGCTTCTTCTCGTCCATGTGCTGCGGGGCTCATCCTCTCGTGCCGCGGTCGGTCGCCCGGTCCGGCACTCTGGGTGCGCGGACGGTCTGCTCAGACGATGCCGGGGCGGACACCTCGGCGATCTCGGAGACAATCGTAGCGTTTCGCACCAGCACCGACGCTCAGCAAGCGGTGCACCTGTGGCCGGAGTCCCGCATTCTCAGCACCCCTCCGGGCGCTGCGGGCCACCGCTCACGAACCGCGCGCGTAGAGGTTGAGCTGCTCCCACGCCGCGGCGTACTTCTGGAACGCGGCGGTCGCGGACTCGATGTCGTCGTTGCTCAGCGCCGTCACCCACGAGTCGACGAGCTCCGGACCCTCGTTCGGCCACAGCACCTCGCTCATCCCGCCGAGGTCGAGTTCGAGGATCGAGTTCATGTCGAAGCTGTCGATCCACTGCGCGAGCACCCCGGTCTGCTCGACCATGTCGACGACCTTCGACTTCTCCGCGATGGTCTCCGCGGCCCACTCCATGCGCGCCGAGGCGGCGAGGATGTCGGTGCGGATGAGCACCCGCATTCCGGCCTCGGTGTCCTCGGTGATGACCTGGTCCTCCCCGAGGGAGAAGAAGAGCCACCATGCCGGGGGCACATCCCAGGCCGAGACCCGGGTGAAGATGCGGGTGTCCTTCGTGTCCTGGAGCCACTCGGCGCGGTGCCCGGCCGCCCGCCGCCGGGCGGACTTCGGGGCGATGATGTCGAGCGTCGCCTTCGACGTGTGCTCGGTCAGCGACTCGAGCGCCTCCCAGCCGCGGATGTCCTCCTGAGTGGGGCTGAAGCGGTCCACGCCGTCCGGGGTCTGAGACGCCGGGAGGAAGATCGGGGTGTTGCGGAACGACTCGGCCACCGGGTTCGGGGGAAGCGAGATCAGGCGCTGATCCGCGTCCGCCGCTACCTGCGCTTCGATGCGCGCACGGTTGTCCTCGACCTGCCTGTCTTGCAATTCGGAATGAACCACCGTGGGTTCGAAGATCCGCAGGGAGACGAGATATTCGCGACTGTAGGACATGGGTTCAGCCTATCCAAGGTCGCTTCCCGAAATGGAACTTCCCACCGCGAACAGGTAGGATTTAAGCGCATAGCAGAGATCTAGTCTGGGGCGAGCTGCCCCACATGACGACGGAGGGGGTCACGCCAGTGGGTCGCGGCCGCGCAAAGGCAAAGCAGATCAAGGTAGCTCGGAAGCTCAAGTACTACAGCCCCGACACTGATCTCAATCGTCTCCAACAGGAACTTGGCACGGACTCCCATGAGTCCTCCTCAACCGACGCCTATGACGACGAACCCGATTACTCGGAGTACGCGGACAAGTACAACGTCGACGACGAAGACGGCGACGACGAGTACACGGAGCGCCGCTCCTGAGCTGACCCACGACGCATGAGGAGGGGCGGAGACGTGAAGTCTCCGCCCCTCCTCATCTGTCTGGACTCTGCTGTCTCAGCGGAGGATCGCGGCTCCGCCGTCGACGCCCTTGGCGCCCTGGACGTAGTCGAGCTCCCCGGACAGCGAACCGTCGTCGGAGCGCACCTCACCGAGGATCCACGATCCCGGGCTCGCCGCGAGCACCTCGTCGACGCGATCAGCAGCGGTGACGAGCACCATGCCGACGCCGAGGTTCCACGTCCGCTCGCGGTCCGCGCGCGGCACCCCGCCGAGGTCGCCGAGGACGGTGAAGACCGCAGGGATCTCCCACGAGTCCCGCGACATCGTCGCGACGAGACCGGGCGGCAGCACCCGGGCGATGTTCGCCGACAGGCCTCCGCCGGTGACGTGGGAGACGGCGTGGACGGCACCCGGCAGCGCCGTGAAGAGGGCGTTGAGTTCGCCCGTGTAGACGTGCGTGGGAACGAGGAGCTCCTCGCCGAGGCTGCGCGAGAACTCCGGGACCTCCCGGTCCAGGTCCCAGCCCGCCTCGGCGATGATGTGCCTGACGAGGGAGTACCCGTTGGAGTGGATGCCGGAGGACGGCAGTGCGATGAGGACGTCACCGGCCTCGACCTTGTCGGGTCCGAGCAGCTTGTCGGCGTCGACGACGCCCGTGGCGGCACCAGCGACATCGTATTCGTCGACGCCGAGGAGGCCCGGGTGCTCGGCGGTCTCACCGCCGACGAGGGCGACATCGGCCTGCGCGCACGCCTCGGCGATGCCGCGGACGATGTCGGCGATGCGCTCGGCCACGACCTTGCCGCATGCGATGTAGTCGGTCATGAAGAGCGGCTTCGCCCCGCACACGATGATGTCGTCGACGACCATGCCGACGAGGTCGAAGCCGATCGTGTCGTGCTTGTCGAGCGCCTGGGCGATCGCGACCTTCGTGCCCACGCCGTCGGTCGACGAGGCGAGCAGCGGACGCTCGTAGTCCTTGAGCACGGAGACGTCGAAGAGTCCCGCGAAGCCGCCGACCCCGCCGATGACGTTGGCGTTGTGGGTCGCGGCGACCGCTGACTTCATGAGCTCGACGGCCCTGTCGCCGGCCTCGACATCGACGCCGGCGGCGGCATAG
Organism: Brevibacterium sp. NPDC056726; assembly: GCF_042790515.1. NCBI lineage: Bacteria > Bacillati > Actinomycetota > Actinomycetes > Micrococcales > Brevibacteriaceae > Brevibacterium > Brevibacterium sp. NPDC056726. Next base: position 29,218 of record NZ_JBHTYZ010000003.1, on the reverse strand, counting down.
GTCGTCGTCTTCGCGGTGTCGGTCTCGTCTGGGCTCAACTCAGCATCCTTTGTCGGCGGGGGTGGTGTTGACGGGAATCGGGTACTCGCCGGAGAAGCACGCGGTGCACAGCTGGCTGCGCTCCTGCTTCGTCGCCTCGATCATCCCGTCGAGCGAGATGTAGCCGAGCGAGTCCGCGCCGAGCGAGGTGCAGATCTCCTCGGTGCTCAGGCCGTTGGCGATGAGTTCGGCCCGGGTGGCGAAGTCGATGCCGTAGTAGCACGGCCATTTCACGGGCGGGGAGGAGATGCGGATGTGGATCTCCTTGGCACCGGCCTCCCGGAGCATCCGCACGAGCGCGCGCTGCGTGTTGCCGCGCACGATCGAGTCGTCGACGACGACGAGGCGCTTGCCCTCGATGTTCTCGCGGATCGGGTTGAGTTTGAGGCGGATGCCGAGCTCCCGCAGCGTCTGCGAGGGCTGGATGAACGTCCGACCGACGTACGCGTTCTTCATCAGGCCCTGGCCGAACGGGATGCCCGATTCCTCGGCGTAGCCGACGGCCGCGGGCGTGCCCGATTCCGGGGTGGCGATGACGAGGTCGGCGTCGACGGGGAACTCCTGGGCGAGCTTGCGCCCCATCTCCGTCCGGGCGCCGTGGACGATCTGCCCGTCGAGGACGCTGTCGGGCCGGGCGAGGTAGACGTATTCGAAGACGCAGCGGGCCGGCTTCGCCTCGGCGAAGCGGAACGAGCGCAGCCCGTCCTCGTCGATGGCGATGAGCTCGCCGGGCTCGACGTCGCGCACATGCGAGGCGCCGACGATGTCGAGGGCCGCGGTCTCCGAGGCGACGACCCAGCCGTTGGACAGTCGGCCCAGCGACAGGGGGCGGACACCCTGCGGGTCGCGGGCGGCGTAGAGCGTATTCTCATCCATGAAGACGAGCGAGAACGCCCCGTCGACTTCGCAGAGCAGCTTGAGCGCGGCGTCGGTGAGGTCCTCGCCCTGCTCGGTCGCGAAGAGCTCTGTGACGAGTGAGGTGTCGTTCGAGGAGTCGCGGAAGGCGCGGGTGCGGCTGCGCTTCTTCGTCGCTTCGGCGACGACCTTGTTCGCGTGGTCGCGGCGGGAGTCGGCGAGCTGCTCGAGTTCGTCGAAGTTCGTCAGGTTGCCGTTGTGGGCGAGCGCGACGGTGCCGAACGGGGTGGGGCCGAGCGTCGGCTGCGCGTTCTCGAACGACGGCGATCCCGTCGTCGAGTAGCGGGTGTGGCCGACGGCGATGTGGCCCTGGAGGAGTTCGAGGTCGCGTTCGTGGAACACCTGCGAGACGAGCCCCATGTCCCGGTAGACGAGGATCTGGCTGCCGTTGCTCGCGGCGATGCCCGCGGACTCCTGCCCGCGGTGCTGGAGGGCGTAGAGCCCGAAGTAGGTGAGTTTGGCGATCTCCTCGCCCGGAGCCCAGACTCCGAATACCCCACAGGCATCCTGCGGTCCGCGGTCCAGGGGGTCGATTTCGTGGGTCAGCTGCCCGTCTCCTCTTGCCACGGAAAGAATTGTCTCACACGCGCGCGGAGGGGCTGACCGCCGCCTCAGGCCCCGGTCGTCGGGCGAGTGGAGCCGCCCTGGTCACCGGTGGTGCGCCGGTCGTCGGCAGGAGGTTCGGTGGAGGTCGCGGATGACGGTTCGGCGGGGGTCTCAGCGGCCGTTTCGGCGGGGATCTCCTCACCCCGCATCTCAGCGATCCGCCGCTGGGCGATGACCTTGGGGTCGTCGACGAGGTCGATCTGCGCCTCGACCCGGTACTCGCGGGCCCGCTTGCGCCCTCTCCAGTCGAGGATGAGGGCGACGAGGCCGCCGACGAAGAGACCGCCGACGCCGAGGACGACGAGGAGCAGACCCGCGCCCTTGGCCACTGTGTACTCGGCGGGGACCTCGCTGGGGTCGATGACCAGGGTGAGCAGTCCCGCGAGGAGGACGCCGGCGATCGCACCGACGGCCATGAATGCCGCGAACTTGGGGCTGCGACGCACCGAGACGTCGATCTGGTCCTTCATGATCTCCTTGGGGCAAGGTCAGTGGCGCCGGGGGAACCGGCGGTTTCGATCGACTCCAGTCTAGACGAGGCCCCGCCGGCCCGCTCCCAGACAATCCCACAGCGACCGCCTCTTCCCATAGACTGGCAGGAGGACACGGATGGGCTCTCACACACAGGGGTGGACATGTCACACACGATCATCGTCGGAATCGACGGTTCCGCCAACAGCCGCTGCGCCCTCGACTGGGCGATCGACCATGCCAAGCTCACCGGCGCGCAGCTGCGCCTCGTCGCCGCCTACACCGTGCCCGGCATGAACATGAGCCGCGCTGACATCGTCTACCCGGCCGACTTCGACAACTCCGTCAAGGACTCGACCAGGCAGCTCTGCGAGTCCGCTGCCGAGGTGGCCCGGCAGGCGGGTGTGCCCGTGACGACGATCGTCGCCGTCGGTGACGCCTCGGGAGTCCTCATCGACAGCTCGTCGACGGCCGATCTCGCCGTCGTCGGCGCCCGCGGACACGGCGGGTTCTCCGGTCGGCTGCTCGGCTCGGTCGCGCTCGCGATGCCCGCCCACGCCCACAGCCCCACCGTCGTCATCCCGAGCACGTGGCCCGACCGTCCCGCCGCCGATGAGCACCAGCCGATCGACCAGCCCGTGCGCACCTCGCAGGACGGTCCCCGGGTCGATGCCTCGCAGGACTCCAAGGAGCGCCCCGACTTCACCGGTCAGATCGTCGCCGGCGTCGACCCGTTCGACACCGACAGCCCGGTGCTGCGGGAGGCCGCGGTGCAGGCGCAGCTCTACGGCAAGCCGCTCCACATCGTCGGCGTCACCGCCGCGCACATCCTCTCCCCCGAATGGCTGCCGAGCGAAGAGCACCTGACGAAGCTCTACGACGAGGCGGCCGCGGCCGACGAACTCGCCGTGGCGACCCTGCGCGACGAGTTCCCCGACCTCGACATCCGCTGGTCGGTCTTCGACGCCCCGGCCACCGAGGTGCTCGTGTCCGCGTCGCAGACCGCCGACCAGATGATCATCGGCTCCCGGGGGCGCGGCGGCTTCGTCGCGACCCTCCTCGGGTCGACCTCGCAGGGCGTGCTCGCCCATTCGCTCTGCCCGACCCGGGTCGTCCGGGTGGGACGGCGGGCGAAGGCGGACAAGCACGCGAAGGCCGCCCAGGGCTGAGGCCCGGGTTCGGGCCTGCGCCCTCGCCTGTGCTCAGCCGAGGGCGATGCTGTGCTCAGCCGAGGGCGATGAGTCCGATGCCGCCGACGACGATGACGGCGCCGGTGAGCTTCGCGGCGATGTTCCGCTCCCCGAAGAGCCACCAGGCGAGCAGCGTGCCGATGATGATCGAGGTCTCCCGCACGGGCGCGACGAGCGCGACGGGCGCGGACTGCATCGCGTAGAGGACGAGGAGATAGGCCAGGGGTGAGAGCACCGCGACGGTGACGAGCGCCCACCGGTGCTCACCGACGACGGCGCGGAGGTCGGCGCGCCGGGCCCGGCCGCCGGGCAGCGTGACGAGACCGGCGCCCATGAGACAAGCGACGACGGCCTCGGAGACGGCGAAGTAGAGCAGCGGCGAGGTCGTCACATGGTTGACGGCGAAGTCGTCCCACAGCGTGTACCCGGCGATGAACGTCCCGATGAGGCCGCCCCACGCGAGGCCGCGCGCCACCCCGCCGGACGCGTGATCCCGACCCGGCAGATGAGCAGGGCCGGACGAGTGGTTCCGGCCCCGCGGGCGCACGGTGACGACGGCGATGCCGGCGAGCACGATGAGCGCCCCGATGATCTCGACGGCGCTCAGCCGCTCCCCGAGGACGGTGACGGCGACGATGATCGTCAGCACCGGCCCGATGCCGCGGGCGCTCGGGTAGACGACGCCGAGCGGCGCATGATCGTAGCCTGCCTGCAGGGATACCGAGTACCCGATGTGGAGGAGTGCGCTGAGCAGGGCCGCGGCGAGCAGACTCCCGTCGATCGTCTGCTGCCCGGAGGCGACGAGCCAGATCGCGACCGGGGCGAGGAGAAGCGCACTGAGACCGTGGTAGGCGAGGACGAACGCGTAGCCGCGGCCGGCCACCGTCTTCGCCGCGAGGTTCCACAGCGCGTGCGCGACTGCGGCGCCGAGGACGAGCGCGAGGACTCCCGGCGTCATCTGCGCCCGCGTCGCTGAGTGGAGCGCACGGCCTGGATGCGCACGGCCTGGATGGGCAGAGCTTGAGGGAACAGAGCCATTCAGAGCTTGATGACGACGGTCTTCGTCTGCGTGTACTCGTCGAGGGCCTCCATCGACTTCTCGCGACCGTATCCGGACTTCTTGAACCCGCCGAAGGGCAGTTCGACTCCCCCACCGGCCCCGTACGTGTTGACGAAGACCTGCCCGGCCTCCACCTCGGCGGCGAGCCGATGCGCCCGGGACAGGCTCTGCGTCCACAGCGCGGAGACGAGCCCGTAGTCGGTCCCGTTGGCCAGCGCCACGGCCTCATCGTCGTCGGCGAAGGTCATCGCGACGACGACGGGGCCGAACACCTCCTGCTGGGCGATCGTCGACCCCGGGGCGACGTTGTCGACGATCGTCGGGGCGATGAACGCGCCGCCCTCGAGGTCGGCGGCGAGCCCGGTCGGGCGGGAGCCGCCGGTGACGATGCGAGCGGCCCCGATGTCGGAGAGGAAGCCCTCGACGCGCTCCTGCTGCCGGGTCGAGATGAGCGGGCCGAGCATCGGGTCGTCGAGGCCGTGGCCGATCGTCACCTCGGCCATCGCCGCCGCCGTCTTCTCGATGACCTCGGCGTGGATGTCCTGGTGGACGAGGAGGCGGGATCCGGCCGAGCACGTCTGTCCGGCGTTCTGGATGATCGAGCGCACGAGGGAGGGGATCGCCTGGTCGACGTCGGCGTCGGCGAAGACGAGGTTCGCGGACTTGCCGCCGAGCTCGAGGACGGTGGGCACGACCCGGTCCGCGGCGGCATGGGCGATCTGCGAGCCGACCTGCGTCGACCCGACGAACCCGAGGTGGGCGATGCCGGGATGCTGCGCAAGCGCAGCACCCGCCTCGGCGCCGAGGCCGGTGACGACGTTGAAGGCCCCGGCGGGGAAGCCGACGGAGTGGATGAGCTCGGCCAGCCGCACGGTCGACCGCGGTGTCTCATCGGCGGGTTTCGCCACCGCGCAGTTGCCGGTGGCGAGGCTCGTCGCCGCGGCCCGGCCGATGAGCTGGAGCGGGTAGTTCCACGCGACGATGTGCCCGGTCACCCCGTAGGGCTCACGGCGGGTGTACGCGTGCATGTCGTCGCTGAGCGGGATCGCCTGCCCGTGGTAGGCCTCGATCGTGTGCCCGTAGAACTCGAAGTAGCGGGCGCAGACGTCGACGTCCGCGTAGGCCTGGGAGAGCGGTTTGCCCGTGTCCTCGGATTCGATCCGGGCGAGCTCGTCGCGGTGGGCGCCGATCGCCGCAGCGGTGGCGACGAGGAGGCGGGAACGCTGCTCGGGACTCGAGCGCCGCCACTCCCGCTGGGCCTTCGCCGCAGCCGTCACCGCCCGATCGATCTCCTCGGCCCCACCCCGGGAGACATCGCCGAGGTGGTCGCCGGTTGCCGGATCGATGTTCGCGTACGTCGTCAGCGAGGGCACATGCCGGCCGCCGATGAACGAGGTCGTCTGGGTGATCTGCGCACTCATCGGGGTCCCTCCAGGTCCGCGGTCGTGAACAGCGGCACGTGGTCGCTGAGGTCCGCGCGCGTGCCCGAGGCATCGACCGTGCCGGCGGCGAGCGCCTCGGCGAAGCCGACCCGTCCGGTGACGAGGCCGAGCCACACCTCGGCGGAGGTCTCGACGACATTGGGCGGGGTGCCGCGGGTGTGCCGGGGGCCGGGAATGCACTGGGTGACCCCGAAGGGGGGCACGCGAACTTCGACGCTATTGCCCTCGGCGCGGGAGGCGAGCTCCTCGAGGGTGAAGCGCACCGCGGTCGCCACCGTCGTCCGGTCCGCCGGCGCGCCGTCGGCATCGCTGTGGGCCACCCACATCTCGAGTGCGCGTCGTCCCTGCTCAGGGTCTATTCGTCGTCGAATCGCCATCGTCAGAACCTCGCTCCTTCAGCTGCATCTTCGCTCACCCGCACGGTGCCGACCACGGCTGTCCGCCCCTCGGAATCCGTGCCGCCGGTGACGGGGTCGGTGATCGCCGCCGCCACCTCGGCGAGATCGGCCGCGGGGATGTCGGACAGCGCCCCGACCCGATCGAGCAGGGTGAGGGCGACGAGGCCCGTGGCCCGGGAGGACCCGTCGAGGCATTTGAGCGCCACGGCGTGGCCGTCGCGGGTGGCCATGACGATGACCCCTTCGGCGCCGCCCTTGGCGAAGACGCCGAGGCGGTCGATGACCGTCGTGTTCGGTCGCCCGTGCCCCTCGATCGCCCACGGGTCGGCGAAGACCGCGTCGGTGATCGTCCGGGAGTCCGCGTCGGCGCCGGGGCCGACGACCCGGCCGACGGCGCGGGCGAGGCCGGTCAGGCTGAGCGCGAACACGGGCGCCCCGCACCCGTCGACGCCGACCGCGGCCGGGGTCTCACCGGCGAAGTCGGCGACCACCTCGGCGACGCGCTGCTGCACGGGATGGGAGGGGTCGAGGTAGGTCGCGGTGTCGGCGTTCTGGGCGCGGGCGGCGAGCAGGAACGCGGCATGCTTGCCCGAGCAGTTGAAGTGGACCGGTGAGCGGGGGTCGCCGGCCGCGGCGAGGCTGCGGCGGTAGGCCCCGTCGGCGGGATGGACGGACGGGCACCGGAGGTCGGCGGCACCGAGGTCCGCGGAGGCGAGCATCGCTTCGACGACGGCGACGTGTCCGGCCTCGGAGCGGTGGGAGGCGGTCGCGAGCGCGGCAGCCGGACCGGCCAGCTGCGCGCCGAGGGAGAGCGCGGCGCGCGCCTGGAGAGGCTTGAGGCTCGAGCGCGTGAACACGGGGGCTCCCGGGGCGCCCAGGCGGAGGAGTTCGGTGCCGTCGGGGCCGACGACGACGGCGGATCCGCTGTGGCGCGACTCGACGAATCCGCTGCGTTCGACGACGGCGAGGCAGGCCGCCTCGGCGGGCGTGAAGGTGGAGAGACTCACGCACTCAAGCGTACGACCTTATAGGCTGGTCGTGTGAAGGTTCTCGTCATCGGGTCGGGCTCCCGCGAACACGCCCTCGTCCTTGCTCTCAGCCGCGACCCCCAGGTCGACGCCGTCATCGCCGCCCCCGGAAATCCGGGGATCGCGGCCATCGCGCACACCGCGGACGTCGACGCCTCCGATGCCGCCGAGGTGACCGCGCTGGCCGAGCGCCTCGACGTCGATCTCGTCGTCGTCGGACCCGAGGCCCCGCTCGTCGCCGGTGTCGCCGATGCCCTGCGGGAGGCCTCGTTCCCAGTGTTCGGTCCGAGCGCGGCCGCCGCGCACCTCGAGGGATCGAAGGCGTTCGCGAAGGAGATCATGGAGGCCGCGGGCGTGCCGACGGCCCGGACCGTCGTCGCCTACACCCTCGACGAGGCGGCCGCGGCCCTCGACGACTTCGGCGCCCCCTACGTCGTCAAGGCCGACGGGCTCGCCGCGGGCAAGGGCGTCGTTGTCACCGACGACCGGGAGGCCGCACTCGCCCATGCCCGCTCGTGCCTCGAGGTCTCCGACCGCGTCGTCATCGAGGACTACCTCGACGGTCCCGAGGTCTCCCTCTTCGTCCTCTGCGACGGCACTCGGACGGTGCCCCTGGCCCCGGCGCAGGACTTCAAGCGCATCGGCGACGGTGACACCGGACCGAACACCGGCGGGATGGGGGCGTACTCGCCGCTGCCGTGGGCGCCCGCGGGCATGGTCGACGACATCGTCACCACCGTCGCCCAGCCCGTCGTCGACGAGATGGCCCGCCGCGGCACCCCGTTCTCCGGCCTCCTCTACTGCGGTCTCGCGCTGACCTCGAAGGGCCTGCGCGTCGTCGAATTCAACGTCCGCTTCGGCGACCCCGAGACGCAGTCCGTCCTCGCCCGCCTGAGGACCCCGCTCGGGCAGACGCTGCTCGCTGCCGCCGAGGGCCGCCTCGACGAGGTCGGGGAGCTCGACTGGGATCCGCGCACCTCCGTGACCGTCGTCATGGCCGCAGAGAACTACCCCGACCGGCCGACGACCGGCGACATCATCCGCGGTCTCGACGCCGCCGATGCGCGCGAGGGCATCGACGTCCTCCACGCCGGCACGGCGCTCGCGACGGGGCCCGGCGCCGGGTACGCGCCGGAGGACACGATCATCACCGAGGACGTCGCCGAGACCGGGGACATCGTCACCGCCGGCGGGCGGGTGCTCTCCGTCGTCGCGCTCGGGACCGACCTCGACGAGGCGCGGGCCCGCGCGTATGCCGCGGTCGAGGAGATCTCGTGGGACGGCGAACAGCACCGCCATGACATCGCCGAGGCGGCTGCCCGGGGGCGGATCGCGCTCGCTCCCGTCTACGGGAGTGCGGCTCCTGCCGCGAGCAACGCCCCTGCCGCGGGCCTCGACGCGGACGCCCCGACGCTGCCCGGGTGGAGGCACGCGTACTCCGGCAAGGTCCGCGACCTCTACATCCCCGAGGACGCTGCGGACATCGCCTCGGCCGACCGTCTCCTCATGGTCGCCTCCGACCGGATCTCGGCCTACGACTGGGTGCTCGATTCCGAGATCCCCGACAAGGGCCGCGTGCTCACGGGCCTGAGCCTGTGGTGGTTCGACCAGCTCGCCGATGTCATCGGCAACCACGTCATCAGCTCCGACGTCCCCGACGCGGTGCGCGGACGCGGACTCATCGTGAGGAACCTCGCGATGATCCCCGTCGAGGCCGTCGCCCGCGGGTACCTCACCGGCTCCGGACTCACCGACTACCGGGCGACCGGCGCCGTGTGCGGGGTCGCCCTGCCCGCCGGCCTCGACGAGGCCGACCGGCTCGAACCGGCGATCTTCACCCCGGCGACGAAGGCCGCGCTCGGCGACCACGACGAGAACGTCTCCTTCGACCAGGTCGCCGAGACCATCGGCGAGGAGCAGGCGAGCGCGATCCGCGACCTCACCCTGGAGATCTACCGGCGCGCCGAGATCATCGCCCGGGAGCGGGGCATCGTCCTCGCCGACACGAAGTTCGAGTTCGGAACCCTGTCCGACGGCACGATCGTCCTCGCCGACGAAGTGCTCACCCCCGACTCCTCGCGCTTCTGGGGCGCCGACAGCTACGCCCCGGGCACCGCGCAGGCGAGCTTCGACAAGCAGTTCGTCCGCGACTGGCTGACGACGGAGTCCGGCTGGGACAGGGCGTCGGACACTCCGCCGCCGGCCCTGCCCGCCGAGGTCGTCGAGAAGACCCGCGCACGCTACATCGAGGCCTTCGAGACGCTCACCGGCGAGACCTTCCCCGCCTGAGCCCGACTTCAGGACGCAGAGTGTCGACAGCGCACGCCGTTGTCGACACTCTGCGTCCTGAAGTCTGTTGAGAGCGGCCCCGTCGGCCCGCGCGGCGCCGGAGCTGCGCCGCATCCCACGATGCCACTGGTTTCGCAGGTGTTCCACGCGGACCGTCACTGTTCACAGCGGGCCCCTTGTCTCGAACAACGGATCTAGTAGACCTCACCATCGAAATCCGTTACAGTGATCGGCAACAGTGATCCGTGCCACACGTTCCGTCGGCACCGGGTCGACACGCACAAGGCGGGAATCGATATGCATGCACTACTGGAACGGCGAACACCACGAGGGACGCGGAGCTCCGTTCACCCTCACCAACCCCGCCACCGGTGAGGCGACCGGCGAGTACGCACTCGCCGACGCCGCCGATGTCCGCGACGCCGTCGCCGCGGCGAAGGCCGCCTATCCCGGCTTCAAGGCACTGACCCCCGGCGAGCGCGCCGACCTCCTGCTGCGCCTCGCCGACGAACTCGAGAAGCGCAGCGACGAGCTCGCCGCGCTCGAATCGCAGCAGACCGGCAAGTCGATCCGACTCGCCACCGAATTCGACGTCCCCGGCTCGATCGACAACGCCCGCTTCTTCGCCGGGGCCGCCCGGGCGCTGACCGGGCTGTCAGCGGGCACGTACTGGGAGCAGTCGACGTCGATGATCCGCCGCGAACCTCTCGGCGTCATCGGCTCGATCGCCCCGTGGAACTACCCGCTGCAGATGGCGGCATGGAAGATCCTGCCCGCCGTGGCGGCGGGCAACACGATCGTGCTCAAGACCTCGGAGATGACGCCGGGCACCTCGCTCATCCTCGCCGAGGCGGCCACCGCAGCGGGCTTCCCGCCCGGGGTCATCAACGTCATCGCCGGCGACGGCAAGGAGGCCGGCGAAACCCTCGTCACCCACCCCGACGTCGTCATGACCTCCTTCACCGGGTCCACACCGGTCGGCAGGCGGATCATGGAGCTCGCCGCCGCCAAGGGCAGCCGCGTCCACCTCGAGCTCGGCGGCAAGGCCCCGCTCGTCGTCTTCGCCGATGCCGACATCGAAGCCGCCGCCCGCGGCGCCGTCGCCGGCTCGCTCATCAACTCCGGGCAGGACTGCACCGCCGCGACCCGGGCGATCGTCGCCGCCGAGCACTTCGAGGCGTTCACCGACCGGGTCGCCGAGCTCATGGACGGCGTCCGCCTCGGCGATCCCGCCGTTCCGGCCACGGACATGGGCTCGCTCATCTCACTTACCCACCGCGACCGGGTCGCTGCCATGGTCGCCCGCGCCGGAGACACCGGGGCGACGATCCGCACCGGCGGAGAGATCCCGACGACGAACCACCTCGGCGAGGAACTGCCGGGCACCCCGGAGACGACCGCGTACTACGCTCCGACGCTCATCACCGGCATCGACACCGACGCCGAGGTGTGGCGTGACGAGATCTTCGGACCCGTGCTCGTCGCGGTCCCCTTCGACACCGACGACGAGGCGATCGCGCTGGCCAACGACACCCCGTACGGGCTCGCGGCGAGCGCGTGGACGCGGTCGACGAACCGCACCCTGCGGGCGGCCGCGGACATCGAGGCCGGCTGCGTGTGGATCAACGAGCACATCCCCATCGTCTCCGACATGCCCCACGGCGGGTACAAGGCCTCGGGGTTCGGCAAGGACATGAGCCAGTACTCGTTCGACGAGTACACGCAGATCAAACACGTCTTCATCGACCAGCATGAGGACCCGCATCACGCGTGGCAGGACACGATCTTCACGACGTGATGGACACCCGGGCCCCGGCAGCCGATCCTGCCCGCCCGGATCACCAGCACCCCCTCATACCCCACCACCTCGCGCCGCCATGGGCGTGCGCGGATCACAGCGACAGAGCAGTCGGGAGGACACATGGACGTTGACATCCTCGATGTCACGATCTTCGACGGGCACGACATCGTGCCCGGGAATCGGGTGAGCATCCGCAGCGGAACGATCAGCGAGATCGGCACCGGACCGGCCGACAGTCCCACGGCGGAGACGATCGACGGGGCCGGAGGCCTGCTCACCCCCGGGTTCGTCGACGCCCACGTCCACACGTCCGGCGGCGGCCTCGAATCGCTGACGTGCGATCTCAGCGACGCCGTCGGCGTCGACGCGGTGCGGGCGCGGATCGCCGCACACCTGGAGACGACGGAGGGCTGGCTCACCGGCGGCGGCTGGTCGATGGCCGACTTCCCCGGCGGGGCGCCCCGCGCGGACCTCCTCGACGAGCTCAGCCCCTTCCGTCCGATCATGCTCGTCAGCGCCGACCACCACTCGGCGTGGGTGAACTCGGCGGCGATGGCGCTCGCCGGACTCGACGCGGACACGCCGACCCCGGCCGGCGGGGTCATCGAGAAGGACGAAGACGGCACACCCACCGGCTGCCTCCACGAATCGGCGATGGACATCGTCGGCGCCCACCTGCCCGTCCCCTCCGACGCCGAGATGCGCGCGGGGCTGCTCGCCGGGCAGGCGGAGCTGCTCGCGCTCGGCATCACCGGCTGGATGGACGCGATCATCGGCGACTACTCGGGGCACCGCGACGCCTTCGACACGTACGTGCGCGCCGTCGACGCCGGCGAACTCGACGCCGAGGTCGTCGGCAGCCTGTGGTGGCCCCGCGACGTCACCGACGTCGACGCCCAGGTCGCGAAGTTCGTCGAGCGCAAGCGCACCGCCGGGGCGTTCCGGACGCATTCGGTGAAGTTCATGCTCGACGGCATCGTCGAATCCCGGACCGCGGCGATGAGCGCGGAGTACACGTGCGCGTGCGGCGGCTTCGGGACGTCGTACTTCACCCGTGACCACCTCCACGCGGCGTTCGCCGCCCTCGACGCCGCCGGATTCGACATCCACTGCCATGCGATCGGCGACGCCGCGGTGACCGCGGCCCTCGACGCGTTCGCCGCCGTCGCCGACTCGGACGCCGGGCTCCGACCCGACGCCCGGCACCACATCGCCCACGTCCAGGTCGTCGACCCCGCCGACGTGCCGCGCTTCGCCGAGCTCGGGATCACCGCGAACCTCCAGGCCCTGTGGGCGTGCCGGGATCAGCAGATGATCGACCTCAACATCCCGTGCCTCGGTGAGGAGCGGGCGGCGTGGCAGTACCCGTTCCGGTCCTTCGCCGAGGCGGGCACCCACCTCGCGATGGGATCAGACTGGCCGGTCTCCACCCCGGATCCGTGGCAGGCCGTCCACGTCGCCGTCAACCGCTCCCACCCGGAGGAGGCCGACCCCGCACCGCTCGGACCCGACCAGGCCATCGACGTGCTCACCGCCCTGCGGGCCTACACCGCAGGCTCCGCGCACCTGCTGCGCGCCGAGCACAACGGCCGCATCCGCCTCGGCGAGCCCGCGAATCTCGCGCTCGCGAGCGCGGACCCGTTCGCCCTCGACCCCGCCGACCTCCACACCATCACCAACCGGCTGACCGTCTCCGGCGGCCGGATCGTCCACCGGGCGTGACCCAGCACCCTCTGCGAAACCCTCTGCGAAACCCTCTGCGAAAGGCAGCCATGACCACAGAAGAACGATCCGGGGATCTCGAGATCCGCGGAGTGAAGAAGGACTTCGGCGGCGTGACCGCGATCGAGAAGCTCGATCTCACGGTCCGCGAAGGCGAGTTCCTCTCCCTCCTTGGGCCCTCGGGCTGCGGGAAGACGACGCTGCTGCGGATGATCGCCGGCTTCGAGTACCCGACTGCTGGCCAGATCCTCCTCGGCGGCACCGACCTCGTCGGCCGTCCGCCCCACAAGCGGCCGGTCAACACGGTGTTCCAGTCGTACCTGCTCTTCCCGCACATGAACATCGCCGACAACATCGCCTACGGGCTCAAGCAGTCGAAGACCCCGAAGGCCGAGATCGCCGACCGGGTCCGCGAGGTCCTCTCGCTGGTGCGCATGGAGGAGTTCGCCGGGCGCAAGCCCGAACAGCTCTCCGGCGGCCAGCAGCAGCGCATCGCCCTGGCCCGGGCGCTCGTCAACCGGCCCAAGGTGCTCCTCCTCGACGAGCCGATGTCCGCCCTCGACCGGAAGCTGCGCGAGGAGATGCAGCTCGAGCTCAAGCGCCTCCACGCGGGACTCGGCACGACCTTCGTCTTCGTCACCCACGACCAGGAGGAAGCGCTGGCGATGAGCGACCGGATCGTCGTCATGTACGACGGCGTCGTCCAGCAGGTGGGCTCCGGGGAGGAGATCTACGCGGCCCCGAACAACGGCTTCGTCGCCGGGTTCATCGGCAAGCAGAACTTCGTTCCCGTCACCGTCGCCGAGGTGGGGCCCGGTCATGCGGATCTGCGCAGTGAGAACGCGGTCCTGCGCACCTCGGCGCTGGCCCAGCGGCCCGCGACGGCGGGCACCGCGACCGCTGAGACGACGGCTCCCCTGACGACGGGGATGACCGTGCGCGCGGCGATCCGGCCCGAGCGGCTGCGCGTCTCCGCGGTCGACCCGAGCGCGGGGACCCGGCCGAACACGGCCGTCGCGACCGTCATCTCGACGTCCTACCTCGGCGATGTCGTCCAGTACATGGTCAAGGCCGGGTCGAACGACGAACTCCTCGCCCGGGTGCCGGCGTCGGGGGCGACGATCTTCGACCACGGCGACGAGGTGGCCCTGTCGTGGGACGAGGATGCCGTGGCGGTGTTCGCCGATGAGTGAGCAGCAGCCCGTCTCCGTCCTCGCCCCACCGGCCGCCGCCCGACGCATCACCCGCCGGGCAGCGCTCGCGGGCATCGGCGTCATCGGCCTCGGGGCGCTCTCCGCCTGCGGCAGCTCCACGGGCATGGCCGCCTCCCCGGCCACCGACGGCGAGCTCGAGGACAAGCTCAACCTCTACACGTGGGGCGACTACGACTCCCCCGACCTGCTCTCGAGATTCCGCGACGACTTCGACGTCCTCCTCCAGGTCGACTCGTACGGGTCGAACGAGGAGCTCATCGCGAAGCTCTCCTCAAGCCGCGGGACCTCCGGCTACGACGTCGTCGTCCCCACCGGTTCGCAGCTCTCCCGGTTCACCAGCCACGACCTCCTCCAACCGCTCGACCTCTCCCTCATCCCGAACTTCCAGACGATGGACCCGAACTTCATCCACCAGGACGTCGACCCGAACAACGAGTTCACGATCTGCAAGGCGTGGGGCACGACCGGGTACGCGTACCGCACCGACGTCATCACCCGGGAGATGACGTCGTGGCAGGACTTCATCGACGCCGCTCAGAACGAGGCCTCGGGCAAGACCTCGCTCCTCGACGATGCGCTCGAGGTCTCCTCGATCGGTCTGACGAGCCTGGGCTACAGCATCAACACGACGAACGAACAGGAGATCGCCGAGGCGCGCGCGATCATCGTCGACCAGGTCGCCCCGCATGTGCGGGCGTACTTCGGCAGCGCCTCGACGGGCATCATCCAGGGCAGCTTCACGCTCATGCACTCCTACAACGGCGACGCCCGGCAGGGCTTCGGCGAGGTCGAGGATCCCGAGAACTGGAAGTTCGTCTTCCCGACTCCCTCGGCGAACCTCTGGATGGACACGTGGGCGATCGCGACGGGGGCACCGCATCCCGACGCCGCACATGCGTTCATCAACTTCATGATCGATCCCGCCAATTCGCTCGAGCAGATCGAGTACATCGGCTACCCGATCGGCGTGCAGGGCTCCGAGGAGAAGGCGAAGGAAGCCGGTGTCGAAGGCCTCGACATGATCTTCCCGCCGCAGGAGGTCCTCGACCGGCTCGAGGCCGGGGTCTTCAACGACAAGATCCAGCTGCTCGTCGACACACTCACCGAGGCCAAGAGGAGGTCGGGAGCATGATCCCGCTGCGCAACAGAATCTTCGGGGCGGCGGCCCTGTCGTTCCCGACCTGGGCCTACGTCGTCTTCTTCTTCGTCATCCCGGTGGCGATGGTGATCTTCTTCAGCTTCGGGTACAAACCCGACATCTACACCGCGGTCGCGCTCGATGAGCTCAGCTTCGATCGCTTCCCCGAGGCGCTCACCCCGGCGTTCATCTCGACGTTCCTCGCCACCCTGCGGATCTCCCTGCTCGGGACGTTCCTCTGCCTCATCATCGCCCTGCCCTTCGCCTACTGGATCGCGGTGAAGATCGCCCCGGCCCACCGCGGGCTCGCTCTCGCCCTCGTCATGGTCCCGTTCTGGACGAACTTCCTCGTGCGCACCCTGGGCTGGCAGATCATCCTCTCCCCCAACGGGTTCGTCTCCGAGGGACTGATGAGCCTCGGCCTCACCGAGGATCGGCTCGACATCCTCTACACCCATGCCGCGGTGCAGATCGGCGTCGTCTACAACTACCTGCCGCTGATGATCCTGCCCCTCTTCGTCGCGATCGACCGGTCGGGCCAGAAGCTGCGGGAAGCCAGCTACGACCTCGGCGCGGGCAAGGTGAAGACGTTCCTCCGGGTCACCCTGCCGATGGCGATGCCGGGCGTGATCTCCGGCTGCCTGCTCGTCTTCATCCCGCTCAACGGCGACTACGTCACTGCGACGGTCCTCGGCGGGGCGAGCGGATCGATGGTCGGGCAGCTCATCGCCGAGCAGTTCAACGCCGCTCAGGACTGGGCGCTCGGGGCGGCCATGGCGGTCATCCTCATCATCTCCACGCTCATCGTCGTCGGCGTCGGCTTCGCGATCCTCAAGGTCGGGCAGCTCATCGCGGCGCGCACGAACAGCGTTCCGCTGACCAACGGGAAGGCATGACCATGGCGTTCACAGCACATCGACCGCTCACCGACCGGCTGCTCACGATCTGGGGCGTCCTCGTCTTCATCTACCTCTTCCTGCCGATCATCGTCATCGTCGCGTACTCGTTCAACAACGGCACGGTGCTCGCGAACTTCGACGAGTTCGGCTTCCGCGCCTACACCTCGGGCCTGAGCAACGACACGATCGTCAACTCGGTGATCACGAGCCTCCAGGCGGCCGTCGGCTCGTCGCTCGTCGCGACGTTCTTCGGCACCCTCGGCGGGGTCGCCCTGGCCCGGGCGAAGAGCGGCGTGTGGTGGGCCGTCGGCCTCACCGTCGTCCTCGGCATCACGCTCTTCACCCCGGAGATCGTCGACGGCATCGCATTCCTGCCGTGGTTCGTCACCCTCGGCGTCGACTGGGGCCTCACCCCGTTCAACTCCGGCATGGTCCGCCTCATCATCTCCCATGCGATGTTCTCGATGGCCGTCGTCACGTTCATCGTGCGGGCGCGGTTGGCGGGGATGAACCGGCAGCTCGAGGAGGCCTCGGCGGATCTCGGGGCGACCTCGTGGGCGACGTTCCGCTCGGTCACCCTGCCGATCGCGGCCCCCGGCATCTTCGCCGGCGCCCTCATGGCGTTCACGCTCAGCCTCGACAACACGATCCTCTCGAGCTTCGTGCAGCTGCCGGGCTCGACGCCGTGGCCGGTCTACATCTTCTCCGCCGTCAAGGTGGCCCTGCGCCCCGAGGTGGCGGCGATCTCGACGCTGATGTTCGTCCTCACGCTCATCGCCCTGGCGATCTGCGCGCTCGCGCTGCGCCGGTCCGGCGGCAGTTCGACGGAGATCATCAAGACCATGGCAGGATGAGCGCCGAGGCGGTGCGAATCCCCACCAGCGACCATGAGTTCCAGCACCACCAGTACCAGCACCACCAGTGCCGTTCGGCGGACCGACCGCCGGCAGGCAGAAGCGATGCCGCAAGGCAGAAAGCGAAGTGACATGGACGTCAAAGCCGCATTGGCCGACGCCTCCACCGTACCGTTCTGGCTCGACACCGACGCCCGGCCGCAGCCGCTGCCGCCGCTGGCGGCCGACCTCGAGGCCGATCTCGTCGTCGTCGGCGGCGGGTTCACCGGGCTGTGGACGGCCCTCCAGGCGAAGGAGCGCGACCCCGACCGGCACGTCGTCCTCCTCGAGGCGAACACCGTCGGCTGGGCGGCCTCGGGCCGCAACGGCGGGTTCTGCGCAGCCAGCCTCACCCACGGCTACGACAACGGCGAGTCGCACCTGCCGGCGGAGAACGAGCGCCTGGCAGCCCTCGGCCGGGAGAACCTCGACGCGATCGAGGCCGCCGTCGTCCGCTACGGCATGGACTGCGAGTTCGAACGCACCGGCGAACTCGACGTCGCGACCGAGGACTACCAGGTCCCCGGTCTGCGGGAGGCCCACGACCCCGATGCCGGGTTCGTCTTCCTCACCCAGGAGGAGCTCGCGACGATCGTGAAGTCCCCGACGTACAAGGGCGCGCTGTGGGACTCGCGGGAGGTCGCGATGCTCAACCCGGCGAAGCTGTGCTGGGAGCTGCTGCGCGTCATCCGGGACCTCGGTGTCGAGGTCTACGAGGGCACGAAGGTCACCGACGTCAGCGACCGGAAGCAGACGGTCGCGGTGACCACCGAACCGGTCTCCGGTGCCGCCACGGCGGCCGGAACGGCGACGATCACGGCGCAGCGGGTGGCACTGGCGACGAACGTCTTCCCCTCCCTCCTCAAGCGGGCGAGCCTCCACACCGTGCCCGTCTACGACTATGCGCTGATGACGGAACCGCTCAGCGACGACCAGATGGCGGCGATCGGCTGGGAGGGCCGGCAGGGCATCGGCGACTGCGCGAACCGCTTCCACTACTACCGGCTCACGGCCGACAACCGCATCCTCTTCGGCGGCTGGGACGCCGTCTACCACTACGGGCGGCAGGTGTCGTGGAAGTACGACCAGAACCGGGAGACCTTCGAAACCCTCGCCCAGCACTTCTTCGAGACGTTCCCGCAGCTCGCGGACGTGAGGTTCACCCACAAGTGGGGTGGGGCCATCGACACGTGCTCCCGGTTCTTCGCGTTCTTCGTCACCGCCTACGACCGGAAGGTCGCGATGGCGGCCGGGTTCACCGGCCTCGGCGTCGGCGCCTCCCGGTTCGCCGGCACCGTCATGCTCGACCTGCTCTCCGGTGAGGAGACCGAGCTGACGCAGCTGGAGATGGTGCGCAGGCGGCCGCTGCCGTTCCCGCCCGAACCGGTGGCGTGGCTCGGCATCAGGATGACGACGAACGCTCTCATCAAGGCCGATGAGAACCAGGGCAGGCGCGGCCCGCTGCTCAAGGTCCTCGACGCCGTCGGCATGGGCTTCGACTCCTGAGCCGCCGGGCCGGGCTCCTCTGCGCGCTTGATAGACTCTTCCCGAGCGCGGGAGGAGCTCCCGCGCCCCGTTGTGAAGGAGTCAAACACGCATGGCACGTGTCGTCGTTGAAGTGATGCCCAAGCCCGAGATCCTCGACCCGCAGGGCAAGGCGATCTCCGGTGGTCTCGCTCGACTGGGGTTCCCCGGTTTCGGTGAGGTCAGGCAGGGCAAGCGCTTCGAACTCGAGGTCGAGGGAGAAGCCACCGACGAGGTGCTCGCCCAGGCGCGCGAAGCCGCCGAGACTCTCCTGTCGAACCCCGTCATCGAGAACGTCGTCGCCGTCCGCGTCGCCGAGGACGCCTGATGACGGCCACCGCCGCGACCGACTCGGCAACCGCCTCGGCGTCCGGTCCGAGGATCGGCGTCGTCACGTTCCCCGGCACCCTCGACGACCGGGACGCGGCGCGCGCGGTCACCCTCGCGGGCGCCTCGGCGGTCAATCTCTGGCACGCCGACTCGACGCTCTCCGGCGTCGATGCGGTCATCCTGCCCGGCGGGTTCTCCTACGGGGACTACCTGCGGGCCGGAGCGATCGCCCGCTTCGCCCCGATCATGGACGCCGTCGTCGCGGCCGCGAACGCCGGCATGCCGGTGCTCGGCATCTGCAACGGCTTCCAGGTCCTCTGCGAGTCCCATCTTCTGCCCGGGGCGCTCATCCGCAACGAGGAGCAGCACTTCGTCTGCCGCGACCAGGATCTCCTCGTCGAGAACGCGGACACCGCGTGGACCGGCGACTACGAGCAGGGACAGACGATCACGATCCCGCTGAAGAACGGCGAGGGCGGCTACGTCGCCACCGACGAGGTGCTCGACGAGCTCGAGGCGACCGGTCGCGTCGTCTTCCGCTACCAGGGCCTCAACCCCAACGGCTCGCTGCGTGACATCGCCGGCATCACGAACGAGGCGGGCAACGTCGTCGGACTCATGCCCCACCCCGAGCATGCCGTCGAGGCCGGCTACGGCCCCGCGGGCACCGGCGTCGACGGGCAGGGGTTCTTCTCGTCCGCCGTGCGCACTCTGCTCGCGTCCCGCTGAGACCAAACACGCGAATCGGTCCCGGTTCCCCGACTCAACCTCGGGGACCGGGACCGATCTCGTTTCGCCGTCCGGCCGGGACGAATCACCGACCTGACGGGAGTTCTGTCATCCTTTCATCTGTCCGCGGCGGCGGGCGAAGAGGACCGCTCCCGCTCCTGCGAGGATGAGGATGGCGCCGGCGCCGAGGCCGGTGAGTTCTGCACCGGTGCGGGGCATCGACCCGTTGTTGCCGCCGCCGGAACCGCCCCCGCCGTTGCCGCCGCCGCCACCGCCACCGGAGCCGGTGACCGTGAACCCGCTGTTCATGACGTAGTCGCCGCAGGTGGCTTGGACGGTGTACTTGCCGACGTACGCCGCGGGATCGTTCTCCAGACCGTAGGTCTGCACCGCGGCGACATCTCCGCCGTCGGCCGGGGCCGTCCGGTCGTAGAGGAGGACGTCGCTGCTGTTCCAGACCTGGAAGCGGACCTCATCGGCGACCAGGCAATCGACGACCGCCATCGTCACGCCCTTGTCGCGGTTGACGAAGTCGGCGCCGGAGATCGTCTCAGGCCAGACCGAGAGGGTGGGCTCAAGAGTCTCATCGCCGTCCGCGGTGACGGTGAACGTGCCCTCCTGGAACATGTCACCGCAATCGGCCGTGACGAGGTATCGCCCGATGAATGCGACCGGGTCGGTATCGCCGACCTCGGGCACCCAGGTCACCACGGCGGCGGTGTCCTCACCGGCTTCCTGGCTCGCTTCGAAGACCACGGTATCCGGGTCATAGGCGGTGGTGATCATGATGTTGACGTCGGAATCCATCCGGCAGCCGGACATCATCACGGTCACACCGCTGGTGAGGAAGTCGGAGACCTGCTGCGAACCCGGGGTGATGTCGAGAGTCGTGCCCGATGGCGGCGGCTCGGTCTCGTCACCGACGACGGTGGCGCTGGCCGAATACGTCTCGTTCTGGTCGCCCCGCTGAACGCTGACGGTCACCGTGACGGTGTCGCCGGGCTCGTAGGCGCCCTCGGTGTAGTACACACCGGTGAATGAACCGTCGGAGTCCACGGTTGCATGGGTGCCGTCGCCGTCGCCCCATCCGATGTCATCTCCTGCGAGGACACCGTCGACGAAGAATCGAATGCCTTTGTCGGGGTCGCTGAGGTCCGACACCGTGACCTCATCGGACTCGAGGTACATGGTGGCGTCGATCGGCTCATCTGTGGGGGATTCGGTCGGGGTCTCGGTGGGGGTGCCTTCGACGTCCGCTTCGGCGGGAGTCGAGGGATCGGTGGAGCCATCGGTCGCGGCTTCGTCCGTCGCGCCGGACGAGTCATCGCTGCCGGTGGAGTCGTCGCTGCCCGAGGTGTCGGCAGTGCTCATGTCACCGCCGGAGCTGTCGTCGGTTCCCTGCGACGTGGAGTCATCGGCGCCGGTGTCCGTGCCGGTGTCCGTGCCGGTGTCGGTGCCCGTGTCCGTGGTGTCGCCGGGCGGGGTTCCGCCGTCGGCGGTGCCGTCGGGATCCGGCATGGCCATGAGGGTTGTCTGCCCCGCTGCTCCGTCCGCTGCCACGGAGGCGGCGGCCGGCAGGGAGCCCATGGTGGCGACGGCGAGTGCCACCGTCGTCGCGAGGATGAGGCGTTTCATGATCGTCCTTCCAGCGGGGCCTGGAGCTGCCACGGTGCTCGTGGCTGCTTGTCGAGGACACTACGTCTGTGCGCCCCGTCCGGGGACTTATGAACATTGAGTTCATGACGATTCTGTGATGCAGGTCACGGCGTCCTGTTATCGTTCCGTCACTGTTCGGATGATCGGCGCGCACGGCGGGGTCTGTCGCGGGGCCGGACGCTGCTCTCACGCCGGCAACCCGGTGGCCCAGGTGGCACCGGATTCTCCGCTCGATCCGCAGGCCGTCAGGCAGGCGGTGTCGACCGATCCGAGGACTTCGCACAGGCCGCCATGCCGACATCACGATTCGGCAGACCCTGCCGTCGGAGCCTGAAAATCGTTACCACCGGAACCTGTTGACATGCGCGCCGCAGAGTGGGTGTGCGCACCCACGGGACGAGGCCGGCCGCTCCGCTGGTCGGGGACGGCGAAGGCCCCCGAGTGTCCCTCGGGGGCCTTCTGCGGAGGACGGCCTGTCCTGCCTCGGTTCGGTCAGTCCGTTCCCCTCCCGCCGAGCGGCGGCTGAGCCTCCGAGCGCCCGCCCGGGTCGGTCGACGCGTCGTTCCGCACGCCGGACTCGTCCCTGACCTCGCCTGATTCCCGCGGACCAGCGGCAGGCTCCGTCGCCCCAGCGGCAGGCTCCGTCGACCCCGTGGAAGCCTCCTCGGCCACTGCGGCGTCGCCGGCGTCCTCGGCCAGCGCCGCGGCATCGGCGGCGAGCCCGGGTTCGGTCTCCGCCTCGGCGAGGACCTCAGCGGTGAAGTGCTCCTCGGCGTCCTCACCTCGGAACTGCGACATGTAGAGGCGGTAGTACGCGCCCTCGGCGGCGAGGAGCTCCTCGTGGTTGCCGTGCTCGACGATCGCACCGTTCTCCATGACGAGGATGGTGTCGGCATCGCGGATCGTCGAGAGTCGGTGCGCGATGACGAACGACGTCCGGTCGGTGCGCAGGGCCGCCATCGCCTGCTGCACGAGCAGCTCGGTGCGGGTGTCCACCGACGAGGTCGCCTCGTCGAGGATGAGCAGCGAGGGATCGGCGAGGAACGCCCGGGCGATCGTGATGAGCTGGCGCTCACCGGCAGAGACGCTGCCACCGTCGGCGTCGATGACGGTGTCGTAGCCGTCGGGCAGCTGCCGGACGAAGCGGTCGACCATCGTCGCCTTCGCGGCGTCGATGACCTCCTCGTCGGTGGCGTCGAGTCGTCCGTACCGGATGTTGTCGCGGATCGAGCCCTCGAACAGCCACGCATCCTGGAGCACCATGCCCACGTGCGACCGGAGGTCGGCACGGGTGAGATCGCGGATGTCGACCCCGTCGAGGTAGATCGTCCCGCCGGTGAGCTCGTAGAAGCGCATGACGAGGTTGACCAGCGTCGTCTTGCCGGCGCCCGTGGGACCGACGATCGCGACCGTGTGGCCGGGATCAGCCGTGAAGGAGACGTCCTCGATGAGCGGGGTGTCCTCGGTGTAGCGGAAGCTGACATGCGAGAAGTCGACCCGCCCGGGAGTCCGCGGAGGCAGCGCGGCCGTCGCCTCGTCGGGCTCCTCCTCGTCGGCGTCGAGGAGCTCGAACGTGCGCTCGGCCGAGGCGACACCGGACTGGAGCATGTTCGCCACTCCGGCCATCTCCGAGATCGGCTGCGAGAACTCCCGCGAGTACTGGATGAACGCGGTCGCATCGCCGAGCGTCATCTGCCCCGAGGCGACCCGCAGGCCGCCGGCGACGGCGATGAGGACGTAGCTGAGGTACGACACGAACTGCATCGAGGGCATGATCATCCCGGAGACGAACTGGGCCCCCGACGATGCGGCGTAGAGCTCTTCGTTGCGGCGGTCGAACTCGTCGAGCATGACCTTGTCGCGGCCGAAGGCCCGCACGACGTCGAGCCCCGAGAACGACTCCTCGACGTGGCCGTTGACCTCACCGGTGTACTTCCACTGCGCCTTGAACTTCTTCTGCGCCTGGGAGCCGATGACGCCGGCGATTATCGCCGACAGCGGCAGGGCGATGAGGGCGAGCAGCGCGAGCTGCCACGAGACGATGAACATCATCACGCCGATGCCGACGATCGTCAGCGCCGATTGGACGAGTTGGGAGAACGCCTGCTGGAGGGCCTGCTGGATGTTGTCGACGTCGTTCGTCACCCGCGACATGACATCCCCGCGCTGCCGCGTGTCGAAGTACCGCAGCGGGAGCCGGTTGATCTTGCGCTCGATGTCCTCACGGAGGCGGTAGACGACGCGCATGACGAGGGCGTTGAGGATGTAGCCCTGCGCCCACATGAGCATCGAGGCGACGAGGTACATGAGGAGGACGACGATGATGATCTGCCCGAGTGCCGTGAAGTCGATGCCCTGACCGGGGACGACTCCGGCAGTCGCGAGCATGTCGGCGTAGTCGTCGCGGCCTTCGGCACGGGCGCCGGCGATGATGTCCTCGATGTTCGCGCCCGCCGGCAGCTGGGAGCCGATGACTCCGGAGTAGACGACGTCCATCGCCTTGCCGAGCACCTTCGGGGCGATGACGGTGAGGACGACCGAGCCGATGACGAGGAGGACGACCTTGACGAGTCCCGCCTTCTCGTCGGCCATGAGTCCGAAGAGGCGCTTGACCGAGGGCCAGAAGTGCTTGGCCTTCCGCGGCGGGGTGCCGCCGAACATGTCTCCGTCGGCTTCGGAGGGGATGAAGTCCTCGGCGAGTTCGGCCTCGGCGGTGGCAGCGGTCGTGCCGGACGTCTCTGCGGTCGTCGTGTCGACGGGATCCTTCTTCGCCATGTCAGTTCACTCCTTCCGCGGTCAGCTGGGATTCGACGATCTCCTGATAGGTCGGGTTCGTCTCGAGCAGTTCGTCGTGGGTGCCGCGGCCGACGATCTTCCCGTCGTCGAGGACGAGGATCTGATCGGCCTCGCGGATCGTCGACACGCGCTGGGCGACGACGATGACCGTCGCCTCCCCCGTCGTCTCGGCCAGGGCCTCGCGCAGTCGGGCGTCGGTGGCGACGTCGAGCGCGGAGAACGAATCGTCGAAGACGTAGACGAGCGGTTTCGCGGCAAGCGCGCGGGCGATGCAGAGGCGCTGCCGCTGGCCGCCGGAGAAGTTCGTGCCGCCCTGGGAGACGCTCTCGTCGAGCCCGCCCGGCTTCTCGGCGACGAAGTCCGCGGCCTGCGCGGTCTCCAGCGCCTCCCACAGCTGCGCGTCGTCGGCGTGCTCGCTGCCGAAGCGCAGGTTCGAGGCGATCGTGCCGGAGAACAGGTAGGGCTTCTGCGGCACGAGGCCGACGACCTCGGCGAGCTGGTGACGGTTGAAGGCGCTGACCGGTGTTCCGTCGATGAGCACCTGACCCGACTGCGGGTCGATGAGGCGCGGGATGAGTCCCACGATCGTCGACTTGCCGGAACCCGTCGATCCGATGATCGCCGTCGTCGTGCCCGGTCGTGCCGTGAACGAGAGGTCCTCGAGGACGGGGACCTCGGCTCCGGGATAGCCGAAGGTGACATTCCGGAACTCCAGCTCGCCTCGGCGCGGGAGTTCGTCGACGCCGTCGGGGACGACCATCGACGAGGTGGTCTCGAGGACTTCGCAGATGCGCTCGGCGCAGACGACGGCGCGCGGGATCATCATCATCATGAACACGCCCATCATCACGGCGACGAGGATCTGGAGGAGGTACTGGAGGAACGCGGTGAGCGAGCCGACCTCCATCTGACCCGCATCGACGCGGTGGCCGCCGAACCAGAGCACGGCGGCGGTGGCGATGTGGAGGATCATCATGATCGCGGGGAACATGAGGACGAAGAGGTTGCCGACCTTGACGGAGGTCTCGGTCAGGGCGCGGTTCGCGTCGGCGTACCGGTCGGCTTCGAAGGGCTCGCGGACGAAGGCGCGGATGACGCGGATGCCGGTGATCTGCTCACGGAGGACGCCGTTGATGTCGTCGACCTGATCCTGCATGCGGCGGAAGAGCGGCATGAGGAGGACGACGAGGATGCCGACGACGATGAAGAGCGTCGGCACGGAGACCCAGACGAGCCAGGACAGTCCCGCATCCTCGCGCAGGGCCATGATGATGCCGCCGATGCACATGATCGGTGTCGAGACCATGAAGTTGAGCGTCATGAGCACGAGCATCTGCACCTGCTGCACGTCATTGGTGTTGCGGGTGATGAGGGTCGCGCTGCCGAACTTCCCCACCTCGAGGGTCGAGAGGCTGTCGACATGGCTGTAGATCGCGCGGCGGATGTCGCGGCCCACGCCCATCGCGGTGCGGGCACCGAAGAAGATCGCGGTGACCGCGGTGATGACCTGGACGAAGCAGACGATGAGCATCGTCATGCCCGTCGACCAGATGAAGTCGGTGTTGCCGGCGGCGACGCCTTCGTCGATGATCCGGGCGTTGAGGCTGGGCAGGTAGAGAGCGGCGATCGTCGAGGCCAGCTGGAGGATGACGACGAAGACGATGAAGAGCCAATAGGATTTCGCGTATTTCAGGGTGAGGCGCAGAAGTGCCACAGTGTCCGTCCTGGATGTGAGAAGCCGACATGACGGCGTCATGAGTTGGAAGAGCGCAACGAACCATCCTACATCGATCGTCCTCCTTCGCAAGAGCGTGCCATGGTACTGTTCTCGAATCCAGTGGACCACGCGGCACTGACACGGACGCCGGTTCCGCGTGCCTCCTCGCATCTTCGACACGTCCCCGTAGGCTGGAAATCATGAGCACAACACTGCAGGATCTCGTCAATCGCGCCGTCTTCCTCTCCACGGAGATGCAGACGCACTTCGGCAGCGTCATCGCCGGCGCCGCCTGGGAGGTGGACTTCTCCGCAGACCCCACTCTGACCTTCGACGTCGAGGGCGGGGAGCCGCTGCGCACCCGCCCCCACCTCGTCGGCTCCGAATCGAGTTCGCAGGGCACGTGGCTGTGGGGCTGGGAGAACATCAACGGGTTCCCCGAGGCGGTCGTCGGCCTCGCCCACGAGGTGCGGAAGTTCGGTGCCGCGGAGGGCATCAGCGATCTCGTCACGCCGGAGATCGACCTCGACGACGAGCTCGCCCTGCGGCTCACGCTCGCGGCGAAGGAGGCGACGGGCAAGTGGGCGCACTATCCGGCCGCCGCCGGTGCCGGCACGACCGTGTGGGTGCTCGTCGACTCCCCCGCCCTCGCCCTGCCCGCACCCACCGTCAAGGCGTCCGTGAGGGCGCTCATGCAGGGGCTGACGCAGACGACGGTCGACGATCATCGGGCCGCGCTCGCGGCGTACGCCGACCGGCGCGGGATTCCGACCGCCGAGCTGCCCGACGGCGGTGTCCGCATGCTCTTCGCCGACGGCAGCGCCGATCTCAGCTTCGATGAGCAGAGCCGCATCTCCAACTGCGAAGTCCATGCCCCGCTCGAGGGCGAGGCGGCCGACCAGTTCTCCCGGATCACCGGCATCACCGTCACCGAGGCGGCGCCGCAGGAACCGTCGACCGCCGCCGGCACCCCTGCGGCTGGGTCCCCTGCAGCTGAGTCCCCGGACCGTGCAGCTGCCGCGGGCGCGGACCGCTCCCCTGCGGCAGCCGCTTCGGCAGGGACCGCGGCAGCGGCGTCGGCAGGGACCGCGGCGGACGAGCGAACCTCGGAGACGACGGGGGCCGGCGCTCCGTCGGAGTCCACGACGCAGGGCGACGGCGAGGATGCCGCCGGCCGTCGCACCGAGCCCGCGGAGCCGCGGCAGCCGTCCGCCGGCGAGACCTCCACCGAGACGGCAGCTCCCGCAGCCGAGACCGCGCCGCCGGCTGATCGCACCGAGGCAGAGGCACCGACCGAGACTCCCGCCGCTCAGCGGGACGAGCACGCCGCTGAGCGGGCCGCTGACGAGTCCACGACGGACGAGCCCAAGGGGAAGAAGAAGGGACTGTTCTCGCGGCTCTTCGGCCGCTGAGCATCGTCCACTGCCGACACTGAGGCGCCGCACCGGGTGGTGCGGCGCCTCAGTCGCTCCTGTCGTGCGCGCACAGCATCGCGGAGCCGGTCAATCACCGGTTGATCGGCTCGCTCGGCTCCCAGCTGAACTCGCGGTCGAAGAGGTAGCGCCGTTCGGGGTCGCTGACGAGGGTGACGTCGAGTCCGTCGCCGGTCAGCCGCACCTGCCCCGAGGAGTCGATCGCGTAGTCGAGTGAGGTCTCGAGCACCGGATCGCGGACGAGTCCCTGATCACCGTCGAGCTTCGGGAAGAGGGTGACGTCGAGCCGCCCGCTGTCGTCGGCCCCGGGGTCGGCGGCGCTCACCGTGTACCTGCCGTCCTGGAAGCTCCCGTCGGCGTAGCGGATGCTCAGACGCGCTCGGCCGTCGAACGCATTCTGCCCGAAAGCGACCTGGCTGATTTCGGCACCCTCAAGGGTGCGGCTGCCGCTGTCCGTCGCCCGGTAGACCCCGGCGACTGCGGGCACGGGGTCGGGCTGACCCCAGTTCGCGCGGAGCCCGAAGGCCACTCCCGACCCGATGATGAGGAGCAGCGCGAGAGCGGGTGACGTCCATTTCGTGACGGCGACGACGATCCGGTGGGACGAGATGCGACCGTGGACGGGCCGGCCGGTGGGCAGCCCGAGCAGGAAGCGGCCGAGGCGGATGAGGTTCGGAGCCAGCAGCACGATCCCGGCCACGGCCATGAGGCCCGACAGCTGCTTGACCGGGACGTCGAAGGTGAGGTTGAGCAGGAAGACGACGGACATGTCGACAGCGGCGAGGAGCGCGCCGAGCCACACGGTGCGCCGGAAGAGGAGGAGGACCGCCGCGAGCACCTCGGCAAGGCCGGCGAGCACCTGGACCGTGGGAGAGAACGCCATGAATCGCCAGAGCACGCCCATCGGGCTCATCTCACCGTATTGGACGAGAGCATCGGAGAAGTCCGCATAGCCCATCTGGACGAGGTAAACCTTCGACCATCCGTAGATGAGCAGGTACCCGGCGAGCCAGATGCGCAGCACCCAGTGGGCTGCCCAGAGTGCGCTGCGGAGGATCGACCGTGCCCGTGACGGCCGTGCCGCCGCATCGTCGGCATCCGGCTGGACCTGAGTGGGTGCTGTGTCGTTGCGCATGGCTTCAGGCTATGCGCGCCGAGGCGGTCCGCTCCATCCGGAATCCACACCGACCGAGGGCGGGAAAACCCCACCCTGACCCGGGCACAGAGGAAGGGTGCGGCCTGGATGGAGTTCTGCGCGGATTGACCGCGGGACAGCGGCACCGTTGAATGAAGCCATGATCACGATCGCTCCGGCCGACTTCTCCGATCCGGCCCTCCTCGATTTCCTCCAGCAGCACCTCGCCGATATGTCCCCGACGGCGCCGGAGGAATCACGGCATGCCCTCGACGCGAGTGGACTGCAGAGCCCCGGTGTGCGACTGTGGGCGGCACACGATGAGCCCTTCCTCGTCGGCACGATCGCCCTCGCCGAGCTTGAGCCCGGGCATGAGGAGATCAAGAGCATGCGGACCTCTCCGGTGCATCGCGGGAAAGGGGTCGCGTCCCGTCTGCTCGAGCATGCGCTCGGTGACGCGCGCTCACGCGGGGTCGAACGGGTGTCCCTCGAGACGGGGAGCATGGAGTTCTTCGCGCCGGCCCGGGCCCTGTACCGCAAGGCCGGATTCGTCGAGACCGAGCCCTTCGGGAGCTACCGTGCGGATTCGCACAGTGTCTTCATGACACTGTCGCTGACGACATGACGATAGGGGCAGAGACAGTCGTGAATGCAAAAAGTGGGGGCACCCCCCATAAGGAGTGCCCCCACCAAAAAGAATTGCGGCAGTCACTTACTCTCCCACAACCACCAAGTTGCAGTACCATCAGCATGACATGGGCTTAGCTACCGGGATCGGAACGGTTAACCGGGC